>CAZGNZ010000021.1:0-69510 GCA_964527215.1 uncultured bacterium | reverse complement strand
GAAGAAAAATGAGTGAAATCGTACTGGACAGTACGTTGAGAACATTTTTCGAGTATAACGCTGTCGAATTGAGCAGATCCATCATCGGAATAGATTTCTCGTGAAATATTCGGGTTAAGAATGAAACTCGCCGCCACGCCAAATGGCGGATTTTCAACAAGCGGTGGGGAATGCACTTTGTTACACTTGTCCGTCAGGAGACGGATTAAAAACCCGCCAACTGGCGGGTTCGATGAAGATGGGTATTAGGAATGGTGAATCATTCATCTGGATGATCGGAACCGGAAATGTGCAATCCGGTCAGCTTTGCCGGGATGTTTGATGCACTATTCCAGAATGATTCCCACCAATGCCACCAGATCCAGCACATCCAGGGATCCGTCGGGAACGGCATCCGCCAGCAGGATTTGCCAGGGTTCAGGCGTTTCCTCTTCCAGAATAAAACCCACCAGTATGACAAGATCAATGACATCCAGATTTCCGCTGCTGTCCAGATCGCCAATTGGGTTGCTCATAAACACGGAATTTACCGATCCCGGTGTTCCGTTGCCGTTTGAAGACTGCCAGCTGCCGGGCAGACCGTTGTCCCAGGCCGGGTTCATCAGCTCCAGGGTTGGACCGCTGCCGTCGGCTTCTGCAGGCCAGGGCGGCCCATCATCATACCGGACGGAATCCACGACCGCACCGTCCGGATTCAGCAGCCGGATCAATTCACCATTTCCGCTGAGGCCGAATTCAAAACTGCCGAGTATGTTTTCCACCTCGGGGAAGTGGGACTCGAATTCGCTCAGGTTTTGGCACAGGACCATAAATTCTCCCGGTTCCAGCAGACAGTCGGCGGGAACAACAAAATCATGATCATCTGCTGAATCCAGAAAATGCCAGTTGATCAGATTAACGGATGCATCACCCGAATTGGTCAGTTCAATCCAGTCACAAACCGGGAAATCATCATTGGAGTGATAGTTAATTTCATTGATGGTTATCGAGACTTCCGGCGGCACTGTCACCGGTTCAAACACTGCCGTGATTTCCAGATTGGCACCGGGAGTAATCTGCAGATGCGGGTTTCCCACGGTGATGGTTTCATCAACTGCGGAAATCATTGCAGTCAACCTCAGATCAAAACTGATATCGGAGCTTCCGCCGCTTGACTGATGAATTTCCACTGCAAGGGTGTTTTCGCCTTCGATCAGGAAATCCGGATCAATACTTGAAGGAAAGAAAACATCCTCGTCCTCCCCGGCCACATAATCCAGTGCCCAGGTTGCATAGGTTACGGGGCCGTCCGGCAGATTGACTCGCCAGACTTCTGAACCGTTCAGATAGACAACTGCCCCGTCATCGCGCACCAGTTCCAGCAGCAGGCTGCTGATATTTTCCGGATCAGATACATTGAAATGATGCTTGAAGTAGGTGGTGGGATATTTGTTATTGCTGTCCGGGCCATAACTCACCACGGTGGTTTCATCACCGTCCCCGTATCCTAGCTGCGCTGGGCCCTGCTGCCAATTGAGATGATCTGGATCATACTCCGCCCAGTTGGTTCCCAGTGCAGTGCCGGTATCGAGAAAGTGCCACACCGCGCCGTCATCAACCAGCAGCTGGTTCTGACTGACGGCTCCCGTCACTTCAAAGTGTTCAAACTGAAATCCCGGTACCGCTTCTGCTGCCAGATTCAATGCGGCGTTCTGAAAACAGAACCCAGAGAACTGGCCGCCGGGTATCTCCAGATCTTCCCAGAAAAGCCGGCCGCCTTCAGAACCGGCGATGGACAGATCGCACAGCCCGCCGAGACCGAAATAATTGATAATGTGGGCCTGGGACCAGGCTGATCTCTCGACCGCGAAATCCCGCATCACCTGAACATTGTTTTCCCACTGCTCCAGTGAATTGAATGTGGGGCTCATCCAGGATTCCCCGTTGCTGAAAGTCTGTCCTCCCCAGCGCTCGATATGGCGGGGAATCTCAGGTGCAATCTGCTCCTGCAGACTGTCAATTACGGTGATCACGCGCTCCGGTGCGAACAGTTTCGTCGAGAGGAATGCATAGCGCTGAATGAACCGGTCACGGAATTCATTGTTTTCCAGCAGACTGCGGAAGAGGAGCGTGGACCATGGCGGATTGGGCCAGGAGCAACCGCAGTCGGGATCGGTGGCCAGAATCACATCATTGGTATCCGGGTACATGAGCGTCCAGTCCATATCGTATGTCATCCACCGCCAGCGGTCATGGGGGGGATCCTGTGCCCGCCAGAATTTGATATTGTTGCCCGGCCAGTCCTGCATGCCCAGATAGATCATCACGGACTGATAATTGATGTATTCATCCGTATCCATTTGGGTTTTCACGTAATCGTAACTTGCCTGAAGCGATAAATCGCTGCTGCTGACGAAATCCATCATGGCATTATAATGGTCCGCACTGCCGGCGACGATATCCCAGGAATTGGTTGGATTGCGGCGCAGGATGTCGATATTTCCGGCATCCAGATCGAAATTTCCGGCGGGATAATGTTCGTTCAGTTTTTCTCGCAGATTATGAATTCCCCAGTATTCTCCGTTCAGAAATACAGCCACCGGCCGGTATGCCTGAACATCCACATCCACTGCTTCAAACAACAGGGACTGGGCTGCGGCATCCCGGAACATGGTGAAAGGCTGATCATCTGCAGAGCTGCGGAGGATGAAGGATTGGTATTCATCAATCGGTCGGTTTTCAAAAAGGCGGCAGTCAAAGGAGGATGCACCATATTCCCCGCGGGCATACAGTGCCAGTGATTTCTGGGGATAGCGGGTTCGGGAACAGCCACCGAAGATCTTCACCCCTGCACCCTGGTTGAGCAGTGTTCCTTCATCTGGGTGCAGAAATTCAACATTCACCGGACGCTCCCAGTCCTGATTCAGATTCATAGGGATCGAGGTGCAGTATCCGGTGATGCCGTTGGTTCCAGTGACATAAATTCCGATTTCATTATCAAAAAAGTTATCCGGATCCGTTGCCAATGATACCACCGGCAGATGGACATCTTCATTGATCAGATACGTTTCAGTGATGACTGGTCCCGGCAGCATTCCCGGGGCAAAGCTGCGGAAGCGCAGAACGGTGGTTTCAGTGAGCGTCAGACTGCCGGAAAACATGGGATGACCTGTGTTCGGCTCAGAACCGTCCGCACTGAAAACCGTTACAAAATCACCGGGGAGATCAGGAAATGTCACAACAACCGATTCCGAGTAAAACCCTCCGGTATATTCAGGTTCCGGAGTCAGGGCAATACCTGAATACATGATACCGGTATTGCCGGCTTCCGGTGTTGGTGATTCAAAATATCCCCACTCAGCCGTATTTTCCGAATGCCGGCCATAAGAAATATCCGGCATTAAAAACGGGAATTCCACTCCGTCATGAAAGTCCCCGGTTGTCTGGAACAGTCCCAGATATTCCCCCTCGCTTGAAAGCCGGAAACCGACATGATTGCCGGTCCCAAGCCCATCTGCCCACATGACAGTATACTGTCCCGGCTGAATGACGAGCGATCCCGGAATCTGGTATTTCAATGGTTCATCGGGATCGTCGGTAACATACCAGCCGCCAATATCAACCGGTTCTGATCCGCTGTTGAACAGCTCGAACCAGTCCGGATAATCATCAGTCTCCGCACAGTGCAGTGTACTGGAATTCACGGCTTGGATTTCATTAATTCGAATGGGATAATCCTGCGTCCAGACCATTGAGAGCAGCAGAACAGAAAGTGCAAAATAAGAGAATGGAGAGTGCTTCATAGGGTGAAATTTACCGATTCTTTGAGTGAATTACCGGGCAGGAACCTGCAATCAGGGGATTCAGAACAGGCCGCGTCCCGAAAACCGGGACGCGAGCCTTTGGATTACCCAAACAAGAGACGAGTATTATTCCGTGTTTCTGAGTATCAGCTCAGTTCAATTTTCCCAAAAGTAAGGTTTCCAGATGTCCGGGATACTCCTTTTTCAGCCAGTTCTGGACTTCAGTGCTGGATGCAATACAGATCGGACCAGTGGTGATTCCGCCCCATTCGGGACCGTCGTACACTCGAACGGCAATTACATTCTGCCCGCCCCAGTTCAGCAAATCAGACGGGATGGAATAAATCCTAAGCTGGGCATAATCAAAACCGTTCACTTCCATGCTGCTGATGTTATCGGTAAAATGTCCGGTCTGACCGATCATCTGTCCGTTTATAAAGGTCTGATCCTTGTCATCAATACTGCCGATAACGAGCAGCAGTTTTTGCCGGGCAGGATTTTCAGGCAGGAAAAATTCTTTACGGTACCAGGCAATTCCGCCCAGCCCCCCAAAACCCTGGCATTCCCAGGCCAGGGGAGCCAGAATCTCGGACTGAATATCCAGTTCAGGAATCCGCTCTTTCATGCTGCTGTTGTCGCCTGGAAAAAACTGCCAGACGCCGGTCAGATTCAGCGATGGATCCAGATTGGGATGCGCAGGGATCAGCTGAACCGGTCCGTCCATAAGCCCACCGGCACCTTCGTGATCATATATTCGGATTGCCAGCACGTTCATTTCATCGTACTTCAGGAGTTCGGAGGGCAGATAATAGCGTCGGGGCTGATAGTAATGGGTCTGATAGTTTGGAGGGAAACCGCCGGAGCTGCCCAGCCGAGTGCCGTTAATATAGGTTTCATCCACATCATCGATTCTTCCCAGTTCCAGGGCAAAATCCTGCGGTTCAACCGTTTCACCCAAACGGAAATGAAACCGTATCCAGGCATATCCGTCATAATCCGGAAATCCCTGATCCTCCCAGCTGCCGGGCACGCTGATTTCCCGCCAGTGTTCATCGTTCCATTCCGGATCAGCCCAGCCGGAATTATCTCCAATCTCCATCAGCCACTTTCCTTTAAGTTCCAGTGCCCAGCCGGATTCGAATGAACCGGCGGAAAGCAATGCTGCTTGTGCGATACAGCAAATCAGCAGTCCGGTTTTAATAATCCTGATCATATTTCCTCCTTTGTCTCTTGTCGGATGATTCTGCAAAAAGATGTCTACTTGCCGGCAAACAGTCGGGTTTCAAGCTCTATATACAGTTCTTTGAAGAAGGAACTTGGTTCGATTGCTGAACTCCCCAGTTCCAGCACAGCCGCTTCGGTAATCCAGTTGGGGTTCCGGAAATACAGCGAGGCGATATAGGCCTGGTGACGAACCACGGGTGAATCAGCGCTGACAACCAGGTAGTCAAGACGATGGGCGATTTTCCCAAAATCGTGTTCAGGGTAACGTGCATGAAACAGGACCGCATTCTTCATACTGGATTTCACAACAGATATGTTTTCACTGAAAAGGCCATACTCATAATTGACAATTGCATTATGAATATCTTCAGATGACAGCGCAGGGCGGGAATCCATTGCTGTTCCGGTTACAGCCATACAGAAGATGGTGAGTATTAGTGCATACGGTTTCATGATAACTCCTTTTTCTATTAAACTCGGTAATTAAAATTTCAGTAACTGTCGCTGGTTTAATATTAGGGTGATTACCTGACACCGGTTGTTTCAGGGAGGTCAAATGATGTAAAAAAATGTCACGGTGGAAAATGATTAATGATGAATGATTGGGGGTTGGCAATGCTCTGCCCGGACGGAGTACAGCGGTTAAATTAATAAAAGGGTGATAAAAAGCAGGCTAATGAGAGACGGAACGGTTGTGAGAAACTGCCCGTCTGCAGCAGGCGGATTCAAGGAAAAGGATTAACTCTCCGGCTGCTGCGGTATGCCGCATCACTGACAATGATATCCAATAAAAATTATCATACCGGAATCAGGACTCTCATGGTTGTGCCGAATCCCCGTTTGCTCTGAACTTGCAGTTTTCCGTCAAACTCTGAAATCAGACCTTTTACAATGGAGAGTCCCAAACCTGTTCCTGAATCTGCCGGTTTTGTGGTGTAGAACGGTTCCGTGCATTGTTTCTGTTCTGTTTTGGTCATTCCTGTGCCATTATCAATAATCTCAAAAACAACATGAGTATTTTTTTCCGGCTGATACAATTTTACAGTCACCTGTTTTCGGTATTCACCGGTTGCGGTTTCTGCTCTTTTCTCAACCGCATATCGGGCATTGTTCAGAAAATTGACGGTTATCTGCTCCAGATACCGGGCAGGTACCGGCGCGATAAACTTTTCCAATGCAAATTTTGTCAGCAGATCAATATTGTGGATGTGGAACTGACGCCGGAAAAAATCCATGGTTTTTTCTACGGTTTCAACAATCTCCGTGGAGGGATTAATATCGATATCGCGTCTGGAGAAATGTTTCATATTGTCTATCAGTTCGGCAGCACGTTCAACGTTTTTTATTATACCGCGGGCATGCCCGCATATTTCACCGCCCAAACTTTTCACATTCCTTGCTTCAAGCCCAATCATCTCCGCCTCTGCAAAAATTACAGCAAGCGGCTGGGACAGCTCATGGACAATTCCGGTTGCCATTTCACCCAGAGAAGCCAGTCTGCTGGAATGCAGCAGCTGCTCATGCTTCTCCTTCAGCTCCTGTGTACGCTGAACCACCAATTCTTCCAGTTCAACGGTTTTCAGTCGGTAGATTTCAGCTTCCCGCTCTTTTTTCTCTGTTTTGTATCTCGTCTCCAGCACAGCCAGGTGCGCGGCACGGTTTTCATCCATTAACTCGTTCTCAATCCTGCTGGCCCGGATGAAGGCTTCCAGGGCGGACTTATAATCTCCTTTCTCCTGATACACCGCATACAGTTTCCGCAGATTGACTGCCTGCTGCGGCCGGTCTTCAATTTCTTCCATCATCACCTGTGCTTTATGAAGTGTTTCCAGACCCTTCTGGAGATTGCCCTGTTTCCCGTACATCGATCCCAGGTTGGAATACGTGACGGCAATGCCGCGTTGATCATTCACCTGCTGCCGGATTCTCAGAGATTCCAGATGATGTTCTTCTGCTTTGCCAAACTCCCCTAAACTGGTGTAGGTAACACCCAGATTGCCGTGATCCTCAGCGATGCCTTTCAGATCATTGTTTCGAATTGACAGGCCCAGGGACTGCGTATGATATTGTTCCGCCTCAGAATATTTCGCCTGAAGAGTGCTGACAACTCCCAGGTTGCCCAGTGTATTGGACAGAAAGGATTCCTGCCCTGTTTCCCTGATGACATCAAGAGCCTTGCGGTAATATTTATAGGCATTATCCAGATCATTCATTTTTCGGTAAAGGATTCCAAAGTTATTGTATGTGCCAATAAGGTCCGTGCGGTCCTCAAGTGACTCCAAGATGTCAACGCTCTTCAGATTCAATTCCAGAGACAGATCATACTCACCATGATAGGCATGATGCACTGCAAGCATGTTCAGCATCGTCCCTTCATCACGGCGATGTCCAAGTTTGCTGAAAAGCTGAATGGCATTGTTTAAATGACGAATGGTTTGAAAATCATTGCCCAGATACATATTCGCGATACCAATAAGGCGATTGCTGTGGGCAAGCTGCAGTTCATACCCGGATTCCTCAGCAGCCTGCTTCGCCTGTTGAGCGTAATCCAGGCATTTATCGAGGTCTTCATTAAGATAATGATTACTGATCTCCAGCAGCAGATCAACCTTATCAGTCCCCTTCGCATGCTGGAGTTGGTTCAGCTGAGATTCAAGTTTTTCACCCATACCAGATATTCAACAGTCAATGAATCAAAAGGATTCCCAATGGTTTTGTACGATAATAGATTGTTCCGTCAAAAATGACCACCGGAAATTTCTTTCGATTTTTATTTCACCGGCAAGGTAATTACCCTCATTAAGATAACATTATCAATGAATTTCCCCGCCCGTCAGCTGAAGGGACGGGTATCATTAGTGATATAATCATTTTTTATTTCGCCGCCACGCCAAACGGCGGATTTTCAACAAGCGGCGGGGAATGCACCCAGTTACACTTATCCGCCAGGAGGCGGATTAACAACAGCCCAAAGTGCACTGCCGGCGGACGACCGGGTATCAATACCCAAAAATCAATTTCAGGAGATCCTTGAAGCTGTCAACTTCTATCTGATCACTGTGACGACCGTGCTTTTCCCAGTACTGGAAATTTTCCCTGGAGATGATACCCAGAGGACCGCTGGCGATACCACCCCATTCCGGGCCGTCATACACTCTTACTGCAATAACATTGCTGCCGCCCCAATTCAGTGATTCAGGGGCTACATAATAGGCCCTCAGCCGAGCATAATCAATTTGATTGATTTCAATTTCACCCGGATCGTTTTTCATCATACCGGTACTGCCGATAAGCTGACCGTTCAAATAGGTCTGGTCCATATCGTCAATGGTGCCAATCACAACAATGAAGTGCCGGTCAGCTGGCTGATCCGGCAGCTGAAAAGTTTTCCGATACCAGGCAAAACCGCCCAGTTCTTCATATCCCTGGTTTTCCCAGGCAAGCGGTGCAATGATTTCATCCCAATCCTGGTGATCATATGTTTCCTTCCGGTATTCCGCGTTATCTCCGGCTTTGAACTTCCAGACTCCGGATAAATCCGCAATAGGATAAAATTCCGGATTTGCCGGATACAGCCGAACCGGACCGCTGACCAGTCCTCCGGCCTGTTCTGCATCAAAGACCCGGACAGCCAGTACATTTTCACGGTCAAAATTCAGAAATGTCACCGGTACGAAATAATTGCGGTATTGATTATAGTGGGTCTCATATAGCGGCGGGAATCCTCCGGAAGTCCCCAGCAGCTGGCCGTTCAGATATACTTCATCCACATCATCGATCATTCCGAGTTCCAGCCGGTAATTTTGAGGGCGGGTATCTTCTGTCAGATAGAAATGCAGCCGGTACCAGGCATAGCCGTCATACCCTGGGAAACCTTCATTTTCCCAGCTGGACGGGACCTTGATTTTCTCCCAGTGTTCATCATTCAGGAATGCATCCGACCATCGGGGATTGTCACCGATCTCAAACAGCCAGTTTCCTCTTAAATCCAGATAATGATTTTCTGCACCCAGTCTGGTCAACCCGGCAAATACAATAAGGGCAGTCATTAGCAGAAATCTGGAATAGTTTTTTGGCATCATTATTAATCCCATCGTATTTCAGGCATTGGTACCGGCATCAGGGCATCCCGGACAATAAATTCAGATTGGATATTTCAGTCTTCCTTCTCATCACAAAACATGTCTCGTTTCTGCAGTTGTCAGGCCTGTTCAGGGATGATCATGTTCTTGAAGACACTTTTTATCATCCAGCTGCGAACATTTTCTCTTCAATACTGGAAAACATCTCCTGAAAAAAGATGTCCATGTTTTCAGCTGTTTCACCCAGTTCGATCAGTTCAGTTTTGGAAAACCACTCAGGATGCTGAAAGTAGAGAGACGCAATATAGGCTTTATGACGGACGGTCGGATCGGCAGCACGTATAACCAGATAATCCAATCGGGCGGCAATTTTCTCAAAACTGTGATTCGGGTTCTGTGCATGAAACACAACCGCGTTTTTCATACTGCTCACCATAACCGCATTGCTTTCACTGAACAGACCGTATTCAAAGCTGATCACCGCATACCGCAGTTCCTCGTATTTCTTTGACAGTCCCTGGTCCATTGTAAAAGCTGCCGCCGTCAAAACCAGTACAAAAACAATCCAATATAATTTCTTCATGATAACTCCTGTAAGTTTTTTTTCAATGTCACCACAGGAATATTACGCTGCCTCCGTGCTATCGGTTGTTTTCACCGAGTCAAAAGATGTAAAAAAATGTCATTGGTCTATGGGTATTGGTTATTGGGAAATGGTTTTTTCAGCCTGATCAATTCACGGGACTTTGTGCAGAGAGGATGCAGGTGGCTTGATGCATAACAGCCATGAATCGTCCTCCGTTTCGAAATCCTTTCAGTGAAGCTTTTCCCGTTCAAGAAACCAACAGGGTTCTTATTCTTTATGGCATACAAAAAATAATGGGTGAATGCGATCCGGACAGTACGTGGAATCGTATTTCGAGTATTTTGGAAATCCGTCTTCTGTCGATACGTTCTTGTATTGACCGGATTCATCATCGTCCGGGAAAGTTTCGCTTTTTGATAAATAATATTCATATCTATCGATCAGGTCAGCCGCCAATTTCCAATCACCCAACTCTGTCGATCAGACCTGATTTGGTAAAATCAACTTGTATCCAATACCGTGTATGGTCAGAATGATTTTCGGATTGGCCGGATTGACCTCCACCCGTTTGCGCAGCTTCAGAATGAAGTTATCCACGGTCCGGGTGGTTACAGAGCTGTCATAGCCCCAGACCTTATCCAGCAGATGATCCCGACTGACGGTATGGTTACGCCCTTCCCAAAGGCATTTCAGAATATCAAATTCTTTGGATGACATGGAAATCGGTTCCCCATCATGTTCGGCATTATAGGTTTGAAAGCAGATATTCAGTCGGCCAATTGTGACGGTCTGACTTTCTCTTTCATGGTCATCCGGATACCGTCTGAGCACCGCCTTGACTCTTGCCAGGAGCTCGCGCAGGCTGAATGGTTTGGTGATATAGTCATCTGCTCCCATTTCCAGACCCAGCACACGGTCAATTTCCTCGCCCTTGGCAGTAAGCATGATTACCGGGGTCGTGATGCCCTGTCGTCGAATTTGACTGAGAATGTCAAATCCCGATTTCCCCGGCAGCATCACATCCAACAGGATCAGGTTAAAAGACTCTTCTAAAATGATTTTTTCAGCAGCAATCCCATCGTCCGTCACCCTGATATCATAGCCTTCATACTCCAGATTATCCTTCAGTCCGCGCTGCATCTGAAGTTCATCCTCTACGATTAGAATCCTGATCATCTGTCCTCCATTGCGCGGTCATTTACCGGGAAACAGCAGCCTGAACCGACTGCCGATTCCGGGGGTGCTGTCCAGCTCGATATATCCCTGATGGGCTTTCATGGTATATTGAACCAGTGTCAGACCCAAACCGCTTCCCTTTGTGTTGTGCACCAGTCCAGTGGAAATCCGATAAAATTTTTCGAATATGCGCTTGTGCTCAGATGCCGGAATTCCCATACCGCGGTCCTCTATTTCCACAAACTTCCACTGATCGATTTCACCGGACCGAATAAAAATCCGGCGGTCATCCGTACTGTACTTCACCGCATTTTCCAGAAGATTGATCAGGGCTTCTTCAATGGCGTCGGCATCCGCATTTACTTCCAGAGGCTGACTGCACAGTTCCATTTCCAGATTGAACTGCATATCAACGATGCGGTATTCATACATTTCCGCAACATTTCGAATCAGCGCATTGAGATCCTGCAGTTTAAAACGGTACTCCTTGCGGCGCGATTCAATTTTTGCAAAATCAAGAATATTATTGATGAGATGGGTCAGGCGCTCCGATTCCGCGGCAATAATCTGATAATATTTCTGTTTCCGTTCTTCGGTGGGCACCCGGTCCATGGAAAGGGTCTCGGCATACATTCGAATGGACGCGATGGGGGTTCGCAGTTCATGGGATACATTGGAAACAAAATCGGATTTCATTCGGGACAGCCGATGTTCCGCCTTGAAATTATTGTAGAGCAGAACGGCACCGGCGATAAGTACCAGATCAAGAAATATCACCAGTACTACCGAGCGACGGAAACGGCTGCGTGCCATATCGTGAACATCCACTCCGCTGATGCGAAATCCCATGACATGATCCGGAAACAGCCAGATTTTTCTTGATACCCGCATTGTTTTCCAATTGATTTCACCAGTCTGATACATTGGCTGCTGTTGGCCGGTCCTGAATATTCCGAGAACCGCATCACTCTCCGGAAATTCCTGAATGGCGGGCACAAGCAGCTGCCGGATGAACAGGTCCGGGTTCAGAATCAGAAAATTCAGCGTCATCATTGACTGACTTTTATTTGCAAACAACAGAACCAGACTGGAATCTGAACTGCTTCGGCTGCGGCTGATAAATATGGGTTCAATTTTGGTGTATCCGACATTTTTCCGATACACAAGACGATTCACCAGATTGTGGTTTTCTGCAATAAATCGGGAAAATCCAGAGATGTTTATGTCTGCATCACTTGTATCCGGGATAATTGAGAAAGGATGCACTCCGGCTGTATCCGATACGACAAAACCTCGTATTGCGGTATTCTGCCGAAGAAATTCAAACATTCGGTCGATCTCCTCCTCATTCGGCTGAACGCCGCAATCAGGAATCGATTCTGCCCAGTGGCTGGCACCTTCCCACGAATATCGGTTGATTCGTGCAGAAATGAAATCCAGTTGTTCATCCACAATGGCATCCAGCAGCCGTTCGTTTTCATTCAGGGACGTGAACTCATACACCAGATAAAACACCGCCGGCAGCAGAGTAATAATAATCAGGATGATACTGATGTTTCGGAGTCTCATGGTCTGTCGATTTAACCGATTGTCGATACCCGGTTTCGTCCGTCTTTCTTTCCGGCATACAGTGCATCGTCCGCCGATTTTATACACGCTTCGATGCTTCCGTCAATCTGGGCGACACCAAATGTTGCCGTCACACAAAAAGTCGTCTCTCTGTATGTAAACGAATGATTTTCCATAACTTTTCTAAGATTTTCCGCCGCCAGACAGCCGCCTCCGGCATCCGTTTCAGGAAACAGCATCATGAACTCTTCACCTCCCCAGCGGCAGAGCAAATCCTGTTTTCTCAGGCATGATCTGAAAATTTTTGCAGCCCCGGTAAGGACAGAGTCACCGCAGTCATGACCATACTGATCATTGACCTTCTTGAAAAAATCGATATCAGCCAGGACCAGTGCAAAGGGTTTCCTGCTGCGTTTCCAGCGGTGAAATTCATGTTCTATCCGTTCCAGCATATCCCGTCGGTTTGACAAACCTGTGAGTGGATCTGTACGGGCCAGTTCCTCCAGTTTTTTCTGCGCCATGCTCAGTTCAATATTCTGTTTTTTGATCTGTCGGTTGGCTTCCCGCAGCTTACTGTTGGCTTCCACCAGTTCCACATTTCGAAGACGGAATATTTCGGCTTCTTTTTCTTTGCGCTCCACTTCAAACCGGGCCTGCAGTTCCGCCATACGGTCAGCGCTTTCCTTCGTATGAATCTGATCATCTATTTCAATCCCTGAACGGTAAAATGCCAGCGCTTCCTCGAAGTTACTCTGTGCTGCTTTCATTTCAGAAATAGCCAGATAATTGTCGCGCACCAGTTCCAGGCGGTTAATGGCTTTCGCATTTCGCAGACTGGATTCCAGATATTCCAGCGCTAATTCATAATTTTCCTTACCGATGTATGCAGTTCCGATATTATACTCGCACCAGGCAATCCGTTCATCCAGTCCATCGGCTTCCACCAGTTCCTGAACCATTCGAAAACATTCCATTGCTTTCTGGAAATCTCTCTTTGCGATGTATGATTCCCCTATATTATTCAATGTTGCTGCGGCGTTCTGATGGTCTTCCAGGCGGGTAAAAACGTCCAGCGCCCGTTGAAAATGCATAACGGCTTCAGAATGGTATTCCTTTTTATGACAATTGTAGCCGAGGCTGTTCCATCCCCTGGCAACCCCCAGCTGATCAGACTGATCGCGGGCAATTTCTATTGACTGACCGGCATATTCATTTGCTTTTTCAAAATCGCCCATTTCTATGTAAACAAGCGCAATATTGTTAAAGCTGGCAGACAGTCGCTCGGTAATATCATTCTTTTCTAACAATTTCAGACAATTGAGATACAGCTCCAGCGCCTGATCGTATTTTCCCTGAAGAAAGCAGGCGATGCCCATACTGTTCAGCGCTTGTGATTCTCCGTCCGGATCACCCAGCTTACGGGCCAGTTCAAGCGCTTCACGGCTGTACATCATGTTTTTATCCGGTGAGATATACCAGAATTCTTTGGCAAGGTGGATCAGTGCTTCAAGTCGTTCCGGGTCCGGCAGCTTCTGCAACTGATTCTCCCTGGATTCCAGTTTGTTCATTCCTTCTCCTCAATGCGGATGGTATTGGATGGATACTCCGGTTGGTCCGGCTGCTGAAATTATAATTCATAGGGGCAGGAAACAAAAAGAAATGGCCCGCAATGCAGGCCATTCCACCCTCTGGAAGTAGGTGTTTGAAGGGGAGAACAACAGTGTGTTGTTCCTTAGGAGGAATCTAATTCCGTCGATTGAAGCACCGGTTCAAACTTATTGATCCGAGTGTCGAGTCGTTGTAAGTCTGTCACCGGCGAGGTCTATTGAAAAGGCTGAAACCGGGAACTTCATATAACATTCGGAACCGTTTTGGGGGCCGGGAATTCCCGGATAGGAATACCTGTCTCTTCGAATGTTTCCCGGTTTTTACCTTTTTTGCATTTCATTTGATTAAGTTAGTCGAGAGCCGGGGAACAGCGAACCGTTCCCCAGCTCTTCAGGCGTCGACATTACCGCATTAAGGTTATTTTACTGTATGTATTCTCCATTTGAGTCTGTAGACGCACTAAATAGACACCGGAGCTCACAGGCGACTGATTGTCGTCCAGCCCTGACCACTGCACCTGATAGGTTCCTGCATGCCTAAACTCGCTGACCAGATGAGCCACAGGCTGACCCAACACATTGAAAATAGTGATTTCCACGGGGCCGTCGGCACTGGTACTGTAATGAATGGTTGTAACGGGATTAAAGGGATTGGGATAACTGCTCAGTAAATTGTAATTATCGGAAATTTCAACGTTAATGTACCCATCACCCGATGCAGCAATGGTGTTTTCAATTGTGAATTCCTGATTGGCAGTGAATAACTCACCGCTCTCAACTCCCACAATGATCAGTGTCGTATGTGTTTCATCAATTCGTGCGCCATGGACCAGAGCAGATTCAGTGACATCAAGACTGAAGCCCGGTTCATGAATCAGATCAATCTGCAATGCACCGACCACGCCGTCTGAAACTGCAGACAAAGTGAAATCCGCGGTACTGATTTGAACCTCTGATGCATAATGTGTTCTGGACGGACCATAGAGAATGTAATTGACAATGGCGACGATGTCCAGAATATCCAGTGAGAGATCCAGGTTGAAATCAATACATTCGAGTGACTGACATAATTCATTGCCGTACAGCAGGTGGTTCAGTATCGAGATGATGTCAAGAATATCCAAGGTGCCGTCACAATTGGCATCCCCTCTCACATCACATTCATCGATGCATTCTTCATCCGTGAGTTCCACCCAGCCCATATACAGCCGGTTTTTGTGCTCCATTCCAGCCATATCGCCGGTGGTGCTGCCGAAACACCAGTCGGGACGCTGATAGATAATCGGGACGATGCTGTTGGTTGCTCCAATGCCGGTATGCGCACTGATTTCACTGGGTTCATCCAGGGTTTCGCCATCGCTGCAGATTTCGTCATCTGCACAGTTATATTCGCCGGATTCTTCATCCACCCAGCAATCGGGGACAGTCTTGGTGGCATTGTAGGGACACCACCAGGTTTCACCGCCGTCCTCGGATTTTACGACAAACACTTCCTGATTCCATTCCGGGAACAGGCCCAGATCATCGCATTCATCATCGGGGGTGCCGCCGTCATCGGTGACCACAAAGTCACCGGGATCTGGACCGGCAATGACCACATACATGATGTCCTCATTTTCCTCACTGATGGTAAAGCTGGGGAAGGTGTTCTGCCAGTAGGAGTCGCCGTCGGCGGTTTCCCAGCGCCACATCTGCCCGGCAGGCATGATCTTGGAATAATTCCAGCCTGTGGCGGTCATGGGTTCACCCGGTTCCGTCAAATAATCCTTGTCAATCCAGAAGTGGAAAAACCCATTGTCCGGAATGCCGGGATACACGAATTCGCCAATGGATCCCAGAATACCGACAATTATGTGGGGATTGCCGTCACTGTCCACCTTGATGTCCAGATCATAGGTACAGAAGGGACTTTCAAAGATAAGGTCTTCCGAGTGATCGTCTCCGTCACACTCGTCGTGATATACAGGCGGGTACGCGCCGGTATCCATCATATGCTGGAAAACTTCATCAGGAATAAAGAAGTAATTGGTACCCAGCTGTCCTCCGGTCCAGGAGGCACCGAAGTTTTCGGTTTGTTTGAGTACCACAGTGTGTGCATTGGCGATATCGCTGTCTGGCGGGTCCTGGTTGGCTCCTAGGAAAAAGGCTGACATGGCAACATATCCAATACCGTCATCGTTGATGTCCATCACGGCACTGGATGAGTAGGTGCTGGTACCGTCACCCGCTTCCAGGTCGGCAGCCACATTGATCACCAGAAGTTCCTCACCAAAGATAATAAAGCCGTCGTCATAGGCCTCGGAATGGAAAACATACCCATTCTCGTCGGTCCAGTCTTTCAGGGCAATGTTGAAAAACATCAGATCGTTGCTGCTGTCGTAATTATAAACCGGAGAACCTACCCAGCGATCTTTTTCTGCATTCCACAGCAGATCAACATCGATGGGTGTGGAAAAGGACCCGCCATCCCAACCAAACTCATCGTAGATGTAGTATGGTCTTCCGTTCTCCGGTGAACGTTCGTTCCAGAATATATAGGGATAATCGGGGGTGCCGACGGCACTTGGGAAACGGGCTGATCCCAACCCGGGGTTAAGATTGGTGTAGGTTGTCCAGTCTGCGCCGTTGGTGGAAAATGCTGCACCTATCTGTCCGCTGGACCCATTTTCACCGGCCCATTGACGATAAGCGACTATCCAACCCTCATCCGTCACAGATATGGGGCGAGTTCCGCCCTCAATCAGTCCATAGCCGTTTTTGGATGAGTCCACCAGAGTGACATTCAAACCGTTTGTGCGGTCATAGGTATGAATGATTCCCGGGGATCCGTTGACGCGGGCAAGCTGCGCTGTATCCGGTTCAGTGCGGATCTTCCGTGCGTTCGGTCTGGCATCATCTGCAGCCCGGTATCCGAACAGCAGACCGCAGACCATTGCGGTGATAAACATCCTTTGTACAAGTTTCATGTTGGCTCCTTCAGTATTGCGGTTACTTCGTTTGTGACTGATTTGACCGTTTTGGGAAGTTGATGCTCACGGCGGTAATGGCGACTGCCATGAAAACATTCCTTCTGCGTATCCAATTTTCCATTGGGACAACGGAAATTCAGTCTTCTTTAATCATTGTTTTTAAAGAACGACCCGCGGTAAATTCAGGACGTAAAAAGGGCTGTCAGGTGACTGTCACCTTTTTTATTCAGATTGTCAGGCACTTCAAACTTGGCCGGGGAGAAGTGCCTTTTTTTATTTTTGTTTACCGCTGGTGAACGGTCAGTTCATACTGGTTTTCAATTTCTTGTTCAGACTGGGATAGCTGATCTTCAGTGTTCGAACCAGCTGTTCCTTTTTACTGCCGTACCTGTCAACAAAATACTTAAAAATTTCCTTTTCGAACTGCTGATTGATATCTTTCCAGGTCTGATCCTGATATCGGCGAATCCAATCCTGCAGTTCTTCCACAATTTGAGACTGGTCCATAACCTTTGCACTGCGCCGAAAGTCAGGTATTTGAAATCCCAGCGCGACCAGTTTCTGCTGTTTGGCCTGGAAATTGGACCGTTTCAGTTTCAGGGTATTCAGCATATTGCCAACCGACTTGCTGCTGAACTTATGAAACACGATTAAATTGTAATGGAAGATATTACGGGTGTCTTCCCAGGTCCGGTTAATGGAAAATGCAAATGCTTCCGTCCCCGCTGCAGCAGGCTGCGGTCTTTCTTCCGGTACATAGTTTTCGGAAAAGAAACCGATATACTTTTCGATCACTTCTTTCATGTACCCAGTAATGTTGATACCGTCCCTGAACATTTCCATTGACTGGTCATATCCAAGCTTGAAGAAAAATTTTGCCTGCGAGTACTGCTTGAGATGCCGCTCGTATATCATGCCGATTCGAAGACTGTCTTCCGGAATGTTCACAAGGACCCCATGATCCTGACAGACATTGAGGGAATCCATCCAGTAATTCAGTGCGGTCTGATAATCCTCCTTGGCTTCATACACAAGTGCCATGTTTTCAAGAACCAGACTTTTTTGGTAATAGTCCGGACAATCCTGTACATCACTGAAAGTATCGAGGGCAGATCTGTAGTTCTGTTCCAGATAATAAATAAATCCCAGATTGCTTTTCTGTGTTGTAGATAGATTGGCGGACTGCACCCGGTCAATCAACTCACCGCAGTGCACCATCGTCTCCCGTGCCTGATCATATTTTTCCAAACCGGCAAGGATTTCACCAAGACGCATATTGGCCATGATTTCCATGACGGGCATGTCAGTTTCCTGAAAAATCCTGACAAAACGCATCATCAGTTCGATATCCGCGTGATGTTCCGCCCGAATTGTTGCAAACTGATAATCAACAAGCAGTGATACTTCAGCACTTTCAGCCAGCAGTTTTGCTATTTTCAAGTAATTCTGTGCGGACGTAAAATCGTGTGCGTTACGATAGAAAAGAGCGGTTTCATAGTTGATGAAAGCAAGCACATCGTTCTTTTCCACCTTTTCAAAAGGCACAAACTGCATGGATGGCATATGCTGCAAATCCCTCAAAACCCGGAATGCAGCCGAAATGCGACCGCTGATAGAATACGCTTTCGCCTGTTGTACCTGCGCAAGTTCATCCGTCAGCGTCGTTTTTTCCTGCAGCTGCCGATCGTACTCAGCAATATCCGGTGGATTATCGTAATAGCCCATATGACTGATGTTGGTTAATATTTTTCCTAAGGTTTCCATGCGCGGTAAATGTCAACGATTAAGAGAAAATCAGATTATGGTTTATAAATGATTGAAATCGAATCTTCCTCCGTATAAAATCCGTTTTTAATATTGAAGCCGCTTCTGATCAGCTCTAAATACTCCTGATCATCCAGCTGAAAATGATAGTCGGTTGCTTCCCATGAAAATGAAGGTGACTGATCCGTCTCTGATTCCGTCAGGATAATGTCATCAGCGTCCACCTCAACATTCTCGTATTCAAAAGGAGACCGGGATTCGCAACCAATCAGAACAAGCACAAGGGTCAGTGTCATTGCGATTATTTTATTTGTTTTCATTAAAACTCCCGATCATATTCTATAATCCACGGCAAATATAAAAAATAATTGCTTATGATACCAAATATTTTTTATCAGATAGTCAATTATCTTGTTCTGATTGTCAATTAATTAACTATATGTGCAAAATTATTGACATTGCCCTGGTGTTCCGTCTGATGCAGCTTCCTCCGGTTCATTACACCTGTCAACGAGTTTCCCCGTCCGTCAACTGACGGATCCAAAGGATGAACCGTGCAGGCTCTTTTTCCAACCTTTTTGATAGATTTCTGTTCATCGCTGGAACGGTGCAGCGAATCAGGAAGCATTTCGGGACGATCATCTCATATCAAAAATCTCTGAATGATTCAGGCAAATCCGTTCTTCAGAGTATTGGCTGCGGCTGAGAGTTGTCAACCCATCATCGGTTTGTTCCGGTATCTTCAGCAAGGCTGAACATGCTTCAGCAGATCACTGCCAAACGGAGTGCATTTTCCGCATTGCTCAGATTCTGGTTGAAAATTTCTCCGGTTTTGAATTTTTTGACTGTATACGAGTAATCCAGCATTTCTAAATTAGAGCGTTTTATACATTGCCTGCCGACCATGAAACCATCAGACAGCAAAAACCGCAACATACTTGAACAGCAGTTTCAGAGACTGCTGAAGGCCAGTACCGACTGTCTCTATACCGATCCCCCGGAAATGATGAAAAAAGCCCAGGAAGCCATGGAAATTGCTGATCAGCTGGATTCCGATCTGGGGCGCGCACAGTGCTTCAGAAACCTTGGGTATTCATTTCACAACCAGGGTGAATTCCGCTCAGCACTCAAGTTTTTTAATCAGTCGCTGGAATGCTATCAAAAAATCAGTCATCAGCACGGAATTGCCATTTCACTCCATAACATTGGAAATGTATATAAAAATTTAAATCAGCCGGATAAGGCCCTTGAGTACCATCATCTGGCACTGCACATGCGGGTGGAAAACGATGATCAGAAAGGGATTGCGGCCTCATGCAACGATATTGGAATCATATTCTGGAATCAGGGCGATACAAAACGGGCATTGGAATATTATGAAAAGGCGTTGGCCATCTGGCTTAAAAATGACAACAAAGTCTTCATTGGCAACTCCTACAATAATATCGGGCTGCTGTATCGATCATGGGGTGAATTTGACAAAGCGCTCGAGTATTACAATAAAGCAGTTGCCATTCGAAACGAAGTTAAGGACTTAAAAGGTCTGGGCAATTCCTATACCAATATCAGCAATGTGTATCACAACACAAACCATTTGGATGATGCGCTGGCAATGAACAAAAAGGCTCTTGATCTCAGGCAGCAGATCAATGACCGGCCGGGGATGGCAGGATCCTATATTAATCTGGGTCAGGTACTTACCGATCAGCGTATGTACAAAGAAGCGGAAATGCATCTGAAGTCCGCCTCCGCAGTGATCGGAGAAATTGGGATTAGACAGCTGGAATACGAATACCTGAACGCCTGCGCAAGACTGTATCAGGCGCAGCGGAAATATAAAAAAGCTCTGCAGGTGACTCAGGAAGCAAGCGATCTGTATTCTGAAATGATTCGAAAGGAATTCAGCGACAAGATTGCCCGGATGGAGGTTGAATTTGAAACCGAGCACAAGCGGCAGGAAAATGAAATTTTTCGATTGCGGAATGAGGAACTTCAAAAAGAGATTAAACATCGCCGTCAGGTTGAAGCTCAACTCAAAATCTATCAGGACCACCTGGAACGACTGGTTGAAAAACGCACGGTTGAAATCGAAGAGAAGCAGGCTCAGCTTGCGCATTCCGGACGCCTAACGGCTCTGGGAGAAATGGCATCCGGCGTTGCGCATGAACTGTCTCAGCCGCTGACGGTGATTTTGGCGACCGCTGAGCTGGTCAAGCTTTCTGCGTCAGGTCGAATTTCACCGGAAATGAATCTTGAGGAAGATATGGAAGCCATTGTTGAGGCAGTGGACAAAGCCACAATGATCCTTGATACGATGCGTGAATTCGCCCAGGTTGACCTGCTTTATGAGCAGACCGTCAATATATTAGAACCTGTTAAAAAAAGTCTGATTTTTTTCGAAAAGAAATTCTACAACCACAACATTGAATTTATTACCCATTATGATCCTGATCTGCCGATGGTCACCATCCATCCCCAGAGATTTGAACAGATCATGGTGAACCTGATATCCAATGCCTATTTTGCAGTTGAGAAAAAGAAATCTGAGACGCCGGAAGGATATGACAAACAAATCCGGCTGTCCGTATGTCTGAATTCCAGCGCTCCTGATATAGAGATTACAGTGGAGGACAACGGCATCGGTATGGATAAACAGGCCCTGCAGGACTGCGTGAAGCCGTTTTATACTACCCGTAATTCTGAGTACAGAACAGGGTTGGGGCTGACCATTGTAAGTACGCTGGTTCGGGAGTTTGAAGGGCGGCTGATGATACATTCCGAACCCATGAAGGGATCTGCATTTCGGGTACTGGTTCCGGCAGCAGTCGAATGACGTTCCGGTTGAATCGCGCTTAGTCTGAATACTTCACGAGAGTTCGAAATGAGATTGTGACGCTGGTTGATTATGCAAGGCTTGCGACGAGATTTGAACGACACTGTTTCGGACAGTGCAATGAGAACAAAACTCAAGCATAATTGAAAATCCGTCTCCTGACGGACGCTGTAGAATTGAGCAGATCCGTCATCGTCCGGAAAATACGAAGCATTTTACGCTTCGATATTCACATAGAATAATCGGGTTAGAAACCCAAGTACCCAGGACGCAGCAGAGAAGAATGAACTGTGCCCAGTGTAAAATACGTCTGTAAAATTCCCTCTGCATAAACCTGGTCAATAAATAGCCTGAATTGATGGCGGACTGTCGGACTGCAGCAGTTCATTGCTCCAGCTGACGGGAAGTTTGTTAACCCGTGTGATTGTTTTTGGTGAGATTGTTATCCGGATGTGTGTGAGGGCTGAAGGCTGATCTCGTTCAGCATCCAGTCAAATTCACGGAATTGTATCTCAGGACGGTTGGCACGTATGAAGGCCGCATCCTCTTCAGGGAGATACCGGGCAATATAGGATATCACCGCGCACAGCGATTCTGACTGATAGGGATAGCTGCATATACCTGTACTGACCCTGCTGAAGTCATTTTTATACCAGCCCAGTATTGGAGACAGGAAGAGCAGATTGGCGTTTCTGTCCAGATACACAACCTTCGGATTGTTCAGGAAATGCACTGCCGCCAAATCCAGCCTTTGATCCAAATCCGTCTCAAAACATGCATCCGGCCTGCATTCCGGTCCGCTGACGGCGGAATTTACCAGCATGAAGTGAATTCGCGGATCATTGTAACGGATTCTCAGAATATCATGGTGGATGGCATTCAGGGAAATGTCGCTGCCAAACACCCTGATGAGAGGGCGGTCCCACGCATTTTGTAACTGCCTGATACTGTTCTTCGGAAAATGGATCTGCTGAACAATGCTTCCCCACTCAATGGGATATTCTTCAATAATCAACGCCAGGACCAGCGCATTATACGTATTTATCCAGAAGGCCTTTCTTGCTGATTCTGTCCAGCGCTCGAATTCATCCGCGGAAACGGTTTCAACCGATTTCAGGAATTCTCTCAATAGCCCGTCATTCAGACGCAGTTCGTCATAATTCACCGCTCCGTCAGTCACATGGATTTTCAGCAGGCTGTCCAGCAGGGACGGCGCATAGTCACCGGCACTCACGGCAGAACCAGTGAGGACCAGAAAGGCGATGATGTGAATCGTTCTCATGAATCTAAATGTTCGTTGATTGATCAGAAACATATTAATCAGCAGCGGAGATCCGCGATCCTCTTAAGGATATCCTTTCGACGAGTGACCATTTCAGTTTCTTTCATGCCTGCCCCACAGTTTTTTTGTCGGCACAGTTTGCGGCAGACATCCATTCTCAAACTGAATTTTCCATGATTCGATGGAAAAATTTATGAAACAGACTGGACTGCCTGTGCCCTCTGCTTTAATCGACGGCGAAGGTCAATGGCATCAACAGCCCGCACAGCATATTCCTGCGCGGTATATATCTGTTTCATTATTTGCTCATCCCTGCGTCTGGCTGCATCCCCCACCACAAAAAGATTTGGAACGGTGGTTTCCCCCCGCCAATCAATAAGAATGTGACGCTTTTCGTCAGGCAGTTCCGGTTCCGCCAGTTCAGCGCCGACCTGACGGGCAAGATCATTGTACACCCGGTGGATTCCCAGAGCAGCAAGAGCAAAATCTACATGGACTGCACTGTGACTGCTGAAGACAAAGCCGCGCAGATTTTTGGGGGTTTCACTGAGCAGATCAGTGATCGCATCGGGAATAATTTCAAGTCCGTATGCCTGAATTGCTTCGGCACGCTTTTCAGAGATTTGGAGGTCGGCTCCATTCAGCAGCAGAAAAACCTTGTTTCCGTAACGCTCGTGAAGCATCAGCGCCAGCTCGGCCGCCGGTTCTTTGTTTCCGATGACGGCCACTTGGCTGCTGCGGGTCAAATGTCCTTCACAGCGAATACAGTAAAGAACCTGTTCCTTGTTGGCGAAGGGGTAAATCCACTTTGAGGACCACTCCGTTTCGCCTTTCTTGTTGGATTTGAAAATATGCGGCTGTTCATCCATAACCCCCGTGGCGAGCACCACGCTGTCCGCATGGTATTGACCCATCCCGGTGGCAATCATAAATCCGTCTTTGGATTTTATGGATGCTGCTTCCGTTTCAAGCTGGACAACATTGGGATAATCTTCAGTCAGACGATCTCTTGTATTCTGGATGATTGCTCGATTATGAACAGGGAAATGGGTGTTCAGGATGCTGTTCGCGGCCGTTTCGTATCCGTTTTTGATCAGCTGTTTCAGGATTGGTTTTTTTACCACATCTTCGTGGTACCCGATCATGTTGTCCACATTGACCACCCACTGTGAACGGCTTCGCCGACGGGTCTGTTTTGAGCCGAGCACCCACAGTGTATTCAAATTGTTCTGAGCGGCCCGAAGGGCAGAAGCAGCTCCGCCGATTCCTCCGCCGATGATGATTACATCAAAATTTCCCTGGTTCATTTAACTCCTCCGACTCTGGTCTGTTATTTTGTCGCGTTCGGAAATCACCGGTCATCCGAATGACCAGGATACCCGATTGATCCTGCCCTAGTGTGCGGGCAGTCCGTAATGACGATCTGACAAAACATTTTTATCCGGTACAGTGATGATTACAGTCTGAACAGAGAGAGACGATTACAACTCATCAATAATGAACTGGGACAGGCAATCTTTCGTTCGGGATTTGGATGCGATAAACTTTCCGTTGACCATGACAGTAGGTGCGCTTTTTATTCCAATGCTGCGTGCCTGATTGCGCTGGGCCTTCACAAGTCCGATATATTTGTTTGATCTGATTTCTGATATCAGCCGCGGTCCATCCATTCCGATGTCAACGGCAATTTGCTCGATCTGATCCAGAGACAGCCCTTTTCCGGGTTTGGTTCTCTCAAACTGCAAATCAAGCATTTCAAAAAATTTATTTTCATTTTTTGCAGCAATCAGTGCCTGAACCTGATTTACCGAATAATTCCACAAAGGAAAAGGCTTGTACACAAATCGAACATATGAACCATGTTCGGCAACCACTTCCTTCATCATTTCGTGAGTTCTTCTGCAGTGGGTGCAATTTGGATCAAAGAAATCAAAAACCGTCACATTGCTGTTCGTGTCACCCAGGATGGGATCTCTTGTGCCTATCAATGCCATGTAATTTTCCACAGGCGCCATATCATCTTTGTAATAACATTCACCGGAGGAATGTTCAGAGACCGCCGGGCGGGACCCTGACGGTTTCTCCTGATGATTATCTGCAGGTTCGGGAACTGTCGCTGCAGCGGTTGGGCTGCTGGATTCCGGTGCGGAATTTTCGGTGGCCTCAAGCTGCTGAAAAACCAGGACGTCCATCCCTATGAGAATGAGTCCTGTCACCACGACACCGCTGAAAAACCGCCATTCAAAAGCAGCGGGATGGGGATCTGAACCGGTGGTTCGTAAATATTTAAAGAAACTGAAAAGCTGAGTCAAAAACAAGGTAGTGACGATCACGGCATTTGTCATGCAGAGAGCACAGTACATATCCAGCACCACATACTGCAGATACACCAGATATACCGTATATCCGATCGCCCCGATCAACATGCCGGATCGAGCCAAATATACCCAATTTGACAGAGGTTTGGACAGATAATAGAGAGACACTGAAAGGGTTATAAGACCGAGATAGAACAGTACTCCCATTACGACATTGGGAATTCCGAAAAAGGTCACCTGTGCTTCAGATACGCCCTTGCAGTCAAAGTAATCTTCAATTTGCCCCGGGAGTGCCACACCCACGCATCCCCTGTCAAAATTACGGGATTCCATAATCCAGAGGTGGCTGGCAGTGATCAAACCCAGAACACTCAGTATGACTATAAACCGTGTAATGCCTGGTTGAATAGGGTTTTTTTCCATCATGCTATATTCATCATCTATTTGTCATTCATTAAGCCCGTTTCCATCATTTTTCCGGATTCACATGATCGGATCAGAGGTTCTCCAGAATGTAAAGATTACGAAGATTCCGCCTGTTGAAAGAACAACGAATCTGATTGTTGTACAGTCTGGAAATAATACGACTATTTTTATCGTAATTACAACATTTTGTGATATGACCGCTCCTGCATGGGATCTGGGATACCGTATCAAACCGCAGGGAATTCAGATGATTCCACGTGTCCGGCCTGTCTGCCGGTTTATGCGCCTTCAACGTGCCCGAAGGCGAGTCGTTTGCCGTGGATAAAAAAAACGGAGAGTGAGGGGGCACTCTCCGCTTCGCTGGTCATTGGAGGTATTGCAGGATTACTTCACCAGAATGACTTTCTGAAATGAAGTTGAGCTTCCTGTGTTCATCCGGATAACATAGACTCCACTGGCAAAATCAGTGGCTGTCCAGTTAAGTTTATGATTTCCTTCAGTCTGTTCACCATTATAAAGCTGTGCAACCATTCTGCCCGAGATATCGAACACATTCACGGTCAGAGTGCCTGCAGCGGGCATGGTATAGCTGACAGTTGTGACTGGATTGAACGGATTCGGATAGGCAGGTGCCATTGAAAACTCCGTTGGCTGAATTCGAATATCAGCGGTGACGCTTCCACCGCCGCGGACAACGATTGTATTGTCTTCCACCAGAATATCACCGGTGTATTCCAGTACATTATCTCCAATCCAGGGGCTGCCGTCTTCGCTGAACATCAGCAAAATGCCGTTCTGTTCCTGACAGTTCCAGCCGGTGGGACAATATATACTGGATATTTCATAATCGCCGGTAAGATACAGCTGAATACCCGCCACTGAATCGGAAGAATCCAGGAGAATCCGGTTGCTGTCAATGTTCAGTCCCGCTTCAGGAATTTCTGCATCCCGGGGCAGTGATCCGTAAAGGATCAATTCCACAACCAGCACGATATCGGTCACACTGATGGTTCCGTCCGAGTTTACATCTCCTGCCCAGAACTCTTCTTCAGTCGGGATAATATCACCAAAAATGATCCCAATCATCATGACAATGTCAGTGACATTAACAAATCCATCCAAATTAACATCGCCAAGAGGAGTGCCGATAACCATGCAGTCTCCAGTGACAGAAGGAATCATCATTCCGCCCTGGGAGGTAAATTCATGCATTCCGAAGCACAGTTCCGTTTCACCAAATCCTTCGTAAGACAACGTTGTGAGGAGAGTCTGCCCCGGTTCCACGGCGGTCCCGTCATATGAAAATCCCAGAACCAGTCCCTCTTCGTCTGATACCACCGAGAATCCGTGACTGTCTGCCACCCCTCCGTAGGCACCGGTGAAGCCAATGATGTCGGGCCAGTCATTCAATTCAAACTGAAATCCGGAAACAGGGACGGTATTGTCCATCCAGACTTCAACCGTATGCTGCCAGGGATCCACTGCACCAATATAGAGGAACACGTTGTCATCAGGCTGACCCAGGTTTTCAAAGCACAGATCATCGATGGCAAATTCCTGCCCGCCGACGACAAACATCGTGATGGGGTTCATCTGGCCGGTTAACCTGAGAATACCGGTATCATTTCCGAATCCATTGACGACTTCAACCAGGACACCTCCCACAATATCGCCATTCAGTTCAGCCATGTTTTCCACATTTCGGTGCTCATAGTTCACACTGAGATTCACATTGCCGCCATATTCGCCAAACAGCAGTTCCAGATTGTCCACGGGACCGCCAAACTGGAAATCCAGATTGATGTTGTTTATTTCCATTTCCTGACCGCTGCCGCCGGCATATCCGGAGTGTCCGACTCTGGTATATCCGTCAAAAGTGGGAGTGCCGTCAGACCATTCAAAACCGGCGGGATACACTGGAATTCCATATGTCATAAACACATCACCAACATAATATTCGGAGAACAGCGGGAGATCTTCAAAATCCGAGACAGGAAATTCACATCCAAATGGTTCTTCGTTTCCGGCAGTGACATAGCAGAGATCATCAATCCAGAACTCCTGCCCGCCAATGACAAACTGCTCGATTGCCTGAGTCACACCGGTGAGTTTAATGAGTCCCGCATCATTGCCGAATCCATTCAGAATCTCAACGAAAACACCGCCGATGACCTGACCATGCAGATCAGCCCAGTTATCCACATTACGGTGTTCATAGTTCAATGCCAGATTGATATTTCCGCCGTACTCACCAAACAGCAGCTCAAGGCTGTCAACAAGGGTCGGAAACTGGAAATTCAAATTAATATTGTTCAAGTTGAGGTCCAGGCCGCTGCCTCCGGCAAGATTCTGGTTGTCCACCCGGGCAAAGCCGCTGTATGTAATGGTTCCGTCGGGGAAGAGGTATCCTTCAGGCTGAATTTCCAGACCATAAGTCCAGAACACATCACCCACATAGTAGGTATCCATCCAGACAAGATCATCAAAATCGGTTACCGGATCTTCACAGCCCATAGGCTCATAATTCTCCTCGGTATAACACAGATGGTCAATCCAGAATTCCTGTCCGCCAATGACAAACATATCGATAAGGTTTGCCTGACCGGTGAGACGAATAAGTCCGGTATCTGCGCCAAATCCGTTGATCACTTCCACATGCACCCCGCCGATAATATCATTGTGCAGTTCTGAAAGATTCTGAACATTCCGATGCTCCCAGTTCACCGCAACGTTGACATTCCCGCCGTACTCGCCGAACAGCAGTTCAAGATTGTCAACCGGGCCGCCAAACTGGAAGTCCAGATTGACATTGTTGATCAGCATTTCATAGCCGGTTCCGCCGGCCAGACCGCCGCCGTCAACCCGGGCATATCCATCGTAATACATTGTCCCGTCCGTCCACTCAAATCCGGCAACATGTACCGGAAGACCGTAGGTGTCCAACGCATCTCCAACATAATAATAGGTACCCAGGATCAAATCATCAAAATCGGTCTGCGGATCTTCGCAGCCTGCGGGGTCTTCACCCGGATCTTCCTCATCGCAGTCAATGATGCACAGTTCATCGATCCATAATTCCTGTCCGCCGATAATAAATTCCTCAATAAGTGACTCCGTGCTGCACAGTGTCAGAATTCCGCTGTCATTGCCGAATCCGGCATCCACAAAGATATCCACACCGCCAACATTCACTCCATCCAGACTGGACAGATTCTCCTCATTTCGCAGGTCGCCGTTGATCTGGATATTGATATTTCCGCCATATTCGCCGAACAGAAGATCCATATCCTCCACGGGTGCGCCAAAATCAAATGACAGATTGATATTGTTGATTTCCAATTCATTTCCCGATCCGCCCGCCAGTCCGACATTGTCTGCCTGAACGTAACCGCCTCCGAACCAGGATCCGCCGCTCCATTGAAAATCCTGCGCCGTGACGGTATAGCCGTATGTGGTAAAACTGTCCCCTGAATAGTAAAATACGGCAGGGGGAACATCTTCGAAATCGGTGATGGGTTCATCGCAGACATCATCTTCCGGGGTATAGTCGTATTCCGTTACCTTCAGTCCAAACGGACCATACAGCAGTCCGCCGCTGCTGGTATCATCAGCCAGAATTGAGGCATCGAAGGCTGCAGAAGTCAGATCCAGTTCAAAAATCATTTGGTCATTGTAGCCGGTGACATACAATGCGGTTTCATCCTGATTGAGCGCCAGCCCCCGCGTCTGGACATCCAGATCGATCAGCTCATCCACTGTGCCGTCAGTGTTCACCCGGTACACTTTCCCTGAATCATAACCGGACACAAAGATATTTCCGCTGCTGTCAATCACCATCCCGCCTTGGGTATAAGGGACGACCGGATAGCTGGTGTAGTACTCAACCGTGGTGGGATCAACGGGAGTGGTGTCTTCGGCATTAATGCGGTATATGTATCCAAAATAATCCGTAAAATAAATATCACCGTCATACATTGCCACTGCCTGGGGGATATCAAAACCATCAGCCAGTGTTTCAAGGGTTTCCGAAACAAGATCTGCCCGAATAATGGAAGAACCGGCGTCCGCAACAAGAAGGCTGTCGTCATTTTCAAAGAATAATGCGTTGGGGTTGTTGAACATTCCGCTGAATATTGTGGTCACATTGCCCAGCGTGTCCGCCGTGTACAGGGAAGACTGATCATCGCTGATGGTCAGGTCAGCAGTTGATTCCCGGACATCCAGCCCTGAAGGACCGTTAAAACCTGTTGCCACCAGTTCGGCACTGCCGTCATTGGCAATCTGGATAACATCCGTTCCGCCGCCGCCGCCGCCCTCATTGGCAACATACAGATATGCATCCCCGAGGCTGGAGTAATCCGACCATGCCAGATCTGCCGGATTCACGGTGTCATCCAGAATCAAAGTAAATGAATATTCATCGCTGGTCACTGTATATGCGCCGGTTTCATCTTCCTGAAAAATAGTAAAGTAGTAGGTCACCTCCAGATTCATACCACTTTCCAGCATATGGGCATGATAGATATTATGACTGCCGGCTTCATATTCCACATTGGGATACCCGTATTCGGAAGTGTCCTCTGCCCAGGCAATATAGCCGTATGCATTGGCGTTGGTCATCCAGCTTACTGAAACCATCCCGGACGTCAGGAGCTGGATCGTGACCTCGCTGATTTCCAGGCTGTATTCGCAGCTGCCGTCATCAACAGTCGCTGACGGGTCATAATTCACGGCCAATATATCCGTGCAGCCGCTGGTACGATCCTGACCAAACAGTGCGGTTATAATAAATATCACCATAATGTATGTCATTCTCTTTGATTTCATTTGATTTCTCCTCAATGCTTTGTTGTTCAGTTGAAAATTCTGCTGTCTTAATGGCAAAGGGAGTACCGCAGCAAACTCAACAAATATTATCATTCTGTTATTATTCCAGTTAACACGTTTTCACCAGTCAATCAAGTTGAGTTGTCCGGTTGAGTATTCCGTAAGGTTCGGCAAATTGGGGGTATTTCGGTTGATTTTGCGGATTTTTACGTCTTTTTCCCGGAAACTCAACTCATTGCATTTGTTCGAAATCATTGATTTTTTTAGAAAAATAAGGATCCTACCCGCGATTATCACTTGCCCCGTTTTGCTGACCTAATTTAAATTTTTATCGGGCTGGACCTGTTTGAATACTCCGCTTCCAATCCATCTGACATAATGAAACTCAACATTGCAGGTCTATGTCAGTTTAAAATCATCAAAACCCAATCCTGGCAACTATGGAAAAATTCAAATCACTGCAGTTTCAGCTGGCGTCATCCGGTCCACTGAAACGAACTGTTCAGATCAGTTCCGGTCTTGATCTGGCGCAAATCCTGGCGGATCAGGACAGCTCCGCCGCTTTTGTCGTCACCAATGAAGATATTTCGATTCTGGCCCGTTTTCAGTCTGCCGTCATTGACCGGAAAGTAAAACACAAGGCCAAATCACTTGCAGCCGTATTGCTGGGGTATGACGCCATACCCATCATTCGAGGCAGTTATTCTGATGCCGGTCAGTTCTGCCGAAGCATCAGAACATTCCTGAAACATGCGGAAGAGAAGGAATCCGGACGAATTTATTTTGTCGGGGTTCAAAAGCCCATATTCAGTGAGTTATGGAACCGTCCGCAGACAGATATACAGAAAGTGAACGAGCAGCCGAGCATGGAACGGCAGATTAAGGAACTGGAGCAGGTATATCTGGGCACTGCTGCGGAAATACAGGAAGTCAGGAGGCTGATTTTTCTGGCTGCGCAAAACAGCGAACCGGTGCTTATCCTCGGAGAGACCGGAACCGGTAAAGAGATCGTCGCCCGGTCCATTCACATGCTGAGCAGGAAAGGCACGCCCTTTCAGGCCATAAACTGCGGAGCGATTCCAACCGAACTGCTGGAGTCCACACTATTCGGGTACGTCAAGGGAGCGCATCATCTGGCATACAGCGATTCACCCGGTATATGGGAAAGTGCCGGAAACGGAACCCTGCTGCTGGATGAAATCGGGGATCTGGCTGTCAGCCATCAGGTAAAAATCCTCCGTGCAATCCAGGAGGGGAAAATCCGCCGAATCGGCGCCAATACAGAAATTGATGTTTCAGCCCGCGTTCTGGCCGCCACCAATCGGGACCTGATCCGCGGAATACGGGTAGGCACCTTTCGGGAAGACCTGTATACCCGCCTGGATGTGATAACAATTGAAACACCTCCGCTGCGAAAACATCCTGCCGATATCCCCATCATTGCCCAGACGCGCTGGCAGGAAATTACCCAGGACAGCCGCCCCCCTCTGTCATCTGAAATACTTGAAATTCTGATGGAGCAGCATTGGCCCGGCAATGTCCGTGAACTTGAGAACGTGATCAAAAAAATTCACTATCTGAATCCTTTCGCGGAAAATATTGAAATTGGTCATATTGAACCGATTCTCAAAAACAATGATTTGAGAAACCGGCTTTTCCGGTTGGTCAAAAAACGGAAGAATGATTTCTTCCTCGATTTATGGGTGGAACACGGCACGCGAGACTTTACTCCCGACAGCCACCGGTTTCACCTGGGAGACCGGATCAACATCTGCGCCCGCCCGGACGAAGAATGCCAGCTGTGGCTGGTAAATGTCGGGACGACGGGTGAAGTCAGCATTATCTCTCCAAATATTGAGGGCAACAATATAATAGAGGCCAATTCAGAAGTCAGGATTCCCGGCAAACTGGGCGGTACAACCGGCCGGGAAACGTTTTTTGCGTTCGCAACAACTGCTCCGTTTCAACTGCCGACGCAGGGACCGGTCATTACGGAAGAACTGGTTGGGAAAATTCTACAAAATCTGGAAATGAAAGCGCACCCTGAAACGCCGGTCGCCTTTGCCAGCCAGACCTATGCATTTGAAATAGAGGATCAATAACTGCATCACTGCGGAATGCCGTCCGGTGCCTGATTCATAGAAGAACAGTCAGTCCGATGCATTCGAAGTACACGCGTATTCAGTATGATGACATCCCAATAATAATGATATGAAGAAGGAATAATCATGAAGAAACTCATCCTCCTGCTGCTGCTGGGCTTTTGCTTTTCCGAAGTCATATTTGTCGATCCCGGCACAACAATCAGCACGATACAGGAAGGGATTGATCTCGCTCAGACCGGTGATACGGTACTGGTTGCACCGGGAACCTATTCCGAGAACATCATGCTGAGGAAAGAGATTCTGCTGACCAGCATGGCGCTGTACGATGACCCCGGCATCTGGCAGACCAACCCCAATATCCTGGAAACAGTGATCGACGGAAGCAGCGCATCCCAGATTTTGCCGTACGGCAGCTGCCTGCATATTTTTCCGGATGAAGACGAGTTCGGAAATCCCATTGCCATCGAACCCGTCATACTGGGATTTACCATCCAGAACGGGATTGGACTGCGGGTTCGGGAAGCGCTCCATGAGGATTACCCGGCTGTTCAGCGGTCCTACCGGATTGGCGGCGGATTTGTTGCGATCGGCACATTCCCAAGAATGATTTACAATCATATCGTCAACAACGGTGCAGGCCGCCCGGCTCTGTTTGCGGAAAAAGGCGGCGGCGGATATACCGGAACCGACGTGGATATTGACGAGATGCTGCTGCTGAATGGACTTCAGGTGGATGTTTTCAGAACAGATACGCTGCGGTTTGCCCACAACCTGTTCAGGGACAACAATGCTCGAATCGGAAAGGCAATGATGATCTCCGGCATGGATATCGAGGTTGACTTCACAGGTTCTCATTTTGATGTTTTTGACTGTGATGATTTTTCTGTTACCCCATACTGGATTACCGGCAATCCTGAAGTAACATTCAATTTCAGCGGCGTCAGCGGAGATGACTGCAGTATTGACGGTGATATTTGGGTGGCTCCGGACGGGGATAACTACCTGGGTGCAGGAACGCCGGAATCACCGTTCCAAACCATCAATTTTGCACTCAGCCGCATCACAGGCAATGAGATGATGCCCAGAAGCGTAATTCTGGCCCCCGGCACCTACAGTCCGGATCTGACCGGTGAGCAGTATCCGCTGCATCTGTTCAGCGGTGTTGGGATTTTGGGAGACATGGCTTCTCCCAGCATTCTGGATGCCGATTCATCCGCCACCGTGCTGCTGTTTCGGGATATGAATATTGGTCATGCCGAACGGCTTGTCATAACGGGCGGATATCAGAACAGCTGGGTCGGCGGCGGAATTGCCATGTATAAATCCACTGCCTTTCTGAACCACCTGACCGTCACCGGCAACAGTGCTGTTCTGGGTGGCGGCTTATTTGGATTTGCCAGCGCTCCCATAATCGCCAATACCATCATCTGGGACAATTCCACACCGCAGCTGTTCTTCATCGGCAGCCGTGATCCGTCCCATCCGGTAATACTTTATTCGGATATACAGGGCGGTGAAGATGATATTGTCTTTATTGGCGATGATTTCATTCACTGGCTGTCCGGCAATATGAACCAGTTTCCCCAGCTTCAAAACGATTTCACCCTTTCCCCCCTGTCACCCTGTGTGGATGCAGGTATCCAGGATGCCCAGTTTGACATTGAGGAAGAGCAGTTCAGCGTTTACGTTCATCCTGCTCCGTTCAATGACCTGGCCCCGGATATGGGGGCACTGGAACTGGGTGGAATCCAACCCTTCCCACCTTCGGGGGATGTCAACGGAGACCAAAATATCAATGTCGTGGATGTGGTCGTACTCGTTGACCTAATCCTGTTCACCGAACCGGAACCCTTTCAGCTTCAGGCCGGAGATCTGGATCAGAGCGGCTCCCTTGATGTGATTGACGTGGTTCTGCTCGTTGACCTGATCCTGTACGGAAATTGACAGCGCCCGGATAATTTCAAAAATGGAATGAACCCGCGCTGCCGGCATTTAGATAGAATTGATCCGGTCCAATGCAGCTTCATGTCATCTTAAAAGTTCGTAATTATGATACAAAACCCTGAAAACCGCATCGACCAGCTGCTGCTTGATGCTGATCTGATTCAGCATATCAATACGGAAGAATCCATAAAACTCCTGCAGGAAGCTCTTGCCGAACTTCCCGAGAGGGGTGCTGAAAATGAACAGGCAAGAATCCTTCATGAACATCTGGGTGAACTGTATTTTCGAAATTTCCGCTACCGTGATGCCATTCGGGTATGGCAGACCGCGGCGGACATTTATTCCAAACTTCAAAACACGGAACTGACGGCGATACTGTTCAACAAAATCGGAGTTCTTCTTAAACGGCTGTCAGAATACTCGGATGCTTTGGAGCTCTTCCAAAGAAGTCTGAAGCTGTCCCGGAATTGCGGTGATACGGAAACTGAAGCGAAGGCGCAAAACAATATCGGCTTGGTTTACAAGAATTTGTGGCAGTTCGACCGGGCACTGAATGCATTCCAGAAAAGTCTTGAAATAAAACAGCAGCACGGCAATCTGCTGGGTGCAGCCAATACAATGATCAACATTGCCAACATTCATAAAGAACGGCAAAGTTACGGTCAGTCCATTGAATTCCTTACCCACAGCCGAAGCATGCTGAACAATATTAAAACCCAACAGCAGATATCCGGTGCAGCCGTCAACCGTGCGCTGGCGGCCATTGCCCACGATCTGGGCAACAATTATCTCTGTACCGGTGATTATCAAACAGCAATCCAGCGCTATTCCGAGAGTTTAAGGTTGAATCAGGAGACAGGTTCCACCAGTCGCCTGTTTGCTGACTATCGCGACATTGGGGATGTATATTCACTGCTGGAAAATGAGGAAAGTGCTGAAAGATTTCTGGTTCAGGCGCTTCAGCTGGCTCAGAAAACGGGGATGGAGGATTATACCTACAAAGCCCATGTTTCCCTTGGACGTTTGAAAAGCCGGCAGGGAAATGATGAAGGCGCGGCCGATCATTTTGCGACTGCCATTGATGTTCTAGAAAAAATAAGAAGCAATCTGCTGATTGACATGCATCAGACCGGATTCATCAGCAGTGTGGCGGAGATCTACGACCTGGCCATCACCACCTGCGTCAGACTCGGCAGGAATCAGGACGTATTCCGGATTTTTGAAAAAATGAAGGCTCGTACGCTTCTGGATATTATCATCCGGGGAGATATCGATCTCGCACATATAATGACATCGGATGATCTGGAAACGGAACGCCGACTGAAGGTGGATCTGGCAAACCTGAATCATGCACTGGCCAGCCTGAAAATTTCCCAACAGTCGGAATTTGAAAAACTTGCCAGGCAGCGCGATCAACTCAGACTGGAACTGAACGAGTTCGAGGAAAACCTTTATCTGCGCCATCCCGAGCTGAAGGAAATGCGGGGGCTGAGTGAAGCCATTGACATTCGAAAAGCCCGTCTGCTGATGAGCCGGGATGAAGCGGCGCTGTATTATCTGATGCTGCCGGACCGTCTTATCATCATGGTGCTTTCGCGTTCAATTCTCGAAGTTGCGGAAACCAATATCTCCAAAAACCGAATTGAAAAACTGATTTCATCCATAATCCGGAAAACCAGCGAATGGAACCGGGAAGCTGCCCAAGACCTGTATGAAATATTAATTTCACCAATCCTGGAATTCATCCAGGAACGACGGCGGCTCTGCATTATTCCGGACGGCAAACTGAATTTCCTGCCCTTTCAGGCTCTGATTTCACCAGATACCGGCCGTTATCTGATTGAAGATTATTCCATTTATTACACACCGTCACTGACCACCCTGAATATTGTGCGCAGTATTGGAAATTACGGTACGGGCACGCTGTTGGGGTTCGGCGACCCCGATTTCAGCGGAGATGAACAGCAGAAACGAGGATGGCGGGACCGGCTCATGCCGCTGACCCCGCTTCCGGCAACCCGATCTGAGCTGGAGGGAATTCAAAGTGTGTATGAATCAAGAGCCCAAATCCTGATGCAGGAGGAAGCCACGAAAACCCGTTTCATGGAAATGGCTGGAGATTACGGTATTCTGCATTTTGCCACTCATGCATTTACGGATGAGGAATTCCCTATGTATTCCGCCATTGCCCTGAGTCAGGAGAACGGCGTATTTGGATTTCTAGAAGCCAGGGACATAATCAGGATGGAGTTAAATGCCGATTTGGTAGTGCTTAGTGCCTGCAAGACGGCGGCTGGAAAATATGTGGCAGGAGAAGGAATGCTGGGGCTTACCCGGGCCTTTTTTACCGCCGGCGTACCCACGGTGGTGGCATCATTGTGGAATGTGGATGACAAATCCACCAAGGAACTAATGATTCGTTTTCACCGCAGTTTTCACCAGCGGGAACGATCCGCATCCGCTCTGCGGGAAGCTCAGCTCAGCCTGCTCAACGATCCGGAATACAGCGATCCATACTATTGGGCACCGTTTATTCTGATTGGTGACTCGGAATAGGTCTGTTTCAGCCGATTTGAAATTCAGCTTTCCAGATCACTGAACAGCTCAGTTGAGAGATACCGTTCCCCGGTATCCGGCAGAATTGTGACAATCAGCTTTCCGGCATTTTCTTCCCGTTTCCCCAGTCTAACCGCTGCAGCCACTGCAGCACCGCAGCTGATACCGCACAGGATTCCTTCTTCTTTGGCCATTCTGCGGGCCATTTTCATGGCATCATCTGCTGAAACCTTGATGATGTCATCAATCACATCAAGATTCAGAATTTCGGGAATGAAACCGGCACCGATTCCCATGATCCGATGCGGTCCGGGTTGTCCGCCGGAAAGCACTTGTGATTCCTCCGGTTCAACAGCCACTGCCTGAAAATTGGGATTTCGGGACTTGATCATTTCAGCTATCCCTGTGATAGATCCTCCCGTACCAACACCTGCAACCAAAATATCAGCCTTACCGTCAGTATCGTTCCAGATCTCAAAAGCAGTGGTTTCACGATGTATACCCGGATTGGCTGGATTTGCAAACTGCATGGGGATATACGTATTCGGTAAATCTGCGGCAATTTCTTCTGCTTTTTGAATCGCTCCTTTCATTCCCTCGGACCCGGGTGTCAGCACCAGTTCAGCACCTAGGGCGGTCAGTAGTCGGCGACGTTCGATGCTCATCGTATCCGGCATGGTCAGGATCAGCCGGTATCCCCGCGCCGCGCATGTGAAGGCAAGCCCTATACCGGTATTGCCGCTGGTTGGTTCAACAACAACTGTTCCGGGATGGACGTGACCGGCATTCTCGGCCTCGGTAATCATATTGACACCCACCCGGTCTTTTACACTGCCGCAGGGATTGAAAAATTCCAGTTTGGCAGCCACCCGTGCCAGACAGTCGGAGGTTACGCGGTTCAGGAAAACCAGTGGCGTGTTCCCAATCAGTCTGGTGATATCTTCAGCAATTCTCATAAACGCGCATTGTCCCTTTCAGTTAACCCATTCCGCCACACCTCTAATCATGATTGAGATGATATTCAGTTTTTTTCTCATCGGGTCGATTATATATTTTTGTGTTCGGCGGGACAGATTCAATGATCCAGACATTGCCTCCGATGGTGCTGCCCCGGCCGATGACGGTTTCTCCACCCAGGATTGTGGCGCCGGCATAGATGGTGACATCATCCTCAATCGTCGGGTGTCTGCGCGAACCTCGAAGGGTACGTTCCACACTCAGTGCCCCCAGTGTAACGCCCTGATACAGCTTGACATGGCTTCCTATGACAGTGGTTTCGCCAATCACAACCCCGGTTCCGTGATCAATAAAAAACGATTCCCCGATTGTGGCTCCCGGATGGATGTCAATGCCTGTTTGACGGTGAATATATTCGCTCATGATTCTGGGCAGCAGCGGTACCTTCTGCTGGTGGAGAAAATGGGCAATTCTATGGACGGTTATGGCTGTAACGCTGGGATAAGCCATTATGACCTCATCCGCATCCACTGCCGCGGGATCGCCCTCCAGCGCGGCCTGTACATCCAGTTTCAGCTGACTCCGAAGTTCGGGAATGGCATTGAGCAGCGCTTCTGACAGCTGGTCCGCCTGCTTTTGGCAGTGGTTGAAATCCCGGCAGTTCTCTGAGGAATCGCATTCGTAGCAGAGACATTTCAGAATTTCTTCACTAAGATGCTTATACAGCCAGACCACCCGTTCACCTGTGGTGTATGGCAGAATGGACTCGTCCACTGCCCTGTGATCGTAGTATCCGGGAAAGATCAGCTTTCGAAGCTGCTCCAGAATATCCACAATATGTTCCCGGGACGGAAGGTTGGCTCCGTCACTATGATTCACACCGCCGGTCTGTGCATAGCTTTCCAGAATGGATTCCACAATGCTGCTGAGGATTTTTCTGCCCGAGGCTGTTTTTTTCACCGGTAGATTCCTTCCCATAGCCGCTTTACCCGGAATGTACAGTGGCTGCATTCCGGCCGACTAATATACGACATTTATAGGCGTATTTATCCATTAATTTTTAAACAGGTCCGGAAATGAGAAAGGGCGGATAACCGCCCTTTCTCGCAGGATAAAAATGAGGTTTATTTCACCAGCATCAGCTTCTGCGTTTTCACAGTATTGCCGCTGACGAATTTCACGAAGTAGATGCCGCTGGCCATATCGCCGGCATTCCAGTCTACCTGATACAGACCGGATTCCTGATGTTCGTTCACCAGTTCCGCCACCTGACGCCCCAGCATGTCAAAGACGCCTACCTGCACATCTGCCGGTACGGAGATGGAGTAGGAAATGCTGGTGCTTGGATTGAACGGATTGGGATAGGCATTGTAGAGTACGAATCCCTCGGGAATGGCCGGTACAGCTTCCAGGCTGGTCACGTTGAAGATGGTGTTGTCGGACCAGGCCGGAACATCGCCCTGCAGATCCGTCAATTCACCGGTAACACTGTTGTACAGCTTGAACTGCGGTACATCACCTTCGTGGAGATATCCGGAAGTCCGCAGAGTACCGTCGCTGCCCATGGCCGGGATATCGGTGTATTCACCATTCCACTGACGGGCACCGACAATAATGCCGTTGTTGAAGGCTACGAGCCAGTCCTGACTGGTGGGTTCAAAACCATCCGCATCAACACTGCCGATGAAGTAGAACGCCTGTCCGGTCGATTGGATATAATCCAGTTCAGCAGGAACAGCCGGTTCTTCCATCATGCCGGTTGACCGACTGAGTGCGGGATCGTTCCAGTTGAATGCCATATCCTGATCGGTCATGCCCCAGTAACCGGCACCGCCTTCAAACTGGGTCAGAGAACCAATCCACTGTCCCGGGAAGAGCGGATGCGGCTGAGCAGCAAGGCCTTCGCCGATCCAGCCGGTGAAATGATCCATGATCTCAGTAGGAACGGCATCTGTCAGTCCCTGAGATTCGGCAAAGATGTAGGACATGAGGTTTGCCCCCGAGTGGAGATCATAAACCAGACCGGGATCGATGGGATATCCTTCAGATTCCAGCATACGGTCCACATCCATAGTGAGCCAGTAACCGCTGGTCAATTCAATCTCAGAGAGAGAACCGATCCACTGATCCGGGAAGAGCGGATGCGGCTGAGCCGCCACGCCTTCACCTATGATACCGGTCAGGTCGCCGGCCAGGTCAGCAAATACCGTGGCAATATTGGGATCATCAAATGAAATGTAGAAACTGACCAGATTTGCACCGTCGTGGAGATCCAGCGTCTGAGTGATAGTCAGGATACATGAACCATCATCAATAGTTGCTTCAGGATCATAGTTGACAGCATCGGGGTTGGTGCAGCCGTAGCAAAAGTCCGCTTCCAGTCCGGTTGTTCCACCAACACATCCGCATTCATTCATGTACGCTTCACCGAAACAGACTCCGGCACAGTCCATCGCCCACAGTTCCTCCATTCCGGTGGAACCGCCGACGCATTCGCCGCAGGCATCAATGAAGGCTGTTCCGAAGCATTCTCCGTAACAGTCCATGTCTTCATTATTGCCAAAGCACACACCGCAGTCATCCTGTGCATAGTTGTAGGCCAGTCCGGTAGAACCGAGAACACATTCACCGCAATCGTCAATGACAGCTCCGCCGAAACAGTCTCCGGCACAGTCCATCGCCCAGTTTTCTTCAGCTCCTGTAGTACCGCCGACACACTGACCGCAGTCATCGAGGAATGCACTGCCGCCGACAACACCGGCACAGTCCATTTCAACGAAGAGCAGTTCAATGTTCAGCAGGGCAAGATTCGACCATGTCAGGTCACCCAATGGAACTACCTGAGCATCATAGAATGCATCTTCCGAGGCATCATAAATCACAAATTCCGGAATATCACCGGTGAGCATATAGCCCTCTGTTTCTTCAGCTCCGCTGTCACCCATGGCTGGAACGGTTGTGTTTCCTGACACATCATACACCGTAGCACCCACACAGATATCATCCTTGAAGGCCCCTATCCAGTCAGTGCTTTCCAGTTCAATATCTGCAATGGTGGCATTGAAAACAAAGTAGAATGCCTGCTGTGTGGACTGGTTAAACGCAAATTCATCCGGCATATAGTAACATGAGCCGTCGTCAATGAAAGCTTCCGGATCGTAGTTGGATGCTTCCGGATCGGTACAGCCGTAGCAGTACTCCGGATCCAAACCGGTATTCCCGCCGACACATCCGCAGTCGTTCACAAACGCATCTCCGAAGCAGTCACCGTTACAATCCATGGCCCAGTTCTCTTCCATACCGGTTGAACCGCCGACGCATTCGCCGCAGTCATCAATAAATGCAGTTCCTCCGCATTCACCCCAGCAGTCTTCGATTTCAGGCTGACCGGGATCACCGGGACACCAGTCGTTGCAGCCTTCGGGATAGATACAAGATCCGTCATCGTCTGTGGCTTCGGGATCATAGTTACAGGCCATATCATCTGTACATCCGTAGATAATGACTTCAAACGGGATACAGTCCCCTGTTACTACACCCAATTCACCAACATCAGCCGGACCGGAAATAATGGCGTTATCAAAGCAAGCGAATTCGCCTGGATCCGTGAAATAGACATCTGTCAGAACACCTGTTCCAACCGGAATGGTGGCTCCGCTCAGGGAGAAACCGATAACGGTCGAGCCACTGGCGGATGTCATAAATCCATATTCTGCAGCCATTCCGCCGGAGACGCTGACGATATTAATTCCGGTGATGTCAAACTGGAATCCGCCAATTGCTGCCGGACCGGGGTTGTTGTACACAATTTCCATAAATCCGGTGAACTGGTCATAATATCCAAAATCCAATTCAACAATCTGGGGAGGATATTCACAGCTGCCGTCATCAATGAAGGCATCCGGATCATAGTTCAGAGCCTCGGGATCGGTACAGCCGAAGCAGTAGTCCGGATCCAAACCGGTGTTGCCGCCGACACATCCGCAGTCATTAATGAATGCATCGCCGAAGCAGTCACCGTTACAGTCCATGTCCTCGTTGTTGCCGAAGCATACACCGCAGTCATCAATGTCACTGTCGGCTTCATGACCTGTATTTCCGCCAGAGCAAATGCCGCAGTTGTCTATGAATGCTTCACCGAAACAGTCACCGTTACAGTCCATGTCCTCGTTGTTGCCGAAGCATACACCGCATTCATCAATATCGCTGTTGGCTTCGTGACCGGTGGTGCCGCCGGAGCAGACGCCGCAGTCATCGATAAAGGCCGAACCGCCGCAGACGCCTTCACAGTCCACGAAGTATTCGCAGCTGCCGTCATCCATGGTGGCGTCGGGGTTGTAGTTACAGGCTTCTTCATCGGTACAGCCGTAAATGATTACGTCAAACTCGTAACAGTCTCCCACAGTCACCAGCAGACCGCCCACGTCCGGTGGACCGGAAATGACGCCGTTGGATATGCAGGCTTCCGAACCCGGTGAATCAAAGCTGACGATGGTCAGAACTTCATCGCCGACGGGAATGGTTGCACCCGTCAGGGAGAAGCCGATCACGGTGGTGCCGCTGGCAGATACCATAAAGCCGTTGGCCATGGCTGAACCGCCGGTAGCACTGAGGATATTCAGACCGGTGATGTCAAACTGGAAACCGCCGCAGGGGGCCGGACCCGGATTGTTCATCCAGATTTCCATGGTTCCGGCACCTTGATCCACTGCACCGATGTACAGGTTCACGATCTGTTCCTGAGGATATTCGCAGCTGCCGTCATCAATGAAGGCATTCGGATCGTAGTTCAGCGCTTCGGGATCGGTACAGCCGTAACAGAAATCTTCTGCCAGACCGGTATTGCCGCCCACGCAGCCGCATTCGTTCACAAACGCTTCACCGAAACAGTCACCGTTACAGTCCATGTCCTCGTTGTTGCCGAAGCATACACCGCATTCATCAATATCGCTGTTGGCTTCGTGACCGGTGGTGCCGCCGGAGCAGACGCCGCAGTCATCGATAAAGGCCGAACCGCCGCAGACGCCTTCACAGTCCACGAAGTATTCGCAGCTGCCGTCATCCATGGTGGCGTCGGGGTTGTAGTTACAGGCTTCTTCATCGGTACAGCCGTAAATGATTACGTCAAACTCGTAACAGTCTCCCACAGTCACCAGCAGACCGCCCACGTCCGGTGGACCGGAAATGACGCCGTTGGATATGCAGGCTTCCGAACCCGGTGAATCAAAGCTGACGATGGTCAGAACTTCATCGCCGACGGGAATGGTTGCACCCGTCAGGGAGAAGCCGATCACGGTGGTGCCGCTGGCAGATACCATAAAGCCGTTGGCCATGGCTGAACCGCCGGTAGCACTGAGGATATTCAGACCGGTGATGTCAAACTGGAAACCGCCGCAGGGGGCCGGACCCGGATTGTTCATCCAGATTTCCATGGTTCCGGCACCTTGATCCACTGCACCGATGTACAGGTTCACGATCTGTTCCTGAGGATATTCGCAGCTGCCGTCATCAATGAAGGCATTCGGATCGTAGTTCAGCGCTTCGGGATCGGTACAGCCGTAACAGAAATCTTCTGCCAGACCGGTATTGCCGCCCACGCAGCCGCATTCGTTCACAAACGCTTCACCGAAACAGTCACCGTTACAGTCCATGTCCTCGTTGTTGCCGAAGCATACACCGCAGTCATCAATATCGCTGTTGGCTTCGTGACCGGTGGTGCCGCCGGAGCAGACGCCGCAGTCATCGATAAAGGCCGAACCGCCGCAGACGCCTTCACAGTCCACGAAGTATTCGCAGCTGCCGTCATCCATGGTGGCGTCGGGGTTGTAGTTACAGGCTTCTTCATCGGTACAGCCGTAAATGATTACGTCAAACTCGTAACAGTCTCCCACAGTCACCAGCAGACCGCCCACGTCCGGTGGACCGGAAATGACGCCGTTGGATATGCAGGCTTCCGAACCCGGTGAATCAAAGCTGACGATGGTCAGAACTTCATCGCCGACGGGAATGGTTGCACCCGTCAGGGAGAAGCCGATCACGGTGGTGCCGCTGGCAGATACCATAAAGCCGTTGGCCATGGCTGAACCGCCGGTAGCACTGAGGATATTCAGACCGGTGATGTCAAACTGGAAACCGCCGCAGGGGGCCGGACCCGGATTGTTCATCCAGATTTCCATGGTTCCGGCACCTTGATCCACTGCACCGATGTACAGGTTCACGATCTGTTCCTGAGGATATTCGCAGCTGCCGTCATCAATGAAGGCATTCGGATCGTAGTTCAGCGCTTCGGGATCGGTACAGCCGTAACAGAAATCTTCTGCCAGACCGGTATTGCCGCCCACGCAGCCGCATTCGTTCACAAACGCTTCACCGAAACAGTCACCGTTACAGTCCATGTCCTCGTTGTTGCCGAAGCATACACCGCATTCATCAATATCGCTGTTGGCTTCGTGACCGGTGGTGCCGCCGGAGCAGACGCCGCAGTCATCGATAAAGGCCGAACCGCCGCAGACGCCTTCACAGTCCACGAAGTATTCGCAGCTGCCGTCATCCATGGTGGCGTCGGGGTTGTAGTTACAGGCTTCTTCATCGGTACAGCCGTAAATGATTACGTCAAACTCGTAACAGTCTCCCACAGTCACCAGCAGACCGCCCACGTCCGGTGGACCGGAAATGACGCCGTTGGATATGCAGGCTTCCGAACCCGGTGAATCAAAGCTGACGATGGTCAGAACTTCATCGCCGACGGGAATGGTTGCACCCGTCAGGGAGAAGCCGATCACGGTGGTGCCGCTGGCAGATACCATAAAGCCGTTGGCCATGGCTGAACCGCCGGTAGCACTGAGGATATTCAGACCGGTGATGTCAAACTGGAAACCGCCGCAGGGGGCCGGACCCGGATTGTTCATCCAGATTTCCATGGTTCCGGCACCTTGATCCACTGCACCGATGTACAGGTTCACGATCTGTTCCTGAGGATATTCGCAGCTGCCGTCATCAATGAAGGCATTCGGATCGTAGTTCAGCGCTTCGGGATCGGTACAGCCGTAACAGAAATCTTCTGCCAGACCGGTATTGCCGCCCACGCAGCCGCATTCGTTCACAAACGCTTCACCGAAACAGTCACCGTTACAGTCCATGTCCTCGTTGTTGCCGAAGCATACACCGCATTCATCAATATCGCTGTTGGCTTCGTGACCGGTGGTGCCGCCGGAGCAGACGCCGCAGTCATCGATAAAGGCCGAACCGCCGCAGACGCCTTCACAGTCCACGAAGTATTCGCAGCTGCCGTCATCCATGGTGGCGTCGGGGTTGTAGTTACAGGCTTCTTCATCGGTACAGCCGTAAATGATTACGTCAAACTCGTAACAGTCTCCCACAGTCACCAGCAGACCGCCCACGTCCGGTGGACCGGAAATGACGCCGTTGGATATGCAGGCTTCCGAACCCGGTGAATCAAAGCTGACGATGGTCAGAACTTCATCGCCGACGGGAATGGTTGCACCCGTCAGGGAGAAGCCGATCACGGTGGTGCCGCTGGCAGATACCATAAAGCCGTTGGCCATGGCTGAACCGCCGGTAGCACTGAGGATATTCAGACCGGTGATGTCAAACTGGAAACCGCCGCAGGGGGCCGGACCCGGATTGTTCATCCAGATTTCCATGGTTCCGGCACCTTGATCCACTGCACCGATGTACAGGTTCACGATCTGTTCCTGAGGATATTCGCAGCTGCCGTCATCAATGAAGGCATTCGGATCGTAGTTCAGCGCTTCGGGATCGGTACAGCCGTAACAGAAATCTTCTGCCAGACCGGTATTGCCGCCCACGCAGCCGCATTCGTTCACAAACGCTTCACCGAAACAGTCACCGTTACAGTCCATGTCCTCGTTGTTGCCGAAGCATACACCGCATTCATCCATGTCGCTGTTGGCTTCGTGACCGGTGGTGCCGCCGGAGCAGACGCCGCAGTCATCGATAAAGGCCGAACCGCCGCAGACGCCTTCACAGTCCACGAAGTATTCGCAGCTGCCGTCATCCATGGTGGCGTCGGGGTTGTAGTTACAGGCTTCTTCATCGGTACAGCCGTAAATGATTACGTCAAACTCGTAACAGTCTCCCACAGTCACCAGCAGACCGCCCACGTCCGGTGGACCGGAAATGACGCCGTTGGATATGCAGGCTTCCGAACCCGGTGAATCAAAGCTGACGATGGTCAGAACTTCATCGCCGACGGGAATGGTTGCACCCGTCAGGGAGAAGCCGATCACGGTGGTGCCGCTGGCAGATACCATAAAGCCGTTGGCCATGGCTGAACCGCCGGTAGCACTGAGGATATTCAGACCGGTGATGTCAAACTGGAAACCGCCGCAGGGGGCCGGACCCGGATTGTTCATCCAGATTTCCATGGTTCCGGCACCTTGATCCACTGCACCGATGTACAGGTTCACGATCTGTTCCTGAGGATATTCGCAGCTGCCGTCATCAATGAAGGCATTCGGATCGTAGTTCAGCGCTTCGGGATCGGTACAGCCGTAACAGAAATCTTCTGCCAGACCGGTATTGCCGCCCACGCAGCCGCATTCGTTCACAAACGCTTCACCGAAACAGTCACCGTTACAGTCCATGTCCTCGTTGTTGCCGAAGCATACACCGCAGTCATCCATGTCGCTGTTGGCTTCGTGACCGGTGGTGCCGCCGGAGCAGACGCCGCAGTCATCGATAAAGGCCGAACCGCCGCAGACGCCTTCACAGTCCACGAAGTATTCGCAGCTGCCGTCATCCATGGTGGCGTCGGGGTTGTAGTTACAGGCTTCTTCATCGGTACAGCCGTAAATGATTACGTCAAACTCGTAACAGTCTCCCACAGTCACCAGCAGACCGCCCACGTCCGGTGGACCGGAAATGACGCCGTTGGATATGCAGGCTTCCGAACCCGGTGAATCAAAGCTGACGATGGTCAGAACTTCATCGCCGACGGGAATGGTTGCACCCGTCAGGGAGAAGCCGATCACGGTGGTGCCGCTGGCAGATACCATAAAGCCGTTGGCCATGGCTGAACCGCCGGTAGCACTGAGGATATTCAGACCGGTGATGTCAAACTGGAAACCGCCGCAGGGGGCCGGACCCGGATTGTTCATCCAGATTTCCATGGTTCCGGCACCTTCATCCACGGCACCGATATACAGGTTTACAATCTGGTCATCGTACATGCAGGAACCGTCATCAATCGTGGCATCCGGATCGTAGTTTGTAGCGGAGGGATCTGTGCAGCCGAAACAGTCATTACTGCCGAAACAGACACCGCAGTCATCCATATCGCTGTTGGCTTCATGCCCGGTAGTGCCGCCGGAACAGACCCCACAGTCATCGATAAAGGCTGAACCGCCGCAGACGCCTTCACAATCCACAAAATATTCACAGCTGCCGTCATCGACAGTTGCTTCAGGATCATAATTGCAGGCCATTTCGTCCGTACAGCCGGGAATATCACTGCTGCCGCCCAGACATGGTCCGAGATCAACAGTAAACGGAACACCGCCCACGCCGGAAATCACCGGTTCACTGAGACACTGTTCTGTGTCTGTTAACGAATCGAAGGATACGATCGTCAGGATATCACTTCCTGCTGGTATTGATGCTCCCGTAAGTGAGAATCCAAGGAGGGTTGTACCGGAAGTGGAAACAAACATCCCATAGGCAGCTGCTGAACCGCCGGATGCGCCCGTAATATTCATTCCGGAAATGGAGAACTGAAAGCCGGCAACCGGCTGATCAGCATCCATGAGAATTTCAACCGTCCCTGCTCCCTCGTCCAGGTTTCCAAAACTCAGGGTTGCGGTCTGAGCAGTGAGGATTCCTGTAAAAAGGGTAAGTGAGAACATTAATAGCAGGATCGCTTTGGTGGATTTCATCGAATTTCTCCTCTATCTATTGTTTGCTTATGCTTACCATTTGTTGAGAAAAGATTTGGAAATGGTTTAAAAAATGGTTGAGTTGGACTTGGTTTATTAAGACCTGATCAGGTTTCCAGGAAGGACTGTTTTATAAAACAGCGATTGTCCCAAAAAACATGAAAAGAATTTATCAACACATCATCTGTGATGCAATCAATTTCTTATCATTTTCTCGTCAATAATGGTCCCGAATTGGACGAAATGGAACTGAGTTAAAAAGGAGGTAAAATTATCCGGTTTTTTGTTTGGAATTGCAATGGTCGCTTAATGAGCAGTTCCCGCATTTGGACATGCTTTCACTGTTTGCATGATTTGACTTCATTGCTGACCGGACAATGTGTCCGACTGCAAGTACGCAAATTCCAACTGAAATACAGGTTTCCAGCATTACAATTTATCTTCGTATTTTTTTTCGGAGTCTGCCAATGTGTTCTGATTTTGACAATCCTGGCAGATTCCGTATATCTGATGAACATGCCTTACAGGCTTAAATCCAAATGACCGGCATATCTCCAACTGCCGGTTTTCAATGACATCATCCAGATATTCCTGTATTTTACAACACTGGATACAGATCAGATGGTCATGATGTGCGTTATCCAGTATTCGTTCATAACGCACCCGACCGTCTCCCAAATCCAGTTTCCGGGCAAAGCCGTTTGCCTGCAGTATATCCAGTGTGCGGTAAACCGTTGCACGAGATACATTCTGTCCGTTCCGCTTCAGTGCATCGTATAAATCTTCACATTCCCGATGCATTTCGTTAATAAACAGCTCCTGCAGTATGGCCCGTCTCTGGGGAGTATACTTCAGTTTTTTACTTTGCAGGACCGCCCTGAATCTCTGCACAACCTGATCCGGTATCATATCCATAATTATTTGAGATTGAATCTCATCTAAATTTAAGGCACTCCCTTCATCCCTGCACAGCAGTTTCTGCTATACCGGTTTCAGATTGGCATATTTCATGACAAATTTCTTCTTTTGACTGCCGGAAAACATAATCGTGATCTTGGCATTGCCGCCGCTGCCCTCAATCTTGAGTACTTTGCCCCGACCAAATACTTTATGATCCACCATCGATCCCTCCAGTATGATTTCCTTTTCGACCGACTGATTTCTAGAATCCTCCTCCTTCTGCCTGCTGTCGAAACGACCGCCTACAGGATCCAGAAATTTGGAAAATCCGGACTGCTCTTCCTGCACCAATTCAGCAGGCAGCTCATCCAGGAACATTGACGGAAGGGTGGCATTGGGGCGACCGCCGTATCGTCTTCGGGTCCGGGCATATGTCAGATATACTTTATTCATTCCCCTGGTCACTCCGACGTAAAACAGCCTTCTTTCCTCTTCCAATTCCTCATCGCGATGAACAGTTTGGCCCAGCGGAAAGAGGCTGTTCTCAAGACCCGTAATAAACACGACGGGAAATTCCAGTCCTTTTGCACTGTGCAGGGTCATTAATGTTACGGCATTCTCCCCCGCATTCCAGTTGTCGATGTCCGTCAGCAGACTTACTTCTTCCAGAAAATCATTGAGATCTTTTCCGGGATTGTGTTCACAGTAGTCTGCAATACCGTTCAGCAGTTCATCGATATTTGCCAATCTTTCACGGGCGTCATCGGAATCCTGATTTTCATAATGGTGAATTATTTCAAACCTTTCCACCAGTGAACGGGTGAAATCATCCGGATGCATTTCATTCACTGATTCGCGCAGATCCGCAAGGTCATTATAAACTTTAACCAGTGAATCCTTCTGCTTTTTCCCAAGATTCAAATTGGCCGCACCCGCCAGTACCTCAAACAGCGGTTTCTGTGCTACCCTGCCGGCAAGACGCAGTTTTTCCAGCGTACTGCTGCCAATTCCCCTGGCCGGGAAGTTGATGATCCGTTCCAGACTGATGTTGTCTGCCGGGTTTATCATCAGACGCAGATAAGCCAGGATATCCTTGACTTCCTTTCGGTCATAAAACTTGGTACCTCCAACGATGCGGTATGGTATGCCCTGCCGACGGAACTCATCCTCCATGGATCGGCTTTGAGCATTGGTCCGATACAGAACCACAAAAGAACTCAAATCAGAGTCACCCGTTTTGCGCCAGCGCTGAATTTTCTGAAGCACAGCATGCGCTTCACCCCGTTCATCTGCAGCTTCCACCACTGTCAACACATCTCCCGGTTCGTTCTCTGTCCAGAGTTTCTTTTCGGCCCGTTTTTCATTGTTTGCCACAACGGCATGAGCCGCATCAAGAATATTCCGGGTAGAGCGGTAATTCTGCTCCAGTTTGATGATCGCCGCATCTTCATAGGCCGATTCAAATTCAAGGATATTGCGGATATCCGCACCGCGCCAACCGTAGATTGACTGGTCATCATCTCCCACCACACAGATATTGCGGTGCTGCCGGGTCAGTCGGTGTATGAACTCGAACTGCGGACGATTGGTATCCTGATATTCATCCACCAGCACATAACTGTACAGCGATTGATACCATTCCAGTCTGTCAGGATATTGCTGAAACAAATCCAGGGGTTTCAGAAGCAGATCATCAAAATCCAAGGCATTGTTGTCCTTCAGCCGGATTTGATACTGCCGGTAAATTTCTGCAATTTTCTCATCACGATATCCGGACGCTGATGTCAGAACCGTTTCAGGATCTTCCAGCCTGTTCTTGAAACCGGAAATCTCTCGTTTAAGACTCCGCGGATCAAATTCCTTCACCGACAGCCGTACTTCTTCAACAACATTGGAAATCAGCTTTCGCGCGTCTTCATCGTCAAAAATGGAAAAGGATTGACTGAATCCCAGCAGGTGTATTTCCCGACGCAGGATTCTGGCACAGATTGAATGAAACGTCCCAACACTCAACCGGCTGATATCCACACCGGAGAGAAGTTTCAGAACTCTTTCCTGCATTTCACCGGCTGCCTTGTTTGTGAATGTAACCGCCAGGATCTGCTCCGGAACTGCCAATCCTGACTCCACAAGGTGAGCTATTCTGTAAGTCAGCACTCTGGTTTTACCACTTCCCGCGCCTGCAAAAATCAATAACGGCCCTTCCGTGTGCTGTACAGCCTGACGCTGCTCATGATTCAGTGATTCCAGATTTAACATTTTATTCCAACTTTCTTCAATGATTTGATCTGTATAAAAACCGGTTATATTTCAGTTCCATTTCAATGTAAGCCCGGCTTCTGAATATTCTATGATATTCAATACCGTTTTCGGATATCGCGCTTTGCATGATTGTGCTCAGACAGTGTGCGGGAGAACCGATGCCAGCCGCTCCCGTCCGCAACAAAGTACAGATACTCGGTCTGATCCGGATTTGCCGCTGCCTTCAGCGCTGCCAGACCGGGATTGTTTATGGGACCCGGCGGCAGCCCCTTGTAAAGATAGGTATTATAGGGGGAATCTATTTTAAGATCCTTGTTGTAAAGCCGCCGCTTTCGGCTGGGAAGAATATACTGGATGGTGGGATCCGCCTGCAGTTTCATATTTTTGCGCAGCCGGTTGTGGTACACCGACGAAATGGTCCGCATTTCATCCTTGTACATCGCCTCCCCCTGAATAATGGATGCCAAAGATGCAATCTCCAACTGCGTCAAACGGATTTTCCTGGCATAGGGTTTCACGTGCTGACTGTACTTTGACTTAAACTGGTTGACAAGGATCTGAATAATGTTTTCTTCCGTATATGTTGAAAGAAATATGTAAGTATCCGGAAACAGAAAGCCTTCAAGCGAAGGCGCGCTGATGCTCAGTGAATGAATAAAATTGTGATCATAACACAGATTGGTAAATTTGTAGGAATCGATTTCCAGTTTTTTTGACAGAATATCCGCTATCCCGGCAATGGTCAATCCCTCTACGATGGTGACTTTGATACGCCGGGCATCAGGAGAGGTAATCATTCGAATGAACTGATTCATATGACTGATGCCCTTCAGGGTGTACCGACCCGCTTTGATGGACCGGTCCTTCAGCGTCAAACGCATCGCCAGTTTGAATATTTCCGGCTGGATAATGCATCCTTCTTCAACAAGAAGTTCCGCCACATCCTCAACGTTGGCACCGCTGGGGATGGTAAGATACCGGGCGGAGGTCTTACAGTTGAGTTCGTAAGACAGAAGTACCGTCAGCAGCACTGTGAAAAGCACCAGCAATACTCCGCCAACCGCCAAGAATCCGGTAATGAAATTGGATTTTCGAGGGATTATAAGGGTCATTCAGGGTGAAAAATTAGAACGGGAAAAAGGAAATATCCACAATCTTCCAAAATTATTTGATATATTTTAAAATTATTATTTTGGATCGTAACGAGAAATGTCTATAATTTTAACTCTCATGAGCGCTAATGAAAATACGGACAAAAAACTGTTCCGCTCGTGGAATTACGGTAAGATTAATTACCTGCTGTTTGGAATCGGGCTGATTGTTATCCTGTTTGGATATATCATTATGGCGTTGGGTGAAACCACCAGTTTTCAATCGGTTAAACTGGCTCCGTTTCTACTGACGATTGCTTACTGCATTATTATTCCATTGGCCATTTTGATAAAGCCCGGAAAAAATTCTCAGGGGTCGTAGTTCAATTGGTTAGAGCACTGGCCTGTCACGCCAGAAGTTGCGAGTTCAAGTCTCGTCGATCCCGCTTAAAGCCCGTCAATTGATGGGCTTTTTTGTTTTACTGAAATCCACATTCTTTAGTATACATCCACGGTCCAGTCTTCCGGTTTTTCTGGCCCCATCTGCTGACTTTCAAGATAAACGGCTTTACCAACCGTCGGACAGACTGATTATTAATCTGTAACATTTAAATTCATTTGTCTAATGTTAAAATCTATTGTGCTCAGTGTTATGTTCGTTCTGCTCGTTACTTCCCCAGTTTCAGGCCAAACCAGCAATTTATACGACCACTCCGTTTGGATCGGTTTCAACATTCCCGACCCGATTGCTGCACCCGGGTTCAATCCGGTACTGAACTGTACTCCGTCAGGCATAGCTATCTGTAATCCCGCTCTGCCCGCAGTGAAGTGCGGAACGGAATTTGGAATATCTCACATCTTTGAATCCGACCTAAACCCTGCATGGCTGGCTGATTTCAATTATTCTCATGACAACCAGGCTTTCCCTCATTCAGCAGGACTGACGTTCCCGATCCTGCAGCATACCATCGGAATCGGATACTCACAACTGGCCCGGTACACCCTGAAAAGTCCGCCGATATATTATTCACCGGTTGACTTGCCGGAAGGAACCGGCACCTACATGACCGCCAGATACGATGTAAACCATCAGAAGTTTATTTTGGGAATCTCCAATGCGCTGAATTTACAGGACAATATGATTCAGCTCTCGTATGGAGTTCGTCTGAACGCCCTGCAGTATCTTTTGAGATACTCATTAAGTCAGCTGGAGAATTTTGATTATCAGGTTTATGACAATCCCCTGAGTTTTGACGCCGGTATCTGCATTAAAATTAGAGATAAATATGAACTCGGTCTTTCCTACAGTCAGCATCTCCGGCATACGGATTCAGTGCATATGATTACCGAATTAACAGAATATACCGATTCCGATTCCGTTATTATCAACCCGGTTCTGCCGGAAGAAATTCAATTCCGGATTCGCAGTGACCTCCCGGAAAAATTCAGCGTCGGCATTGCAACTTCTCTGAATAATCAATGGATTCTTTCCCTCAGCAGTTCCTGCAGCTCCTGGATAAACGGCAGTTCCAATCTAAGGGACGCAGTCAGCTGGTCGGTTGGAATTCACACTGATTCGGAAGAATGGTTTCGATTTTCCGTCGGCTGTATTTCAAATCCGTCTCATGTGAACCTTGAAGGCTTCAACACCCTGGATCATTCAGACCGGGTGTTGCTGGTGACTGGAATAACATTCCCCATCCTCAGCAGAACTGCACTCAGCATTACCTATGCCGACGGTACTTCCTTTTCCGGTGATTACATGAAAAACAGAATGCTCAAGACAGAGATTGTATATAATTACTAATGATTTAGAGTAATTTCAATGATGCACGGAATTCTCCTTCTGACCACTTTTCTTTCCATCCTTTTCCCTTGCTCTGCTTTTTTTCACAGCGGACCGGGCTCTCTGGTTCTGGGCGCCAATACCGATGCCTGTGATCCTGTGGAAGGCTTGATAATCGTCAACAAACGCAATGTTCAAAAACGCGGCAGTGAAGCCGGAACAACAGGCAAATCGGCGCAATGGGTTTCTGCCTACGGATCCGTAACGTTTACCTACTGCTGCCGGGAAATTGCTCAGTACGGTATGAATGAAGCGGGCCTGGTCATTGCTACTGTCGGACTCCCCGGCAGTGAGAGTGCCCCTGCGGATGATCGTCCTCCGTTGGACGGCAACATATGGGCGCAGTATCTGCTGGACACCTGCGGTTCTGTCGAGGACGCAATACGGGCTCAATCCGGAATTCGACTCGTCAATGATAAGGACCAGTATCTTATGGCGGACAGCACCGGCAGCGTGGCTGTTTTTGAATGTCTGAACGGTCAGCTGAAAATCATAAAGGATAATGAGCTGGAAGAATCAGTGCTGACCAATGAAGTGTATCTCACATGCCTCACCAACTGGAAATCAGACCGGATACCCGGGAGGGATCCCTATATTTCCAATCAGCGGTTTCAGGCCGGCGTGCAGGAACTGAAAAGGATTTCCAGCCAGCCGCTGGAAACACTCGGAGCATTCAAAATCCTTGATCACATGTCTCAGCATCCATGCACTCAGTGGAATCTCGTATTCAGCATCGACAGCCGCACGATACGATTTCGCACCCGCAGTCAACCGGGTATCAAATCCATTCGGCTGTCAGGCATTGATTTTACCTGTCAGACACCAATGCTTCAGATGAATGTTCATGATCCATCCACCGGAGACGTCACCGGGAAATTCGAGGTTTATTCTTCAGAAGTCAACCTCAAATACCTGGATCAGGCGTTTACCCGGTTCGGCATTCAAAGAACGGCTGAAGAGAAAGCGGGCATTCTAGAATTTTTTGACTCGTTTTCCTGCAAACCCTGAATCCAAAAACAGTCTGACGGTTTACATGAATCTGGTTCGATGAGGGGGTTTTAACGCTTCCGCTTTTCTATCGGCTGCCCCAGTGTTTCCGGGAATGGCTGAAAATAACTTTGCTGCTGCAGATAGGCTTCATCAAACCGGAGTATCCATGAAAGCATTAAATGGTTCAGTACGCTCAGCGGAATCCGATTGGCCCGATAGCTTTCAAGCAGTTCCAGAAAATATCCCTTTTCCTCTCTGGACAGATTGTCAGAGAAATACCCGAATGCATGCATTAACACGTTGATATTGGATGTAAACCGAGGTTTTTTATTGAACATTCCTCGCAGGGCCGGTCTGTACATGTCAATCACTTCTCCAACAGGAAGATTCTCCGGGTTGGCTGCAATTCGACCAAGTTTGCGCATCAATGTCTGGTTGCATGCCATAAACAGGAGCTTATGCCTGGTCTGAAACTTAACAAGACTCCCCATCTGGGCCTCTTTTGATACCAGCCGGAACTCAGCCATCGTAAATACTGCGGTCAGCCAGTGCTCGCGGATGGCAATATCGTTGAATCGGACTTCTTTCTCAATTAAACTGTCCGGAAACATCTCCTGTACCTTTTGTGCAAACACTCCTGAGCTGGAAAATGCCGGTGATACATTCCCAAGTCTGGGATACACTTTAACATCCTTGATTCCGCAGCTGGGGGATTTTGCTTTTAGTACGAATCCATCTACCTCTTCCAGATTCGACAGAAATCTGGTCGAGAATTCATTCATTTCCCGGGTCAGGTTTCTTTCCGTGGAAGGCTGAATCAGCTCTACGGCGTCCCGTTTGCCTACCAGCCGAATGGGATCCCTGGGGGTTCCAAGTCCGATTTCCTCTTCAGGACAGATTGGAATGAAATCAACAAACTCCATCAGCTGACGAATGAACTTATTGGGGATCATGTCACCGTTGTACCGGCAGCTGTCGAATTCAAGACAGCGGCTGATCACGATTCGAGGGCGGGAAAATGTCATTGGTTTTCCTTCAGTTTTAAATTGCAGATTTGTTAAGATAACTCAGGTTTTTTGAATTTAACGGGATCGGCAAACGCCCCATCAATTTTTCAAATTCACCGGTCGGGCAGAGATTGCCCTGAGACAGCATTCGAAGCTGGTCTGAAGCGACTGGAAACCCCGGCAGCCATTCCAGCAGTTTTGTGAAAAAGATCACCGCCTGAATCGGAACCGGCAGCATCCATTTATCCCGGTGGACGGCGGAGGCAATTTCTGAGATCAACTCCCGCCATGACAGGATTGGTTCGCCGCCCAGCTGAAAAATGCGGTTCCAGGACTGCGGGGTATCAACAGCCCTTACCAGAAACTCGCTGAGATCTTCGGCATGAATGGGAGTAAATCGAATGGGATTGTTTTTTTCAGCATGCGGCAAATTGAAAAAATCCGGAACCGGCAGCGGGGGCCTGACAAGCTGCCTGACCATCTGACTGCAGAATTCATCATGAATTCCGGGTGGTCCAAAAACCAGTGACGGACGCAGTATCATCCAGTTCAGTCCGGAATTTCGAAGGGTGTTTTCTGCGGCCAGTTTTGTTCGCTGATAGGGCACCGAGTCTGCTTCCACGCCATTGGCACTCACATACACCAGATGCCGTATGCCGTTTCGTTCTGCTGCTTCAACCGTTTGCTCCAGGCCCTCTGTATGCAGTCTGCAGAATGTAATTCCCTGTCGGCGGTTCTCTCTGATAATACCGATGTTGTAAATACAAAGTACCGTATCTTTCAGAAGCATATCCAGCTGCTGCGAATCTTGAACTGTTCCCTGAATGATGCGAATATTGCCCGGAATGGATTTCGGCTGTTTTCGGTGTACCATCAGTTTTACATGCCAGTTATTTGCCAGCAGGGATTTCATAATATAACTGCCGATGAATCCCGTTCCTCCAAGCAACGCAACGGTTTTTGGATCTTTAAACGCCATTTCCGAATCCCCCTATTTTCCCTGCAACCCGCGTTCCAGGTGTCAATTCACTGGAAGCGGTGTGCTCCGGCTGCTGTTTTAATCCTAAAACAATGATGTATTAATAAGGATAAAGGATCATGCAGTGTTTCTGAACGTGCCCACAGTAAACAGAATTCCGGATTCCCGGGATATTGCACTTTCAGGATCTGTGAGTTGCCGGATACTTCACTGGAATTACTGCATGCCGATCAGTCATTTAAAACCGGATTAATCATTCTGACAGACATTTATCCGGAGAACGGATTCAAATGACTCACTTGTTGATCTGACTGTTTCAAGTTCCGGCTCAACAGCTCTTTTGACAGCAGAAACAGCAGGCGCAGGCAACTCTGTTCTTCGCATTCGCATCCAGCCGCGGCCGGACCTCTTCGAAATTGTCTTTTCTCCGGGTCATCCCCAAACAGCGAGTTCAGGTCAACCTCAATATTCTCCTTGAAGGATTGCATTTACAAGAAGAATGACATCAAGAATATCCACAGTCTGATCCTGATTCATATCTGATTGAAACTGCTGTTGCTCGTCAAATTCCACCGTCCCCAGGATGTAGGCGATAACTTGAAGTATGTCCAGAATATTCAAAGTATTATCAAAATTCACATCCCCGGTAGGCACTGATAACGAAAACTGATCTGACAGCGCTCCCCACAGCTGTGAATACTGGGAATCATATCCCAAAGCCCACATACCGATGCCCGCCAGCTCCATATCTTTGGCATACTGGTACTTGGCAGAAAGACTCAGACTGTCATCATACCAGCACTGCCTCCATCCATCTTCATAATAACTGATGTACGGTGTCATCGAGGAGGCATCCCAGAGCGGGAGATACTGCTGAGCCAAGTCCATGGCGCTGTTGAATGTCCTGGCGATGCCCGTCCCTGTTGTGGGTGAATAAATTTCTCCGCTGATAACAGGCCAGTCCAGTCCGTAATACGGCAGGCCGAGCACCAGTTTATCCCGCTGGCTGTCGGAAAGATCGATGTAATCTTCAACTGAATACTCCAGATCATACAGAAAACCGCCCAGCGGTGCAACAGGTCCGGCGGCAGCGCTTCCGCTGTAATGATAGTTATATCCCATGATGAACAGGGCACTGCAAATTTCGGAGAGGGCAGCGATGTCCCAGGCTCCGGACCAGTCCACTGCCGGTGCAGCCATCGTAACAACCGCTTCAGGGTTTTGTTCGTGCAGTGCACCTGCAAGATCTTCCATGAATGTGACCAGATTGTCACGCTGACTGAGCGGAAGCAGTTCAAAGTCAATATCCACACCGTCGGCATTGCCGGCAGCAACCGCAGATATCAGGTTATCAATCCCGGTTTGCCGGTGAGTGGGACTGCTCAAAAAGGCGGTCAGTTGATCCGATCCGAACATGGTGGCGCAAACTGTCACGGGAACGCCGTGACTGTGAGCCGTTTCCACCAATCCAGTCACCGGCCAGCCGTGACTGCTGCCGATGCTTCCGTCTGTTTGCAATTCCAGAGAAAAAAAATTGATCTGACTCAGAAGGGAATATTCCAGAATTTCATAATGCTCATACTCCCAGTACGGCAAATATCCGATTATCTGGTGGGTGAGATTCCGGTTTTCACTATTCAGGTCAGCTGCCTGATGCAGTGAATGTGTTCGTTTATCCTCCGCATCGGGATGTCCGCGATGTGCCAGCAGTTCGCGGATTTGGATGCTGATACGGTCCTGCGCTAAGGTAAAGTTCTGGGAAATTAAAGAAATCAGAATGGCAGATGTAAAAATTGATAGACGTTTCATGTCGAAATTTAATGCATTGGAATGATATCGGTTTGCGAAAAATGACCGACATACGATTAGCCGTCCGTTCTGGGAAAAATATCCGGAATTCCTGTTGAAATTAGCTCACAGCCTTAACAGGTTTTTGCAGTAAATTCGAATGGATGTAAAGCTGTATAAGTATTAAACATCCGGACTTATTGAGTTTCCTCGTATAATTGGCGAAAAAATTTCTGAATTTGCAGTCATTCCGGAAGCTGACAGATTTCAGTCTTTGTATAATTCCATACAGTTAGAAATGGAGATTAAGTGTGGCAAAAATTGAAGGTTTTCGAGTAAGAAATTATAAATCTCTGAAAGATATTGCCATTGGCAGATTATGGAATCTTCAAGATGTAAAACCGCTCAATCCTATGACGGCAGTTATTGGGAAAAATGGAGTTGGAAAAAGCACATTGTTTGATGCATTTGGGTTTCTCTCGGACTGCTTGAAATCAGGTGTGGAATCAGCCTGCGATGCACGCGGCCGTGGAGGATTCAGAAGAATTCTGACTCTTGGACAAACTGGGCCGATTGAATTTGAGATTTACTACAAAGAGAGCAGCAACGCACGACCAATTACGTATGAGCTTTCTATTGATCTTGATCATTCTGGTCGTCCTTATGTTATGGAAGAAAGGTTGCGGCAACGCCGTAAGGGTCAAAAATACGGGCGGCCCTTCTCATTCCTGATTCTCAATCAGGGAACCGGTGTGGTCTGGAAGGGGGATTTGGAGGGCCGTCAAATTGAAGATGAAAAAGATGATTTTGATATCAAAGGTCTATTGGAATCAATAAAGGATGATATTAAAGAAGAATCCAAAGAGACTGAAATGGTTGAACTGGAAGACAGGAGAAAACTGGGTATTGCAACTCTTGGTTCACTGAAACAGCACCCCAGAATTTCCGCTTTTCGCCGCTTTATCGAAGGCTGGTATCTAAGTTACTTCACTCCGGATGCAGCACGCAGCCTGCCGCTTGCAGGACCACAGAAACATCTCAACATGCATGGTGACAATATGGGAAATTTTGTTCAGTATTTTGAGCGGGAACACAAAAGAAAGTTTGACGAAATACTGGTCAGGATTGCGAAAAAAATTCCTGGAATACACAGGATTGATACTGAGCCAACACAGGATGGCAGATTGCTGCTGAGATTTAATGACAAAGGATTTAGTGATCCGTTTTATTCCCAGCAGATGTCCGATGGTACACTGAAGGTATTTGCATATCTTCTGATGCTGGAAGATCCCCAGCCACCCCCGTTTATCTGTATTGAAGAACCTGAGAACGGGTTGTATCACAAACTTCTCGAATCTCTGGCAGGAGAATTCAGAGCACACGCCACCGGACGAAAAAACAGTTCTCAAATTTTTATCACCACTCACCAACCCTATTTTGTTGATGCTCTTGACCCTGAAGAGGTCTGGATTCTGGAGAAGGGAGAGGATGGATTTTCAACCATACAGAGGTCAAGCAGTATTGAGCTGGTTAAAAATATGGTTAGAGAAGGGCTGCCGCTGGGCGGACTCTGGTACAGCGATTATCTGGACGAAAGATAACTCATGCATTTTGAGATACTTGTTGAGGATCAGTCAGGGAAATCTGCGCTGAAAATCATCGTTCCAAAAATCATTGGCAAATCTCACACCTGCAAGATTCATGCATATAAGGGAATCGGCAGAATTCCAAAACTTTTACGCAGCACCGGAGATCCACGACACCGCATACTGCTTGACCAGCTTCCTCGTTTACTGGCCGGTTATGGCAGAACATTCCAAAGTTATCCGGATGATTATTCTGCAGCTGTCTTTCTGATTTGCGATCTCGACAACAAATGTCTCAGGGCATTTCGTCATGAGCTGCATTCTATTCTTGAAAATTGCATACCGAAGCCTAAAACCCGGTTCTGTATCGCGATTGAAGAAGGTGAAGCCTGGTTTCTTGGTGATATTCCAGCGATAAAGTCTGCATTTCCAAATGCCAATAGAAGCATACTTGAAAGTTATGTAAATGACAGCATTTGCGGTACCTGGGAATTTCTGGCAGATGTTCTTTATCCCGGCGGTGCAGCATCTCTTTCATCAATGGGCTGGCAGTCTGTTGGCGCTGAAAAATCCAGGTGGGCTGAGAATATCAGTCCACACATGAATTTGACCCGCAATAACTCGCCCAGTTTTAACTATTTCAGGGACAAACTGCTTGAACTTTGCAGCTCAGATCATTCACCCGTAAAAGCGCTTCCTCTGTGATATAAAAGAACGGTTGTAATACCTGTTTCTATCATCCTTCCGGGTTGTTGGCGATGTGGATCACAAGACGGATGAACTTCCAAAAAATCCAAAATAGACATATATTATTCCTTAATTAATATGCTCCTGATTCAGTAATATTCAGGAGTTTACAGTGAACCAATATTGAACTCGAAACAGAGAAAAAGAATATTTTGACCCAAAATTTCAATCTGGCTGTTCTCATCGACGGCGACAATGTACCGTCATCCAATGTCAAGGAAATGATTGAAGAAATAGCCAAATACGGAAACCCCACTATCAAGAGGATATACGGAGACTGGACAAAACCCAACCTGTCGAAGTGGAAAAAAATACTGCTTGATAATGCCATTACACCCATCCAGCAGTATGGATATACCTCCGGTAAAAATGCAACAGATTCAGCAATGATTATTGATGCAATGGATATTTTATATTCCGGAAAGGTGAACGGTTTTTGTCTGGTGTCCAGCGACAGTGACTTTACACGACTGGCGACTCGATTGAGGGAAGCCGGTATGCAGGTAATAGGAATGGGAGAAAAGAAAACACCCAATCCCTTTATTGTATCCTGTGACAAATTTATCTACCTTGAAATTCTGAATAAACCGGATATGCCGTCAAAAAGTTTGGAAACTGATGATTCGGGTGACTCCATTGAAAAGATAACCTCCAAGGAGGTCAAACTGATCAGGACGACCATTGCCGATTTATCTGATGAGGATGGCTGGGCTTTTTTGGGGGATGTTGGAAGCCTGCTGCTTAAAAAACGTCCGAATTTTGATCCAAGGAATTTTGGGTTTGAAAAACTTACCCCCATGATCCGGTCGATCGGCAGTTTCGAAATAGAATCCAGAGAAAGTCCCCGAAGCAAAAACAAACTGATATATGTGAAGAATAAGCCGAAACGGTCCGCCAGAAGCAAAAAACAGTAGGCAAAATCCGCAGGTATGCGGAAGAGTTGGACACAAGAATTGTCTGCCGCAGTGTCGTCAATTCCGCAGATCACTTCAATTGGTCCGCGCAAACGCCCTGATCCCCGCGACCCAGGTTTGTGTTATTCACTCCAGCACAAAATAAATCGTTCTCACCAAACACATTTCATAATTATTTAATATGCAAGTCACTGTAATTTTGTGGTCAATTTCAGGAGAGATGATATGTCCATCACACCCACCTGGGATGAATATCAGTTTTCACCAAAAGATCGGATTCTTTTCATCGGTGACAGCATTACGGATGCTGGCCGTTTGGACTGTCTCCCGCCATTCGGGGATGGCTTTGTGTTTATGGTCGTCAACTGCCTCCGTGCATTGCATCCTCATCTGAATCTGGAATTTCTCAACCGCGGTATCAGCGGAAACACCATTGAAGACCTGCAGAAAAGATGGAGGCGGGATGTCATCCGCAACCGCCCGGACTGGCTGTTTATCAAGATTGGTATTAACGATGTCTTCCAGAATTTCCAGTTGTCGGATAACCCCGAAGAAGCCGTTCAGCGGTTCTCGCGAATCTACCATGAGCTGATTCAATCCTGCCGGATTGATCAATTTCCCAAAGTGGTTCTGCTGACACCCTTTTATGCGGAGAATCGCCCGGATGACCCCATCTTGAAACTGGCAGAAAAATACATTGACTGCGTAAAGGCAGTCGGCCGTCGTTTTCAGCTGCCCTTCATTGATCTGCATGAAAAGTTTCAGGAAGGACTGAAAAGTCAGCCTTCGGAATACTGGACCACCGACAAAGTACATCCCCACAGTCATGGTCATGCGCTGATCGCAATCACTGTCATGAAATATTTTGGCTTAACCATTTAACCAATTTCAGGTACATATGAAAATTTCTCCCATCGAATCCTCATTTCAGATTGACAGTTTCAAAAATGCATCTGATTCAGGCGTATCGGTTGTTGTAGTGGAAAATTTTCCCAAACTGGGTCTGCTTACGGCTCTGACATTCCTGAACTGGGTTCTTGAAAATCCGGAAGGTGTTATCAGTCTGCCCACGGGAAAGACGCCGGAGTACTTTATCAAATGGACCGCCCATATCCTGCAGAACTGGGGATCAGCAGATGTGACCAGAATGCTTGAGCAGCATCAATTTCCGCTAAACCGGAAACCCGATTTGAGCCGACTGCATTTTGTCCAGATCGATGAGTTTTACCCCATCAGTTCCAAACAGCATAACAGCTTTTACGATTATGTCCGGAATTTTTATATTCGTGGGATGGGACTGAATCCGGATCTGAGCCTGCTGATCAACTCCGACCAGATCGCCCTGCCGGGCGGCGCTCATTTCACCGAAGTATTCCCCGATCTGAAGGTGGACCTCGGACTGCGTACGCGGGAGTGCCGATCATCCGAGGAGCGTCTGCAGCAGTTGGCTATCTTTGCAATTGATGACTGGTGCACTCAGTATGAACAGCAAATTCGGGAGTTGGGCGGAATAGGCTTTTTCCTGGGAGGTATCGGACCGGACGGTCATATCGCCTTCAATGTGCGCGGCTCTGATTTCAATTCAACCACCCGTCTGACCCAGACCAATTTTGAAACCCAGGCAGCTGCAGCATCTGATCTGGGCGGGATTGAGGTTTCCCGTCACAGGCTGGTAATTACCATCGGTCTGTCAACCATCTCGGCCAATCCGAATGTCACGGCTGTTATCATTGCAGCCGGAGAAGCCAAAGCGGACATAATCCGCCAGTCTCTGGAATGCCATCCCAGCAATCTTTACCCAGCGTCGATTCTCCACTCGCTCCCCAACAGCCGCTTTTATCTAACTTCAGGTGCAGCTTCAAAACTGACGCATTCAGTTCGGACCCGCTTTGAGACCGGCATTTGGACCCATGAGAAAAGTCAGCGGGCCGTAATCAATCTCTGTCGGAAACTAAACCGGTTTGGCAGCCGGATCACAGAGTCGGATCTGAATGCGGATGAAACCACTGCGCTGATTCCGGACAACAAGCAAGAGGTCGTTGAGGACGTTATCCGGACGATAAAAGATAAGCTGCAGCGGGGCGTTGCCCAGCCCGAAAGCGAAACCATTCTCCATACCGGTCCCCATCATGACGATATCATGCTCGGGTATCTTCCCCATATCATGAACCTGATCAAGACACCTCTTCACCAGCACTATTTTTCTGTTCTTACATCAGGTTTTACATCGGTTACCAACCAATTTCTGCGGGATACGCTTGAACACACCAATGAGCTGCTGAACCGCGGTCACATTGAAATGGTGAATTATCCGGATTTCTTTGAATCCGGCTACCTGAAAAAATGGGACAAGGACATTTATCATTTCCTGATGCGGGTGGCCGGCGGCAACGAAGCCGGACAGCAACGAGGGCTGAGTCACCGCATTGTACGGGCCATTACTGACATTTATCACGTTAAGGATGTTGCACAGCTTCAGGAAACCATCCATGATATTTTGGCAGTGCTGATCTGGAGCTATAATGGTGAGAAAAACCCGCCTGAGATCCAGAAACTGAAAGGCATGATTCGGGAATTTGAAGAAGAACTGGTATGGGCTCATTTCGGTGTCCAGGTAAAAAATGTGTTCCACGAGCGTCTGGGATTTTATACTGGCGACATATTCACAGAACAGCCTGACCGGACCAGGGATGTAAAACCCATATTAAATTTGCTTAAAAAAATACAGCCCACCGTTATTACCCTGGCACTCGATCCTGAGGGAAGCGGTCCGGACACTCACTACAAAGTCCTTCAAGCCATTGCAGAAGCGATGCGCTGGTGGGGTGATACACAGGACTTGTCTCATATACGAATCTGGGGCTACCGAAACGTGTGGTATCGATTTCATCCATCCGAAGCAGATATTATTGTTCCCGTATCCCTGAATGAAATGGCCGCTCTCAGGCAATCCTTCATGACCTGCTATCTGAGCCAGAAATCTGCCAGTTTTCCGAGTTATGAGCTGGATGGGCCTTTTTGCGATCTGTCCCAGAACATTTGGGTAAAACAGCTTCATGACATTCAACTGCTGCTGGGGAAAGATACCTTCTATCAGAATCCCCATCCGAGACTGCGCAGTGCCCATGGGCTGGTATATTTGAAGGAACTCACCGTTGATCAGTTTCTGGATCAGGCGCGCAGTCTGGAGAAATCCATGGAAGGACCTGCCGGATGAGGACTTTCAATTTGCCGCACGATCACTGGCGGACATCCGCCCCGCTGCCGGCTGCAATTCTGCTCACGGCTTGCTGTTTGTCCGCATTCCTGATTTTCCCCGGCTGTGATAAAGGACCTCCGCGACCGGACTTCAACATCATCGATACCGACGACAATGCGAAAGATGACCGGGATGAAGCATTTCTCAGTGATTTGGCGGACCTCAGTGCGGGTGATGTCAATCCCCTTGATTTCGGAACCCAGGTGTGGAATATGGGACGGCTGGTCAGCCTTTGCGCAAGCCGCTCAGAAAACTCCAGCTGTTATGTTGATGAAGAACTCTCCGGATCGATTCCACCGGGCGTTACCGATCTGACCAGTCTTCAGACACTGAATCTGTCCGGGCATTCCTTATCCGGTTCCCTGCCGGACAGTCTCCATCTGTTGAGCAGCCTTCGGAACCTGAATTTGTCAGACAATCTAATGACGGACTCGATACCGGCGATTGTCGGGGAACTGGGCTTTTTGACCCAGGTGGATCTCAGCGGCAATCAGTTTACCGGCAGTATTCCTGAATCCATTGGCGGCTGCGTGAGTCTAAAATTCCTGAATCTGGCCGGGAATCAGCTTACCGGAAATCTACCCTCTGCCATTGGGAACCTGCTGGAACTGAGCAATCTGAATCTGAAAGGGAATCAGCTTACCGGAAGTATTCCCCCGGTAATCGGGAGTCTGGTGGACCTCGTCAGCATGGATCTGTCTGAAAACGGTATCACAGGCAGCCTGCCTCCTGAAATCGGTTCCTGCTCAAGTCTGAACTATTTACAGCTTGGAGGGAATTATCTGGAAGGTGTTATTCCACCAGATTGGGGAAATCTGACAGCACTCCTGAACCTGAATCTGTCCGCCAATCAACTCAGCGGCAGCATCCCGGCTGAAATCGGGCTTCTGTCTTCCCTTACCACACTTTTGTTGTCCGAAAACAGTTTTTCCGAAGGTATCCCGACCGGACTCGGAGACTGCATTCAGCTGAATATTATGGACTTAAGTGCCAACCAGTTAACAGGCGCCATTCCGACAGAGATTGGGAATCTGATTAATCTGGAGATTTTTTTCCTGGGTGAAAACCAAATCAGCGGCAGCATCCCGGCCGAGATCGGGTTTCTCTCCAGTCTAACCCAGCTGGATTTATCCGACAATGAACTCAGCGGCTCAATTCCGCCGGAGATCGGGCTTCTGCTGAATCTTAATGAACTGAATCTGGCTGAAAACAATCTCAGCGGTCCGGTACCGCCGGAACTGGCTGAGTTAACACAGCTGCGAAGCCTGTTTTTAAAATCGAATGCGCTTTCAGGAACTTTGCCCGAGGAACTGTGCAATCTGGATATTAACTGGGCCAGTACCGGTTCCTTTATGATAGGCTACAACCAGCTCTGTCCGCCGTTTCCGGAATGCATGGAAAATCACATGGGTCCTCAAAACTGTGAGGAGGATTAATTTCGGAATGTATGCCAGAACCGCCCACCTCTATGACGCCATTTACCTTCCGATGAAGGACTATGAATCCGAGTGCATGCAGATCAGCGAACTGATAAGGCGCCACCATCCTGATGCCGACAGCATACTGGATACAGGGTGCGGCACCGGTGAACATGCCAGAATCTTGAGTGAAAACCACCACTTCCAGGTGACGGGCATTGATCTGCAGAAGGAATTTATTGAGATTGCCCGAAGCAAACTGCCCAGCGGCCGGTTTTATACAGAGGATATGTGCGATTTCCAGCTGGACCGCAAATTTGATGCGGTTCTCTGCCTGTTCAGTTCCATCGGATACGTAAAAACCCTGGATAATGTTGTGCGGTCACTGACCTGTTTCCGCCGACATTTAAATCCGGGAGGTATTATTCTGGTTGAACCGTGGATTGAACCGGACAAATGGGATCCGGGACATAATTTTCTGTCCACCGTGGATGAACCCGGCCTGAAAATAGCGCGGATGAGCCTCAGCCTGAAATCCGGAAAAACATCCATAATACAATTTAAGTATCTGGTGGGTTCACCGGATGGAATTCAGGTGTTTTCAGAGGAACATGTTCTGGGTCTGTTCACGGTTGAGGAGATGCAGAATTGTTTCCTGAATGCAGGGCTGACGGCAGAGTACGATAATGCGGGAATAACCGGGCGGGGGCTTTTCATCGGCCGAATGTCGTGATTATTTCTTTATTGAAGCGTTAAACTTGTTATAACTTTCCACCATATTGTACCAACAATTTTACGGTTTCATACCGTAAAACCACCCAGAGCATGCAGGGTCACACAAGCCCTTAAGAATTTGTGTCAATGAAAGGATCGATGATGATGAATGGCAGAATGGATACAATTCGTTCTATGGGGATCGTTGTATCCCTGATGATAGGCATGCTTGCCAGCCAAACTCCAGACTGGGTGAATGGAAACCTGCTTGGATTTACTGCGGTTCCAGCAGCCGGCGGGTTTATTTTTTCAACTACCTATGATGCAGGCATGGCGGACTCGTTCTGGGATATCCACGGTGACGAGGAAGCCTTCCGCACTTTCATATTTCTGAATAGCGGGCTTCCAACCGATCCGGAATTCAAAATCGGGAGATTGTTTTCGGAAATCAAATACGGGATAACCAAAGAATTCGGGCTCGACATGCGTTTGCCCTACACCCTGTTTCAGGATATGGAATTCAATGTTGAAGCAGATGTTGATTTAAACGATATGGAAGGAATCTCTGGTATCGGTGATCTGGATGTGGGTCTTTACTATCTCATCAAAATTGATGCTGACAACAGCCTACTGATTCAGACAGGAACCCGTTTGGCCACAGGCTCCGGTCCCGAAGAAGTGGAAACCGATGCAATTTCCGGTCAGGATCTTGAATTCCCAACCGGAACCGGCTGCAGTGCATTCTATGGCGCAGTTTCCGGTGATATGAACATGGAACCGGTTCGCATATCCTATTATGCTGCCTATCGCAGTTTTCTCGAGACAACCCTTGAATACGAAAATGAGGATATTGACACAAAGCCCGGGACGGAATTTCAGATTGGATCCCAGATTTACGTCCCGGCCGGAAACAATACGGGTTTCGGACTGAACCTGAATTTTTTATCAGCAGAAAAATATCAAATTCACGGTGACAAAATTCGGAATTCCAATTTTGATGTTTTTACTATTGAACCCGAGTTGGGATATCGGTTGGCTTTGGGTCAGTATGATGTCATATTGAAGGGCAGCTTGTACGATACCCGCAGTGGAAAAAACACCTATCGTACTACAGGTGTCCGGCTTGGCTTTGATTTGCTGATGAACTGAAACTGACCTTTACAACCTGTTAAGAAGTTCATCTTTTGAAGTAATGTTTTTGATTTCTGAAAACCTGCCTGAGTAAGATACACGGGATTTGTTCGGTACCGGCTGGTTTTCTTTTGTATTTGTTGAGGATCAATCACTGTCTGTCCGCTGCACAGATCAACTGACAGGAGTACAATGGATATTATAAGCTTTGTCAAAACAGCTGAAGAACGCAACCTTGCCTTTGAAAATCATCCTGCAAAAGAGCTTTCGCTGGAAAATAAGGTGAAATACCTGAATGGGCTGGCCCTTTTGATGAATGTAGATGAGGCCATTACTGCGGATGAACGGGAGTATATTGGCGCGCTGATCCGTACACTGGATTTACCCGAAGACCAGTTGGATCACTGCGTAGAATTCGCCAAAGAACCGTCCCGGGATGCCATCGAGGTACTGGTTGACAGTATAAAATCGAAAGATATCAAAAATATTTTTCTGGTTGACTGTCTTATTCTTTCATATAAAGACGGGGTCGTTCATGAAAAGGAAAGAGAACTGATTGACCATTTTTTCAGCCTGTTCGAGATCAAGGATTCCGTCAGGGAACATATATATTATGTTCACAACCTGATTAAGGATCAGGATGAAAAATGGCAGTTTGATTCTCTTAAAGCCGTTTCATCGCTGATGACCTGATCTGGTTGTCCAGGCGTGATAAAATACACGGATTCGAATACACCCGTATCTGAAGTTGGATAGATGATTATCTGATCCTCTTTATCCCGGTTTTGTTCACACAGAATGAATGCATCGGTATGGCTGTTCAGTCCTTTCCGGCTGATAACATTGCCTGCAGATGCATTTTTTTATCTTGAGGAATAATCATTTTCAAGATGTTTAACCGTCCTAACCCGAATATTTCATGAGAAATCTATTCCGATGATGGATCTGCTCAATTCT
>CAZGNZ010000020.1:51715-70235 GCA_964527215.1 uncultured bacterium | reverse complement strand
CGCATCAATACATTTTCATCATCTCATTACGAAGTCTCATGAAATATCCGGGTTAGTGCTGAAATCCATCTGTGATCGTGGGGTGGTCAGTCACTCTTGACCCAGATTATATGTATTTTAGACAGCTTGAAGGGGGTACTGCACCAGGAAACACGACTGTGTAATCCAATGAAAATACTCAGTTGTTTCGGCCTAAATTAAGAATTCAAAACCAGCGAAAATTTCTGAAATTCCTCAAATCGGATACTCACTATGAAAAAAACCATCATCATAACTGCCTTGGCAGCAGCCGGACTGATTACGGTACTGGCAGTGCATTTGAGAAACGGATCTGGATATGGCCCCGCCCCCACAGAACTGGTGGAACGTAAAATTGCCCGCAAGGAATTCAAACTGCACCGGAAAGAATGGATACGGGATATGCACCGGGCGCATCCGGACACAGACTGGAAAGCCATGGATGACAGTGTGCGCATGGCACGACAGGCTCGTATACTTTCAGATCGGCGGGAGCGGATGGACGGCCGGGAACTTGACCGGATTCATGATGTCCGGTTCGGCAGCCGGAATTATTCCGGCACCTGGATGGAACGGGGATCCAATAATCTCAGCGGTAGAATTCACGCAGCGGAAGTGGATTTCTCCAACGGCTATATTTACTGCGGATCGTCCGGCGGGAATATCTGGCGCGGCCTGCTTGACGGCAGCGACTGGATCAGCCTCAATGACTACCTGCAGATTCCGGGCATCCGTTTTCTGGCAGTCATTGGTGAAAATACCTCTTCGAGACTTTTGATCGGCACCGACAACGAACGGTTTTATTATACGGATAATGACGGTCTGACGCTGGAAACACCGGCCGGTCTGGGAAACGGCATTATTGTCCGCACCGTCATCACACCCGAACCCGATCCGGTTGTGTACACCCTGACGTTTGAATACATCAGCGGCCATTACGCCAACGTTCTGTACCGGTCCGTTGATCAGGGATCAAGCTTTCAACCTGTTCATGAATTCACCCCGGCATCCGTTGGTGACTACGACATCTGGACCTCCCGCTATGAAGATACACCCCTGTATGTGATTCACAATGGAGAACTGTACCGGATGTTCGGCAATGATGAACCGGTGCTCGTGGAATCGTTTCAGGTATCTGGAAGCGGCAATGTACATCTGACCGGCGGGGTGGACAACGGAACGGTTTTTTTCTATGCCCGAATCGGCACCGGCATCTATCACTCCGACCAGAACGGAACCGGCTGGGACTATATGGGCGAGCAGCCGGAAGGCACATTCATGCGCAACAGTTTCAGCTGCTCCAACCTGTATTCCGAACGGGTGTATCTGGGCGGTGTTGAGCTGCACCAGAGCAGCAATTCGGGACAGGACTGGGAACTGGTAAATCCATGGTGGACGTACTATGATGATCCGGCAACCGAGCTGCATGCCGACGTGCCAGAGGTGCGATTCTTTAAATCCCAGGGCAACACGGAGTTCGGCTTGATTTCAACTGACGGCGGACTGTATATCACGTACGATAATCTGGAAAATGTGCATAACCTGTCCATGTCAGGACTGGGCGTGAGTCAGTATTACTCCACTTATACGGCTCGTTTTGCGCCGTATCATGTGTATGCCGGCAGTCAGGATCAGGGATTTCAGCGCTCGCTGAATGACCAGGGCGGGATTCTGGATTTTGAACAGACCATCAGCGGAGATTACGGCCACCTTGTGTCTGGAAATGACGGCATCAGCGTCTGGAGTGTCTATCCCGGCTTTGCACTCTATTACCCGGACCTGCCGGGAGGGATAAACAGCCTGACCTGGAATTTTGTCGGATCAGGATATCTTTGGATGCCGCCGCTCATGGCAGATCCTGATGATCCTCACTCGGTTTATATCGGAGGCGGCGGGTCAGGTGGTGCGCACATCATGCATCTTACTGCCGGGAGCTGGAGTATCACTCATGAACAGCTGCCATTTGATTTCTCCGGTGCCGGAGCAGCACAGATATCGGCCCTGGCCTGCTCCCCCATCGATTCTGATCACCGCTATGTACTGACCAACAACGGACGCTTCTACCACAGCAGTGACGGCGGAGATGACTGGAACATGTCAGCCGGGTTCTCCGGACCGGAAACCCATTATTTCTACGGTTCATCCCTGCTGCCGTCCCAGGTTCAGGAAGGCCGCGTGTTTTTTGCCGGCAGCGGATATTCAAATCCTCCGGTATACAAGACGGATAACCAAGGGGGAAGCTTTTCTTCAATGTCTGCAGGGCTGCCAAATACTCTGGTCTTTCAGCTGGCTGCCACTCCGGAGGAAGATCTGCTGTTTGCCGCCACTGAAGTGGGGCCCTATGTGTATGTGGCGGATAATCAGGAATGGGTGGATTTGACAGGAATCGGAGCACCAGATCAGGTGTACTGGTGCGTGGAATACATCCCGGAAATCCAGACGGCGCGGTTCGGCACCTACGGACGGGGTATCTGGGATTTCGTTTTGGATGACTACTACTGGATTTCTGCGGGCGACTTGAATGATGACGGCACGGTAAACGTCCAGGATGTAATCATTCTGGTGAATATTATCCTGGAGAATTTCGAAGCTTCAGAAACAGACCTCATCGCTGGTGACCTGAACAATGACGGTGAAATCAATGTGGGTGATATCGTTCTGACAGTGAATTTGATTTTGGGTGACTGACCGGCAACAGGCTTTTCCCGCTGCCGGCTCAGGACTGTATCATTCTACTCGTAATGCAGAATCCGCGCCGGATTGGTGCGGGTGGTCTTCAGCGCAAGCCCGGTGGTAGTTAAAAATGTAATCAGCAATGATCCCGCCAGAGCCAGCCCAAACGGAATAAATGTGATATCTATCCGGTAGGCATAATCCGTCAGCCAGCGTCGAATCAGAAAATAGGTCGGAGTCCAGGCCAGTAAGTTTGCGGCCACAACCAGACCGAAAAATTCCCGGCTCATTAATCGCAGAAGCTGTCCCGTGGATGCTCCCAGAACCTTTCGAATACCCATTTCGCGGGTACGCTGCTGAGCGCTGAATGTGGCGAGTCCAAACAAACCCAGGCCTGCAACCAGCAGAGCGACGCCGCCGAACCAGCCGGTGAGAATACCAAGATCCTTTTCAGAGCGATACATCGTATCCAGGTCTTCGTCAATAAAGCGCGGACTGAAGGGATACTCGGGGCGGACCCGGTTCCAGATTTTCTCAACTTCGGCAAGCGATTCACTGAGTCCGCCAGGCGCCAGTCGGACAACCATGTATTCCATACTGGATGGACGAACCATGACAGCCAGAGGTTCAATCACTGTATCCACCGGCTTGAAATGGAAATTCTGCATAACACCGACGATGGTTCCCTGATATCCGATAAAATCAAAATCCATCCCGATGACATCCTCTCTGCCGATCAGTTTTAAAACCTCCTCGTTGACAAGAAAATTGCAGGTACTGTCACCGGCGATATCCGTTCCGTATTCGGCGCTGAATCCACGTCCTGCCACAATGGGAATATCCATGACATCCGTGAAATCAAGATCTACATGATTAAATCCGATCAGGACGGTATTTTCGGGATCCTTCCCGGGCCAGTCTGCCCCGCCGGAATTGCTGCCGAACATTGTGGGCCGGTGTCCCGTACCAGTCACTCCGGTCACATGGGAATCCTGCAGAAGCAGTTGTTTCAACTCAAAAAACTGATCCGCCTTGTCGCTGCCGAACGAGAGATAAAGAAGATTTTCCTTATCATAGCCCAAATCCTTCGACTGCATATAATGAATCTGCTGGTAAACTGCGACAGTCCCGATTGTCATAAACACAGAAAGCGCAAACTGGAATACAACCAGAGTTTTCCGGAGATTTGCCCTGGTGTTCATCCTCCCCTTGCCTCCTTTTAAAACCATCACCGGTCGAAGCGCTGACAGATACAGTGCCGGAAAAGCACCGGAAACAAAGGTGGTGATTAAAACCAGAAGGATTAATCCACCCAGGAACTGACCTTTCAGAACCATGCTCAAATCCACTTCCTTGCCGGTCAGCATCTGAAACCCATCCCGCAGCACCAGCACCAGTACAACAGCCAGTATCAGGGCCGTTAAGGTTGTCAGGAATGCCTCTCCCATGAACTGTCCGGCCAGCTTCTGCCTAGTAGCGCCCAATACTTTTCGAACCCCGATCTCGCGGGCCCGTTTGACCGAGCGGGCCGTTGCCAGGTTCATAAAGTTTATACAGGCAATAAGAAGAACGAACCCGCCGATAATACTGAAAATGATAACATATTTAATGTATCCCGGATCTGTGCCGAATCCGAAGTGCGAATGGAGATGCATCCCGGCCAGCGGTGCCAGCATATATTTCGTACTTCCATCATCATCCTTCTTTTCCTTGAAAACCTGTGTGATTTTTTTATTCAGTGCAGGAATATCGACACCGGGCACCGTCATACAGAATGTTATTATGGAGTTGTTGCCCCATGAGTCGCTGTAGAAGCCGATATCCTTCAGCAGATAGAACGGGATCAGCACTTCCGATTGAATGGAGGAATTCTTCGGAAAATCCTCAACGATTCCTGCAACCGTCATATCCAGCTGATTATATACATTCACGACCTGGCCGACGGGATTGACGTCCGGAAAGTGTTTTTCAGCAAATGTTCGCGTAAATACAACCGTCAGGGGATCCTTCAGAATCTGATCCGGATTTCCCTGCAGCAGCGGGAATGAAAACATTTTGAAGAAAGTGGAATCGACAAGTGTAATCCTGCCCTCAAAAATCTGGTCCTGATATCGAAACGGAACCCGGCCCATTCCGGTAAGCCGGCATGACATCAGAATTTCCGGAAGCTCTTCCGCCAGCCCCGGACCGGCAGGATGAGGAGTCACATTTACGTGATAAATATCACCGCTGTAATTCTGATCCTGTTCCAGTCTGTATAAACCATCGAGGTTTTCATGAAACCGGTCATAACTCAGTTCATCCTGTACCCAATAGAGAATGAACAGAGCACAGATCAGTCCGATAGTCAGACCCATGACATTGATAAATGAGTAAAACTTATTTTTCCATAAATGCCGGGCAGCGGTTTTCAGGTAGCTGAAAAACATACGGTCCCCTATCTTTCCGGTATATAGAATTGCCGGTGGTTGTTGGTTTACAGCGATGTACAGGAGGTGTGCGCGTTACAGGAACCGGACTGCAGCCGGGTTTCAACGGTTGTCTTTTAACTGTTTGCCAGGCGCAAACCGATGACTGTGATATCATCCATCTGATCACAGTTCTGCTGATATTCCTTCAGGCAGTGCAAAAGTCTGTCTTTCTGCTGAATACATGGCAGATGAGCTGTTTCCTTCAGCAGATTTTTAAATGTTTTGATTCCCAGCTTGCGACCTTTATGGTTCATCTGATCCAAAAATCCGTCCGAGAATAAATAGACCATTGCTGAATCGGGTACATTCAACGAATTCTGCGTAAAGCCCCGGAAGTTCCTAAAGGTCGTTCCGCCAATTGACTGCCGGTCGCCGCGAATCCATATTAATTCCGAAGACTCTTCTTCCCGCGGTATCACCACCGCCAGAGGCCGATGAGCACCGGAAAATTCAATTTCACCGTCGGAAGACACTTGAATCAATGCGATGTCCATGCCGTCCGGTGTCGTGCTGGTATCTGATTCCTGGTCAAGGGTTGCCACAACTTCCTTATGAAGTCTATCCAGGATTTCATCCGTATGAAGCTGGGAATTGCTGCCTGCAACACTGTTAAGAAGATTGTGACCGATCAGAGACATAAATGCACCCGGAACGCCATGGCCGGTGCAGTCCACCGCTGCAATAAGTACATGATCTCCCCGGCGGAACAGCCAGTGGAAATCACCGGAAACAATGGCCTTGGGCTTAAACAAAATAAATGCATCCGAAAACAGGTCACGATACAGGCGCTGATCCGGAAGTATGGCTTTCTGGATTTTTCTTGCATATCGGATGGATGACTGAATCAGCTCCTGCTGATGGGCAATTTCCGTGTTGGCAGTACCCAGTTTCTGATTAACACGGACCAGCTCTACATTTTTAAGGCGGTGGATTTCAGCTTCACGCTCCTTCTTTTCCGTCTCGTATTTTGTCTGGAGTTCAGCCACATACTTTTGTTTATCCAGTTGGAAAATCTCATCTTTCAGAACGGATACTTCATCAGCCAGATCACAGGCTGTTTTGTATTCCCCCATCAAATAATAAATCTGACGTTTTTTGTCAGTCAGCATCAGTTCAAGGTGTCCGGCATCAATATTTTTTGCAGACTGCAAAGCCTTCTCGGCCACTTCCAGGGCTCTGTCAAGCTGACCCTGGGATATCAGTAGAGCAGCCAGGCTGTTCTGATTACTGGAAACCGAGTACGGATCCGGAATCTTTTCACCAAATTCGATTGCCTCCTTGAGGAAAATTTCGGACTTGTCATACAAGCCCTTTTTCTCATAGTGTGATCCCAGATTCCCGCGTACCCGGATTGCGATCAAGGGATCCTGAGCCCGGTTATTCAATTCCAGACATTTCAGCAAATGTGTTTCACCCAATTCGTCCTGTTCGATCTCATTATACAGTATACCCAGATTCAAATGGCAATTTGTCTGCAGGTACAAATTATCCAATTTATTAGCCAGATCCAGACTCTTCAGATTGAACTCGATGGCGAGCTGATTGTCCCCATAATGGGAATGGATGGCTGCCACATTACTGTATATTGACGCCATTCTTCGGTAATCGCTGGTTTTTTCAGCATGGATCAACCCCTCCATCAGATTTTCCAATGCCGTCTTGAAATCGGCGGTATAATAATGAACCAGTCCCAGATTGATAAGAGCCGCACTGCGGGTGTCTTCATCCCCGGACGCTTCCGAAAGTGCAATGACGCGCTCCAAATGGGTTCGCGCGACTGGATATTCGGCCTGTTTGCCTGCGAGAATAGCCAACCGGTTATGGGCAGTCGCTTCTAACTTTCGGTCTTCAGCTTCATCTGCCAGGACCACTGTTTTTTCAAGACATTCCCTGGCTCGAACGAAATCGTTTTTATCAAACCAGCATTTGCCGATCACCTCCAGAAATCCCAATTCTGATTGGCGGTCACCAGCTGATACCGCATCGTTCATCCCCTCTGTGCCAAGGGTGATGGCTTCATCCGGGTTCTCTTTCGAAAGCGTTCGGCAGTATTGTATTTTTTCGTTCTGAGTCAGTTTGCGGTATTCCAAAGTTTTCTTCTTTCCGGTCGGATCTCTATTCTTCCATTCCAGGATAATCATCCCGTTTCTTTTTCGAAGAGGCCCGCTTACCGGCATCCAGTATCATTTTCCGCAGGCGGATGGACTGCGGAGTAAATTCCACCAGTTCATCTTCGGCGATAAACTCGATGGTCTGGTCCAGTGACAGATGACGCGGCGGACGCAGTGTGACTGTTGCCTCGGAGGTGGAACTGCGCATATTGGTGAGTTTTTTCTCCCGCGTAATATTCACCATCAGGTCTCCGGGCCGGTTGCGTTCACCCAGAATCATGCCGGCATATACTTCCGTCCCCACATCCACAAACAGTTCTCCGCGGTCTACCATCCCCAGACTGGCGTACCGGGTCACTTTACCGGGCCGGTCGGCGATAATGGCACCGCTGCTGCGCTGCGGGATTGGTCCGAACCAGGGCGCATAACCTTCAAAAATCTTGTTCATGATTCCTGCCCCTTTGGTGTCGGTGAGAAACTGACTGCGAAATCCGATCAGACCCCGGCTGGGAATCAGGAATTCCATGGTTACACGGCCATGTCCGTGATTCTGCATATTGGTCAGTTTCCCCTTTCGATTGGACAGTTTTTCAGTGATGATTCCCACCTTGTCCTCAGGAATATCAAAAAACACCCGTTCCATGGGCTCCTGCAGTTTCCCGTCAACCATTCGCGTGATCACCCGGGGTTTGGAAACCATGAACTCGTATCCTTCCCGGCGCATGGTTTCGATGAGAATCGCCATCTGCAGTTCGCCCCGGCCGCACAATTCAAATGCATCCGAGCGTTCGGTGGGTTTGAGCTGAATGGATACATTCCCCAGTATCTCCCGTTTAAAGCGATCCCGAAGATTCCGTGAGGTCAGATACTTGCCTTCCCTGCCCGCCATGGGGCCATTATTGACATAGAAAATCATGGATACGGTGGGATCATCCACCTTGATTCTGGGCAGCGGTTTCGGAGTTTCATTGGAAGATATCGTATCACCGATTTGAACACCTTCCACACCGGAAACAGCGATGATGTCACCTGCCTCAAGTTTTCTCACAGACGTTTTTCTCAGACCCTGAAATGTATAGCATGCGGAAAACCGGATACTGTGAACGGTCTTTTCCTCTCCGCACAGCGCATAGGCTTTATTCATCTCCAGTATCCCGTGACTCAGCCGGCCCACGGCCACCTGCCCCACATAGGAATCATAATCCAAATTGGTCACCAGAAACTGAGGAACCGCCTTGTCATCCGCCACAGGGCCTGGAATACTATTCAGTATAACGTCAAACAGCGGCTTCAGATTATCCGAGCCGTCATTCAGACTCTGGTGAGCGACACCCAGCTTTGCATTGGTAAACAGGATGGGGAAATCGATCTGATCTTCATCCGCACCCAGATCGATAAACAGGTCGTACACTTCATTGATGACTTCATCGATTCGGGCATCCTGCCGATCAATCTTGTTGATAGCCAGAATCACCGGCAGTTTGCGGTTCAGCGCTTTCATCACAACAAATCGGGTCTGGGGCAGCGGCCCCTCACTGGCATCCACCAGCAGCAGCGCACCGTCCACCAAATTAAGGCTGCGCTCCACTTCACCGCCGAAATCCGCATGGCCGGGAGTATCCACTATATTGATTTTAATATCCTCGTACACCATGGATGTGTTTTTGGCCATGATCGTGATTCCGCGCTCACGTTCAAGGTCCATGGAATCCATGATTCGGTCTGCCACATCCTGATTCTCGCGAAAGGTACCGCTCTGCTTGAGCATTCCGTCGATAAGTGTGGTTTTTCCATGATCAACATGGGCAATGATCGCCAGATTTCTGAAATTGGATTTGCGTTGGATGGTCATTTATAAAATCTCTTGTTTGAATTCTGAAGAATAACAGACAGGTAAGTTACCGCTGAGTCTGTTTGAGTAACAGACGGAAAGACCGGAATGTCAGCCAAAAATCGAATATAAATGTTGAATTAGGAATGAAGATTTTGATGGTTGGGTGCAGCATTTCCTGAATTCGCGGTGTGACACCGCAGAAAATAATTTTAATGCCCAGGGTACTTGAGATATTGTCAGTTTCTCATCAGGGCATAACCCTGGTTTGATGATCGATGTCTTTTGGACGGTTTGCTGCCGATCATTCTGATCCAGGTGGTAGAAAATACCTTAAAGGCTCTGTATAACTTAAAGAGATTAATAACCATAGCAACGTTCTCGCAGAACAATTTTCTCCGGGAGCGCTGCCTACTTCTTCGGTGTCCCAGCGAGCCAGGAGATGAACATCTACTGCAATTTTATCGATCCCTTTCAGAAATCAGCAGTGCGTTGGTCATGAGGACTGCCGTCCGAATTCGACTGTTTGATGCATAGAAGTAATAGAGGATATATTCTCGGTTGTGAAGATTGACTTCGGTGGCTGTGAGTTCTGGGGAAAGGGATTTTTGTATCCCGATTGTCCCGGCTGGATGGCATTTCCCCGGGAGTGGTGGGGGTTTGGGATGGGTGATCTCGGGGCTTAGTGAAATGGTATAATGGTGTAATAGTTGATTGGTTGAGTCAGGCTTCGCAGGCAGGGTGCGGTAAACTGGTTGATAAGGTAAGTTGTCGAGCAGCACTACCTGCTAGGGAGCAGTTGGTTCGTCAGCGATCAGTGGTCAGCGCAAGGGCTGAGAAGTACAAGTGTTGTCGCGCATTCAGTACAATTTCAGTCAGTCTGAGCGGAGAGCAGACTGTCGAGATTGGATGTTTCATGGCGCGAATGAGATGTTGTTGTTCGAGTCGCGTCTGATTTTCGACGCAACGAGTTTATGTTGAAAATTGAAAAAATTTTGACTTATCAATACAAAAATTTGCTCCCAAGAATGGAGGTTAGCATATTATACAGAACTGAAGCTCAAAAAATCAGTGAATTCTAGTGAGTGCTACAATTTTCACTAACGCATTTTATCACGATGTAAATCACGACACAATTAAAACACCTTTAGTGCCTGGGATGATAAATGCGACTCATTCAATGAAACATTCAATCGAGATGAAATTGGTCTGCAGCGCATGTTCTTTTGGTTCTTTTCTTCAAAGAAAAGAACATTCCATTTCACTGAATTTCAGAACACACCAAATGCGTTTAGGGCTTGGCATAATAGTATTGGTTGAGTGGTTGAGTAGAGGAATGGTATAATGGTGAATTGGATGATTAGTCAGCGGTCAGTCGTCAGCAAGGAATGCAGTCCCTGATGCCTATTTACCAATATACTATTTACCATTTCCCTTCGATTCCCGTCCGGATCACGGTTCAGGATGCATAGTATTAATACAGGTGAGTGCTCGAACAGATTAAATGACCTCAGGTGAATGACCGCCTCGGGACTTGGGATTGCTGCATCCTGAATCCCAGGCCACACGGTATTTCCCCGGGAGTGGTGGGGGTTTGGGATGGGTGGATATTGAGCTTGGCGAAATATTGAACTTGGTGAAATATTGTAATGGTTCTTGGTTGAATGGCTGAGTACCGCTCTGTTGACCTGGGTCAGTCTATTGGTCGAGGTGTTGAGCCGTTGAATTACAATGGTCAGTCCTCAGCCGCTAATGCAGTCCCTGATGACCAGTTACCAACATACTGTTTCCCATTTTCCATCAATTGCTGTCCGAATTGCGGTCCAGGATGCATAGTAATTATACAGATGAGTGCTCGAACAGATTAAATGACCTCAGGTGGATGACCGCCTCGGGACTTGGGATTGCTGCATCCTGAATCCCAGGCCACTCGGTGTTTCCCCGGGAGTGGTGGGGGTTTGGGATGGGTGGACGTGGCGCGATCTCAGAATCCGGGGTTCCACTGATCGCTTATTTAATACATTCCTTTAGCCCTGAAAGGGTGCAACAGTTTGAAACTGATTGAGTCGCTGAGCTGGGTCCCCTCACAGGATGGAGCTGAATGGTCCGGGATATGTTCAGCTTTCTGTTATCAGTCACCTTGTGCCATTTGTGAGCATTCGAATTTGAAAGTCTTCCCAGCACAATAACAATGTCATTTGAAAAGGTGTCTTTTCATCTGTAATTTTTTTCAGAGTAATAACAATAAGGTTTCAATTTGTTTTCGACCAAATCAGTATCCAAATGTACCTTCACCCCACAAAACGAAAATCCTGATTCATTCGGTAATCGTGTTTTACAGAGGAATATTTCCCAGGAGGGAATCAGTTAACCGTGCGAACCGCACCCTCCAATCCTGAATCAGAAGGACGTCTGATCCGCAAATCTCTGCGGTATTCCGTTGCAGAAGGGAGTTGGTGGTCGGTGATGTTCGGCTGCGGTGAAAGCTATCTTTCTGCGTTTGCTGAATTTTTGAAGGCCACTCCGTTTCAGCTGGGTGTGCTGACTTCCGTCCCCCAGCTGATTGCATCTCTGGTTCAGCTTTTTTCCAGCCGTATTGCCGCCCGAATCCAAAGCCGTCAACGGTTTGTGGTCATTTTTTGCGGTCTCCAGGCTTCGGTCTGGCTGCTGATCATTGCTGCCGGATATTTCACCCGCAGTATAAACCTGCTGATCATCCTGGCCAGCTGCTACTTTGCTTTTGGCGCACTGCCCATGCCTGCCTGGGTGTCATGGATGGGTGACCTGGTTCCGGAAAAAATCAGAGGTCTGTATTTCGGCAAGCGAAACCGCTTTATCGGATTTACAACCAGCCTGTCTGTTTTGACGGGCGGCATTCTTTTGCAGGAAATTTCCCGCTTTGATACATTACTGGCTTTCAGTGTTCTGTTTACTATCGCCTTTATCGGCCGCATGATTTCCACGCTGATTCTGGCCTGGAAATATGAACCGGCCGTTGAGCTGAAACCGAGTCCGGAGTCTCGGCTTCCGCAATTTCTTAAAACTCTGACGACTTCGGATTTCGGGATATTCTGCCTGTTCACGATGGCCATGCATCTGGGTGCATTTATTGCTGTTCCGACTTTTGTCATCTACTGGCTGCGCCATCTTGAGTTTTCCTATCTGCAGTACACAATTGTTCTGTCTGCCGCGCATATCAGCGGATTCCTGACCATGGCTATCTGGGGCCGCCAGGCAGATCATTTTGGTAACCGAAAAATACTGGAAGTATCTGCAACAGTACTGAGCATGCTGCCACTTGTCTGGTATGCCCTGATTTTCCTTCCTGTGATGTACCGGTTTCCCGGAGCGGTTGTAACTCAGGTCCTGGCTGGAATGAACTGGGCAGGATTCAACCTCAGTTCAGGAAACTATTTGTATGACGCCGTAAAACGGGAGCAGCGACTTTCATTTTCCAGCTATTATAATATTTTGAAAGGATGCGCCATATTTGTCGGCGGAATTATAGGCGGTTGGATCTGCGGGTGGAATCTGCATCCCGGCATTTCAGATAAACTGCTGCCTCACGCCCTTTTCATTGCACTGATTCTCAGTTCAGTGCTTCGTCTCCTGGCTGTACTCCATTTCATTCCCAAAATCCGGGAACTCAGGTCCGATGTTCGGTACAAGGCTTCATTTCGAATATTGGCCGCTATTCCGCAGGGGGTTCTGCTGGACGGTATTGTGGGCGTTAACCGGACGATGACAACTTTCCGGCGGCGACTGAAAAAAATCTGGGTAATCGTAGAACGGAAATACGATTTATAACGGGCGGTAGGATCGAGTCCGTGCAAAACACGGTCAATACCGCTTTCCATTTCCACACTGTTTTTCATTGAGTGAATGCAAATTATGATTTTTCAATTTCCATGATTTCAGACCAATTACAGAAGGGTTAATCCATGCACATTACATTCTACGGCGCGGCCCGGGAAGTGACCGGCTCAATGTTCATGCTGGCTGCCAATACTGAACATATCCTACTGGACTGCGGCATGTTTCAGGGTCGTCGAAAGGAATCCAACGAGAAAAACAGGGTCATTCCATTTGATCCGGAGATCGTCACCAGCATCGCGGTTTCCCACGCCCACATTGACCATTCCGGCCGTCTCCCATTGCTGACCCAAAAAGGGTTCCGAGGCCGAATTGTCTGTACTCGCCCAACCGCGGATGCCTTGAAATACCTTCTTGCAGATTCGGCCCATATTCAGGAATCCGATGCCGACTACCTGAACTACAAGCATATTCGCGGTGTTCTGGCGGAGGTCCACAAATCCGCGGGAGCTCGGACCGTCAGCAAATCCAAGATGCGGGAAATTAAGCAGATGCTGAAAAAAAACCGCCATCGGATTGATTCTGACGCTCTCGCCCGATACGCGAGGCAGTTTCGGCTGGATGTGGTAGAGCCGCTTTACACGATGGAAGATGCAGAGGACGCGCTGAAACAAATCGACGGGTACCCCTATCAGCATTCCATCACCATCGGCAGAGATATAATTCTGAAGCAGTATGAAGCGGGACATATCCTGGGCTCAGCGATGAATCTGGTAAAAGTGAAGCGTCCTGACCGGACGATGAACATTCTTCACAGTGGAGATCTGGGCCGGTTTGACAAACCCATAATCAATGATCCCTGTCTGGAATTTGATGAAGAAGACCGGGAAATTGATCTGCTGCTGCTGGAGAGCACTTACGGCGACCGGGTGCATGAACAAACTGATCAGCTTCAGGTTCGGCTTGAGGAGACCCTGCAGCATGCCTTTGACCAGGGCGGAACCGTGCTTATTCCGGCCTTTGCCTTCGGACGAACACAGACACTGCTTTATTTCCTCCACCAGCTGTATGATGAAAACCTGGTTCCCCGAGTGCCGGTGTATGTGGACAGCCCCCTGGCAACCCGTCTCACACAAGTGTTCGGGGAGCATCCGGAAGTCTATGATGATGATACGCATCGTGTTTTTCTGGAGAAAGGAGAAAACCCCTTTCTGTTCAGACAGATGCATTTCGTGCGTTCGCTGGAGGAATCCATTCAATTGAATAAACAGCAGAAACCTCAGATCATCATCGCAGCTTCGGGGATGTGTGAAGGAGGCCGCATTACCCATCACCTGCGGTACAAAATGCACGATCCGACCAATACGATTCTGCTGGTGGGCTACATGGCTCAACACACACTGGGACGTCGAATCGAAGAAGAAGGACTGGCATATCACGCTGCCCGCCGGATGGGTCCGCCGCCGCGGCTGAGAATGTTGGGCAAGGATTATACGCTGGAAGCAAAGGTGGAGAAAATTGAAGGATTCAGCGGTCATGCCGATAAAACCGAAATCCTGCGGTTCCTGAAGAAATCAAACCTCAGAGTCAAACGGATAGCACTGGTGCATGGTGAAGAATCCCAGCAGCTGCCGTTTGCCGAACTGCTGCGCAGTGAAGGATATGAGGTGCATATTCCAAGAAGAGGGGAAGTGATGCAGGTGATGTGAAAGCATTTTGCAGATACTTGGCTGACTGTGTCAGTTTAATGATATGTGTTGGAATAACTATATTCTATCAATTCTTCGACATCTTGTCTAATTGGCTCATGAAGATTTGTGATGAACTGATGTCATTATGTTACACGAGGCACTTGAAAAAAGTAAACAAAGACGTGCTGCTTATTACAGTGCGGTTAATTTCCGGGTCAAGTGGAGATCTACTTCTTGACTGAACAAATGTGAATTGACCTAACCCATCATCGTTTACAAGAAACTCTGCTGCCAGCGTAAAGATATTTTATTGAAATACTTAATGTAGGAATTTTCCAGCATCCATAGATTGGTTACACAACACACCCGCCAATCACTCTACCAGTTCTTTCCCGCCTTTCTCAAAATTGCGCAGTGAGCTGAGAAAGAGACCGATCCCGCCGATAAAGAGCACCAGAATCACAATCAGTTCAAAGGCCGTCATGGTCTTCATCTGCAGCCTCGTGTTTGCAATTACACCGAATATCATGGCAGCCATGGGTCCGATGGTGAGTATCCAGCCTAAAATGTTCCGGGCATTGTAGAAAACCAGCCCAATCCCGAAAATGAAAGGAATGAAAATCATCCCGCTGGTGACATTGAAGTAATTGGGTCCCATCATGGGAACCCGGAAAATCGACATCCCAAAACTGAAGTTGGTCTGAATCGTAATGGACTGCAGCAGCATGTATCCGCCGGTACAGATCATAATCACACCAATAAAGAAATGTCCAATCCCACCCTGGGTACCGCCGGCTCCTCTGCCCATAAACACTCCGGAATTTGTTGTTAAAATACAGGCTGTAAAATCAGCTGTGGATCACGGCACGAATTTAGAACCGGTCCTGCATCCGGACAAAGGGATCACTGCATGCACAGTCCGGAATTACTCCCCGAAAATGGATTTCGCCCGGTCCTGCAGAGTCGATTTTGCTTTCTGAACATTTTCCAGTGCATCCTTCAGCTGAGCCAGCTCATCCGATCGGGTCTTCAGCCCCTCTTTCAGAAACAGCGCTGCCGCCTCTGAACGGCTTTTAAAATAGCCCGTTTCCAGCCAGGCATCCAGATCATTCCGCGTGTTTTCATCAATCCGCACCATCAGGGATTCGCCCCGCGGCGTTTTCCCAAGTTCAGTTACACTTTTTTTCAAATCCGGCGTCACACAAACCACCTTTACCCGGGATTCATCAGAATCCTTCAGATGATCAATATCAATGTCAATCCCTTTGCTTTTCAGCTTCTCTTTGATGATGCCAATGATGTCTTCACCAATATTGACTTCCGCTTCTGCACTGAATGTTTTCTTAACCATTTATACCTCATGTAATACTATTACATATTACGTATATAATAGAAAACTTTACAACTGTATTTTGCATTTTTCGGACTGAGGCCAAACCTGCTGGAATCAGGATGAAATATTGTCAACCGTCGAAAGATAAATGGATAGCAAAAATATAAAGAGAAAGAGGCTGTCCCACCACAGGACAGCCCCTCGACTTACACCGATTGCACTGTAAGATCTTAAAAGGTATACTGGCTACTTCACCAAGAGGATTTTCTGCATATCCTGATGGATTATTGCTCCAGATTCATAGGCATGTATTCGCATGAAATAGATACCCGTGGCCTGCTGATCCGCATGCCAGGTGATTGTATTGTAACCAGCCGAGCAGCTGCCCGTCGGACTCAGGTCCGCCACCATGCGGCCTTGCACATCAAATACAGCTGCTTTGAGCTCCAGGTCCCGCGGCAGCCCGATGCGAATACTTGTGGCAGGGTTGAATGGATTTGGCCAGGCCGGGGACAGTTCGATTTTTTCCGGCAGAGCCGATACAGCGGCAGTTATCTCGTTCCCGCTCAGATCATACAGCTGCCCTACCTCAATAGAAACCGGGTCCTCAAACGTAAACAGATTCACGGTTTCCGGCAGATATTCCGAGAGATTAATAACAATCATTCTGGATTTGTTCTGAAACAGCATCAATCCGGGGAAATTTGTACTCTCAACCGTTTCCACTGCTCCGCTGATGCAAAGCTCCATTACTGCCCAATCACCCTCTGTGGTGAGAACCGCCCGGTTGCCCGTCAGTTCAATTTCGGCCTTGAACAGTTCCTGCCGTGCCATTCCATCATCCCCGAGAATGATATCAATAATCAGCACCAGATCCAGAATATCCAGACTACCGTCCTCACTCAGATCGCAGGTTATCATCTGGTATTCTGTGGTTTCCAGATCGTACAGAAACACTTCCACCATCAGGATGATATCTGTCACATCTGTTGACCCGTCTTCGTTGAAATCGCCGGCATAATAGCAGCTGCCGTCATCCACGAGGGCTTCCTGATCAAAATTCATTGCTTCTGAATCGGTACAGCCCAGGCAGGTTTCGTTGTCATTCAGCGGATTATCGTCGCACACACCGCATATATCAAGGCTGGATAATCCGAAACAGACACCGGCGCAGTCGATATCACTGTTGGCGGGGTGCCCGGTATTTCCTTCCGAGCAAATATCACAGTCATCCAGATAGGCGGCGCCGAAACAATCTCCATGACAGTCCAAATCCGCATTGCCGCCGAAACAGACACCGCAGTCATCCAGGTCCGAATTGGCGGCATGACCGGTGTTGCCTTCCGAACAGATATCGCAGTCGTCTTCAAAAGCGCTGCCGTTTGGATCCTGATTGCAGTCAAACGGAGGTGGATTGATGGTTTCACAGCCAGATTGCTGTACTTCCGGTGAATGTCCCGGCGCACCTGCCACGATAATGTTTGTCAGACACAACTCCGTCTCCAAGGTTTGGTACTCATACGTCAGTGTCAGCAGCTCACTGAATCCTTCCGGATAAAATCCGCCAGTCAATGACATACCCACCACCTGGCCGTTTGCCGGGTTGACGCTGATCATGAAATCCGCATTTTCCGTTGATCCGTTAATCAGTGTGACACCCGTAACCGTCAGCTGAAATCCATATATGTTCACATTTGAATCGTATTCTATTGCTGCTACGCCGTTTTCCGTGCCGGTATTGTCATAACCGTTGATATGGAGCACCGCCTCACCGTCATCATAGGTATCACTGCAGTCCTGAACCCAGTTTTCAGGAATCACCTGGGCGAACTGGGATTCCGAGGTGAGCGTCAAACTGAGAACTTCGCAGTATAGCTCGTCCGACCCTACCGCACCATGGCCGTCCTGATCCCAGTCCTCGCAGACCGTCACCGGTCCGGCCACATCACAGCCACAGCCATGATCTGCGAACAGTTCATCGATCCCGGTGGAGCCTTCTACACAGTACCCGCAGTCATCAATAAAGGCGGTGCCGAAACATTCAAGATTGCAGTCCGGACCGTCTTCGTAGGTATAGTCTTCGGGAGCCCCGTCATCGCTGCCGGTGCCCATGGTGCCGTCGGGACACACATTGCACACATCGATATCGCTGTTGGCCACATGACCGCTGCTGCCTTCCGAGCAATAGCCGCAGTCATCGATGTAGGCCGTGCCGAAACAGTCCTCGTTGCAATCCGGACCGTCTTCGTAGGTATAGCCGTCGGGAGCCGCGTCATCGCTGCCGGTGCCCATGGTGCCGTCCGGACACACATTGCACACATCGATATCGCTGTTGGCCACATGACCGCTGCTGCCTTCCGAGCAATAGCCGCAGTCATCGATGTAGGCCGTGCCGAAACAGTCCTCGTTGCAATCCGGACCGTCTTCGTAGGTATAGCCGTCGGGAGCCGCGTCATCGCTGCCGGTGCCCATGGTGCCGTCCGGACACACATTGCACACATCGATATCGCTGTTGGCCACATGACCGCTGCTGCCTTCCGAGCAATAGCCGCAGTCATCGATGTAGGCCGTGCCGAAAC
>CAZGNZ010000020.1:0-51615 GCA_964527215.1 uncultured bacterium | reverse complement strand
GTGCCCATGGTGCCGTCCGGACACACATTGCACTCGTCGATATCGCTGTTGGCCGCATGGCCGCTGCTGCCCTCCGAGCAATAGCCGCAGTCATCAATGTAGGCTGTGCCGAAACAGTCCTCATTGCAGTCCGGACCATCTTCGTATGTATAGTCTTCGGGAGCCGCGTAATTGCTGCCGGTGCCCATGGTGCCGTCCGGACACACATTGCACTCGTCGATATCGCTGTTGGCCGTGTGATCGGTGTTCCCTTCGGAGCAGATGCCACAGTCATCCAATATGGCGGTTCCGCCGGCTTCGCCATCCCAGTTCGGAGTACCCTCAGGGCAGTCCCCGTGGCAATCCAGATCACTGTTGGCGGTATGTCCCGAATTTCCGCCAGAACACACACCGCAGTCATCCAGATCTGCATCACCGTGACAGTCATTGTTGCAGTCACGGGACCATTCGGCCTCCATGCCGGTGTTCCCGCCTACACATTCACTGCAGCCATCCAGATAGGCTGTTCCGTGACAGACACCGTTGCAGTCGATGACGCCGTCGCAGAATACATCTACAGCAAAATCCACATCTATCGCACCGCGCATTCCGTCATCCACATTCACCGAAATCACTGCAGATCCCAGTTCCACTGCATAAAGCGTGGCTGTGGTGCCATCCAGAGATATGGTCACAATTTCGGTATCGGATGAAGATACCAGATAAGTCAATGGATCATTTTCAATATCTGAAAACACATCCAGACTGATTTCAAGTTCATGCTGGAAAGCAAGATCGATATCAGGCAGCGCACCTGAGAGCCATGGGGTATCGTTCACCGGCAGAATGGTGAATACGGCGATCGTGTGATCCGACAGCTGGAGATTGGTGTCGTCCGTTGCAACGAACATGATTTCTTCACTGCCGAACCAGTTCTCTTCGGGCGCCGCGATAGTGATAACATTGTCACCATCCATTTCGACAATGAGTTCGCTCTGACCGGTCCAGCCCCAGTTGATATCGTTACCATCCAGTTCAAGTACATAATTATCCAGATCAAAGGTCTCAAATGAACCGCCTTCGTCAATGGTCTGACTGGGGATATTGCTCACGAACGGCGGCATATCCAGGGCACTGGCCACGGTAAAAGTGACTGCATCGCTGTCGGAATACATGCTCCCGGTTCCGGCGTCCTGTGCTGAAAACCGAACCATTTCCGAACCGGACCAGGTGGTACTCACCAGTTCAAATTCAGCTATGTCGGCCTCAGTGATATTCACGCGCAGAAACTCGGCGTGGATATGCTCGGGATCGGCAGGACTGCCGTAGGCAGCATTGGAAGCAAACTCATAGGTTTCCGCCACCGGCACGATTACGGCATTGGCGGCGTCGTAATACCGGAAGCTGATTTCTTCACCGATCTCATTGGCATACACGATCAGAAAGAAGTACCAGTCATCCAGAATATTCATTGGGCTGACCAGTCCGCGGCATTCATCCCCCACAAAGGCACCGAGAATATCCGTTTCATTGTCCGCAGCCGCACCCCGCACGGTAACCAGTGTGGTGATGGTCATATTCATCTCATAGTCACTGACAGAGACCGACCAGTCCGGAATCGGCTCCGGATTGATTGGGGGCATGAATTCGTAGTTCCAGTAAATCTCATCACCGTCCAGTTCAGTCAGATAATCACTGAGACCAATGTCTTCGAACTGCGAGCCCAGCTCAATGACCTGATCGGGGATATCGCCTACCACCGGCGGATGGTCTTCGGGCAGTACCGTAAAATCAGCGGCGTCCGAATCAAACAGGGCGCTGTCCGTGTCATCCGTGGCCGTGAAGGTCAGGGTTTCAGTGCCCACCCATTCGGCATCGAAGGGCACAATGGTGACCATATTATTAAAATCAATGGACACATTCAGATTACTGTCACCGGACACTGTCCAGAGAATGCCGTCATTATCCAGTTCGATGAGATAATCATCCAGATCAAAGGATGAAAAATCTTCATCAAAATGGACAGTCTCACCGGGGATGTCCAGCACTTCCGGTGCATTGTCGAAATACAGCAGCGCGTTCATTTCCATCGGATCAAAGGGGGTGCCGAACATGGCATCGGCCTGAAACTCCACGGTTTCGATGATGGGTGCAACGGCATCCTCAGCTGCAACATAGGCCTGAAAGCTGATTTCTTCTTCGGGGGTGTCCGAATAGATGGTGAACAGAAACATCCAGTCATCGAAAACCAGCACCGGACTGCCGACGCCGCGGCATTCCTCGCCTGCAAATGCGCCAATCAGATTGGCTTCATCAGTGGCGATTTCATAATCCACATACAGAATTGACCGAACGGATGCAGATGACGCAAAATCGCCGGAGTCAACTGACCAGTCCGGGGCCGCCGCATGCAGCGCGGCAGTCCCGAGTAAACAAAACATTCCCAGAATCAGACTGATCTGACGATCGGCCTTGAATACATGTGTGATTTTATTCCGCATTTTGAACCCCCTATTTCAGGATAACGAGTTTATGCATTTGACGGAATTCCCCTGCGGTAATCCGATAGATATAAATTCCGGACGGAACCGGCGTATTCATGGCTGTGGTTCCGTTCCAGTTCACCTGATAGAATCCCGGTGTCTGCACCGAATTCACCAGCGTTTTCACCTCCTGGCCGGCCAGATTGTAGATGACCAGTTCAACCTGTTCGGTCTGCGGCAGGGCATAGCTGATTGTTGTGGATGCATTGAAGGGATTGGGGAAGTTCTGATCCAGCGCAAAGACTTTCGGAATAAGTCCGATATCATTGCTCAGCGGACTCCAGGTCAGCATCATGGGATCGAGGACCGATCCGGCAATGTCGTTAATGGAGAAATCAACCGTTTCGGTCAGTTCCATGCCATTGCCGGTGGCATTGTCAAACAGCCTGAATGCAACCGTTTCACCGTCATCATCCCCATACACGGTTATAAAGAACAGATTCCGGTCCAGTAATTCATAACCTGAGGCCCAGGCCTTACCGCGGCATTCATCACCGACGAAGGCCCCGATCAGCAGATTTTCGGCCTCCAGATTCATCTCGCTGTCGGCAATTTCTGCAATGACATTCATGGAGTTGGCCCAAAGTTCAGTATTGACGAGCCAGCCGGAATTGTCTTCGCGATCATCATTACCGGATGAAACCGTCCGTGTCAATCCAATCTCCTGCTCCAGAGGATAAACCAGTTCGTCCTCATTCTGGAGATATATCTGGTAACCCAAATGGGGATTCATGTAATCCATGTCACCGATCCAGCCCAGATTTTCCACATACATGGCAAAGTCAAACTGGCTCTTGATCAGATCGCCGGTCCAGGGCGAAAGGGCCAGCAGGGCATCATTGACCGGATAGCTCTGCTGCGGCAGGAAGCTGATCCAGTTCCAGCCGGCATCCAGATAGAGTGTATCCAGTTCGATGTTGACAGCATATCCCAGCATATTCATGGTATCGGGCTGGGCCATTTTCATCATGTACATTTCATCCACGGTCAACGTATTCAGGAGACCCAGCCAACCGTAACCGTTCATGAACTGACTGTAGCTGTATTGACTCTTGATCTGGTCATCCTGAGTGGGTGCCAGATCGTGAAGGACTTCATTGATCCCCATATCACCGGCTTCCAGATTCATTGAGAACCAGCGCCAGCCGGACGGGAATGTGAATTCCTGAATCACCTGGCTGGTAGCTGTAATATCAATGGGTGAGGTCGGACTGCCCAGAATGACATTGGACTCAAACGTAAACGTTTCGATGATGTATCCCAGCAGGGCACATTCGGATGCATCCCAGACCTTCAGCGTCAATTCCTCACCGCTGGTAAGGTTGCTGTAGATTGTCAGGAAAACCTCGTAGGCATGGGTATTGGCCAATTCTGACAGCTCAGGTACAAACTGCACATTGCCCACACCGCGCAGCTCTTCCCCGGCAAACACACCCACAATATCGTAAGTATCTGATGACAGTTCGTCATCGGTGGTCAGGAGGGCAACGATATTCATGGAATTCATGAAGTCTTCTTCTACAACCTCCCAGTCAGGCGGATAGCACAGGACCCGAATATCCACCGGCATCGGTTCATCGCCCATGACGCCGCTGGCATATACAGTCTGCTGATATTCACCATAGCCCGGCTGTTCATTCAGCGAAACAGTGATTTCCTGCTGATTCCCCGGGGTCAGGGTTCCCGTTGTCGGCGCAATATCCAGCCAGTCGGGGATATCAATCATTTCCCATGACCGGTTGCTGCCCCCGCTGTTCACCAGCCAGCGGGTGGTCGAATAACTCTCATCATCATACAGGATGATGTTTTCGATCCCGCCGCCGATCCATTCAATGGGATTCCGGTTGACGAAGAATTCCCAGACGATGGGTTCCATGGTCTGATTGCCATACAGGTCTTGAATGGGTCCCACTGATGCACGGAAAGTCTGATTTTCATAAAAATGATTCTGGAGGATATCCAGATCAATCACGATCTGATTTCCACCGCAGGTGTACTCGAAGGCCACCGGATTTCCGGTCACGGTATTATAAAGCGTAATATGTTCGGCACCAACGCTGATTTCTCCGCATTCCACATCTTCATTATATATAATGGTAATTTCCTCGTCAGCAGTCAGAATGCCGTCGGAGGGTTCCGGTGCGCCCAGAGGCTGGGGGGCGTTGCGGTCAATCAGTCCCGTAATGATGTTGGATGTACCCGGCACAATGTCACCGGAGCAGACGGCAATGGCTTTCAGCTCATACTCACCGTCAATGATGATATCCGGACTGATATCCCAGGGCAGAATGATGTAGTCGTCAATCAGTTCATCCGGTGTAATGGAAGCAGCCATGAACCAGTCATTGACTCTTGGCGCAGGCTCCTCGCCGCCGGTTTCGGGATCGGTTCCCTGCACAGCAATATCAGACCCGGTTACCACCGCTCCGCCACCGGTCAGGAATATATCACCCTTACCGGTTTCGTTCAGCGGCGCCAGTTCTTCGGCCGTAAGATCATAGGACAAGGGTACGATATGTTCATTGCGCTGTACGCTGCCATCATCTTCACGATCGTAGCCGACCGCCGGCCGGTACAGGAGATCGATCCGCTCCAAGTACTCATCTCCGCGGTCATATCCGTCAACGGTGATATACAGGGAATCCTGCCCGTATGCGGATGTCACCAGCCAGTTGTCCTCCGGAAATGCAATATGGCTTTCACTGCAGGGACGCAGGAAATGGGCCGATATTGCTACCGTATCCGCAAACACTGTTTCATCACATGGTGAATAGAATCGCAGCTGAATATCGTCATACTCGTATTCCACCGGACCGCGTTCCACGGTGACTGTTGCCTGAACGGCTTCTCCGTACGGAACCAGGTATGCCATGTGATCTTCCATCACTACGCCGTTCACAGCCACCACTGCACCGTACGGGTTGCTTTCCTGAATAACGCTGAGCCAGTATTCACGCTCCTGTCCCATGGGGCTGGTGTTCCCCAGATCCAGGATAAAGGGAGCCGCTTCATCAGGCATCACGTTCAGCTGCTGTGCAGGACTCACCGACAGATCGGTTCCGTCGAATGGTGTGGAGCCTTCTTCCCAGGGACATGAACTGGCACCGCCCACCAGACCGAAAACCGGTCCGTACACACCGTCGGTGGTGACGTTCACGCTGAAGAAGTCACCGGGATCATCATCTGCCAGCGTGAAACTGGTGGTGGTGGTCTGTTCTGTCGTAACAGACTCGGTTTTCCCGCGGGTGGTCTGGAAGGCAACCTGAAAACCGCCGAATACGCCCAGACCGTTTACTTCAATACCCGCATCCACCGCCACGCCGCTGCCGATGAACATCTCGAAGTTCACCGCTTCGGATTTGGCCGCTGATGTTGACATGCTGTAGGTGTACGTCGCCCCGGCGTCAAAGGAAATATTCCGGTTCAGACCTTCCACATCCGGTTCCGGTGCTTCCAAAGACGGTTCGACGTCAATGGCATCATCCATCAGATCGTCGAAGAAATCCTGGAACGGCAGGTCAATCACGGGATCATCCACTTCGCTCTGATCCTCCGGATCGGGTTCCGGGAAGTTGTCGTCATCCAAATGACTTGGCACGATGGTGGTTCCGCCGTCGAAGTATTCACTGGCCAGCCCGATAGCATCCTCAAGGGACATGTTGTAAAGGGTATCCGGATTGGCGGCCAGGGTCAGTGACCAGTCTTTCAGGAAAGTGTTCCGGTCGACAATATTCAGCCAGGTTTCTGCAGAAGTTTCATCACCAATTTCTATCAGTGACGGAATCAGCGTACCAAGGATGAAATCTTCCGAGTAGATATAGGTTGTGGCGAATCCGTCCGGTACCAGTATCAGGTCAGGTGTGATCACCACTTCGCATCCATCAATGGTCATCACATCAGTGACACCATAGAGCATATTCAGAGCGCCGCCGATATACACATCACCGCCGCCCACTGTGGAGAAGGTTTCGTTCACATTCCAGGTCCAGGTCTGCTCTGTGGCGGATTCCTGCTGAATTCCCACACTCATTTCGGCTGAGAAATCCAGCGTGGCATTCACCGAAATGGTTGATTCCACGATGAGACCCACCGTGATTTCCGCGTCCACCCCCAGGTGCACGCCGAAATAGGCATTGGCATCGGTGTTGTACACGGTGTTGAATCCGATGGTCTGACTGGCAGAAGTACCCTGTTCGAAAGTACTGCTGCTGCCGTCACCCGGCGGAGACCGGAGAATCATGAACGGCATTTCCGGCGTGGTGGTGGTATATGTGGCGTCGTTGCGCGGTTTGTTACCGGTGACGTACGTCCATACCTCCGTGGCGGCATTCCGCTGCAGATGGTCAGTCACTGATACCTGCAGGTTCTTCTGATAGGGATGTTCACCGCCGTCCAGAATATTGGGTACACCGGGCACAACATCCCACATGACCAACCCGTTTGTATAGCTGAATGTGGAATCGGGACTGGTGGCAGTTATGTAGTCGAATATCGTCACCGACCCTGAATCGGAGGCGCAGTACTGGTTCTCACCCTGATTGGTATAGGTTTCATAAATCTCGAAAAACAGTGTTTCGGGTCCGTTCAATTCCATGACATTCATGCCGCATTCATTCTGAGGCATTTCAATCACGGAAACCACCGGTATGGATCGATACACATAATCCTTGCTGCCATTGCCGGTTTCCAGGGAAAGGGTGTCTCCCAGGAAAAAGCTGTCGATATCCGGATCGGGGTGATCCACTGTGACATTGTAAATCAGCGGCGGCAGATCGTCAAACTGCCAGTGGCCGGTATCCGCATGAGGTACAACGGTGGTTTCAATACATCCGTCGATGGCACGGAGCGTCACCTCAATCTGGCCCTGTGTCGGTGTAATGGGAAATTCGCAGACACCGCCTGTCACGCTGCCGTACACATCGCGGGTGATCTGGTCGTCAAAATAGAGCGCCGTGATGGGTGTGGCCACCAGCGGCAGTTCGATAAACGGCGGTATGAATGTATGATCAGAATAAACCGGACTGATAATGTTGCCGCTGCTGCCCGGCTCCAGTTCCACGCTGAATTTCCCGTCATCATCGGTATAAACCGGCGGAAAGAGTGATTCACCATTCAGCAGAATCTCCACATTATCCTGAAAACAGGCCGTATTCTGGTACCGCACGAATCCGCTGACCTCGATCATGGAGATGTCAATGAAATCCACCATATCCACCGCGGTGTTGCTGTGATTCAGGGTAGCCTGACGGCTTTCCGGTTCGTAGATATGTGTGAAATACTCATTCAGCGGAATGTCTTCGGTCCAGAACGCGCCGTGCAGTGTGCCTGTCACCATGTTTCCGGTGGCGTCCGCCAGCAGTTCCCCGCTGCCTTCATTCAGACGCCAGTAGTGGATCAGTCCGTCTTCTTCGGCTGTGAGCACCTGATTCTGGGTGCCGCCCACCTGCAGCGCTGTCCGGGCATTGGTCCAGACACGGATTTCATCCAGATAGCCGTCAAAATGCCCGTCATCTATATTGGGACTCTGGCGACCGATCACGATTTCCGATAAATCAGACACAACCTGTGTCACCTGTGCAGACGCAACTTCTTCGCCTTCCATGTACAGCACACTGACGGTGTCATTACATGTTACCGCCCAGTGATGCCACAGCTCGTCATTATAAGTCAGCGGCGAAACCACTTCGGTTTCAAAGTGACTGTATTTCACCTGCCCGTTTTCGGTTTTAATTGAAATCCGGCCGGTATCATCCTCTGGATTCACAGCTGCGAACAGGGTTTGTGTATCGGCTGCACCGGTTTTCAGCCAACCCTCAATAGTGTAACCGTCTGTGAAGTCCACCCGTTTTCCGTGAAATGAGATGTAGTCATCCGACCCGTCAAAATCAAGTGCGCGGCCGATGGGTGTGGATTTGGAGGGCGTCGCAGTGAAGGTTGTGCCGTTGGCGTAGTAAATCCCCCGGATGTAGTAATTGCCCAGAGAATCGGTGAGGGCACCCACATACACCGGGGCCGTATAATTGTTATGATCCACACCGCAGATTTCGCCGTCGATGTTGTTGTCGGTGAGATCAAAGATGATGTCGCCTTCGTTTTCATCAAATTTCCAGTAGGCTTCAAGATAATGCTCTTCACCGGACAGGGTCAGATCCATGTATTTCCGGATATCCGACCATTCCCGGGCCGTACGCCAGATACGGAAATCATCCAGCCGTCCCTGGAAATACAGTTCACGATCCTTGGGGCTGTTTTTACCAATCATCAGCTCCACCGTGTCGTTAATGGGACCGGTGGTGTGGGAATGTCCTACAATGGCACCGTCTATGTACATTTTCATCAGATGGGTGTCACTGAGATTGCCGTCGGCGTCATACACTTCCTGCTGATATGAAACCGCCAGATGATGCCATTCCATATCTTCCGTAAATGTATTGACAGTCACAATTTCGTCCCCGGGTGATCCGGCGTCGGGGCTGTGCTGCCAGCGGACCTTGCCGTCATCAGTCAGTTCCAGAATCACATAATGATCAGTTGTGGCGGAATCCACGGCAGTGAAAAACCGCTGCTGGTAAGTGTGGATGCTGCGGAACCAGGTCTCGATGGTGTAATCGCCTTCGAATCCGTCAAACAGCCGGTTGGCGGCGGTGCTGTCGTTGAAAAAGAAAATGTAGCTTTCGCCGTCGAAGAATGCGGACTGCCCAAGGTTGGGGGTCAGTATTACTTTGGTATCCTGAACAGGATTGCCGCTGGGGGTTTCCACATGACCGGTGATCACACCGTCGGGATTCAGGAATCCCACATTGTCTGCCGTATGGCTTTCACCCATGGCGTTGCCGCTGGATACGCCGTATTCGTAATACTCACCGGCAAACACGTTGAAGTCCTGGTATTCGGTCTGTGTGACCGGCAGGGTTGTCAGGATGTAGCCGTTCCGGTAGAGGGTCACCAGATTGTCGGTGACCGGCGGACCGGTTTTCTGGTCTTCCACCACCCATTCCAGCAATACTTCATCCTGAAAATCACCGTCAGAGGCGGTAAGTACCGGCGGCCGGGGTTCTTTTTGATAGTAGCTGTAAAAACCCTGGGACACACTGTGTGAGAAATAGTTGTTGGCCGTGACCGTCAGCGGTTGTCCCACCACAATGGCGGCCCGGAATTCCCCGCCCGTCATCTGGTTGTTGGCGGAGCCGGGAAACACGTCATTGGGAATAGAGTACTGCGGTTCGCAGATTTCCTGAGCCACCAGCCAGCCGCCGAAACTCAGGACCATAAGGAGCAGAAAACAAGTCTTGAATAATCTGTAACTCATCATCCCCCCCTATTCACCCAGCTCTTGCTGGAGTTGTTCAAGTTCCTGCATGGCGGTATTGATTTCAGCCTGCAGTTCATCATTGCGGCCTTTCAATTCCTGCATGGCCTTCACAAATACCGGAAGTATCTGGTGGTAGTTGCGGATCATATACAGCTCATGCTGTTCATCATAAGTCACCAATTCAGGGATGATTTCCTGCAGATCCTGAGCAATGAAACCGTAAAGCCCTTCCGTAAGTTCACCGTCCCGGACCTCCCTGCCTTTAAAGAAGGGATGGGTTTCTGTATTAATGTCATACCGAACACCATTCAGATGCCGTACTTGCTCCAGGGCATTTTCCAGCGGATGGATGTTTTGCTTCACTCGACGATCGGAAAAATCACCATAGTTGCCACAATACAGATTCCCGATGTATCCCGTGTAAACCCGCCAACTGTCATTTGCTCCGATGTAGGAATTGCCGCTTCCATTGGGATAAAAACTTGTTCCTCCTTTAGGAAAAAGAACATACTTCCCCTGTGAGTTGTTTGATGCCGGTATAACTTGTACATCACCATAGATATACACTGGGGCATTGTATGCGTTTTCTTTTAATAATGTGGCATAAGCATAGTCGTTTTCATTTTCAGTGATAATCATATTCCGGTTACTGACAAGCATTTCATACCAGTTATCCGGCTCATACCACTGAGCAGTCATTTCGCTGCCGTTTTTCAGGATGCTGCCGGTGGCATTGATGGTGCCGGCCACATCAAGCGCATACTGTGGTGAACTGGTACCAATCCCCACTTTCCCGTCATTGTAAAAGATATCGGAGCCGTTGGTCTGCCAGGGTGTGGTGATAAAAGCGGACGCATTTTTCAGAAGACTGCCGGAAAAATTCACATCGCCTGCCACATCAAGTGTATTGGACGGACTGGTGGTTCCGATTCCCACATTGCCGTCATTGGCAATGGTCAGTCGGGTTGTGTTATTGGTGAGAAGCTGAACCGATCCGCTGCCGCTGCCGTCATTGTCGGCATTGATAACAGCATTGCCGGTATTGGACAGTGATTCCGATGAACCGCCCACTGCGGTGGTGGCCATGGATGTGCCGTCATCAAACAGGATTGCCCCACCGTCGGAGAGCTGAACATTGCCGTTGACATGCAGCTGACGGGAAGGATATTCAGTTCCGATTCCCACGTTGCCCATTGGTGTCACTGTCACCCTGGGCGACCCGTCTATTTCCAGATTCAGATTGCCGGTTGCGTCGCTTCCGATTATGCGGTCATCGCTGATCTGCAGCCCGTTCTCCGATCCGGTGGTCCGGATGCGTCCGCTGACGGTGAGATCGACGGTCCCATTACTGTCACCGGCCACATGGAGCCTGGCCTGGGGATTGGTGGTTCCGATACCCACCAGGCCGCCGTCTGCACAGGTCAGCGTTTCACTGCCGCTGCTTTCCACGAAATTGAGTACGCCGGAAGACGGTTCCAGTTCAATGCGCCAGCGTTCCGTACCGCCGGTTTCAAAGGCAAAGCCCGCAGGATCACCGGATTCGCTGTTGACACCGATCCGGGTGCCGTCGTCGTTGTTCAGCACCAGTGCATCCGTCGGATCGCTGTTACCCACTCCCACATTGCCGGTGGAAGGAAAGGTGTTGGCGGTGCCTCGGACAGCCAGACTGTAGGGAACCGTGCTGAGTTTACGCCGCACGGATATTTCTTCAGCATCTTCGATGGAAACACCCAGCCAGTAGGTTTCACTGAAAGTCAAAGGGGTCAGATCATTGACTGCACCCAGTTCCACGGCAAATACACCGTGTGCCACATAGACGTCTTCCAGCAATTCGGTCCAGAGCTCGGTTCCGCCAATGGCGGAAGTGTAAATACGGAATGTGAGATCGTATTCACCGTCTTCCACCGTGCGGTCTGACGGATCGCGCAGTGTGCCCTGAAATGTCAGGGTCTGGGAAAATCCTGATTGGACCAGCATTGTACTGCACAGTAAAAAGAACAGACAGGCTGATCCCGGTTTCTTCAAGAGGTTGTTCATTATTTTTCCTCCTTCAGCCGGGCTATTCTGGTTTTGATCATTTCCAGTCGCGATTCCAGTTCCTGATTCTGCTGATCCAGCTCCTGAATGGCGCTGGCGACATACGGATACAGGAATTCATAGTTGCGAATCATCAGGAACTCATCATTTTCATCGGGTTCAACCATGACCGGCAGAATTTCCTGAAGCTCCTGTGCTATATACCCAAGCTTGTCGTTCGGATTCTCAGATTGACTGCTGGTATTGTGTAAAAATAAAGGATGAATATCCGTATTTAAATCGTATTTACGCCCTCTAAGCTGCAAAATCAAACCCAATCCATTTTCCACGGAAGTGATATTCTGCTTGGTGCGTCGATCAGAGGATTGGTGCTGACTAATGGCATAAAGGTAATTTGCCTGAATACTGCCCCAGTAGGTTGTATTGCTGCCAATGTAACTTTCATTGACATATCCGGAGCGGCGAACCATAATGCCCCCTCCCATATCACTGAATGTACCGTGGATACCCCAACCACCGGCAGAATGAAGATCTCTGGTATTCAAAGCATTGGCTGAGTTGGCATATGGCTGGTAGTCTTCCCACGAATTGCTGTAAACGTTTAATCCAACATTTATAGTACCGGCGTGGTAGATACAGTAGGAGTTGTCCGGATCCCAGAACACCCACGGTGACCCGCTGTAGTTTTCGCCGTTTTTGTAGAGACTGGTGACGTTCAGACTGCCGTTTATTTCCAGTATATTGCCCGGAATAGATGTATTTACACCGATGCTGCCATCACTGTAATAGATATCACTGCCGCTGGAATTCCAGGCACTGGTGGTGAGGGGCACCCCGTTTTTCAGGATATTGCCGGTAAAATTGATATCACCGGAGATATCCAGCATGCTGGCTGGGATCAATGTTCCCACACCCAGTTGTCCGTCATTGTTCAGCACCACGCGCGTGTTTCCACCGGTCTGCATTGTAATGCCTTCACTGCCGGTTCCGTCGCTGTCGGCATTCAGCAGGACATTGGCAGGATTGGCCACGGATTCTGCCGGTTCATCCAGCCGGGCACTTGACAATGTACTGTTATCAGAGAAAACCAATGAACCGCTGCTACTGAGCTTCACGTTTCCGGCCACTTCCAGTTTTTCCGTCGGTTCAGCGGTTCCAATACCCACATTGCCGTCGGGCTGGATGGTCATCCCCCATTGTCCGTTGTTTTTCAATCCCAGATTGCCGGCATCATCCCCACCGGCAAAGCGGCCGCTGCCGATCCAGAGACCGCCTTCGTTATCATTGGAGTGGATTTTGCCTTCCACAGTGAGGTCCACATTGGATCCGCCGTCACCAGCCACATGCAGATCGGTTGACGGACTTCCCGTGCCTATCCCGATCCTGCCGCCGGATTTCAGGCTGACCGCATCGGTACCGCTGTCTTCATTGATATGAAGCGTGCCATCACCGGAATTGATTTTCATCTGCCATTCCGAACTTCCGTTGGAGTCAAAATTGATTCCGGCTGAACTGCCGCTGCTGTTCATGGAAACATAGGTGCCGTATTCACCGGAAACATGGAGAAGATAGTCGGGGCTGGTGGTCCCGGCTCCCACATTGCCGGCAGAAGGGAACAGATTGTTTTCACCGGACGCGGTGAAAACATACGGCATGCGGGTCAGTTTCAGACGCGGTGCCAGCTCAGGGGATTCTTCAATGACAATTCCCAGCCAGTAGTCTTCACTGAATTCCAGTCCGTTGAATGCTGTCCGGGATCCCAGTTCCGCCACATAAGTGCCGTCTACCGTTTCCAGACTGGGCCAGGTTTCACTCCAGACTGCAGAACCGCCTTCAGCCTGATCATAGAGGTGAAAGGTAACAAGGTAGTATCCATTGGGCAGGGATTTTCCGTACTGATCCCGCAGGACACCCTGAACGGCAAAGGTCTGGGCAAACATCATTTGAATCATGAGTACACTGATTATTGAAACCAGAAAACATCCTGGACCAAATTTCAAATTTCTATTTTCAAATATCTTGCAGAGGTTTCTCATTTCCTGCCCTCCAGGTCATCCAGCATGCGTTCCATTTCCTGAATCTGCTGCTCCATTTCATCCAGTTCAGTGGTCTTCATCTCGGAAATGGCTTCAGTGACAACGGGAATCATCTGGTGGTGATTGGTGATCTGCAGCAGCTTGGATAAATGCTCTGTGGTAACCATCATGGGCAGAACCTCCTGCAGTTCCTGGGCCACAAATCCCAGATTGTTGTCCAGATGCTCTGTGCTGAAATCAAAATGATCATCCACTGTTGAATAATATGGGTGGGTTTCAACATTGATGTCATATCGGACAGGATTCAGCTTCATTATCAGATCCAGCGGATTGTCTATGGAGCGAAAATTCTGCTTCAGGCGTCGATCACTGTACATATAGGCGCCGTAATAATACATGTGATCGAAGTACACGTTATTAAATGGATAAGACGTTGAACCAATACTACCGCTTGAATGGGTAACTGGTCTGATTGATGTTCTAGTAATTCTGACATTGTTCAGGCATGCATCGTTCACCATCGTGGTTCCAAAATCCCAGAAATCATCAATGTAAGCACCCATGTTGATTCCGCCGTCCCACGAGATGGTTGTCGGACCGCCATACCAGGGTGATTCCACCTCAAAAGGTTCTCCATTCACCAGTAGATCAGTGGCATTGACCGTACCGGCGACATCCAGGGCATAGTCTGGTGTATCAGTCCCAATACCCACATTGCCGCTGCTGTAGTGCATGTCTGATCCTATCAGCTCCCATACACCGCTCTGGAAGGTTTCGCCGTTCTGTTTCAGCGTCCCGGAAAAACCGATGTCACCGGCCACATCCAGACCGTATGCAGGGGTTGTTGTCCCCACTCCCAGACGTCCGTTGCTGGTGACGGTCATAGCTGTGGAGCCATTGGTCTGAAACTGGATTTCACCGCTGCCGTTACCGTCGCTGTCTGCGCCCATCACCAATTCACCATCAGTGCCCAGTGAACCGCAGACGGTTCCCAAATCGGCCGTGGTCAGCTCGGTGCCGTCACTGAATTTGATAACGCCGCTGCTCAGTTTCAGATCACCCGCCACATCCAGATTCTGCGCGGGGGTGGTGGTGCCGATACCCACCTTGCCGTTGGTGTCCACCGTCACCCGCCAGTCACCGCCGTTGGCAATACCCAGCTTATTGGTTTCCAGACCGCCCACCAAACCGGCAGCTCCGGTTTCCAGACCGCCGTCATTATTATTTGAGCGAATTTGACCGTCCACGATCAGATTGACATCTCCGGGTGACCCCTGAACATGCAGGCGCGATTCGGGACTCGTGGTTCCGATACCCACATCTCCGTTTGAGGTCACGGCCAGTGCGGTATTCCCGGAATCATCTTTTACATAGAGTGTATTGTCGGACTGATCATGGGTGATGTCCCATTTGGTGCTGCCCTGATCCAGGAATGTCAGGCCGTTGTCGTCATCGCCGTCTGAATTCAGCGTCACATGGGCAGCGCCGGATCGGGTAACTGTCACTGCATTGTGAGGTGTTTTGGTCCCGATGCCGACATTCCCGGAAGACGGAAACAGATTATCAGCACCGATCACGGCCATAGTATAGGGTGAATTGGTAAATTTACTTCGCGGCGTCATTTCACTGCCGCCGTTGATGGAAATTCCCAGCCAGTACGTGCGGTCAAATGAAATGGAGGAAAAGGAACTGATATCTCCAAGATCATCCGAGAAAACACCATGCAGCACCGGAACACTGCTGATGGTTTCCGTCCAGATTGCTGAGCCCCCGGTCTCCGTTTCATACAGACGAAATGTCAGATCGTAGTTCCCATCTGCAACCAGGTCCCCCAACTGGTCCCGGAGCACTCCCTGAATTCCAAATGTCTGACCTGACAACAGGGAAAACCCTGTGACGATCAGATGAATCCAGCAGATTATGTGTTTGAGTCTTGCCATCCGTTTCTCCATTGTGTGGTGGTTATGTGTAATAATATTCAATTGATACAGTAAAGTTGGTATTCGATTTACTTTGAACAGGTGTCCTTACAGAAATTCCGTTTATCCATGAATGATTTGTGAAAATCAATCTCATAAAATTTTTATTCTCGTTGAATACAATGCGTTGTTAGTCTGCAGCTTTCAATTTATCTCATCCGTCAAATCATAAAGATACATTTCATTTTCCTGATCCCTGGTTTGCTCCCGGTTCATTCGAAGAAAAAAATCTTCCCTGAGCATCTTCAGAAAAACAGCCAGACCTTGTTTTAATTTTTCCAAAAACAATGAATCTCCGTCTTCACGGTTGACTGTTTCTTGGGTTTTTTTCATTATTCTGTAATTTCCTTTTTAAAAAATTACCTCAATAACAAAATCTGCCGCACCCCACAAAAACCCCCTAAACAGGATAAAAGGATCGTTTGATTGAGTTAAAGAAAGCGGGTAAATTTTCTCTCGCCGATATTCGAAATTCATTATATAATTTCACTTGAATGCGGGATTTGGATTGAGCTGTTTACGTACGTTTCGGAATCAGTTTTTTGAAACAGTGAATTGGCGGTTTCAGTCCGATATACAAATTGAGATAAAACAGAGTCAAAGAATACAGAAGGCAGCCAATATGCTGCTTCAGCAGTGACCCGGTTGGTCTGTTAATGGTCGAACTGAGGTTCCTTCCAGTCTGCAGCAGCCCTCAGTATATGAATTGAAAACTGAAAGCAATAATCATCAACAGGATCACGTTAAGATGTCAAACACCATAGAAATATTGAAAAAACAAATTATTGATACAAACGACAGCGCAATAAAAATAAAACTGCTGGAACAGCTGATCCCAAAGCTGCTGGACAACCTCCCCCATGAAGCAGATTCGTATATTGAGCAGTACAGCAAACTGGTCGAACCCGTCTCTGATGTATTCCATAAAACCCGTCTGCATTACTATCTAGGCAGCCGAATGACACTGAAAAACCAGTGGGGACCGGCATTTCTTACCCTGTCGCAAGCTCTTCAGTCGGTCCGTAAACTGAACGATCCGGTATTGATGGCAAAAATCATGATGCGTCTGGCTTACGTAGAAATTCAGCGCGGAGAAGTGGCGGAAGCACTGGCCCTTCTGAAAGAGACTCTGGTGATAGGCGGTGAGCAGGATATTTTAATCGAGATAAATTCCAACAATCTGATCGGTATGGCTTACCGCCGAATTCTCGAATATGAAAAAACCATTCCATATTATGAACAAGCACTGGAGTTGTGCCGGAAACTGGGAGATCCCCACCGTGAAGCCCTGCAGCTTTCCAATCTGGCTTCACTGTATATTTCCATGAAGCGGAGTGAGGAAGGATTGAAGGCGATCCGGCAGGCACGTCCAATTTTCATCAAACTTGATGACACCCGGAATATTGTTCGAGGATACAGTATTGAGGCCGGTCTGCATGCAGCTGCCGGAAATTATGATCAGGCTCTTGAAAGAAATGAAAAAGCGCTGGAACTCTGCGATGAAGTAAACAACACTGAATCAAAAGCCAATCTTCTGATCTGCCAGGCGGAATACTGCGTAAAAGCCGAACATTTCCAGGAGGGAATCGAATGGTCAGAAAAAGCTTTGAACCTGCTGGACAGTGTGGGAATCCTCAAACTGCAGCAGAAAATCCATTATTACGCCGCACAGAGTTACAGGGGTGCCGGCAATTTCGAATCAGGGATGCATCACATGAGTCTCTTTGCAGAACTGACGGATAAAGCCTACTACGTTCACGAGGCACGTCTTCGGAAGGAGGCAGAAGAAGTGATGAATCAATATCAGGAAAGACTGAAAATTCAGGAGCTCGAAAAAGATCTCGAACTCAAAAAACGGGAACTGACAGCCAAAGCCATGTCACTGGCACGGAAACAGGAATTAATGGTTGGCTGGCAGGAGAAAATTCAGAATGCCACCAAAACGCGTGACAATTCAATCATTGCAGCATGCCTCAAATCCCTGTCCGGGGAGTTAAAGGACCAGCTGAAATCCATTCATGTGTGGGATGAGTTTGAGAAATGGTTCAGGGAGGTTCATGGCGATTTTTATAGGAATCTGACCGGGAAATACCCGTCACTGTCACTCCGCGAACAGAAGATCTGTGCATTTTTGAAACTTAAAATGCAAACCAAGGATATCGCATCACTGACGAATCTGGCCCCGAAAACCATTGAGAATTATCGAATTGCCATCCGCCGCAAACTGAAAATCCCAAAGGGGGAAAATCTATTTTATCATTTGGATTTAATATAGACCGGGTGTCATGATCCCGGTGAGAGAGAATCCGGCCCTGTGAAGTGACAGGACCGGAATGATAATTTACATTGCGGCAATGATCATGGAAGCCAGTGTCACCACATCCAGAATATCCACAGCACCGTCAAAATTTGCATCTGCCTGGGTCAGCATCCCGGAAAGATCATCCCCATCCAGAATGGCATTAACCAATATAATGAGATCAATAACGTCACAGCCGTAATCGCAGTTCATATCTCCCACAATACCGCTGCTGCAGCCCAATCCAAAAGAGGTTTCCGCAACTCCGCTGCGAAGCGCGCTGCCGCGGAAGCACTGCCAGAGACCGGGATCGCTGGAAAGCAGCTTGTAGTCCACAACCGAAAGACCGGCCATTGTACCGGCAATAATTTCCAAATCATCATCATTGTCGATATCAGCCACTGTGACCGGTTTTTTCACACCAAACTCAACTGATATCGGGAAATTCTCCTGTACGGAACCATCAAGATGCAGCGCCCAGAGACTGCCGCCGGTTGTGCCCACTACCAGTTCGATTTCATTGTCTCCGTCCAGATCCGTGAATATGGGTTCAGCCGTGACGGCGTGATTCAGGTTCACCGGAAATCCGGGGACAGCGATTCCACTGGCAAATACGCCATAAAGAAATCCGTCACTGCTGCCGAAAAACAGCATGGGGCCGTACCCCGGGTCTTCAATCACGCTCACGGAACTCTCAATATCACCGCCTGTCGGAATACTGAAATGCAGGTCTCCGCTGTCGGTAATGGCATAAAACACATCATCCTTGGAACCCACGAGAATCAGAAAATCGTCGCTGCCTTCAAAATGCAGAACTGTCGGAGCGGTTCTGATCTTATCCCCAACCGCGAATGGAAAGCCGTCCGCAACTGATCCGTCGTCATAAACCAGATACAAATTAGCATCATCGGTTCCAAACACCAGATCATCCTGTCCGTTTCCGTTTAAATCGGTTAATGCGATACCACGCTGGATTTTCTCATCCACCACAAGCGGAAAACCGGGGACATCGCTTCCATCGGGATTGATGGCAAATACCTGTCCGGGATTGCTGAATCCGCCAAACACGATTTCCAGTTCCGGATCCTCGTCCAGATTGCCCAGTGCCGGCGTGCCCATGGTGAACTGATCGGCATAATAATCCGTTTGGACACTGCCGTCAATTTCCAAAACAAAAACGTGCTTGCTTTTAGACCCTATAACGATTTCAAGTGAACCGTCCAGATCAATATCCGCAATTGCCGGTGAAGCCCAAATCTGATCGCCTGTTTCAAATGGCCAGCCTTCCCGTTCGCTGCCGTCCGGATGGAGAACATGAACCCTACCTTCGTAGTCTCCGAAAACAATTTCAACATCAGATCCGTCATTATCAATATCCAATACGAGGGGAGAAGACTCCACCTGTGCTTCCGGGAGTGCCGGGTATCCTGCCTGGTTCAGGGAGACAGAAACCTGCAGCTGGAAAGATTCTGTGTATATGTCGCTGTCAGATGTCAAGGCACTGACATTGAGTTCCAGATAATAGGTACCCTGAAAGATTTCAGGATCAATATTCAGTACAAAAGGCAGATCATTGTTGTCCTGCTGCTCTGCAGGTTGAAGATCACCTGCAAAAAGGTATTCTTCGGAAACGGTGATGGATTCGCTTAAACTGACCAGCTCCATTTCCAGTGCAAAGGCGGTTCCAAAGGGGTACAGGTTTTCAATCTGCACCAGTACTTCAGCAGATTCACCGGGATTGATTACGAGATCACTGTCACCGCCGGATTCAGTAATGGAATAATCCCTCAGCACCACTCTGGGATGGGTAACTTCCAGGGGAATCAGTCCGATAATGGCTGCCTGTCCTTCATTGAAGTGGGAACCGCCGGGGTTCAGATTACCGGTATGAAAATACCCGTTATAGGCACCGCCCCAACCCCAGTTAAAATGAAAGTGTTCATCCCCCTGATATCCGTCCAGATTGAAGGCATGTCCGCCGGACCCGTATCCGCGGTAGATTACCGGTCGGTTGTTATCACATTCCGTTTGCATCAGGATAGCCCAGTCGGAGTCATTCCAATCCTCGCGTTCCACCCAGTCAATCTGGCCTTCATCGAACAGGAAATGTTCCGTCATCGCGGAAAAGGCACTGGGATAATGGCCTCCGCCCACCCAGGCTCCGGATCCGTTGGGACTGTACCCCATATCAATCGCGACACCGGCATGATAGTGAAGTTCTGCAGTGGCAGCGGTAGATACATTGTCTTCCATTTCGTTGTAATCATAATAGGCATTGCCGAAATCAGCAAACTGTTCGCCGTATTCATTGTGCCAGTAGGAATGGGAGCCATACCCAACATTCGGATATTCCCAGTAATACATTACCTGCACCATGGAGACTGCCACACAGCCGGAATAGACATGTCCACCCGGTCCGGCCGGATCCAGAGGACAAGCGGCGTTCCAGGGTGAATCCTGATTCCAGTTACAGGGCAGCAGCGGCGGAACATCCCGAAGACTGCGATTCGGTGTAAAATCCTGATGGGTATAGTGTGCCCATTCCCGGACAGTCTGTTCGCCGGCGGGGAGGTTTCGGGAAACCGCGTCATGTATCTGTGCCTGCCAGCCGTTCAGCCACTGGTCCAGACTCGGCGGCAATGGTCCTTCAGGGAAATCATTATCAAAACTATAAGCCAGAATTGGGGAGATACAGTTATCAGCTGCGATGAGGGCAAAACCGGCAGGGGCATAGGTAACCAAATACCAGGTATCCACCTGCTGCCGGGAAACAGCAATAACATCGGAAACGGTCACGTTATCCGGAATTCTAGAACCACGTTCAATAATCAGATTTTCTGCAGCCTGTACAGCTTCATATTGAGGCACAGGAGCGCACCAGAGCAAAGTGACGGCAGCAATAACCGGAATGATACTGAATTTCATACAAATACCTCGAGCTTCATTGAGTTGATGTTTGGCCGGACGATCAGGATTATTCCTGAATAATAATGTTATGAATGATTTACAATGAAACCCAAACGGAAATACGTGTAAGAATGTTACCGGCAAATTCGAATGGATAATGGATGAAATAGTGTAATGGCGAATGGGGTAATCGGTTAAGTATGCCCTTGCCTGCAGGGTGAGGTTGGCTGTTTGCATGGTTGAGTGGTTGAGTTGGGATTCCCGGCCGGGTTTGATTGAGTAGTGAAATGGTGTAATGGCTGAATGGGACTTACTGGTATGGCGAGGTTAAGTTGTCGAATAATCGAGTCTGTTCTCAGTCGATTGCCATCCGGAATGCGGTTCAGGATGCATAGTATAAGATGAGGATGATTTCTCGTGCATTTTGATTTTCCACCGGCAAATGTCTGCGGATGGATTTGGGGATGCTGCATCCTGAATTCCACGTAAGTGCGATTCCCCGGAGGAGGGTGGGGGTTTGGGATGGGTGATCTTGAGAGAATTTTTCAATCGGTGATTCCACAGATCGTATGCTTAATTCATATCCTCCAGCCCTGGAGGGGCTGAAATACGTCAGCCCGGGGCATCGCCCCGGGAACCGGATAGAATTACGGCAGAACCCTGAAGGGGTGTAATGGATGGAAATAGGTTGAGTGGTTGAGTTGGGATTCCCGGCCAGGTGTCGTTGAATAGTGAGATGGTTAAATAGTGTAATGGTGTAATAGCTGAATGGGACTTCCTGGTATGGCGAGGTTAACCCGAATATTTCATGAGAATATCTATGCGTAAAATGCTTCGCATTTTCCGGACGATGATGGATCTGCTCAATTCTACAGCGTCCGTCAGGAGACGGATTTTCAATTCTAATCGAAAAATGTTCTCAACGTACTGTCCAGTACGATTTCACTCATTTTTCTTCATATGCCTTGTAGAATCAATCATTTTCATCATCTCATTACGAAGTCTCATGAAATATCCGGGTTAAGTTGTCAAATAATCGAGTCGGTTCTCAGTCGATTGCCGTCCGGAATGCGGTTCAGGATGCATAGTATAAGATGAGGATGATTTCTCGTGTATTTGGATTTTCCACCGGCAAATGTCTGCGGATGGGTTTGGGGATGCTGCATCCTGAATTCCACGTAAGTGCGATTCCCCAGAGGAGGGTGGGGGTTTGGGATGGATGGACGTTGCACCTGGCGAAATCGTTTAATGGTGCAATGGTTGAATTGTCAAGTTAAACTTCGCCAGCATATTGAAATTCATTGGTCAAGCTGTCAAGCCGTTAAGTGGGGCCTTATCTGCTGGAAGTTGATACGTGAGCTTGGTGAAACAGTAAAATTGAAATGAGTATTCATCAGCCAAAGGCAGTTCCGGTTTTCCAATTTCAAATTTCAAGGTTTTACCTTTTTCTGCTGATCAATGATGAGAATTAGGTAACTTTACCCCGTCGCTTGAACATTCCAGATACCCTCTTTGCAGGATTCCGAACCATCAAATCCATTTTATCATTTCTGCCGAATAATCTCTGACGGCAGAAAATTTCAGCAACCCAAAACCGGAGGAGACAATGAAATCTATTTATCCAATGCTGATTGCAGCGGTACTGCTTCTGGCCAACGGCTGTACAAGCGATGACGCCCTGGCTGCCCAATTCAAGATTCACCGAGGTGTCAATACCAGTCACTGGCTGAGTCAGACAGAAATCCGCGGTGCGGAACGGGAAGCCTATATGACGGAAAAGGATTTTGCCAACATATCTGCACTTGGATTTGACCATGTTCGAATTCCGATTGACGAAATGCACTTCTGGTCGGAAGACGGAATTGCCCAGCCGGAAGCCTTCAAACTGCTGCATAATGGAATTCAGTGGAGTTTGAAGCATAACTTGAGGGTAATAGTGGATTTACACGTTCTGCGGTCTCATCATTTTAATGATGCCGACAACCGGCAGCTGTGGGAGGATAAAGACGCTCAGGAAACCTTTATTGGGTTCTGGCAGAAACTGTCTGCAGAACTGGATTCATATCCATTGGACAAAGTTGCCTATGAACCGCTGAATGAAGCCGTATCGGATAATCCTGAAGACTGGAATAATCTGATCAACTGGGTCATATCTGAAATTCGAAAACTGGAACCACACCGGGTAATTGTGATGGGTTCCAACAACTGGCAGCAGGTGGGCACATTCAAGGATTTGAAAGTACCGGAAAACGATCCCAATATCATTCTCAGTTTTCATTACTATATTCCGTTTGCCCTTACCCATTATAAGGCATGGTGGAATCCGTTCAGCGCATATGACGGCCCGGTGGAATATCCCGGTCAGTCAATTGATACAACATTGTACGCGGCGATGGATCCAGAGCTGCTGGAGGTGGTGAAATGGCATAACGGTTATTTTGATCTGGAAGGTATGGAAAGGGATATGATGCAGGCAGTATCGGTGGCGCAACAATTCGGCCTTCCGATCTACTGTGGTGAGTGGGGTGCATTCCCATCCACAGATATTGCCATTCGACAGCGTTGGTACCGGGACATGATTTCTATTTTTGAAAAACATAATGTTGCCTGGGCCCACTGGAATTACAAAAATGATTTTCCACTGGTCAGTGAGAAGACGCTGGAACCTATCGATGAACTGCTGAATATCATGCTGCCGTGACAGGCTGCCGGATCAGTCAGGCCTTTTGGAAATTTACCCGATCTCCCGGATGTATTTGACTTGTTCAGGTGAACCCAACCATTCGGGAGAAGACTGTCACCATTCCTTAAATGATATATAATGCAGGGGAGCGGCTTTCTATTTTCCCTATAACTTATGACGGTCTAAAAAAATGCCCCGAATCATTCCGACAGGAAAACCATGTTTGAGGTTTTTTATTTTTTGATGCAAAAATCCCAGTTCCGCCAGCCGCATATCTTCAAAATCTATGTTTTAATATTTTCCGATTTTTCTGAAAAGCCAGCGATGGAATGTGTGAATGCTCAGCCCCTTGCTCAGATACATCACGGCGCAGGTTCCATAATACAGATTCAACTTCAGTTCTTCGGCTTTGGCGATGGCTTCAGGAGTTTCACAACGCTGATGTATCCATACATTTCGGATTCCTGCTTCATTGGCTTTACATATCCAATCGGTTGTTTCATCCGAAGGCAGTTCCAGCACAACCGCCTCAATTTTCTCCGGAAGATCCGATAATTCCTGATATACGGGCTGACCCTCATGTTCTTTTAATACCGAATCAACAGCATATACTTTTTTGCCCAGTGACCGCAGTTTTCCGTACGTCAGCCGGGGAAAAGCTTTCCGCACCGAATTACCAACCACTGCGTATTTATTATGCTCCCAGAATACCTCAAAATTTGACATCGGATACCTTTCCTTGCTTTTAATCATTGTTCAATTTATATCTGAAACTGACCCGGAACCGCAGCAGACCGGCTGTCAGGGAATATTGGTGAATGCCGGGTTTTAAAACCGTAAAATAGAGTTACAAAATAAAAGATTTCAGGACACTTTATTCATAATAAATTACATTCACGCATTCAGCCAACCATCATTATATGCCCATCAAATAACATATTGAAGAGGTAAATATGAAAAGAAACGTTACAATCCTTTGCCTTCTCGCAATGCTCTCTTTTGCTGCTGCAGAGACCTCGGTTTCAGGCGTCATTATCGGCGAAACCTGGGATGCTGCCGGATCTCCGTACGTACTAACAGGGGATCTCACCATTTATGATCTGATTATTGAGCCCGGAGTAGAAGTTATTGGTAATGAGGAATATACATTCCTTGTGCACGGTCAGCTGCATGCGCAGGGGTCATATCAGGCACCAATTACATTTGGTCCGTCAGATCCAAACGGAACCTGGTCAGGAATCACGTTTTTCGATGTCGGTTTACAATCAACTCTGAATTACTGCCTTATCGAAAAGACCGGGAACGCCGGAATTTCCTATAACACCGGACCGGAAATAATCCTGATGCACACCACAATCCGTGAATGCCAGGGCAATGGAATTGACATTGGCGACGATGCCTTTGCCGTCATCCGGAATTGCATTATTGAAGACAATGTTGGTTACGGCATCAACAACTTTGGTGCAATTTCGATGCACAATACCATCCTTGCCAACAATGGTTTGGACGGTATTTACAACAATGGTGAAGCTGAGATCTATAACAGCAATCTGGTTTTCAACCAGGGATATGCCATCAACAATGATGAAAACAGCGGTCTGTATCACCTGACAATCATGAACTCCATTGTGTATTTTAACAATGATGACGAGACACAGCTTGACGGGTATAATTACCAGGTAACCTACAGCAATGTACAGAACGGATTCGCCGGTATCGGCAATTTGCTGTATAACCCCCTGTTTTCCAATTTTGACGATTTCACGCTCACCAGCATCTCCCCCTGCATTGATTCCGGCAGTCCCGATTCGGATCATGAAGACTACTGCATTCCGCCGTCATACGGCACTGCCCGCAACGACATAGGTGCATACGGCGGACCATCAGGCTGCGGCTGGCTGGAAATGGCCTACGGCTGCATGGACCCCGAGGCATGCAATTATCATCCCGGTGCCAATATGGATGACGGTTCCTGTGCCTACAATGACTGCAACGAAGACTGCGGCGGCACCGCGGTGATTGACGACTGCGGAGACTGCGTGTTGGGACTGACCGGTCTGGAATTCAACTGGGCTCTGGATGACTGCGGTGTGTGCTACGGTCAGAATGCCGACAAAGACTGCGCCGGCGTTTGTTTCGGTCTCGCCTATTTTGATTTGTGCGGAGTCTGCGATGACATCCCTGAAAATGATGACCTCTCATGTCAGGGATGTACTGATCAGATGGCAATCAATTATGATCCCGATGCCCTGTTTGATGACGGTTCCTGTGAATACCAGCAAATATTCCTGGAATTCGCGGAAGAAGAAGCTGTCCCGGGTGACACCCTGGAATATCCGCTTGCCATTTCCATCCCCAGCCTTCTGCCCATTCATTCCGTGACGATGGAAATCATCTGTCCAGATTCCGGTATTGTTATCAATGATGTTGCAATCGGCGGGACACCGGATGACGCAAACTGGATTATCGAATACAATATGGACAATTGCCCCGTATCGGTCTGGATGGCAGGGAGTGCTCCCCTCAGCGGTGATTTTGAGCTGCTGACACTTGAACTCATTGTCACAGAAATTGACAGTACTGCCAATATTCCCATTGATTTCAATCTGGTACAGTTTGATGAAACATATTATTCCATTTATGTAAATTCCGGCGGTGTTGATGTGCTGATGCCCTACTATGGAGATGCCAGCGTGAACGGAATTGTAACCGCCTTTGATGCCGGTCTGGTGCTTCAGTATGTGGTAGGCGAAACGGAATTTGGACTGCAGGCAGGAATCAATGCCGAAGTCAGCGGAGATGAAACCATCTCTGCACTGGACGCATCCTATATTCTGCAGTACGGCGTGGGGCTCATTACCGAATTTCCCATTCAAAGCGGCTTACTGATCCCACCGGCCGCAGGCGATTTTTCTATCGAAAATCAACCCATTGCACCGGGAGAACTGATTGAACTGCCGATTTATCTGGAGAATGGATCAGATATTTATGCTTTTGAGTTTAATCTGGAATACAATCCGGATCAGCTGACCTTTGCCGGTCTGGACCCCGGACTCAATATCGATGATTTCGTGGTCAATCATTTCAGCAGTCCCGAGGAACTGGTTATCGCCGGGGCCAGTGCATATCCTGACGGAGAACAGGGCGTGTTTCTATTGGTTCAGTTTGAGGTTCAGGAGAACTTCAACGCCTCTACGACACAAATTGCCATCAACCGGGTGCGCCTGAATGAAAATGTTCCTCAAATGGATATTTCATCCGCCATTCTGTATTATCCTGAACTGGCATTGGGTGACCTGAATCAGGATAACACCATGGACATCCTGGATATCGTCACCTCGGTATCCATCATTCTTGATCTGATGCCCTCAAATGACTATCAGCTGTGGGCCGGGGATCTGAATGAAGACGGCACTCTGGACATTCTGGATATTGTCACCATGGTGAGCGAGATACTGAACTAACCCGAATATTTCATGAGAAATCTATTCCGATGATGGATCTGCTCAATTCTACAGCGTTATACTCGAAAAATGTTCTCAACGTACTGTCCAGTACGATTTCACTCATTTTTCTTCATATGCCTTGTAGAATCAATACATTTTCATCATCTCATTGCGAAGTCTCATGAAATATCCGGGCTAATCCTTCCTTCTGTTCTTTAAAAAATCCCGGGTTATTAACTCGGGATTTTTTTTTGAAAATGAATAATTACACACTGCCGACAGAATCAGGAAGGGGGGGTGTAATGAATTTCGCCGCCGCGCCAAATGGCGGATTTTCAACAAGCGGCGGGGAATGCACCCGGTTACACTCGTCAGTCAGGAGACGGATTAAAAACCCGCCCACTGGCGGATTCAAGCCGCCTGATTATGGTCCGGTCAATCATCACTGCAGTAAGAACGCCCAGACCATAGGCTCCATAATCCAATGGATCAAATGTTTCTCCCATAAATGCTATATGAAAATACTGCAGTGTTTCAGCCATGCAGCCAAATAAAAATACCCCTGTTGCTGCAAAGGCCAGGGAAGAAAGCGCAGGAAAATGCCGACGGAGAGCAAACTGCAGCAGCAGACAGGCGGAGCAGGGCAGCATGATGTCGATCAGATACCCACTGACAAAAACTGGCCAGGGTCCGCGGTACTGAGGTCCGACTGCAAAGTGCAGCAATCCGGTAAATACCGCCAATCCCACAACAATTCCCTTGCCGGGTCGGCCCTGCCAATTGTCGGTTTTGGGTCCGTCTTTTTTGACACCTGCTTTATTCATTCGTCATGGTTTTCAGATCAACAACCGGGAAAAGCGGAATTTCTGCAGAATGACTGAATATTCATAACGGCAGATACAGCAATACCGGACGTTTGAATACAGGCCCGGATTGGGGGCAGTCAACGGATGTTGACCGCTGCAGAAACAGACTCCCGGTATTAAGCTTTGTTTTTAATGATGGCTGGATTGGTAAATACAATTTCGAGGCAGGCTCCGTTGTCGTTCTCACGATGAAATGATCCATTAAGCTGGTTGACCAACATGTTTACCAGATCCAATCCGAGTCCGCTTTCACTGCCGCTCAGTACAGCCTCAGGCAGGCCGGGTCCGCTGTCATGCACCGCCACTCTGATCTGACTGCCGCATGCTTCGGCCGTTATCTGAATTTTCCCTTCCTTTGCATTGTTAAGAGCATATTTAAATGCATTCGTAACCAATTCATTTACGGCAATTCCTAACACCGACCAGGTTTTCATATCCAGAATAAACTCGTCAATATTTTTTTGAACCGTTCTTTTGCGGTTCACCCCAAACTGAGTACTGATCTCATCAATAAGGCTGTCCAGGTAAACCGACGCCGGCAGTGTTTGATAATCGTCGCTGTATATGAATTTTTCATAAAGAATACTCATGGATCGCAGTCTGCCTCCGGCATCCCTCAGCGCTTCCGCTGCCGGGCCTTCTCCCATACGGTGCATTTGCAGATTCAGAATGCTCATTGTATTATTCAGGTTGTTTTTCATCCGATGGTGCACTTCCTTCAGAATCAGTTCTTTCTCCTTCAGAAGCTTTCTAATCTGTTTGTCCGCCTCTATCTTGTCAGTAATATCCAGACCGGAGCATAGCAGACCGCTGATCTCCCCTTTTTCATCAAAAAGCCGCGTATTGTACCAAGATACGGTTTTTAACTCCCCTGTATGAGTGATGACCTGATTGTCATAGGACTCCGCATTTTCCAGATTGCCTTGCGTCATTTGAGTGAACACATTCCGAATTTCAGTTTGATCACTATCCGGAATACACTGTTCAAACCAGTTTTTCCCAACCAGTTCACCCGGAAAGTATCCCAGAAATTGATGACCCTTGTCATTCAGCATTGTTATGGTACCGGTTGGATCCAGTGTGATGATGATTTCTGCCGCGATATTGAGATACCGTTCAGCCACTTCCTTGCTTTTCTTCAGTTCCTGCTCAGTATGTATCCTCTTGGTTTTATCCGCGAGGGTTACGGCAAACTGACCCCTTTTGGGTGAATAGGCAGATACTTCCCAATAATTACTCTGAAATTTTGAAAACCCCACCACAAATTCCGACTTACCTGTCAGGGCAACCCTGCCGCACAGATTGATCCATTCTTTTTCAAATGCCGGAAAAACCTCAGAAACACGACGGCCAAGGAGTTCCGATTTCTTCAGTTTTGTGGTTTTTTCAAACATCGGATTCACATCCAGATATATAAAATCAACCGGATTCCCATCCGCATCCGTAATTATTTCATGGAGCGCCAAAGCCTGATTGATATTTTCGAACAGGGACCGGTATTTGGTCTCGCTGTCAATCAGAGCAAGTTCTGTCTCCTTCATTTTCGTAATATCTTCTGAAATTACCTGTACACCCTGAACAGCACCCTCCTCATCCCGAATACTGGTAAATTTATTCAACAACCATCCAGAGCCTGAGGGAAGGGCAATACAGTCTTCATATTCAATGGTTTTGCCAAGATCACCGGCTTCTTTGATTCTTCGAAGATACTCATTCCCCAGTGTCTCCGGCTCATGGTCACCGATGTTTGTGCCGATGAATTCTGCAGGCCGACCGCCCATGTGTTTTGCAGCTTTTCGATTGAGATAAAGTACTTCGCCCTCAAGAGAAAAATATCCAATTCCAATTCCTGCCTGCTCATACAGGGTCCGGAAGCGATGCTCACTTGCACGAAGCTTAGTTTCAGCTTCCTTGAATTTATCAATAATTATTGAACTGCCAATCAGGCGAAAAACCCTTCCGTTCTCATTTTTTAGTGGGATGAGCGTTGAAAACCACCAACCGGCGGCCGGACCGGATTTTATTTGAAATTCAGATTTCTGAGTGCGCTCCGTATTTACACATTCATCATACAATGCGATGATGTACTTGACAGTTTTCTTACCCAGCCATTTTCCCAGAAAATCAGGGGTCTGTCCAGCGACATCCTTGTTAGAAATCCCCATCAGTTTTTCATGGGTAGGATTAATCCCTTCGTACACATAACGGCCGTCCTCGGTGACATTGACGATAAAAATACTGATTTCACTGTTTTCATAAATGGATTTATAATAACAATTCTGTGTTTTCAGTTCATCTTCCAGCTTGCGGCGATCTGTGATATCCTCACCGGAGCTGATTACGCCGGTAACATTCCCGTCCGGATCAGTTAAAACGGCATTGTGCCAGCGTATCAACCGTTCGTTTCCCGTTTTTGACAGAACCGGTTTCTCATAATATTTGATGAGGGAAACGTCCCCCTGCATAAGGCGGAAAAAATCTTTCATTAGTTCAGGCCGCACGGACTCCGGCAGGCATGTATCAAACCAGTTTTTATACAGGAGTTCATCCTCCCGGTAACCAAGAATCTGACAGGCCGCCGGATTCACCATCGTAATGCATCCCTGATTATCGACGGCAACAATGACGGTTGCAGCCAAATCAAGATACATCTGTGACATGCTGCGCTGTCTGTGAATCTCAGCCAATGCTGTCTTGTGATCGGAAATATTCTCAACAACCCCAAGGAAGTATTCCGGTTCATTCAGTTCATTTCTGACGAGTGATGCTGCAAACGTTGTCCAGATGAATTCACCGCTGCTGCAGATGAAACGTTTGTTTGTTTTAAAAGTATTTATCTCTCCGGATAAACATTTTTTTACCATTTCATATTCATGTATCAATTCATCTGGACAGCTGATGTCATGCATGTGTTTGTGCAGCAGGTCGTTTTCAATGAAACCTGTCATCCTGCAGAAACACTCGTTTACATCCATGATCTCACCGGAAAGATCTGAAATGATGACACCGATTGCCGCCTGCTCAAACATTGCTCTGAATTTAAACTCGCTTCTCAGTGTTTTCTGGTGGGCATCAAATAGATCGAAAGCCATTTCTATAGAGGACTGCAGCACGAAATCCCCTGAATTTTTTATCACGTAACCATACCGAGTGATTCCTCTGACCCTGTCCACCATTTTCTGCTCAGCATGGGAGGTCAGAAATACAATGGGAATATTGTGACGCTTCAGGACTTCCTGCGCCAACTCAGTACCATCCGATCCCGGCCCCAGATCAATATCCATCAAAATCAAACAGATTTCCGGATTGTCATTTAAAACATTCCAAAATTCACCGCTGCTATGGGCGGTCACAACCCGATATCCGAAATTTTCGATTGTCCTGGACTGATTCATCGCAATGATCACTTCGTCTTCCACCAGCAGAATGGTTTTTTTCACCTGATAACTCATCTTTCTGTTTGCTCCGGTTTTATAGGTGAATCAGCGATTAAAACCGAGATTGCATCAGGACTGCAATTTTCAAAAACCTCTGGTAAGAGCAGTACAGCTGAAAAAGGTGCATTCTGAAAGCGATAAAAGAAAACGAGTAAAAGCATCCCGGAAGCACATTGAGAACGCTTGTCGGTTGTATCACAGCAGAACAGATCAGAATCGTTGTCCAACATAAGCAAACCTATTTGTATTTAAGCATTTTTCAAGCTTTTTTCAGAATCGAATTCAATAAGCAGTGTTTTCACAGAGACAGGCACATTTCAGCCTCATCATCATAAACCTTTCCCGTGAGGTGAAATCCAAAATTTTCATAAAACGGCTGAGGTCCTCCAGGCTCCTGTACACAGCTGGTCAGCAGTTCATGGGCGGCTGGATACTGGTTCCGCAGAAAATCCGTGATCAGCTGCAGGGCTGATTTTCCGATTCCCTGCCGCTGATACCGATGATCTATCATCAAGCGCCAAAGAAAAAATTCAGATTTTTGCGGCTGGATATCCAGCATCGCAAATCCAACAGCATGATTTTCAAGATAAACCGCCCGAAACCAGGCAGAATCCGTAAAATAAGCCTCAGCGATTGAAACCGCATTGGAAGCCACAAATTTATTCTGGTTATCAGCCACGGATAAGGCACAAATCTCCCGGACCGTATCAGCAGTTATTTTACGGAGTGACACGGAACCGCGATGACCGTTTGTATCATGTTTCATATAATGAATTCTGATTTACTGTCAGACTGACTGAACTGATTCATAAACATCCCGGTTAAACAATATCATAGAGGTTAATAAAAAATGGTTCAGTCTGAATATCCATCCTGGTTGGCTTATTACAACGGACAGTCTTTTTCGCAGTCCGCGTTGTCTGGCAAGCACTGCTTTTTTTTCAATGCATGTTACACCAGGCATAGCCCTTTTTCAATGATAGCGCTCGGGTTTCGTGGATCTTTAAATGCGATTCAATCTATATTACGATGCTGACCGGTCAGCTTCCTGATTCTGTGTTTTACTCCGGCTGACCAGTTCAAAATATGCATTAAAATCTGAGTGTAAATTTCATTGAAATATTGTAATTATGTCAATCAGGTTTACACAGAATTTTAAAGCATTATACGCAGGGAGCCGGAAACCGGAATGGTTTTGCCGCAGTATGTGAGAAGAGTACCATGGAAATTGATTGTTCCGGGATCAGTCCGTTGCGGGATTTTGATTATTTAATCCCCAGCAGCCGGGATGCGAAACCTGAAACCAGAAAAATCCGATCATCCGAATGCCGATACTTTTGGCAGATTCCAAACACGGAATTTCAATGAATTTCCCCGCCCGTCAGCTGACGGGACGGGGTATCATTAGTGATATAATCATTTTTTATTTCGCCGCCGCGCCAAATGGCGGATTTTCAACAAGCGGCGGGGAATGCACCCAGTTACACTCGTCCGCCCACTGGCGGATTCAACCAACGGATCGGATGAGCGACAGAGTGACTGTATCACCAGCACTTCATCACAGAATTAGGATATAAGGGACCAGGCGAATGGAAAAACCCACGACTTCCACAATTTTGCTGCGGTTTATAATTAAATCCGAAAATGATGAGGTGCAATCGCAGGCGAGTGATATTCGCAGTGCGCTTCAGGCCATCACTCCGGTCAAAGAATTTAAAATTGAACCCTATTGGAAACTGCCAAAGCACTTTGAAATTTCCTGCTTTCTGGCTCCATCACCCATTGCTCGAGATCTGTTTAATGAACTTATTCATTTGGCCCCTGCCGGATGGACGCTGTTTGGAGACCAGGCCGATCAATCCGCTGTTTGGAATCCATGCGGCCCTGAGATGCTTATTCATCCTTCAGTGCGCTGGGCGGAGTTTCAGCTGACAATTCGGGAATGATTATCCATCAGATTTTCATTCCGGCACAATAACCGCGATAATCGTCTGCAGGCGGTGACACTGCCCCGGCAGGATGGATACTGAATCATGACCGGCATTGGCGGTTTCCAGGCAGACGAAGTGCTGATAGTCTGCATTCTTTAAATCTCTTATGGCGCCGGATTTTTCTTTCCATGGATTCCAGGCCACAATGGATCGGCTGCCGGAAGATTTCACCTCAATTCTGCGCCGAAATCCCGAATCTGATATGGTCACCGCTGAATTCGAAATGGAGTATATTCTGTCAAACCCACCCTTAGGATACAGCACTGCCTTCTGGTATTTCACTCTTCCCTGATCCAGCTTGTCAATGTATTCGCAGCCTTCAAGTCCGATAATTTCCGTTTTTTCTGCCGCACTCACCCGGAAATAACTGTGCAGTGCCTGGGTGATCATCATCGGTACGGAAGATTCATTCCGTGAAACCAGTTCCAGCTTCAATTCAGTACTCACAGAAATATTGAGTTCCAGCCGGAATGCAGCCGGCCATACCGCAAGAGATTCCTGTGTATCATTCAGGTGCAGACTCAGGATAACACTGCTGTCAGGTTCGCTTCTGATTTCGGCCAACCTCCAATTACTGGTTCGGGCGAACCCGTGAGACGGACGATTCCGGTTTTCCGGATCGTTTCCGAACCACGGCCAGCAAATGGGGATGCCTCCCCGAATGGCAGTCCCGTTCCGGAACATTGCCCGGCGGCTCAGAAACAGCACGTCCTGTTCTGTGTGTACCGGCCGAAAGGAGAGCACCTGCCCGCCGTAAAGTGAAATATCGGCATTCGCCCGACTGCTTCGAATTTTTAATATCGGGCAGCCGGGTGCGATTTCCTCAAGGGAGACAAAATCGGGCAAATCCGGTAAATTCATTCACCCTCCGCGTCATCCGCTGCCGCGGCCAGACCGCCGGCGGATGTTTCTCGGTAGATACTGGGCAGATCCTGTCCGGTTTGTTTCATTGTGCGGACTATTTTATCGAAGGATACCAGATGCTGACCGTCCGACAACAGGGCAAAGGTGGCGGCATTCATGGCTCGTGCGGATGCAAATGCATTGCGCTCAATACAGGGGATTTGAACCAGCCCTGCGATGGGATCGCACGTAAGGCCCAGATGATGCTCCAGTCCGATTTCAGCGGCATACTCGATCTGTGCCGGTGACCCGCCCAGAAGCTGGGTCATTGCGGCAGCGGCCATCGCACAGGCTGTACCGATCTCACCCTGACAGCCAACTTCTGCCCCGGATATGGATGCGTTGCGCTTAACCAGATTTCCAATCAGTCCGCCTGTTGCCAGAGCGCGAGTGATTTTTCGGTCTGAAAAATCAAACCGGTCCTTCATGTACTTCAAAACGGCCGGCATTACTCCGCAGGAACCGCATGTCGGGGCAGTCACGACCCATCCGCCGGCAGCATTTTCTTCCGATACCGCCAGCGCGTAGGAAAACACCAGAGTCTTGGTTTTAAGCGAGCCGGAAAAACTGCGGGACTTCACATGATAGGCTGAGGCTTTCCGCGCCAGCTTCAGTCCGCCGGGGAGAATTCCTTCATTGTCGAGTCCGCGGCTGATGGATTCATTCATCGTTTCCCAGACGTCTGAAAGATAGGCAAACAGGGTATCCGACTCGTACTCAAAGGCGTACTCCCACAGCGATTTGCCGGTTTCATGACACCAGTCCAGTATTTCATTCATCGATTTATGGGGATAAACGGCTGGTTGGGTTTCAGGATGGGTAAAATCATTAATTTCTCCGCCGCCCGTACTGTAAACCAGCCAGTCTGCAATGATCCTTCCATCTGCATCCATACTTTCAAACCGCATTCCGTTGGGGTGCCGGGGTAAAAATACTTCCGGCTGCCAAATAATCTCCGCGGATCGGGGAGCCAGAGCTTTTTCCACTGCGCGGTCAGTGCAGTGCCCCTTCCCGGTGGCCGCCAGACTGCCGTACAACGTGACCCTGAAACCGGACGCTTCAGGATGTTCATCCCGAAACCGGGATGCTGCAGCACCCGGTCCCATGGTATGGCTGCTGGATGGACCATATCCGGATTTATATATTTTTTTGATTGTCTGCATCAGGATTTCCCGTCAAATGACCTGCTGGACCGAGTGCTGCTATACGCTTTGCTGCCGGAATTTTTCATCCTGACCCGAATATTTCATGAGAAATCTATTCCGATGATGGATCTGCTCAATTCTACAGCGTTATACTCGAAAAATGTTCTCAACGTACTGTCCAGTACGATTTCACTCATTTTTCTTCATATGCCTTGTAGAATCAATCATTTTCATCATCTCATTGCGAAGTCTCATTAAATATCCGGGCTAAAGATACTGATTGAAGGAAACATAATCCGGCGACTGCAGCAGTTTCAGTTTGAAACTCAGTATATTTTTCATATTCAATATCATATTCTGCCATAATTGCGGCGAAATATACGCCGGAATGGAACTCAGTCGAACAAATGAAAAACCAGAATGCACAGATACTTCAATTCAGCGGCAGGGTTTTCCATAGGTCTGACGAGACACTTCATTTATACATCAATTCAAATTCAAACCCAAGTTCCGGAAAGCCCTATTATTTTAAATTGCATCCTTTAATATCTGTTTATCGTCGCACCTGTGAAGGCGGAGTCAGTGCCGGATTGGTTTTTTGATTCCGATGAAACACCTACCCGGTCAAACCGCTGATCATGATTGATTACATTCTCACCTTGTTTGATCATTACCGGGAGCTGCGGTCACTCTGGAACTCAGATCTGCACCGATACCTTATCATCTGGATTTCATTGATATTCATGCTGTTTTCCTTTTCAGGCACCAAATTCCCTCATGATCCCATGACCGGTTTGACACCGGTATTCATTCTATTTGCCTGTTTAATTGATGATGATGCCGGAAGAAGTCAGGATTTCCTGCCCGTTCAGTCTGATGCTGCTGAGTACGGTATTGCCCTTCATCTCCGGTTTACCTGTGCCTGAACCGCAGAATGTTCTGATCCGTGAGCTGTTGGCTTATTCAGAACAATTTTTACCTGGCAGTATTTTGTACTGACTGCCATTGCCTGGGGATGGTATTTTTATGGAATATTGGGGTTGAAGAAAACGGTGAACCGAACGGTTTCTCTTATTCTACTGCATATGTTTCTTACCGGATTCATCATCATTCCGCTGGCAGCGGGAGTACAGACGCAGCCTGTTCAAGATACTGCATATTTCTTCCGCGAAAAGGAGTACTGCAAAATGTCATAACCGGTGTTCATCAGCCCACCTTCAGTTTTTGCCGTCGGCAGATTACTCCTCGAATTTGGTCCAAACCCGGTGATACCTGCTTTCTGAAAATTGACCAGATCAGCCGAAAGACTAACTCACCTGTTGAGACTCCGTATCACGAAGACGGAGCTGACCTGATACGATTGCTGCCAAACTGATTCTCATTCCATGTTGATCCGGCAGAACCCGAACTGCATCCGTTGCGTATCTGTCAGCCCACCATTGAATTGTACGGAAAACCGGTGGTTACCAGGCAGGCTATCCGAAAAGGATGCAGTTTATCAGCAGAATCGTGTCCTGGATATTCACACCCCAATCACCATTCATATCACCTTCAGGACAGAATTCACCCATCAGTATGCAGTTCGTCTGAATGACCAAATCCAGAATATCCACCGAGCCATCGTCGTTAAGGTCTCCGTAACTGATATTGTCCGGTATGCCGATGCAGGGACCGGTATCAGAAGCCGTCAGGGATCCAAGCCCGCCCGAAATCAGAGTTTCCGTAAAACAGATAGGCTCTCCGGTGAGGTCCTCTAGTAAAAGATTTGTAAGTACACCTGTCCCCGGCGGTATTATCCACAATGCAAAACCCAGAAGCATTTGGGAACTGCAAGAAACCATAAATCCTGCAATCTCTGCACTTCCGCCATAAGCTGAAATGATTTCAACACCGCTGAAATGAATCTGGAATCCGGACACATCCACGCTGTTTTCCATCATGATGGGCAGGATCATGTTTTCCTCATCCAGTTCACCGAAATACAGATACACCTCGCGGTTGTAAACGCCATTGAAAAACCCCATATCGGCCGACGAACCATCGTGGTCCGGCGGTGATTCAGGATCACCTGTATCAATGCAGGGACTGTTTTCAGCCAATGTGAAATCAAATTCCTCCGGATTGCTGAACATGGGATCCAGCGAGATATTGCCTTCACCCGGCATGTAATCCAGAAAATTGCTGTAGGTTGCAGATATATCACTGTTATTCGACATCAGCATTTCATTCCGAATAATGGCGTTCAGAACGGTCAACCTGCTTTGGTCGGCAACGAGTATTTCCAAATTCTGACAATAGTTCTGAGCCATTGTTATATTAATCATCTGCACATCAGCAAGATCGTTGAAAGCAAACACCGGGCTGCCGATCAGGCTTTCATTGTCATGAATCAGCACCCGCTCAAAAACCGGCCTGGCATTCCCTGAAACGCGAATCAAGCTCCCATCATCGGGACAGGCGCAGTGGTTGTTTCGGATCACCAGATGCTTCAACAACGGGGAAACATTTCCGCTTATTCTCATCAATGCCGGCAGACAGCCGGGACCACCCGGCAAACTGATACAGTTTTCGATGAGGAATCCCTGAATTGTGCTTGACAGTTCCTGTTCACTGTCCATAGTGATCAGACTGGACTGTTCCATTTCGAACCCATCCAGCACGGTCTGAAAAATTGTTTCTTCGGAGAATTCGGAATAAATATTCGAAGTCAGGAAAACAGATTTGCCGGTTAAATCAAGTGCCTGATTATATCTGCCGGGAGCCACAATGATGGTATCACCGTCTCCGGCAGCACTCAGCGCATCCGCAATTGACGCCAGGGGAGATTCTGTCTGGCCGTCACCGGGATAGGGGGCATTGTCATCATCCACATACCAAACCGGACCATTGAAAGTGGGCATTGAGTCACATTCGGCAGACACACCGCCCATATCTGCTCCCTGAAAACCCGCACCCAGACAAGGTGAATTTTCAGCAACCCCCAGACTGCCTCCCGTGCCGTCGCAGAAAAAGGGATCAGCATTGATATTGCCATCTTCCCAGACAACATGATATTCCGATCCGGCAATTTGATAAGGTCCACCAAAGATATCGCTGTACTCGATCAGTACTGATGTATTGTGATTGTCGGTGTAAATGTGATAACCGCTGTTGTTGTACATGATACAGCCGTTTAGATTCAGACTGGAGTAGGAATGATTGAAGATACCGCCGCAGACATCCCCTCCGGTGTTATTGGTCACGACACAGTTGTTCAATGTAACGGAACTGCCGGTAAGACGGATACCGGCACCATTGTTAACAACGGTATTGCCCGTTATCAGCAGATCATTTCCTATGACCGTTGAATTGTCTGCATCCATCCCGCCGCCTGAAAGATACTCGGCATTGGTCAGAGTCAGACTGGATACTTCCGCCTGTTGGACATCATACATTTCCAGGATCCGGTGGGTGTTCTCGGCGTCCAGAACCGTACCCGTTGTTGTACTGCCTGCCAGAGCGACATGGGATATCCAGCCCAGCGGAAAAGATTCTCCATTACCGGACGGCCCGTACACTCCGTCGGCCAGGCGGATCGTCAGTACTGAAGCACCGGAAGGGAGCAGGGTTCGCAGGGCATGATCAATGGTTTTCAGAGGTGTCTCCCAGGATCTCCCGTCATTGGAATCATCACCATCCGAAGCGACATAGCGATCAGACATGTACTGCTCATAGTAAATGGCATTTACCTCCAAATCAAAATTCTCTTCAGGAAGAATATGGTATCCCGTGAGATGGTAAACAGTGGCCGTATCCAGAGCACAGCTCTGATAACTGTCTGAGTACAAATCCCGACCATGATGCGCATGGTTGTCATAAACGCTGGGCGAAAAAACCGCATCGGTACTCAATGTGCTGCCGTCGATCAGATAGATTCCGCCGCCCCGGCTGCCTGTGTTCTGGTGGATACCGCCTCTGGATAAATAGATCGAGCTTTCCGAGCAATACAGACCTCCGCCGTTGCCAAAAGCCTGATTCCTGAAGATTCGGCAGCGCTCCATTGTGACTGAAGAATTGAATACAGCCATCCCACCGCCGTCACCTTCCTCGTTCAGGTTATTAAAAACCAGAACCTCCTCCATCGTTACATCTGAATCATTAACGTAAATTCCCGTTCCGGAATACGAACCGGTGGTCCGGTTATCAAATACTGCTGTGTTTTGGATGATGCAAACAGAGTTGTCACTGATATGGATTCCCGCCCCGTATCCCTCCCGTTCGTTGCTCCGGATAATCAGGTTCCTAAGCTGAACCGAAACATCACCGCTGACCTTGATCCCGCCGGATCCATTCTGAAGGGTGAAACCGGACACCATCGTGTTTTCGGACTCTCCACTCTGAATCCTGATCACCCGATCCGTCATACCGCCGTCAATAATAGTGGAGTCAATCATCTCCGGAGCTTCATAAATCAGATACCTTGACGCCAGAACAATATGTCGGCCGCTAAAATTCAGATTTTCATAATAAATGCCTGGGTATACCAGAACCGTATCACCATCGGCTGAGTGATCAATTCCCGCCTGGATGGTTCTGTACTCATGAGGGATAGAAATGAGTTCTGCAGACAGGTACGATGCGGCTGCCAGAAAAAAAATGATAATCTTCATTATTAATCCTTCCTTGGTTCAGGATTTGCAGGATTGAATATAAGTACTATTTGCTAATTGATATTGTATAATTATTTCTCTCCTATAATAAAAATGGCTGATTACCGGGGCGGATTTTCCAGCAGATCTGTCAAGGCGTTTTCCCGGCCCACATCCTGCGCAGCCCGTTCCGATAGAAACCATTTATGCTCCAGAAACTGGCAGTACATTTCCGGTTCAGAGACATCAAATCCCATAACCGCCGCTAATCGTTCGACCGCTGGTGAGTAGTACTGATTCTGCCAGAAAAAGGCTGCAACGCTGAGGGGAACACTGCGCTTTCTTTCTGCCGTCAGGGTGGCTTTCACTTCCTTGATCTCGTTCATCAGCTGCAGGGCCTGGGTTTCTTCGGCATGGATCCCGCACAGTGAATGAAGCTGATGCCGGTGGAAATTCCGGTCCGCCACCACTACTGACAGACGCAGCTGATCACCATCGTCTGTTGACTGCAGTTCAACCTCCGAGACACTGAATCCCAAAGTGTTCAGCGCTGAAATCCGTTCCTGAATGCGGTATTTCTCGTTCGGACTGATAATAAGATCACGGGTGATTTCATTCCAGAGCTGCCGGTATCTTTCCTGAATCGATTCCCCTGTTTCGATCACCGGATAGTCTTCAATCAGCACTCCTGCTGCCCGCAAATCCATCAGACCGCCCACCACATTTTCGCGCATAATATCCAAGTCATGCTGCCGAAGGGATTCGGAGATGGAGGAATGAATTTCCGCGGTTTCCGCATCCACCAGATAGGCCTGAAGACGACCTGCATCTCTGCGAAAGAGGGTATTGTACAACGAACAGTCGCCCCAGAATATGCCGTTCATGTGCAGCTGCACCAGCAGACCGGCCAGAGCATCCAGCAGATATTCCCGGTAGCGCAGCAGATTATGTGCTCGGAACAGCGCGCTGTAGGGCAGGGCGTTTTCCAGGTAGCGCGTAATCAGGATGCTGCGGTTCTCGGATTGAACACGGGTGCGGGCAAAACCCACCGGCCGAACCACCGGCAAATTCAGATCTTCCAGCCGCAGGAGGTGACTGTACTCCCGTTCTGCACCGGACTCGGGCATTTCCTTGATGGCATACGCAATGCCGCCGTAACTCACAAACACCACCGGGTGTCGGGAAAGCCCTCTGGGCAGCTCCTCCAGACGGGTGCATGATTCTACCCATCGCTCCACCGGCAGGTCCCATGGAAGATCAAGGAAGTCAGGGGAGTCGGGCCGCAGCGACATGGCAATGGGTGTGGATGAATTTTGCATTGTATCTTGAAATCTTCGATTAACAGGAAAAATCAATCATAAGTAATTGGCGTACACCCCCTTTTTATTCAATTGAATTCACAAAGAAGGTGATAATTTTTCCACAACAGTTTTCCATTATATACACTTGATTTACTGAAAGCTACCTCATGTCTGGTTACCATGCTTCAATTATACGGCTCCCGCTCATACTTCTGTTGACATTCACTGCATCCTGTTCGGGAGATAACGATATTCCCTTTGAACGTTCCGTTTTCACAGTTCACGGTCAATCTTTTGAAATCCTGACTGCCACACAGCTGTTTCAGGCATATGCGAACGGGCTGGCATCTTATAAGTCACAGATTTTCCAAAGAATTAAAACTGAATTTTCTGAAAATGCGGAATATGATTTTATCTTTCGCTCAATCGAATCCGAGATCCCGAAAAGCAGTGCCCTTCGGGAGGAGATCGACCTTCTTGCTGATGCAGATTTGTCAGGCATTGCCAGGGCAGCCTTTTCCAGAATTGTTCCGGAATTGCCGGGTCCTGCAACGAGCATCCTGTTTATTCCGGCCAATCCGGTACATCGCCCTCTGCTTCGCAAGCTGAATATTGGTGTCACCGCCATCACCGTTGGTTCGGGAAAAATTATCATTTCAATTGATCCCGTGTTCAATGGCTGGGAACAGCAGCTGCAGGCGGTTCTGGCGCATGAATACCATCACAGTGTCTGGACCGCACGTAATTTCACCACAGTGGATTTCACCCCGCTGGAATACCTGGTGTTTGAAGGCCGGGCTGATTCCTTTGCCAAATATGTCTGGCCGAATGTGTCATCTCCCTGGACAGACAGACTTTCCACTGCCCAGGAGCGCAGGGTATGGAATATTATCAAGCCGCATCTGCACGAACCCGGATCCGAATGGAATGACCTTGTGATGAACGGAACTGACGAAATCCCCCATGCCAGCGGGTACACCATTGGTTATCATATTGTTGAAGCATACCGGGAAAATCACCCTGAAATCACTCAATTTGAAATGATTGACTTGGATCCGCTGAAAATTCTTCATGAAAGCGGATATCCCCGCTGAGCCGGGCGGTCGGCAATGTTTTTTGTGTGATATCGAATCCGTCCGCTGCCGGACAGACAAACATTTGGCTCGTTATGGAATCCCGGGTTCGAAGCCTGTATGGGGTTCCGGCCGTTTGGTGACGACATCAGTGCGGCAGTCAGTTTACAGAATATGAAATTTCGAGTCCTGCGGATCGGGGTGCACCCCAGTATTCCCTTTTTAATCCCAGCATCAGATCCCGTGTTTTCATGGTTGTGTATTCTTCATTCAGGATGTTCTTCGCCCACAGACGGAATGAAATGCCGTTCAGCCGAATGCCGGCGTAGCCATTCAGCAGTCCCCTCGCCTTGTTTTCGAAAAAAACATCGGTCTCAGTGATAAGATTTTTATATTCAGTCTGATACATATACCCACAACCGGCATTCAGTTCAAGAGATGCATGAAGCGGACGATTAAAGTCAACACCCAGACTGCCCGTCCATTCCGGATGACTGCCGATACTTTCACCGGAATGGTCTATGGACAGGCCATTTAAGTCGGTATAGGCATATCTTTCAAATTCCGCCGCCGTCCACCCAATTGCAGCGGTCAGAGCCAAATCGGTGACAGGTTTCCAGAACAAATTGGCTTCCAATCCCCGGGACCAGGCAGCTGCAGCATTCATGATTCGAAATCCCTCGTTTTCCCGGTACACCGATACCTGCATATCCTCAATATCCATATAATACAAAGTCAGACCGGCGGTCAGCGGGAGATCGGGATGACTGAATTTGAATCCGGATTCATAATTGGTTACAAATTCAGGATCAAAGGGATGGGCTGCCGCCTCTTCCGTAGCCACGAAATCAGTATTAAATCCACCGCTTTTAAATCCCCGGCTGATGACTGCATACCCGTTTGCACCCGGAATCAGGGAACAGCGCACACTCAACAGGGGTGATACCGCGAATCCTTCATAATCTTCCTTCAGGGATCCGTCTGCTTCCCCGTCATTGTTCGAATCGATGGGAATAAACGGATATCCAATCAAGGGAATCCCATTCTGGAAAAAATCCATTTCCTTTTTTTCCCGGCTGAACCGAATTCCGCCGGAGAGCGTCCATCTGGAACTTACCTGGTAATCCGCAGAGCCGAAAATCCCGGCTGAAAAGTCTGTAATATTGGTATGAGGTGCAACATTCACATCAGACCCGGTAAATGTTCCGGACGGCATTCCATACCGTAGTTCGAAATCCGATCCCGGATATACTGCCAGGTCTGTGGTTTCGTCCTGATACAGCAAATGCAGACCTGCCAGCCAGGTCAGCCGCCCATTTTCCCTGGAGTGTATTCTGAGTTCCTGCGTGATCAGCTGATACTCACGCTCCTGTATATCATGCAGAAAATCCAGTGCAGTCTGATCAGAGTCTGCCGTCACATTGTTTTTGACCATTCGCAATGCCGTCTGTGATACAGTGCGAAAACCGGATTTCAGCGAATTCTGATAAGTAACCGCTGCTGTCAACCCATCCGTTTCATCCTCGCCCTGCAGATTGCTCTGATAGGAATGCGGTCCGTCATCGGTGATATCTCGACCCATTGTCTGAAACAGAGTATCCAGCCCTGTCCAGTCCGTCACATTCCCGCCGCGGCCGGTTTCCAGTGTACGCCGGAAAACATCCAGACTGACATCGGTCAATCCTCCGTTTTTGTGAAGAATCCGAAAATCATTCCTCAGTGACTGTCCTGAAAACTCCGGATACTCATCATGATACAGATTTTTCAGATAATCCTCTTTCCGAAATGCCCTAAAGGAGACACGATGAAACAGACGTTGGGAATACACCATATTGCCGGAAATGGACAGCCGCTGGTGTTCTCTCTCCCCTGACAGCAGATCAATGCTGAACGATGGACGGGCAGTTGGTTTCCGCATGATGATGTTAACAGCTCCGGAGAGCGAATTCTTGCCGAAGAGTGTGCCCTGAGGACCTTTCAGAAATTCGATGCGCTGGAAGTCAATGAAATCCGGATTGCTGTACATTCGTCGCCCGGCATAGATTCCGTCCACATACAAACCATCGGGCGAGCCTCCACCGGCACGTCCTGTATTGCCCCCGGGAACACCGCGGATTGTGAAGTCGGGAGCCCAGAGCTGATTTTCATCTGCAAACACATTGGGTGCAAGCGCTGTCAATTCGCCGATGCTTTCAGTGATGAATATGTCCGTCTGTGATTCACCAACGGACTGGACTGCGCCTGGTACATCCAGCCACCGCTCAAGCCGTTTTCGGGCATGAACGGAAATACTGCCGATTTCCTGAATCTTCTGCCGAAGCGTAACGGACAATGTCAAATCCGATTCAACGCTGGATATTCTGACAGATGCATTTTCGAATCCGTAATAGCTGATTTCAAGCGCCAGTGCGGAATGGTCTGGAATGACGAGGGCAAACAATCCGTTCGGACAGGTGGTAAGTCCTTCAGAATTTAACAGATTGACAACATTTGCATCCGCAAGCGGATTCTGATCCTCATCTGTAACAATTCCGGAAACAGTCGCTGCCTGGAGCGAACAAACTGCAGCCAGCAAACCTGACAACAGGAAAGTACTGATCATTCTGGATGTCATATTTGAACCTTGAATAAGTGGTTAACAGAGATGAATCGTAGCTCGGTCTAATACTGAAAATTAATGTACAGCCGGAATAGCACACCAGATTGTTGTGGAAAATCGCGTCAGAAACAGAATGCGAATTCACACAGATTGGTGTCATAAAAAAATATCAATACAGCGGTATAAATTATATGATAATCCGCAGGAGACTGGCAGCTTTCACTTTCTCCTGCCTGCGGGAACATCCCCTGAGAAGAACCGAATTGATATTGAATCAGAGCTGTTGAAAAAGATTATTGGGGATAACGGTTGCCTGATCACATCGCAGCGAAGGGGCAGAATCGAATGTTGCCCGTAAGCCCATTCGGACATTTGATGAATGCCTGCCTATTCAGCCGTTTTTCAGAAGCGGGTGAAAATGCTGGAATTCAACCCGGCTGGAAACGTGATGACAGACAAATGCAATCCATCAAAGGCATACATCATGTCACGTACAGATATCCTGAAAGCAGCTGTTGTTCTGGGGTGGAATGAGCCGCTGTCTCTGCAGTGAAACCCCGTAAATTTGTTTGTCTATGTTTTACTGATAAGGTTCAGTTTTTCCAGCTGATCCACCAGTTTGGCTTTCACAATGGGTTTCAGAATGTAGCCATCGCACTGGTTTTTAAAAGCTGAAAAAACACTTTTGCTGTCGTTCAGGGCAGTGGTCATCACAATGGCCGACGGACCTTTGATCTTATGTCCAAACCTGTGTTCCAGATCACGGATTTCCTTCAGTGCCACCTGTCCATCCAGTTCAGGCATCATGATATCCAGACATATCAGATCATAATTTTCCCCGGACATGATGGCCAGTCTCGCGGCCTCAACGGCTTCCTTGCTATTGATCGCAATGTGGGTTGATCCATACCTCTTCAGAATTTCCTGCAGCAGCAGCCGGTTTGTGAAATCATCATCCACAATCAACGTTTTCATACAATCTCCTTTGAAACACCTATTTAAAATCTAATCTTCATTTTAGATGAAATCTATGCCAATAATGGATTCGGCAAATTGGCTTCGTTCAGCCAGAAGACGGATTTCCAAAAGCCCTAAAAAAATTTGATATTCATGCCGGTGCTGCTTTGTCCATTGGCTGCCACTTGCCATGTGGAATGAGAAATCTGCAGGTTCTTTGTTCGGAGAAAGCGTACTGGAAATTCACCGGATAAAGAGCAGCACTGCCCTTTTTTCCGCATGAACACATCACCATCGCCGCATCACAACATTTCCTGAACTAATCAGGCAAAGGGAGCTTTTGGAATACGGTACAAATCCATTTTCCCGCAGCTGCACAGCACTGTCATTTCAAATAAAAAACCATGGTGTAATCCCTGATACCGGGCGTCTGCCTGGCAGCATTCAGAGGAATTATTAAAGCGAAACCGCGTCTTGATATCGGTAATCACATGAATTTCCCGCCCGTCAGCTGACGGGTGAAGGATCAGTAATCGATCGGGGCATTAACTATTTTACCGCCACACCAAATGGCGGATTTTCAACAAGCGGCGGGGAATGCACCCTGTTACACTTGTCCGTCAGGAGACGGATTCAGCAATTTCTTTTCCATTTCCTCCTTCAGCCGATAGAACTGGATTTCCAGTTCCTGAATATTCTCTGCAATAAATCGGAGATCCTGTTTTTTCCCAGCCTTTTCCATTTGATAGGCAAGCTTCCGCAAATCCTCTCCTCCCAAATTTGCTGAAGCCCCTTTTATGGAGTGAGCCTGTCGTTCGGCAGACACTGCATCCTCCGCGTCAATAAATCCTCTGAGAAGATCCAGCTGTTTGGGAATATCCTCAATAAATCCCTTTGCGATGACAATTGCCAAATCCCTGTCATCCATCAACCGCTCCATTAATCCATCCAGATCGAAAATACTCTCAGAGGTCTGTTTTTCAGCAGAGGATTTGTTGGTTGTCGATGACGGAGCCTGATATTTTTTCTTTCGCTTGGGCAGCCATTTCTCAATTACTTCTGCGAGTGCTTCAGGGTTGACTGGTTTTGCAACATAGTCATTCATACCGGCTTTCAGGCATTTTTCCCTGTGCCCGGACATCGCGTGGGCGGTCATTGCGATAATTGGCACATCAGGGTTCAGACAGTCTTTTTCAGATTTCCGAATGCACCGGGTAGCCTCGAATCCGTCCATCTCGGGCATCTGGATATCCATGAGGATTAAATCATACGGAATCGTTTTCATTGCCTCAACAGCTTCTTTTCCGTTGGCCACCGCATCTGCACGAAGTCCCAGTTTCTTCAGCAGCCCCATGGCTACCTGCTGATTGGTGATATTATCTTCTGCCAGAAGTATTCTCGTCATTCCCCGATTCAAATCACGTACGGAATGACGGGTCAGAATTCTTTTTTCAGTCACTTCCGCGGTATCAGTCAGAACCGCCATCATTGTATTAAACAGTTCGGACGCACGAACGGGTTTGGTCAGATAGGCATCAAATCCGGCTTTTTCAAACCGTCGTGCATCTCCCCGAACACCCACGGATGTCATGATGATCAATTTCATCTGCCTGAAATCGGGATTGGAATGAATTGTCCGGCCCAGAATTTCACCACCTATTTCAGGCATTTGCATATCAATTACGGCAACCGTGAATGGATCACCGTCCGCAGCAGCGGTATTCAGTAGTTCAAGGGCTTTTTTTCCGTCTGGAACTTCTGCCGGATTCATTTCCCAGGATTTAAACCGGGTCATCAAAATCTCCCGGTTGGTGGCATTGTCATCCACAATCAAAACCCGGATTCCGCGCAGTTCACAGGGGTCAGGCTGTTCATCGGGAATTTTGCTCTGTTTAGTAAAACGGGCGGTAAACCAGAATTCAGAGCCCTCATATTCAACAGAATTTACGCCAATATCGCCGTCCATCATTTCGACCAGCTGCTTGGATATGGCAAGTCCCAGTCCGGTACCGCCATATTTACGGGTAATGGAAGTATCCACCTGAGTAAACAGGTTGAACAGGGCCTCCTGTTTGCTGTCCGGAATTCCGATACCGGTATCCTTTACCGAAAAACGGACCACCACATCCTGATCTGTTTCATTCTGAAGGGAAGCAACCACAGAAACTTCACCGGAATACGTAAACTTGAATGCGTTGCTGGTCAGATTAATGAGTATCTGACGCAGCCGGCCGGGATCACCCTGAATGAATGCAGGTACATCGGGTTTTACGGCACAAATAAATTCCAGTTTTTTTTCATGCGCTTTCATGGCAAAAGCCGCACTAAAGTCTTCTACCAGCGAACGCAAATCAAAATCAAGAATTTCCATGTCCAGCCTGCCAGCTTCAATTTTTGAGAAATCCAGAATGTCATTGATCAGCTGCAGCAGGGATTCGGCACTGTCCCGCACTGCTTCTGCGAACCGCTGTTGTTCAGAATCCAGGTTTGTATCCAGCAGAAGTCCGGTCATACCGATGACCCCGTTCATTGGAGTCCTGATTTCATGACTCATATTTGCCAGAAATTCGCCTTTCGCAATATTTGCAGACTCAGCCTGTGCCGCCATAATGTTGGCTATCTCGGTTTGCCGCGCCAGCTCTTTCTCGGCATTTTTGAGTTCACTGATCTCGACAAAGGTTTCTAACAGGACATCTTCCCCCTCCATTTCAAGCTTGATCACCGTTTTGAGAATGGGTATCTCGGTACCGTCGTACCGGTTGAGAGTCAGTTCAACATTGTAGAATGCATCATCCGAATCGATCACAGGACAGGTTTTCTGTTCCTTTGGACAGAAATAATTGGTGCAGGGATAATTAAGAATCTCTTCCCTGCCGGAAACTCCAATAATATCCAGTGCGGCATCATTGATTGTTTTGACAATTCGGTTTTTGTCAACCACAATCATTCCAAAGGGAACTTTGGACAGAATTGTTTTGGTGCTTTCATATGCCTTCTGAAGAGCCAGCTCGGCCTTTTTCTGTTCTGTGATATCATGAACAATCAGATGAAGATGGGTTTGTCCGTTGATTTCCAGGGCCGCGGCAAAGACTCTGACATCATGAATCAGCCCGCTGGAAATCCGGTGCCGGAATTTTGAGACTTTCTGGTTCCCGGAAAGAACTTTCTGCATCCACTTTTTTGCTTCAATTCTGCTCAGATCCGTTAAATCCCAGATATATCTTCTGCGGAAATTTTCCAGATCATATCCATAAAAATCCCTGGCAGCAGCATTGGCCTGTACAATACGCCCGCTGCCGTAACTCACGATCATTTTAACGGCTTCGTTGTTTTCAAAAATGTCACGGTACCGTTTTTCGCTCTTCTGCAGTTTATACTCTGTCAGCTTGCGCTCGGTGATATCACTGTGTGTGCCCACCATGCGTACCGGGTTTCCGTCTGCATCATAATCCACCACCTGACCTTTTCCATTGATCCAAATATACACACCGTCTCGATGCTGAAACCGGTATTCCGCATCATATACATCTTCATCACCATTCAGGTATTTTTTGATGGCCAGTTCCGTTTTTGGCAGATCGTCCGGATGTATTCGGTTTCTCCATTCATCAAGTCGCGCCGGAAACTCGTTGGGCAGATAGCCGGCCAGCGTGTAAAAACGGGAATCGAAAACAACGGAATCATTTTTGATATTCCAGTCCCAGATACCATCATTACCCACCCGCATTGCCAAATTGAGACGTTCCTCACTCCGCCTCAGAACAGAAATATCCCTGTTTACCAGAAACAATGCAGTTTCTCCATTCCACTCTCCGGAAGTGACTCTGGTTTCAACATCAATTAACCGGCCGACTTTGGTTTTAAGCGGTAGAAATTCACAGTTTTCACTTTTAGACAGGAAAGCATCCCTGGTTATCAGGCTGGACTCGGAAATTTCAAGAGGATGCATCATTCCTATAGACTTGCCAAGGATTTCCTCCTTTTGATACCCCATCCTCTGAACGACTGTATTATTGCATTCAATAATACCACCCTCTTTATCCAGCACAAAAACAAAATCATCGGTGGAATTAAAAAACTGACTGAGATTCTGCTGCTTTCGGGCAACCTGTTTTTCGGCTTCCTGCCGTTTTCTGACACTTGATGCACCCCGTTGGGCTCCATACACAAGTCCGGCCGATCCCAATACCCACAGAACTGCATGGACTGCTCCAATTCTGGAAATCCCCTGCCAGAACTGGGTATTGAAGGATTCCATGGGTACTGTGATACTGATCCCCCCCAGAATTCCGCCTGATTCGTATCCCTGGCCCCCATGACACGTCAGGCAGCTTTCATCAGCGGTGAACGGTCTCATCAGTCTCAGATACGGCTCCTGGTTTATTTGAACAAAATCAGATACTTCCGGTTTTCCCTCGTTAAGCATTTCCAGGGCTGCCTTTTCCCAGGAATCCGGTTCATTGGCCGGCTGCAGGGGATTCAGACTGGTAATATGACTGCGCGTTTTTCCCAGGTCTCCCGAAAGTTCATACACCTGGCGCATCATGTAATCCGGGTTTACCTTGGTCAAAACCTGACCGGATTCTGTGAATAAATCCCGATCAGCGGATTCTAAAAATGGATTTGGATTTGTATTTTCAGTCACCGGGACATACAAACCATCATGACTGGCATTCCATTTCCGATACAGAATATCCTTGCTGTGCAGCGTCCCGGCTACATAAAGAGCAGATTTTCTGATGTTTGTAAGTTCTATGAAACCGGTCCATAGGAAAGAGGCAATCACAAGGATTGTCCAAACGGAGGTCAAAATCAAGGAATACCTCCGGAACAGATTTCGCTCATCTGAAGATTGGATATTCACAATTCACATTTCCTATCAATACTGACAGTCATCATTTCAATATTTCACTTGCCCTAGAAAAATCCAGTTATACTGATTGACATCTTACAACCCGAAGGCAGATACATACCGGGGTCCATTTTCCGGCCCGATCTTCAGATAGATACAGGGGATGAAATATCTTTGAGCCGATTCGACCTGATTTGCAATACGGAGAAACATCCCGGATCTTGAAACAATGAGCTGATGGGCTTTGCTTAAGGAATTTCCTGCGAAACGTCATTGCCATTTTGTCCTGAGCGGATTGGATATCCCTGAACTTTCGAAGGCTGCCAGACTTCAAATCAAAATACGTTTCATAAATGCGCTATCGTTGCAGCAAAGTGGTCAGATGCAGTCTGTCTCTCAGCTGTTCAGCATTTCTGTGTACTCGGACGGCTTAAGATTAAACCGAAAACAATGCAGACCAGCCACCTGCCTGCAGCAAGTTCGGCAGACCAAGACTGATGAATCGAGTGTGAGTTATTCAGACCGGTATATTATCTTTAATTTAAGAATTCTAGGAATATATGAGGGGGGGCTTTTTCGTGCCTTTTTGTGGCCACCCCCCGTTTTATTTAGCAAAAAAGAGTCATCTGATTTGGATTTCCT
>CAZGNZ010000019.1:0-74264 GCA_964527215.1 uncultured bacterium | reverse complement strand
GTTTAAAAACAGTAACTTAATTTTTTATATCGCGCGAATTGCTTAAGACGGGCTAGAGGATATGACTATAAAACACGGATTGTAGGTGGAACAGCAACCCCGGTTGCCTGGAAAACTTTACCGCAGACACCTTGGTACTGAGTACGAAGAGCTATCTTTTTCCCTTTTTCTTCAACAATAACCTCCTGCAAATTTTTCAGGTCCTGCTTGATTTGCTGCCATTCAAAATCATGGCCGGAATGTTGAAGATGCTGCTCAAGCTTTTTCATCAGCACCAGTGCCAGAAAACTGCAAAACGGGATTCAGACAATAACATCTCATTCGCAACATGAAACATCCAATCTCAACAGTCTGCTCTTCGCTCAGACTGACTGAAATTGTCCTGAATGCGCGATAATACTGTTACTCCTCAGAGCTTGTGCTGATAACTGATCGCTGGAAACTGACGGCTTTCCAAAACCCACTCAACTACTTGACCAATTGACAACACCCGATCCGTCAGGTTTTTTTCCCTGCACCCCTTCAGGGCTCTTCCGTAATTCTATCCGGTTCCCGGGGCGATGCCCCGGGCTGACGTATTTCAGCCCCTTCAGGGCTGTGGATCTGGATTAACCAAATGGTCTGTGGAACCACAGATTGAAAATTTTTCCCGAGATCACCCATCCCAAACCCCCACCACTCCCGGGGAAATGCCACCTGATCTGGGAGTTCAGGATACTACGATCCCAACCCCCAGCAGCGAATATTCTCTGGTGGAAACGTGGTTTTCTGAGCAAGCTCTCTATTGTTACTATGCATCCTGAACCGCAATTCGGATGTCTGTCGACGGAGAGTGGGAGCGGGATTTACGACATCTGAAATTGTAAAAGCACAATCAAGGGACTGACGGGTGACCACTGATATCTGGCAACTCAAGACTTTCCGTTCCTACTTAACTGCATTATGTCAGAAGGCCCAATTCAGTCATTACGCGATTTTACCATTTCACTATTCAACCACGCCCCGTCGGGAACCCGATTCAACCACACAACCAACAAATCCTTTAACCATACTGCTGAGCCCAAACGCACTTGAAATGCAATGAAAGTCTATGAAGTTGAATCCGCCGGTTGGCGTGGCGGCGAAATAGTTAATGATCCGATCGATTACTGATACCCCGTCCCATCAGCAGACAGGGGGAAATTCAATTTAAAATTCATAATATTTTCCCAGCTGTGGTTTGGCAACGATGATCTCCAATCCGGTATAAACATATAAGAACACTGCCGGATTCAGCCGGGCGGCTGTTACGAGAGATATATCCGTTTCATATTCCAGATACTGCCGAGTGAAGACTGTCCCCTGAAATCTGCAAACCTAAGTTAAAATTCTTCTGGCAGACTGCATTTCTGAATGATTCGCCTGCACTGCCGTATGGTCTGTCTGTATTTCAGTTTTTTGATGTGGTTTTGCCGCGTTCCGATATAATTATTCCCTGATTCCGTCCGATCTACTGCGCTGAAAGCATAGGTTATTATAGAGTGAATGGTGTGAGATTATGTGTTAAGATTGCAGTTATGTGTCCATAAGCTTAGCAGTGCAGAATAATATCCGGATAATTTTCCAGCAGCATTCAAAATATTCTTTTCATTTTCAGGTTGATCATTTTTACCCTGTCTAATTTCCTCAATGGTGATTTCAAAAGGAGCAGAATGTACGGCAATACCCTTTCCAGCAGTGTGCTGGGTGTAGATGCATATATTGTCAAGGTTGAAGCGCATTTGGAGAACCGGAAGCCGGTGGGTTTTTTTACGGTGGGACTGCCTGAAGGGGCGGTCAAGGAGAGCAAGGAGCGTGTTCTGGCCGCCATCCGGAATTCCGGTTTCAGTCTGCGTCAGTGGCGGGTGATTGTAAATCTGGCGCCGGCGGATATTCGGAAGGAGGGATCTGCATTTGATCTGCCCATCGCGGTCAGTATTCTACGGGCTCTGGATGAGGTTTCCGATGAGCGGCTGAGGCAGGTTCTGCTGGTGGGTGAGTTGAATCTGGATGGTTCCCTGCGGCCGGTTAAGGGGGTGTTTCCCATCTGTCTCTGTGCCCGCGATCATGGTTTCAAGCAGGTAATTCTGCCGTGGCAGAATCTGAATGAAGCGCGGGTGGTGGATAATATCCGTGTGACAGGGGCGAAAGATCTAAAACAGGCGGTGGACCTGCTGAACGGCAATGGCAAAGGCGAGTCAGCACCGGATCCGGCCGGAAAAAATAAAATACCGAAACCAGTGCTGCCCACGGTTGATTTTTCTGATGTGAAGGGGCAGGAAAACGTCAAGCGGGCATTCGAAGTGGCGGCTTCGGGCGGGCATAATGTGATTATGATTGGTCCGCCGGGAAGCGGAAAAACCATGATTGCCCGGCGTCTGTCGGGAATTCTGCCCGCGATGACTCTGGGAGAGGCGACGGCGACCACAAAAATTCACAGTGTCGCCGGGATTACCGATTTGAAAGACGGCATTGTTCAGCATCGGCCGTTCCGGAGTCCTCATCATACCATCAGTGACGTAGGATTGATCGGCGGCGGCGGGATTCCCCGACCGGGGGAAGTAAGTCTGGCGCATAACGGTATCCTGTTTCTGGATGAACTGCCGGAATTTAAAAAAAATGTTCTGGAAGTGCTGAGACAGCCACTGGAAAACCAGGAGGTGACCATTTCACGCGCCCGCCTCTCTCTGACTTATCCGGCGGACTTTATGCTGGTGGCTGCCATGAATCCCTGCCCCTGCGGATATTACACCGATCGGGTTCGTGAATGCAGCTGCAGCCAGATGAGCATCCAGAAATACCTGTCCCGAATTTCAGGTCCTTTGCTGGATCGTATTGATATCCATATCGAAGTGCCTTCCGTGCCGTTTGAAGAGCTGACCCGGAAATCGCACACGGAGTCATCAAAGGTCATTCGGAACCGGGTTCAGCAGGCCAGGGAGATTCAGAACCACCGCTTTCAGCGGTTTTCCCAACTGAACAGCAATGCCGGGATGGAACGGGGACAGATTGAGCATTACTGCCGAATGACGCGGCAAAGTCAGATCCTGCTGAAGAACGCCATGGAGCGACTGGGACTGTCCGCCCGTGCATATGACCGAATCCTAAAAGTTGCGCGGACCATTGCCGATCTGGATCAGCAGCAGATCATTCTGCCGCACCATCTTGGGGAAGCCATCCAGTACCGCAGTCTGGATCGCGGTTTATGGGCACATTAGCAGGCAGCCGGCCAGGGCAGTTCGACATCCGTTATTCAGGATCATACCGGTTAATTCACGGGGGAAAATGCAGTGCAGAGCGTTAAATTTCCTCCCATTATTACCACATGGAAAACTGGAGAAGGATATGAAGCTGTTGATTAAACCTCTGAACGAGATCGCCGAAGAACTGTACCGGAATCATGGACATTATCATAAAGGAGATGCGGGGCTGGACATTTACGTCATTGATGAAATGACATTTGATCCGGGTGAGACAAAAGCCATACGCTTTGGAATTACTTGTGAACCGGTGGATGGGCGGGCATACTACCTCATTCCCCGATCAAGTATTTCAAAAACTCCCCTGCGCATGTCCAATTCAATCGGATTAATTGACGGCGGATACCGTGGTGAAATCATGGCGATGTGTGATAATATCAAAACCGAACGCTATACGGTGACCCACGGACAGCGGTTATTCCAACTGGTGGCAGCTGACAGTTCTCCCATTGAATTTGAACTGACAAATGCCCTGAGCGATACGACCCGCGGCATGGGCGGATTTGGAAGCACAGGGTCCTGACCTTCATCTTTCCGTAAGCAAAACCGGCGCTTCGCTCATTGACGCTTTTCCAGGCATCAGGTAATCGGCTGCAGAATAGATCCTGTAAGACCCATTCTGCTGTCCCTCATGGTCAATAAACAGGCCTGAACGGTCATTTATCAATCCGAATTCCCTGTCATTTTCATAATCTCTCGACGGAGCATGACATTACGTCATACGATTTCAGCGGCATTAATTTTGTAAAATGGGCGCCGATTTTAACTCGCTTAAATTTAATAAACCAAATCATTGGACAGAAAAAATAGGAGATTTGAAATGAACATAAAACCACTTTCGGATCGTGTCGTTGTGCAGGCTGCAGAGGCCGAAGAAAAGACCAAGGGTGGAATCATACTTCCGGATACTGCCAAAGAAAAACCTCAGCAGGGAAAAATTATGGCAGTCGGACCCGGCAAAACATCTGATGCCGGTGCGCTCATTGCACCCAGTTTGAAAGTGGGTGATTCAGTGTTGTATGGTAAATATTCCGGCACTGAGATCACCATTGACGGTGAAGAATATCTGATCATGCGCGAAAGCGATATCCTTGCAATTATATAACACTGAGGAGTCCTAATAATGGCCAAATTAATTGATTATGATGTAGAAGCCCGTTCATTGCTGAAAACAGGTGTAGATAAACTCGCCGATGCAGTGAAGGTTACTTTAGGTCCCAAAGGCCGCAATGTAATTCTGGAAAAAAGTTTTGGTGCACCTACTGTTACAAAAGACGGTGTCACTGTTGCAAAAGAAATTGAACTGGAAGATGCCAAGGAAAACATGGGTGCTCAGATGGTTCGCGAAGTTGCTTCAAAGACATCTGATGTTGCCGGTGACGGTACCACTACTGCCACGGTTCTGGCCCAGGCCATCATTCACGAAGGTTTAAAAAACGTGACTGCCGGTGCCAATCCGATGGATCTGAAACGCGGTATTGACATGGCTGTGGAACAGGTTACCGACTATCTCAAAAATTTGAGTAAAGAAATCTCCAGCAAGGAAGAAATTTCACAGGTTGGTTCCATTTCTGCCAATAACGATAAAGAAATTGGTGATCTCATTGCTGATGCCATGGAAAAAGTGGGCAATGAGGGCGTCATTACGGTTGAAGAAGCAAAGAGCATGGACACTTTCCTGGAAACCGTAGAAGGTATGCAGTTTGACCGTGGATACCTGTCTCCGTATTTTGTGACCAATTCTGAAACCATGGAAGCAGAACTTGAAAATCCCTTCATTCTGATTTATGACAAAAAAATCAGTGCGATGAAGGATCTGCTGCCTATCCTGGAAAAGGTGACTCAGGGCGGACGCTCGATGCTCATAATTGCTGAGGATATAGAAGGTGAAGCTCTGGCCACACTGGTCGTGAACAAACTGCGCGGCACACTGAAAGTGGTCGCGGTGAAAGCTCCCGGATTTGGTGACCGCCGCAAAGCCATGCTGCAGGATATTGCAGTCCTCACCGGTGGAACCGTCATTTCGGAAGAACAGGGATACAAGCTGGAAAATGCTACCCTGGCATATCTCGGCACCGCGCGTTCCATCTCGGTTGACAAGGACAATACCACCATTGTAGAAGGTGCTGGCGACAATGACGGCATTCTGGCCCGTGTAAATGAAATCAAGGTTCAGATTGAGAACACCAGTTCCGATTACGATCGTGAAAAGCTTCAGGAACGTCTGGCAAAACTGTCCGGCGGCGTAGCAGTGCTGAACATTGGTGCTGCCACAGAAGTTGAGATGAAAGAAAAGAAAGCCCGGGTGGAAGATGCACTTCATGCAACCCGTGCCGCTGTTCAGGAAGGTATTGTACCCGGCGGCGGTGTTGCGCTGCTTCGTGCCGCATCTGAAATAAAAACAGATGTAACTGATGAAGATGATATCGTTCTCGGTATTGAAATTGTGAGGAAAGCTCTGGAATCACCGGCCCGCCAGATTATCTTCAACGCCGGCATGGAACCTCCCGTAATCATTGCCAAGATCAATGATAACGAAAGCAGTTTCGGTTTTGATGCCCGCCGCGAGGAATATACCGATATGTATCAGGCCGGGATTATTGATCCCACATTGGTAACCCGGACTGCTGTCCAGAATGCTGCTAGTGTTGCCGGTCTGCTTCTGACAACTGAGGCAATTGTTTCAGAGAAGAAAGAAGAAAAACCTGCCATGCCCCCGATGCCGGGTGGCGACATGGGTGGTATGGGCGGCATGTACTAAGCCGACCGTTTTATCCTGTTATTCTCAGACCCCTTCATCCGAAGGGGTCTTTTTTTTTTATATAAGGAGGAATTATCTGTAAATTAATCTCTTAGTTATGACCAAGAAATCCATTACATACGATCAGACTGAACTATATGCCAGAGACCTGGCGAGAATTTACAATGAGGAAAAGGCTAAACGTGATGAGCTCGAGCAGGCCTATTCCCTCATCAAACAGAAAAATCAGGAACTGGAAAAGGAAAAAGAACAGCTGAGGTCATATGCTGAAGACTTCCGAAAGCTTTACATTCAGCTTCTTGATTCCTATTCAGAAACCAAGGAAGCCAACCTGGAAACGATTTATCGGCTGTCCATTGCCGCTGAATTCCGGGATGATGATACTGCCACTCACCTGAAGCGAATCAGCGCATACAGCGAAGTTGTGGCGGAAGCGATGCAGTTTGAGAAGGAATTCATCAACCTTATCAAGCTTGCCAGCCCCATGCATGATGTGGGCAAGATCGGAATCACTGACAGTATCCTTCTGAAACCAGGTAAACTCACGGCAGAAGAATACGAGCAGATGAAAATGCATTCTTATATTGGCCATCTGATTTTGAAAGATTCAAAATCCGAAACCCTGCAGATGGCTGACCGTATTGCATACACACACCATGAAAAATATGACGGTTCCGGATATCCCCAGAATCTGGTGGGATCGGAAATACCCATTGAAGGAAGAATCGTTGCGGTGGTTGACGTATTTGACGCCCTTACGACGAAAAGAGTATACAAGCCTGCTTTGTCGGTGGATAAGACGCTGGATATTATGAAGCAGGGTGTGGGAACCCACTTCGATCCCCAGGTGTATGATGCATTCATTGAATCGCTGGGAACGATCGAAGATATTCGCGAAAGTGTGACGTAGTGAATCGTATTCTTATTACCGGATTCGAAACCAGTATTCCGATTATACTGAGCCTGGCACATGAATGTATCAAAGTACAATGTATTAATAGTTGAAGATGAGCAGCGGCTCTGCGGCCTGATTCGCCGCGGGCTGGAACGCATCTCCACCATGTATGATATAATGACGGTGAATTCCGCACAGGAAGCCATTAAGGCACTGGGGGAAAATCCGTTTGATGTGATGGTCACCGATATTCGTATGCCGGGTGTCACCGGTATTGATCTTCTAAAACATACCCGTACCTCCTACCCTGAACTGCAGTCCATTGTTATCACCGGACATGGTGATCTTGAAAATGCCATCGAAGCGCTGAGTCTGGGTGCTTCCAATTATATCAAGAAACCCATAAGTTTTGAAGTCCTGCACTTTTCCATACAGAAATGCATGGAGAAGGTGGCTCTCCAAAACCAGCTGCAGGAAAGTGAGGAACGTTTCCGGCAGTCTTTCATGAGCGCAGCTGCCGGGATGATAATCCTGAAACCAGGCGGAGAAATCCAGCAGGCCAATCAGAGTTTCTGTCATATGATCGGCATGGAAGAAACCATTATTGCAGGGAGAAAAATTCAGGAATTGCTGCATCCGGAATCACTGGAATATTGCCTGTCCGTCATGAATCAGGTGGCGGAAGGGAAAACCAGCCAAGTGCATTTCGAAAGTCGTTTTCTCTCCATTGATGATCATATTATCTGGACCAATGTCAGTGCATCCAGAATTTCTGAAAAAATCCAGAGTGATTCCTATTTGACAATGCAGATACTGGATATCACCGAAAAGAAAAATGCGGAAATAGCGGTTGAAAAACTTCGGCGGCAGAATGAACTGATTCTGAATACTGCAGGTGAAGGCATTTTTGGGATCAATCTTCAGGGTAAGTTTACTTTTATCAATCCGGCTGCTGCAGGAATGTTGGGGCTGGAAATTGAGAGCGCTATTAACAGTGACAGCAATCCATACTGGATTCACCCCAAGCGGGACAAAAATCGCTACCCGGATGGCGAGTATCCCATCATGGCAGCCTGGAAACTGAATAAAACCATCAGGCGGGACGATGAATTGTTTCAGACGTCGGACGGCAGTATGATCCCGGTGGAGTATGTGGTAACACCGATGGTGGAAATGGATGATGTGGTCGGCAGCGTCGTTGTATTCAAAGATATCACAGAGCGGAAAAAAAGCCGGGATGCTCTGGAACAGGTGGCCAAAGAACTTGCACAGCTGATAAACACTGCCAATGCTCCCATTTTTGGAATCGATACCCAGGGAGCCGTCAATGAATGGAATCAAATGGCCAGACAGATACTGGGATATTCCAAATCGGAAGTTCTGGGAAAGGACCTGGTCAGGGATTTCATTGCTGAGGAAAATCAGGACCAGGTGGAAAAAATATTTAACCGGGCACTGAAGGGTATTGAAACGGTTAATTTTGAACTGCCTCTGGTTCGTAAAGACGGAAAACGGGTTACCGTGATACTGAATGCCAGCACGCGCAGAGCAGTGGATGGCACGGTTACGGGAGTGATCGGTGTGGGACAGGATATCACGGAGCTGATCGAGTACCGAAAAGATCTTGAGAAGAAAGTGGACGAACGAACTGGGGAACTGAATATTGCACTCAGTGATGCAGAGCATGCCAGGGATTACATAGATGGGATTCTCAAATCAATGGCGGATGGCCTCATCGTCACTGATATGTACTACAATGTGGTTCTGATGAATCGAGCCGCCGAAGACTTCCTGAATGTCCGACTGTCGGATGTAATCAACCGGCCTGTGGATTTTGCCTTCTCGGAACTGACCTTGAGGGAACGGATCAAAGAAACCCTGTCAAAGCACGAATCAGGCGGTCAGTTTGATTTTGATATTCGAAAATCAGGGGCAAAATCGCCGCAAATCCTTAGAGCCCGAACATCCACTATTCGCGGTCGGGACGGTCATGCAACCGGTATCATCGCCATTTTCCATGATGTGAGTCACGAACGGGAAGTGGATCGAATGAAGTCAGAATTTATTTCAACTGCGGCTCATGAACTGAGGACGCCGATTACGTCTATTCAGGGTTTTCAGAAATACTGCTGATGCGAAAGGGACTGTCAGACCAGGAACATGAGAAATTTCTGACTCATATCAACCATCAGTCCCGAAATCTGGCAGCCATAATCAATGATTTGCTGGATCTTTCAAGAATCGAATCAGGATCAAGTTTTGCTCTGCAGAAATCAGAATGCCATCTGTCCAACATCATCCATGAAGTTGCTGAACCTTTCATCTCCCAGGAGGATAACCATCAGTTTGAACTGCATATGATGGAAGACACAGATCAGATAATTGCCGACAGGGATAAAATCGCCCAGGTACTGAAAAACCTGATCAGTAATTCGGTGAAGTATTCTCCGGACGGCGGACCCATAAAAATATTCGAGGAGGCTTTTAACAATTCAATCCAGGTACGGATTACCGATCAGGGTATCGGAATGAGGGATGAAGAAATCAGACAGGTATTTAACAAATTTTATCGTGCTGATACTTCCAATAATGCCATCGAAGGTACTGGACTGGGGATGAGCATTGCCAAACATATCATCGAAGCTCATGATGGAAAAATCTGGGTTGAAAGCGAATTTGGCAGCGGTACAAGTGTGTACTTCAGTATCCCGAACAACAGTTCAGAAAGCCCCTAACAGTCGTCTCGGGCGTGATTGCTGATACAGAAGATTCTCAAGTAAAGAAAACCACAATAATAATTATTCACAGAAACGAGTATTATGGACACGATCGACAAAAAAAGAATTCTTGTTCTGGATGACGATGAGGCAGTTGCCGATCTTCTGAAGTATTATTTTGAAGAAGAAAACTATTTGGTTAAAACTGTAAATTACAGTAAGAACTTTCTACGAATTGTTAAATCTTTCAAACCGGATTTAATATCCCTGGACATCATTCTGCCCGACGCGGATGGCCTGAATTTGTACCGATCCCTGAAAACTGATGAGGAAACACAGGATATCCCGGTGATTTTTGTTTCAGTCAAAGAATCAGATCGGGAATTCAGTCTTAAAATGGGAGCAGATGCGTTTCTGGGAAAACCACTCAATGAGCATGCACTTAAACAAACTGTGAACCGTATATTGAGTTAACTGAGAAAATCATTATGAAAAAGATTCTTATAGTTGATGATCAACCGGAAGTTCGAGAGTTAATTGAGGTGACACTGCGAATTGGGGATTATGAAATACTGCAGGCGGGTACCGGTCCTGAAGCATTGGATATTGCCAGGTCAATGCAGCCGGACCTGATCCTGCTGGATGTTATGATGCCCGAAGGCGGACTGGATGGATTTGAGGTCTGCGAAGCATTGAAGAATGATCCGCAAACCGGAAATATTAATATTGTTATGCTGACAGCAAAGAATCAGGACACCGACAAGGAACGGGGAAAACAGGCCGGCGCAGATGATTATTTTGTTAAACCCTTCAGCCCGTTGGAACTGATGCGCAAAGTTGAGGATGTCCTCGGCTGACCATCATCCGGATACTGTTTAAGACACCGCTGGCACCATAATTTAACCTCTCTCCTGAACTGCAGAAATCCTCGGAACTTTCTGTGTCAAATCACCGTTGCGAGCACGCTGTATCCCAATTCGGGATCAGGCTGTTTGTAAACCCCCTTTACCTTGTAACAGAATAAATACCTGGAGAAAAATATGATTGCCAGCGCGCCTGTATTATCAATTCTTTTCTTTTATCTACTGACCGTCCCGATGTTCGCCGCGGAAGCGGAGAAATCCTCCGAGGAGAAGATCATTATCCTGCAAGACATTGAAACCGATATCAATCTGGACTCCCTCATTAAAACACTTGATTTGGATATTGATTTGACTTCTGACCGTGAACATGCGGTATGGATTGAAGAATCAGAAAATGAGGACGGCCGGAAAACCATCATCATTAAACTCGGCGATGATGGCTCCGTAGTTGCCGAAATCCTGAAAGCGGATGTTGCAGATGAACATTCGAATACGATCTTGAAAATTATGAATTCGGATGGAAACATCATTCTTGAAAGCCCGGAAGGTCCCAATGAAGAACATCAGGTTTTCCTGGATGATTTGGACGGCGAAATCATCATTGAGATAGAAAAACTGCTGAATGAATCTGACTGGGATTCAGGAAAAGACAAAGACGACTGTATAGTAACAGAGGAAGTTATCGTTACCAAAAACGGACCGATACACTATTCGAAGGGCAATGAATTTTTGCCTGAATCCCTCCGGGAAGAAATCAGGATCAGAGCACAGGATTCGGGTGAATTGGATATAAATGAGTTTATCGATCAGAAGGTCATCACCATTCATTCGGATGACGGTCTGGTGAAAACCATTTATTTTGATGAAGATTCAGATGAAGTCAATATTTTTGAGATGCAGGAATCGTCCGGCGAAAAAGAAAACCGCCGCGTGCGGGAAATGAAGAAAATTCGAGAGAACCAACCATTTCCGGATAAATACCGCGCCCAAGTCTGCGATAAAGCAGAGCAGCGGGAAAAACGACTGATTCGAAAACACCACGATTGCCTGATGAATCATCATCGGTTTGAGTTGGGGTTTCACGTACGCTGGCTGGATTTCGATTTTGAAGAACTGAATCAGGTGATTGGTGCCATGGGTTTCAGTGAAATCGCCGACAAAGGTCTGATTTTCAACGAACTCGATTTCAGCATGTGGCTGAGAAACGGCTGGAAGATCGGTGCATCAGGAGCGTGGTACGGTGACAAGCAGAGTGCGATGTTTAATAATAATTCCAACCATCTTGAAGTCAATTCCTGGTACGGCGGTATCTCGATTGCCCGGGAGGACCGGCTCAGCAAGGCGTTTTCAATTGAAGGTGAAATGCTGTTCGGCGGCGGGTGCACCAGTATGGAAACGGCTGAGGTCAGGGTGATTCCGACATTTGACGATCCTGCAGGCAGTCTGGACGGTATGGATCAGTTTAAGTTTTTAAATTCATATATTGTGATACAGCCAAGCATGAATATGAAATACAGTCTTACTCCAAAACTTGGGATAGAAGGAACGGTCGGGTACCTGAAAACTTTTGGGGGTGAATGGGAAACGGATCCGTTCGGATATACTGTTCAGGGCGTGGATCCGGATGTTCCCGGTGGCGTCAATGTCAGTCTTGGAATGAATATCATCCTGTAGTCTGATGGTCCATAAACATCAGATGAATCGGTGAAAATCTGCAGACACATTTAATCAGACACCCCGCAGTAAGCTGCGGGGTGTTTATTTTCCGCGCATCAGATATGCATACTCCTTGAGCGCATCAGGATTGATCAGTGCATCCAGATTCAGCACCGGTTCATTGTTGATGGTCTGTTTGACAGCGATTTCTATTTTTTTTCCGTTTATGGTATATGGGATTTCACGCACCTGAAAAATTTTCCATGGGACATGTCTTGGACTGCATTCCTTTCGGAGTGTCTGCCTAATGCGGATTTCCAGCATCTCATCCAGCATCAGGTTCTGATCCAGCTTCACAAACAGGATAATTTTCTCGTCGCCCTGCTCGTTCTGCCCAACAACCACAGAATCCGCAATGCCTTCCAGTTTTTCCAGAACTGCATAAAATTCCGCGGTCCCCATTCGCACTCCGCCAGGATTCAGAGTGGCATCTGAGCGTCCGCACATTGTTACACCGCCATGGCGGCTGATTATAATAAAATCCCCGTGATGCCAGATATTCTTGAACGTCTTGAAATATGCATTGTGGTACTTCTCGCCGTCTTCATCATTCCAAAAACCCACCGGCATGCTTGGAAACGGAAGGGTACAGACAAGTTCACCTTTTTCACCCACAGCCGGCTCTCCGAAGGCATCATAGCTTTCCACTTTCATTCCCAGTCCGCGACACTGTATTTCGCCCCGAACAACAGGAAGTACTGGATTTCCAAGATTGAAACAGGAGATAATGTCTGTTCCTCCGGCAATGGAGCTTAACTGTACATTCTCTTTCCATTCCCGATATACGTAGTCAAAACTGGCTGGAGACAGCGGAGAACCGGTTGACAGGATGGTTTGCAAACTTGGGAAATCGGAATCTGATTTTGGTTTTACTCCGGACTCCTGGAGGGCGGCGATATACCTTGCGCTGGTTCCGAAAATATTTATTCCAGACTCATCAATCATTCGAAGCAGCCGCCGGCTGTCTGGAAAGAACGGATTTCCGTCATACAGTACTACGGCTGCCCCAACCGAAAGAGAACTTACCAGCCAGTTCCACATCATCCATCCGCAGGTAGTATAATAAAAAATCCGATCACCTCGTTTAAGGTCTGTGTGCAGAACCAGTTCTTTCAGATGCTGGATCAGTGTTCCGCCTGCGGAGTGCACAATGCTTTTGGGAAGACCGGTTGTTCCGGAAGAAAACATTATATACAGAGGATGACTGAAAGGAAGCGATTCAAATTCCAGATCACAGTCAGGTGCTCCCTGTATTTCATCCCAGCCGGTAATCAGATTGGAATTCAATGAAGCAGATCGTTTGCCCTTCAGCTGAATCACCCGCGTCAGCGAGGGCAGCTCATCAATAATGTGTTCCAGCTTGGGATTGATGTCAATCCACTTGCCTTTGAACATATATCCTGATGCGGTAAAGAGCCATTTCGGCTGAATCTGTCTGAACCGGTCCACGACGCCCTGGATGCCAAAATCGGGGGATGTGGAGGACCAGACCGCCCCAATACTGGCAGCGGCCAGCATTGCTGTAACGGTTTCAGGAATATTTGGCATAAATGCCGCCACCCGGTCTCCAGGCTGAATTCCTGCATTGAGCATTGCTGCTGCAACTCGGGCGGTTTGAACATGCAGCTCAGCAAACGTCAGCACCGACGGGCCGCCGGATTCGGTCCAGGAAATCACAGCCGGAGAATCATCTTTGAATCGAAGCAGGTTCTGTGCAAAATTCAAATGTGCACCCGGAAACCATTCTGCACCCGGCATTGAATCAGCATTGCAGACGACAGACGTGTATGGGACTGTACTGATAATCTCTGTAAAATCCCAGACTGATCCCCAAAATGCTTCCAACTCAGTCACCGACCATTTATACAGTGCATCATACGTGTGGAAGTTGACATCATACCGCTGATTGACAAATCGACGGAAAGCATCCATCTGTGAATTTTGAATTCTGTGTTCATCGGGATGCCAGAGGATATTCGGATCCATGTTATACTCCGTGGTGCATTTGTTTATGACAGGTTGTCAATTCAGTTTAGTCCTTGGGAACAGAATAGGATTATTCACTCTAACCCGGATATTTCATGATGCTTCGAAATGAGATGGAGAAGCTGGATGATTATGCAAGGCTTGCAATAATATTTGAACAATCTTGTACTGAAGAGTACAATGAGAACAAATATCAAGCGTAATTGAAACAGAATCGACCAGATATATCATCGTAATCAATTTCTCGTGAAATATGCGGGCTAACTCAATTTATCACTATCTGAATATGTGAATAAATACAATTCCAGCATAAAGAAACGGACCGCAAAAGCGATCCGTAAATATTTTATCTGTGATTTTCAGCGAAATTACTGCACCGGTTCAAACCGTGCCTGGAAAAATCTCAGATATTCAGGTTCATAGGTGAGTTTCAATCCTGTGATGCTTTCACGGCGTTCATACACGTCCAATATTGCTTCAGCTGCCACGTCCATATGCGACTGAGTGTACACCCGGCGCGGAATAGTCATGCGCACCAACTCCAGATTGGGACGGTTATGATCACCGGTTTCTTTGTTCCGCCCGGCGGATACAATTCCGCGTTCCATGCCTCGAACCCCTGATTCAAGATAGATTTCTGCCGCCAGGGTCTGGGCCGGGAAGACGTCCTGTTCAAGATGGGGCAGGAACTTCTTTGCATCCAGAAAAACTCCATGACTTCCGATAGGCTGAACAATGGGAATCCCGCATTCCAGCAGTTTTTCTCCCAGATAGACGGTCTGGCCCACACGCGAGCGAATATAATCGTCGTGAACGGATTCTGAAATTCCAATGGCGACAGCTTCCATATCACGGCCGGCCATCCCGCCGTAGGTATGCAGTCCCTCAAAAACCACAACCATATTCTGTGCTTTTTCATAAATCTTGGGATCATTCGTAGCCATGAATCCGCCAATATTGACACAGGCATCCTTTTTTGCGCTCATGGTTGCATGATCCGTAAGCGAGCAGATCTCGAAGACAATTTCTTTGACTGTTTTATCCTGGTAGCCTTCTTCCCGTTCTTTGATCAGCCAGGCATTTTCAGCCACGCGGGTCATATCGTGAACGATGGGAATATTGTGTTTTTTTGTCAATTTCCGCAATGCTTTCAGATTGCCCAGAGATATCGGCTGACCGCCGGCCATGTTTACAGTGGTTGCAATACTGACATACGGGATATTCTCCGCACCCACTTCATCAATCAGGTTCTGAAGTTTATTCAGGTCCACATCACCCTTGAACGGATGCATGCTTTCGGTATTGTGTGCATCATCAACAATGATGTCCACAAATTTGCCGCCGGCAAGCTCCTGATGAAGGCGCGTGGTAGTAAAGTACATATTGCCAGGAACATAATCACCGTCTTTTATCATTATCTGGGAAATCATGTGTTCTGCACCGCGACCCTGGTGGGTGGGGACAACATATTTATAAGAATAGTATTCGTTGATGGCTGCTTCCAGATGATAAAAATTCCGGCTTCCCGCATAGGCTTCATCACCCGTCATCAGTCCGGCCCACTGGACGTCGCTCATCGCATTTGTGCCGCTGTCCGTAAGGAGATCAATATACACATCCGCCGACCGCAGCAGAAACGTGTTGTATCCGGCTTCTTTGATGGCCGTCAACCTTTCCTCAGGGGTTGTCATCCTGAGATGCTCCACCATTTTAATCTTCCAAGGCTCAGCCCATGATCTTCTCTTCATGTTTAAAATCCTTCAATTTATTTTGGCGTGTGATCGATGGTTAAATACGCTGATCAAACAGCTGAATTTCATTCAAAAATAGGTCATGAAGTTTAGTATTAAATCTGGATATATGGATATTGGAATCTTTAATTAATACTTTTGATCGATGCATATTCCTATTTTACATTATATGATTATCAAAATGTTTAATTTTTACAAATCGCGACAACCATCTGAATCAGGATTTGTACAGCACGTGTGTTAATTAGGAAATTGTTATGCCCATAAAAAATAACCTGTTGATATTCATCAGTGTGTTATTGCTTTGTCCCGTCCTGGCAGCTGAAAAGCTGACATGCAGGTCTGCGGTGGATACTGCATTGAAGTATAATCCTGAACTGCAGGGCAGTCGGGCAGACTATAGCCGGTCCTACTGGAATACCTGGGAATCTACCAGCAATATGCTGCCGACGGTCACTCTTGGCTATACAAATATGTGGAATAAGGAAATTGCCACTGAATTTCCAAATCCATCGTTTGATCCGGAAAATCCGGACGATCCGAATAATCCGCCCGTTGTGGATTTGATCATCCTTCCGGAAACCCAGGGACAGAAAACCGTGGACGTCAGCATGCCGCTGTTTACCGGCGGTGCTCTCTTCAGCGCCCGCAGGATGGCGGGACTCAGCCAGGATATCAGCCGAATATCACACAACTCAGATTCATTGGACGTTCGATTGAAAACAATCACAGCCTATTATAATCTGGTCAAAATGAACGGACTGCTGGAAGTGACCCGGGATACCCGCGACCTTATAAGCGAGACAACGAGAATGATCGGCAGAATGTACGAGCTGGGAGTTGTGGATGTTCGTGACAAGCTTCGGGCAGATGTGAGTCAGACAACAATCAGTCAGGCAGTTTTAGCGGCTGAACAGGGAGTAAGACTTACTGAAATTCAGCTGAATATGGTCATGGGACGGGAGTTAACCCATTCGTATGAACTGGATTTGACGATACCGGAAGTGAACCTGATACACGGTCTGGATGACCTGAAGGCCATTGCTCTCCGGAGTAACCCCGGAATGCGAATGTCATCCGTGGCAGAAGATATCTCCCAATGGGGGGTTCGAGCCAACTATGGAGCATTTCTCCCCAGTGTCGGCGTGGCCTACCACTGGCAGGAAGACACGGAGGTATCAGCCTTTTCAGAAGCTGAATCCTGGAATTATATCCTGAGTGCTTCATTTGAATTGCCGACAGGGCTGGGGAATGTTGCCAGGCTGAACCAGGCGCGAGCCCAGTTGCGTCAAACCCGTTACAATAATCTTGCGGTGAAAGACGGCGTACTTCTTGGAGTTGAATCCGGTTTTCTGCAGTACCAGATCCTGAACGAATCACTGCTGCTGGCAGAACAGCAGCTGACTTCTTCGGAACAAAACTATCAGGCAGTTGAAATCAGTTATGAATCCGGTGAAAGCACTCAAATCGAACTTATCGATGCCCGCAACGCATACAGGGATGCACAGATCAATTTGATCAATACCCGGATCGACCGGTTCATCAGTTATAACCAGTTAATGAATTTGTGCGGGCTACCGCTAACCTATTAAACGAATGATATCGAGGAGACCATGTACAGACCAGTGATTGTATTACTAATCATGGGGCTTATCCTGCTAACGGCCTGTCAGCCCGGGAATGAACAGGAAGCCGCTGCGGATCTTATTAATGTGGAAACCACAAATGTTGTTGAACTTGAAACCCGTGTATCGATGGAGTTTTCGGGTTTGCTGCAGCCGAGTGCATCCATTGAAATATATCCGGAAGCACCGGGAACAGTTGAAGATATTTTTGAGATTGAAGGTACCCACGTCAGGGCAGAACAGCCCCTGGCTCTCATTGAACAAACGGATTACCGCCTGGGACTGCAGCAGGCCGAAGCCGCCTGGGATGTGGCCGAAGTGGCTCACCGCAATGCTGAGGCGGATTACAACCGTCAGAAACAGCTGCAGGATGAGGGATTCTCCAGCGATACAATCATGGAGGGTGTTGGTCTTGCCCGGGATGCAGCAGCTGCACAATTGAAACAGGCTGAAGCAGCTCTGAATCTGGCTCGAAGGCAGTTTGAGAAAACGGTGATTACCGCACCCGCAGAGGGATATCTTGGTGGAAGATTTCTGGAAATCGGACAGCTTGCAGGTCCTCAGAATCCTGCCTATATCCTGCACCAGATCAAACGTTTGAAAATAAATCTGTCTGTAAACGAAGACCAGATTGGCCGGATTGCAGTGAATTCTATTGCCGAGATTACCGTCTCTCAGAACCCTGATGACGTTTTTTTCGGCAGGGTAGTCTTTGCCGGCATGACACCCGGCCTCGACGGCAGCTATCCGGTCAAAATTGAAATTGATAATTCGGAACTCACTTTGAGACCCGGCTGGAGCTGCACCATTCATCTCTTTGAACCGGAGACCTCAAATGAACTGGTAATTCCTGGAATTGCCCTGAATAAAAAAGCCGGACGCTGGACAGCTTATATCCTTGATCAAGGAAAGGTAGTGGAGCGGCAGGTGGCACTTAAAAGTCTGATGAATAACCGGGTTCTCATTGAAAGCGGACTGGAAGCAGGTGAACAGCTGCTGGTAAAAGGACAGGCGTACTGCAAACCGGGTGATCCAGTGGAAGTTCTGAAGCACTGGGACAGTCTGGATGAACTGCTGGCGAACCTGAAGTAATCTATTGATTTCCAAACCGCTCAGCCATCAAAGGATGAAGATATGAAATTTTTCAGATTTGTCATAAACAATTGGCGTGTTGTATTTCTATTGTTTATTCTGATGCCGATAATTGCCGGATTTCTTGCATTTATCACGATGCCAAAAGAACTGAATCCGGATATATCCATTCCTTTGGTTCTGGTAATCGTGCCCTATCCCGGATCTCCCCCCAATCAGGTGGAATCATTAATTACAAATAAACTGGAAGACGAGCTTCGCGGCCTGAAAGACGTGGATTACATCAATTCGTCCAGCGATCAGGGAAGTTCCAGCATTGCAGTGTATTTCGAAGTGGGATCAGACATTGATGAAAAAATGAAGGATGTTCGGGAAGCTGTTGCCGATGTTGAAAGTGAGCTGCCGGATGATATCATTGATCCGATGATTCTGGAACTCAACTTCAGTGACATTCCCATGATGGTGGTCTCTTTGGACGGCAGTGATTACATAAAGCTGACAAAAACTGCGGAGACGCTGAAATCCGATATTGAAAACATCCCTGATGTGCTCAGCTGTGATGTTATCGGCGGTGTGGAACGCGAGTTCCAGGTGAACATCGATCCTGCGAAACTGCAGAAATATCAGCTGACAATCACAGCAATACTGGGGCTTATTGCCAGTGAAAATCTGGAAATCCCGGGCGGCAGCCTGAATCTTGGCGGAAAAAAATACGTCACCCAGGTAAAAGGAAATGTTGAGGATATATATGCCCTGGGCGATATTGCCATAGCCGGTCTGGAAAACCGTGTGATACGGCTGCGTGATATTGCCGAAATCATAGATGGACAAAAAGATACCGAAAGTTATGCGCGTCTGAACCGTCAGCCGGCTATCACCTTAGCAATCAAGAAGCGTCAGGGTTCCAACACTATTTCCATTACCGAAGATGTAATGGAATATCTGGACAGCGCGAAAAGCTGGCTTCCTGCGGGAACCAATATTGCCGTCACGGGTGATCAGGCCAAATGGATACGGGATCAGCTGAACCAGTTGGGAAAATCAGGATTGTTCGGACTTGTTCTGGTGACGGTAACGCTGTTTATTTTTCTTGGTCTGCGCAATTCCCTGATTGCAGGAATCGTGCTGCCTCTGACCATTTTTACCGCATTTTTCCTCCTTTGGCTGTCAGATACCTCTTTGAATTCGATTACCCTGTTTTCACTGATTCTGGTGATTGGTATGATTGTGGATAATGCGGTGGTAGTGGTGGAAAACATCTACCGGCATCACGGAATTTTGAAAAAACGCTTTCTCGGTGCTCTTGCATTGGGAGTATCCACCGACTGGGACAATCTGGATCAACATGGTGAGAAACTCGACAATGTCACAGATGAACAATTGGATTCTGTTGATCGCACCCTGATACCCAATACCGGAATCCGTCAGCACGCAGCAGCCATGGGGACAAAGGAAGTGGCTCTGCCTATTTTAACATCCACCCTGACCACGCTTGCGGCCTTCATGCCAATGCTTCTCATGGGGGGGACCATGGGTGATTTCATGAAGTTCATTCCGATCACGGTATCCATGGCTCTGGTTTCCTCTTTCTTTGTCGGCATCATTGTGAATCCGACTGTCAGCTCCAGGTTTATGCGTTCCCCGATGACGCTGCACAAACTTCAGCATCAGAATTTCGGAACCCGGCTTACCAGGAAAATACAGGAGTTCTACGAACCTATTCTGCGGTTTGCATTGAAACACCGGAAGATTTTCCTGGCCAGTATCATACCCTATGTCACCGGAGCAATACTGCTGATGGCGTTGAAAATCGTTCCGGTCAACCTATTCCCGCCGGAAGATGTGGGACAGATCTATGTCAATGTGGAAACGCCGATTGGGACACCGCTTGAAGTAACCGACCACATAAGCGCGGAAGTGGAAACAGTGCTCGCCGGATCTGATTACGATCCGTATGTCACGAATTTCGTAGCCAACATCGGCGGCGGCGGAGCCAGTGTGTATGATTTTGCATCCGGCACCAGTGAAAATTTTGCCCAGATCATCATTGATCTGGTGGATGAAAATGAACGAACCCTGACATCAGAGCAGCTGCAGGATAAAATCAGGAATGATCTGAAATTCATTTCCGGAGCTGAAATCGACCTGCCCTCCGTGGGCGGCGGTCCGCCTTCCGATGCTCCCATCGGTTTGAAAATCATTGGTCCTGACTTTCAGATACTGGAACAGCTGGCGGAGGAAGTGAAAGGTGTCCTGACAGACATTGGCGGAGCCATTGACATTCGAGACGATTTTGAGGAAGGGTATCCGGAAATCAGTTTTGTGATTGACCGGGTAAAGGCAGCCCGAATGATGGTCAGCACGGCCGATATCGTGAGTACTGTTCGAACCGCCATCAATGGGACGGAGGCCACGACGGTGCGTCTGGACGATGAAGATATTGAGGTGACAGTCCGTCTGCAGGAACAGTGGCGGGACAGCATTGAAGATCTGAAAAACATTGCTATCCTGAACCGGATGATGCAGCCGGTGCAGCTGCGTCAGGTAGCGGATTTTGTCATTGACCGCGGTATGGCCGCGATTCATCACTTTGACAGTGAACGAGTGATTCGAATCTCCGCCAATCCGGCACCGGGAGCGCAGGCCTATCAAATCACCAAGGAACTTCAGAATCGTCTGACCCGAAAAAAACTGCCTGCCGGATACAAATTCAATTACTCCGGTGATTTTGAACAATTCAACGAATCTTTTGTCGATCTGGGCAAAGCATTCATCATCGCAATTATACTCATATATATCCTGATGGTGGCCCAGTTCCGGTCCTTCAGCCAACCGCTGACCATTATGCTTACGATTCCATTTGGTATATTCGGCGCGATTTATGGTCTGTTCATCGGGGGTGAAGAATTTGCCCTGGTGGCACTGATTGCGATCGTGGGCCTGGCAGGAGTCGTCGTAAATATCTCCATTATTTTGATCGACTACATCAATAAGCTCAATGCCAGAGGATACAGCCTCGAAGATGCGATTGTTAACGCGTCACTGGTCAGAATCAGACCGATTCTACTGACCACCATTACCACCATTATCGGTTTGCTTCCGCTGACATATGCAGAAGAATCCTGGCAGCCGATGGGATTCAGTTTCATTTTCGGACTTGGTTTTGCAATGCCGCTGACCCTGATCATCATACCCATTGTTCACTCATTGATAGAGGGTGCCCGAAAGCATTCCGATTGACCGGGAACCCAGTGAAGTCCAGTACGGATATTGGTGTTCATTTTCAGTCGGAGCCGATTCAGAAATATCTGAACTTGTTCAGAGAGGAAATCGAATCAGGTGTCCGAATCTCGTGGGGCAGGCAAGCGTCAGTCGATTCGGATTTTCAGATACTGATTGCCGGCAGGCCCGAACGTGAACTCCTGCGAAGCAGTTCATCACTGAAACATCTGATTATCCCATGGGCCGGTTTGCCGCCAGTCACGCGAAACGATGTTCTGTCCATTCCCGGAATTACCGTCCATAATATTCATCACAACGCCGGTGCAGCAGCAGAACTGGCGTTTTCGCTGATGCTGGCAGCATTCAAGCATGTTATACCGGTTGACCGGGAATTGAGGAAGGGAAATTGGAGTCTGCGGTATGGCGGTCCCGGACGACTGCTTCTTGAAAATCGAACTGCACTGATCATTGGATTTGGTTCGATCGGCCGCCGGATAGCGGAAATGTGCCTGGGATTCCACATCAGGGTGATGGGGATCAGGAAACGGAATATCACAATGTCGAAGGGCAGTGATTTTCAATGCTTTCCCATTTCAAAGCTGAATGACCTGCTTTCCCGCTGCAGTATTGTTTTTAATTGCCTGCCCCTTACAGATGAGACCAGAGGCTTGATAGGCTCAAAGGAATTGTCAGCCATGCAACGCGACGCTGTGCTGGTAAATATCGGTCGGGCTGAAATTATCAGGGAGGAGGCACTGTTCCAGGCTCTGCAGACCCAATCCATTGGCGCCGCCGCTCTGGATGTCTGGTACAGGTATCCGGATAGTGAGTCCCGGCGAACCAGTACCCTGCCGTCGAAATATCCATTCCATGAACTGGATAATGTGGTCATGAGCCCCCACCGCGGCGGTGCGTTTGATACCGAGGATATTGAAATCAGACGGTATCAGCATCTGGGCCGTTTGGTGAACAAACTGATTAAGGGAAAAACTGAAACAAACAAAGTGGATTTGACACTGGGATACTGAACGGTCCTGAACCGCTTTGAAGCAGAAGATTTTTAAGTAAGATTTTGGTTGATTCCAACAAAAAAAACGGATGGCTGCTGCCATCCGTTTTCAGTAAAAAAGTCCCTGACTGAATATTTCAGATCAGGTTGTCTGTATCAATATTTTCAGCAACCAGGTTCCGAATGACTTCAATTTTCCCATCATCGGTATGGCTCAGCAGAGGAACCATCTGATCGATTTTTTTGGCAGTTTTATACGTATCGCCCTGACTGAGTAAAACCGGGATGTTTTTCTCACCGGCACGTGCCAGTACATTGGGAGGCGGCAGTAGATTGTTGGTCAGTACAATACCGATACAGTCGGTGTTTATGGCTGCCAGGATCATGTCTGTCCGGTCCCCGCTGGTAATAATCAGTTTTTTGGATTTTTTAAACCGTTCCATTCTCAGAACGGCATCCGCAGACATCGCGCCCACAAAAATTTCATGAACGGTTTCACCCAGCTTCTGATCACCGGTGAGAACTTTGGCAAACAGAATATCTGAAATGAACTTCATTGTTGGATATGTCAAGTCCTTGACATACGGAACCAGTCCCAGAATCCTGAATCCCAGGTCTTCCAGCGTGGCCGAGTGCACATTCGTGAAATCTTCCACGTCCTTGATTTTATTCACCACGATTCCCGCAACGTTGATATCGGTCAGGTTGACGGAATGCTTCAGATAGGTGAGATCATCAATGATTTCGTCGGAATTACCGCTGACAACAATGATCAGCTCAGCACCTGTCGACCGACAAATGGTCAGCGGATCCAGATGCACAGAGACCCCTCTGGACAGATCCTGACTGCCTTCAATCAGCAGAACATCTTTTCCTTTGGAGTTTTGGGCCACCATTTCAGTCAAACGCTGACAGCAGCTATCCTCATCATACATGTACCGCAGTTTGGAATGATCAAACCCGATACTCATGTCTTCCGGCAATTCATCTATTTTGAACAAATTGGTAAAAATGGCGGAATCAAAATCCCACAGACGTTTTTTTCGATACAGCAGGCGATCGCCCAGCGGCTTCATATATCCTATTTTGCAGTTCAGGGCACTGGCAATCCCCAATGCCATGGCGGTTTTTCCGGCATCTTTACGAATAGATGCCATGACAATTTTTTTCATTCCTAATTCCTTTCCGTATCCGATAACAATACACGAACATCCACGGCTTTTATGCCTTTGCCCCGGTCGTAAACAATCATGGGATTGATTTCAATATCTGAAATATCCTGACAATTCTGGATAATGGCCCCGACTTTGAAGATGGCTTCAAAGATGGATTCAATATCTTTTCGGGCCTCACCCCGCACTCCAAGCAGCAGCGGGTACGATTTAATTTCTTCAACCATCAGACGGGCTTCCAGTTTACTGAGCGGGAGCGCGCGGAAAGCCACATCCTTCATGACTTCCACGTAAATACCGCCCAGTCCGAACATTATCACCGGTCCGAAATTCTTATCCTGACGGCCGCCGATAATGACCTCTGTTCCCGGCTTGATCTGTTCTACCACCTCAATACCGTCAATACGGGCATCTGATTTATAATTGCGGCAGCTCTGAATAATGGTTTGATATGCATCCACAACTTCGTTGCGGTCATCCAGATTCAGCAGCACTCCGCCGGCATCGCTTTTATGCAGTATATCTCTGGATACCACTTTCATCACAACGGGATATCCGATCTGTTCAGCATAATCCACAGCTTCATCGATAGATTTTGCAATATGGCTTTGCGGTCCAGGCAGTCCGACGGCGTTCAGGAGCATCTGACCTTCATGAGCCAGCAGAAAACTGCGGCTGTCGGCCCGGGCACCATCCACAATGGATTGAATGGAGTTGAAGTCAATTTCAGGAGTCGGCGGATATTCGATTTCACGCATCCGATGCCGCCGCTGGCGATACAGTGCACCGAGAGGGGATACTGATTCATAGACATCCCGGTACACCGGAATGCGGTTTTTATTCAGGTCAGCAATGCTGTTTTCGGTCATTTCACCGCCAAACACGGAGAATATCACCGGTTTGTCAGCCTGCTGATACTGCTCATAGGTGCCCTGTATCATTTCTGTCAATGCTTCTTTGGTCATTGCAGCTGTTTCACAGTACAGACCGATGACGGAGTGTATCTGATCATCATCCATGGCAGCCGTTAAAGCGGAAATGTATTCATCGGCAGTGGCTCCGCCGGTGATATCCACCGGATTCTTGGTAGAACCAAAATCCGGGGTTACCGGATCGAAAACCTCTTTCATGTGAGATTTGTCTTCGTAAAGTTCTACTCCGTATTTTTCACATGCATCTGTTGCAAGCACGCCCACACCGCCGCCGTTGGTAATAATAACGGTGTTCTCGCCTTTCGGGATGGGGGATTCCGACAGAAACTTGCACCAGTCCAGAGCTTCCTGAATACTCTCGGAGCGGAGGACCCCGCACTGATGCATGATTGCGTCGAAAACATCATCCGCACCCGCCAGGGACCCGGTATGGGATGCAGCCGCAATTGCTCCCTTTTTCGAACGTCCGGACTTGATGACGACCACGGGTTTCACAAGGGTCGCTTTTTTCAGTGCCTGTACAAAACGGGCCCCGTTCTGAATCCCTTCGATATACATCAGAATGGCCTGCGTTTCCTGTTGATCAATAAGGTATTCCAGGAGATCAGCCTCATCCAGATCAGATTTGTTGCCCACAGAAATGATGGAAGACAATCCAATATTCTGGACACCGGTTTTTCCAATCATGGCAATACCCAGCGCACCGCTTTGTGTGATGATGGATACATGCCCTTTTGGAATTTCGGTCGGACCGAAAGTGGCATTCAGGGATACCTTCGCTGAAAAATGACCGAAGATATTCGGACCCAGGATGCGCATACCGTGCTTCCTGGCAAATTTTTGGATTTGTCGTTCTTCATCCAGATTTCCAACTTCCGAGAAACCGGAAGTAATTATGGACAGAAATTTCACCTTGGCTTCAGCACAGGATCTGACAGCATCAAAAACAAAGGGTGCCGGGATCACGATCACCGCCACATCAATTTCTGTTTTTACATCGGCCACATTTTTAACAACACTGCAGCCCATAATTTCACCGCCCTTGGGATTCACAGGGATCACCTGACCCTGATACCCTCCTTCGATGATATTGTGCATGATACGGTGACCGATTTTGCCGACTTTCCCGGAGGCTCCAATCACTGCAATCGCGCGCGGTTCGAATAAATACTTGATATCTGGTGCAAATTTTTCCATGCACTACTCCCTAAACGTCATTTTCATTTCATAAATACCTTCCGCATTTCGTTTTTCGATATCAAATCCCATGCTTTCAAACAAGTGCTGCATGGGATAATTATCGATGAGAACTTCAGCACTGAATCCCAGTAAACCCTGTTTCTTTGCCAGCAGTGTCAGATAACTGAGCAGTTCCCGGCCGATACCGCGGTTCTGGTATTCATCCCGGATCACAAACGCAACATCTGCAGTGTGTGTATTCTCAATAATCCGGTACTGTCCCATGCCCAGAACTTCTTCCTTGTCTTCAGACGGCTGAATGACCAGAATGATCATTTCCTTGGTATAATCGATAACCACGTAGTCCTGGAGCAGTTCATGAGGCATATCTTTGCGCGTTGAGATAAACCTTCGATACATGCTTTGGTCAGACAGAGAATAAAATAAATCTTTCAGCAGCGGTTCATCGCTGATTTTAACGGGGCGGAGGAAAATTTCCTCACCATTCCGATCCTTGCGGTAGGACTCCAGCTGCTCAGGATATTCCCCGCCCTTACCGGCAATGAATGCCTGATCGTGATAAATCAGGTTTCTTTTTTTGGCTTCGCGAATAAGCGTCGGCCGGAATTTTGGGTGAGCAATTGAAATCAGCTCCATAGCCCGTTCACGAATATTTTTTCCATGCAGATAGGCGATTCCGTACTCAGTAACCACATAATAGATATCACCACGATTCAGGGTAACCCCGGCACCTTCACTCAGAAACGGTACGATTCGGGACACCCGGCCGTTTTCTGCGGTCGAAGGCAGCGTCAGAATGGTTTTGCCCTGCTCCGCCAACACGGCTCCTCTCATGAAATCTGCCTGGCCGCCAATGCCGCTGTAAAAAATATGACCCAGTGATTCAGCTGTTGCCTGCCCGGTCAGATCAATCTCCAGGGCACTGTTGATTGCTGTCATTCGGTGATGAAGGGCAATGACAAGTGGATCATTTGTAATATCCACACTTCGGAATTCAATGGAAGGATTGTCATCCAGATACTCGTACGTCTGCTTATATCCCATACAGAACGTTGCGATGGATTTTCCGGTATTAATGCTTTTCTTGGAATTGTTAATCACCCCCGATTTCATCAGATCGACAAGCCCGTCACTGAGCAGCTCGGTATGGACACCCAAATCCTTTTTCCCGGAAAGACAGGACAGAATGGCATTTGGAATGCTGCCGTAGCCAACCTGAATGGTGTCACCGTTTTCTACCAGTCTGGAAACAAACTGTCCGATTCGATTGGCCACTGAGTTATCCAGCTCATCCTGGAACTCCAGCAGCGGTTCGTCGTGATGCACGATGTGGTCAACCTTGGATATATGGATAAATCCGTCTCCATGTACCCGGGGCATATGCCGGTTCACCTGGAATATCACCATTTTGGAAACCTCAACCGCCGCCTTAACGATGTCCACGCTGACTCCCAGGCTCATGTAGCCGTGAATGTCGGGAAGCGATGCCTGGATCAAAGCAACATCCACCTGCACAAATCCATTTTGAAAAAGTCGGGGAATTTTTGAAAGAAATATGGGGGTATAGTCGGCCAGGCCTTCGTTTACGGCCCCGCGGGTGTTGTTGCCGATGAAAAAGGAATTATGCCGGAAATTATGTTTGAATTTCTCGTCTGTGTATGGCGCAACTCCCAGTGTCCAAACATGCATGACTTCAGAGTCCAGCAGTGCCTTGGGATCGGATTCAACAAACTTGACCAGTTCCCTGACCAGAAACTGGGGTTCACCGCAGGCAGTGCTGATAAAAATCCGACTGCCTTTATGAATTTTGGAAAAAATTGCTTTCAGGGGCTGGAACTTTTCCGGATATTGATTCCGGAATTGCTCCATAAGGCTCTCAGTGTCCATTACTTCCAATGGTTTCAGACAAACGTCCGATTAATTTCTTTGTAGTGTGAATTCAATCACAATTCAAGCATGTAAATTTACGGAGCCTCCTGCCATAAATGAGTCGGATAAATATTCATAAACCAAATTCTGATCTAACCCGAATATTTCTAGTCCGAATGAAAATTTCAGGGAGCAAATTGGAGATGAGCAATCCGGAATGACAGCTTCGGAATAAGGGCACATAAAAAACAACGAAATATCGGATGATGTTTAATCCGTCCGCTGCCTGACCGAATGCCAAAAGCGCCTAATCTGCACACAGGGCGGACATGGGCAAAGGGGGGTATTCCCGCTTCTTGCGGAAGGGGTGGGTTCAGAAGTTAAAATAAGAAAATTTGTAAATCCCGTTTACGGCTCCTTGTGACTGTGCCGGTTTCTGCATATTCTGGATCGAGAGAATTTTTTCCGGCCGGCCGACGTCCAGTCCCGGGTTATTATCCGGGTTTGAAAAATCGGCATGGATATTCCCGCCGATCAGAAATCAGTACCAAATAACGATATAGGATGAATAGATAATTTCCGCCTGGTATCCGCCGCCGCAGTCAACGGGAGCCGGCCAATCGGTACAGCCCTGGGATTCATACTGAATATAGCACCCCTCATAGGTGATGACATTTTCATCGCCGGTAAAAATGTAGGGGGTGATATCATGGATAAAGGGCGGAACATCCAGTCCGGGGCACCACCCCGCACGGCCGTATCCCCAGGTGCCCCATTGATTGGGAATGGTACCCTGGGCAATTCTTTCCGGTTCCATGCAGTAGTCAGTATCGCCCGCGGTTGGATGGGTTTGTTCAAAGTATCCATCATTGTTTCCGCCGTTGACTTCATAAAAATGTCCTGAGTTGCAGAATTCCGCACAGTTGCCGGTGTCACATCCCATCCCATGTCCGGTGATAAATGCAACCAGTTCAACCCGTGCCGCATTCTCCGGAACCGCAAAAATCTGCGGATCGAAATTTTCGTTATAGTCTTCATTGAACTGAGCACCGGTCCATAGCGGGATTACCTCTCTGGGTGTTCCATAAGTCTGGATTTCGCTATACAGCCGAAGCTTGACAGTCACCATGTTGTTGGGCCAGCCGGAAATCGTAAAGCGAACCTGTCTGGGACCGCCGGGGTGAAGAGCAGAGACAAAGGGCGTTATATCCGTCAGCCAATGCGGCTGCCGGTCAAACGGAGTGATCCAGCGGGCGATTTCGACGCAGTCGGTTCCGTCCAGTTCACACACTCTCAGTCTGGCAATCCTGTCCCAGTCATCGCAGTTTCCGTCGTCGTAATCAGGACACGGCAGAAAGGCTTCGATTTCCATTCGACCAATTGTTTCCAGAACCTCTGAATCGGGAAAAACAACCGTGTCAACAAGGGTGGGAGACCAGCCGCCGCCGTAGGGTACGCTGTCAAACACTGTGATTTCCAGCATATCCGAGTTCAAATCCGAAAAAGTATTCCACTCGTAGTTATAATAGATGGCTTCATGGGCGAGATAGCTCATGTGTGTCCCGGTAAATCCATTGGGATTGCCCAGATACCCGATTTGGCGGATACGCTGAAAACGGTCAATACCCAATGCGTATTTTCCACTGAGAGCTTCCGGCAGCCAGTTGTCCAGCTGGCTTGTCCGCTCAGAAACAAAATGCAGGTGACTGTTCCAGTGAATCTGGAAATCCGGATCAGCATCTGCCAGTATTTCATCAAAGTTTGATTGCATTGCGGAAATATCAGAAGAAGACTGCAAGCGGTTTGAGATGAAAAAATAATGGACATTGTCCGGTGAATTTTCCAGCAGAGCTTCCTTTGTGTCCGAACTCCACAATGCGCTTGAATTGGTGACGGATGCATCGTACTGAATGAATATATAACAATCTTCTCCGTTCCAATTGGACTGAAAATCCCAGCCAACTTCCTGCGGATCCAAAATCTGGCTCACCAGAAATACCACATCCAGCACATCCAACTGCTGATCAAAATTCTGATCTGCCTCCGCAAATTCTTCCGGTGTCAGCTCTGTTGTACCGATGATGGCTCCAACCACAATGATGATATCCTGCACATTGACTATCTCATCACCGTTGATGTCACCCAACAGAGGTGCATTCAGATCCGGGACAGAAAACGGCCCTGCCGTATCATAATAACCGGTTCCATAAGACCCTTCATCAAAATCTTGTGCAGATAAAGGAAACAGCGCAGTGATCAATATCAGACTGAAAATTCTGATTGCTTTCAATTAAATGCTCCTTTCAATTATCCCGGAATATTGTGTTTTTCCTGTTTGCCGGAATCCCGATGACCACCGGGCGTGAGGGACTTCAGAAAATGACCCGTTCAAATTGGATTCCGGGTTTGCGCGGGGTGCCGTTTTACGGCAGATATCAGTTAACAGCGGCCGCTTATTCGGCAACCGGAAATCGAACCTGGAAAACAGATCCTGAATCCGGTTCAGTGTCAATATGCAGTGTACCGTCAAATGTCTGAACAATGCCGTGAACGATTGAGAGACCCAGTCCGGTCCCCTGACCAACTTCTTTTGTTGTGAAGAATGGATCCAGACATTTCTGCTTTACATCCTTGTTCATGCCGATTCCGCTGTCTGTAACCTCAAAAACAACATATTGTTTGTCTTTACTGGTATGGGCGTTGATTTGAACCAGTTTCCGGTGTTTTGCTGTCCCGGACCGTTCCAGCACATCAATCGCATATCGGGCGTTGTTGATAAAGTTAACCACAATCTGTTCCATCTGCTGGGGATCCATGAGTACACTGGGCAGATTGGGTTGGATATTGACTTCGAGCAGTATATCATGAACTCTGAACTGCTCCTTGAAGAAATCCATGCTTCTGAGGATGGGCTCAGCGATGTTAATCGGGTTCTGATCCTTATTGTCACGGCGGGCAAAGTAACGCATATGATCAATGATCTTTGAGGCGCGGTCCACTTCGGTGACAATGGTTGTTAATCCTTCATGGACTTCCTTCTTTGATCCGTCACTTTTCCATTCCATTAGTTGAAGAAGTTCGGTTTGAAACCGAATGATTGACAAAGGCTGGTTCAGTTCATGGGCAACGCCAGAGGCCATCTCCCCGAGTGAAGCCAGGCGGCCGGCATGCGTCAGCTGAACCTGTTTATCCTTTACTTCACGGGTCCGCTGATCTACCAACTCCTCCAGATGACTTCTATACTCTTCCAGTTCCGTCTCGTTATTCCGACGGCTGGTGATATCTTCATGAGTCATAGCAATATATATAATTTCATCTTGGGCATCCAGAAGGGGGTAAAAACTGGAATGAAAATGCCGCTTAACCGGAAAATCGGGATTCGATTCAGAGTAAAGGACCACATCTGCCAAATCGATTTTTTTTCCGGTGAGTGCCTGACGGAAAGCATTATCAAACCCTGCTTTTTTCGCATACTGATCTTTAAAAATATTGCCGTGAACCGTTTTGTTGGTTTGATTTCCAGCTTCAAACAGTCGGTACCATGATTCATTTACATGCTGCAGCTCTCCGTCCGGAGTTCGGATTTCAATGGCAAACGGTGCCTGCTCCATCAGCATTTTGAATCTTTCCTCACTGGCATCCAGTGCTTTTTCGGCCTCCCGGCGCAGCATTGTTTCTTTGTAAACTGCCCAAAATTTCAATAGATAAAATGTATAGATGCCAAATGCAAAAAGAGCCAGACCTGAAAACAGATAGAGCCGAATTTGAAATCCGGCCATGGTTTTCAAAATTTCTTTTTCCGGAGTTGTGACACAGACAATCCAATGAGATCCTCCAAAACTGATGGGAGCAAAAGCGCATTGTTTGGTTTTTCGCTTACTTTTGGGAGTGGTCCTGTCTCTCGATTGATATTCCATAAATCCCGGTTCCCCGGACAGCAAATTCGGATTGCTTTTCAGCATTTCATCCAATTCGGTCACTTCACCGGAATCCGCAGGCGGTTCAGGTTCGGGAGCAAACAGGATCGTCCCATTCTGACTGTAGACCAGGGCATAGCCTTCTTCCCCAATTTTGATATTCTCAAAATAGCCTTGTGTAATCCTGTCAAATGACAGCAGAAGCGCCAAACTGCCGGTAAAAACGGAATCATTGTATACAGGTATATGATATGCGATGGTTTCATATCCCTGAACAGCTCTGAAAATATCACTGATGACTGGCTGCCGGGTATCCAGCAGTGTCTTGATGTGGGTTTGATAGGAAATATCTGCGCCGATCACATCCGGATTTGCAGGAATGGTATATACAATACGGCCTTCTTCGCTGGCCCGGGTAACGGCGGTGATGATTTCACGGCTTTCAGCAAAATAGGCCTGAATGATTTTTTCCCCTTCCGGCGAAAATGCTGAGATATCCGGCAGTGCAGAAAGGAATGAAAGATCCTGAAAATAATCAAGAAAAATCCGCTCAATGCTTTTTGCAGCCTGTTGAGCCAGGAGCATCTGCTGCCGGTTGAATTCTTCAATTGTGTTGTTCCGGACCTCTTTATACAGAGAGATAAACAGCAGGCAGAATGAAAGGAGGATAAAGGGCAGGAAAACATATCTGCGCTTGATGTTACCGGGTAGTTTAATAAATGAATCCATCGTCTAGTTGTCCGGATCTGTTGTATTGTGTGTTTTACACGGCAGTAAAACGCGGATAGCGGTACCGACATCCAGTGTACTTTCAATCTGAATGGTCCCACTGATTTCGCCCACCAGTCCATTCACGATGGATAGTCCCAAACCTGTACCCTCGCCAACATCCTTGGTTGTAAAAAATGGTTCCAGGCAGCGGTCAGCGGTTTCGGGTGACATGCCGATGCCGTTGTCTTTCACCTCAAAAACGACGTTTCTGCCGTTATCGTCCAGGAAGGTTCGAATTGTAACCTTTTTGTGATAGTCGGGTGAATTGACCGTCTCTGCACTTTTTTCTACGGCGTAGCGGGCGTTGTTGACAAAATTGACGATAATCTGTTCAAATTTCTGAGGATTGAGATTTACTTTGGGCAGGTTATCCGCGAGATCCAGATTCAGCAGAATATTATTGACGCGGAACTGCTCTTTGAAAAACACCATGCTGCTGGAAACCGGATCGTTTACATCAATGGCGTCTTTGTAAACCACATTTTTCCGTGAGAATCCTCGCATGTGATTGATGATTTCCGCCGCACGATCCACTTGTGCGATGATGATATCATAGGATTTATCAAGGTCTTTTTTTCGAATCTTGTTGCGATCGGCAAATATTTGCATCAACTCTGTCTGACCTCGAATAATGGAAAGCGGCTGGTTCAGTTCATGAGCTATTCCGGTTGCCATCTCCCCCAATGATGCAAGCCGGCCCGAGTGGATCAGCTGTGTCTGCTTTTCCTGAAGTTCCTGGGTGCGCTTCTCAACCTGTGCTTCCAGGTTTTCACGATACAGGTTCAGCTCTTCCTCCGCCTGTTTCCGTTCAGTGATATCCTCCCCTGAACTCAAGGTACCGATAATTTCTCCGGATTCATCTTTGAGATAGGCATTGTGCCAGGCAATCATCCTTTCATTGCCGGTTTTTGTTTTCACCGGTGATTCCTGATATTCATTTTCTTTCAGATTGCCGTCAAGCAGATTATAGAATATCTGCCGTAAATCAGCTTTTTGGCTTTCCGGAATTGCCAGATTAAACCAGTTTTTCCCCAAAAGCTCGGATTCATCATACTGAAGCACTTCACAGGTCTTCCGGTTCACCATTGTTATTGTTTCCTTATGGTCAATCACCAGAAACATTACTCCTGCGATATCCAAATACAGCTGAGCGCGGTCCCGCTCGGTTTGAAGCGCCATTTCAGCCTGCTTCCGGGCTGTGATGTCTCGGGCAATCGTTTGAAATCCGACAATCTGACCATTTTCGTAAATCGACTGGGAGTTGAGTTCCAGAAATCCCACAGATTTCTTTTTCCGTTTAAACCGGATCTGAAGATTTTCGCTGGGAATACCTCTGGATAAATCCTGAACAGCCTCCGCAAATACCCTGCTGTCAGCAGGCAGTACATATTTCGAAAACGGTGTATTCTGCATTTCTTCGGGCCGGTATCCAAGGATCAGTGTCGAGGAGGGGGAGATGTATGACAGAGTCCCGTTCAAATCTGCTGTGGCAATCAGATCGTAGCTCCGTTCAGCAATGTATCGATATTTCTGTTCACTTCTCTGCAGTTCCGACAGCGCTGCCTGTTTGGCTTTTTCTGCCTCTTTTCGCTTGGAGATATCTCTGGCTATCCCCTGGGTACCGAGGAAGTCATCCGGCTTCGGCTCATCGGATGCATACAGTCCTTCCGCCTCAATCTGCAGGACCGGTTCAGTCAATGCCAGTGAGGAAGCCTCAAAACATACTTCTTTTTGATCTTTTGTAAGCAGTCTCAGCTCAAGCTGGCGTGTTCGGCGCTGACCGGTTCGACGTTCGTTTATCCCGCACTTCGCACGTTCATGGTCGTCGCGGTGAATCAAGGAATAAATATCTTTCCCAAGGAGCTCTTTTGGACTGTAGCCGTATTTATTGATTGAGTCGCTGATGAAGGAAATCCGGCCTTCAGGATCCAGACGGTAGATGATATCAGGCACAGTGTTAATTATGGAATCCAATTGACGTTCCGATTCAATCAGCTTCTTGGTTTTCTGTGCCACCAGATCCTCAAGATGATTCTGATAACGGCGGTTCTCCTTTATCAGATGAGCACGTTCCAACGCTTTTTCAATGGCATGGCGGAGGACGGAAAGATCCTCAATGGGTTTCAGAAGATAATCCCACGCGCCCAGATGCAGTGCTTCAATGACATCCTGAATTACTCCGGTCCCTGATACAACGATGATGGGAGTTTCCTTCGAATGCTTTTTCACCCACTGAAGTACCTCCAGACCGTCCAGACCCGGCATGCGCAGATCAACCAGAATCAAATCCGGATGATGCTGCTGAATGGTCTGAATTCCGGTACTGCCGTTGTCGGCTGTATATATTGTATATTCAAAATCTTCAAGGTAATTCTTGATACTTGTCCGGATTACTTCTTCATCATCTATTGTAAGGATTGAATGGGTTTGTGATTCATTATTCACAAGTTAACTCCTGTCGTGTTACATAGTAACAATCACCTTGATGAAGTGGTTCAAGTCAGAGATTGGCTTAAGAAACACCTGGTTCATTGTCATTCCGATTTTTTTAAGTTCAGACGGCAGTGAATAGTAGTTTGCACCGGTATGAACGATGAACTGTAAACGCGGCTGTACAATGTTTGCCTTAAGAATGAACTGATTGCCGTCAATTCCCGGGAGTCTGATATCAACAATGGCAAGATCGAATTCAGTTTGCTCCAGCAGTTCAAGCCCCTGTTCTGCCGAGGCAGCACTTTCAACACTGAAATCAAAGTCTTCAAGAAAATTGGTCAGACTTTGCCTGACAGACCGCTCATCATCGACTATCAGTATTTTTTTCCGTATATCCATATGAGGAATCCCTTTCCCTGTCCGTATTCTGATTTATGCCAACATTAATATTAGACCCTTTTCCCGATATCGGCCAAACAATTACCCTTGGATTAAGTCACTTTCCGAATCCAAATCTTTCGGGAAAAGCAAAGTGTTTCAGTTACAGTCGAACGATTGACGGATTAACCCCGGCATGATAGAGCCCTGACGGAATGGCCGGCCAGCTGAGGTCTCTTACAAATCCTGCTGTGAACTTCGAACTTTCGGAAGCTGAATGATGAACTTGGACCCTTTCCCCGGGGATGACTCGACAGACAGATTTCCGCCGTGATTTTCTACGATAATGAAATAGGAAACAGACAGTCCCAGTCCGGTCCCTGCCCCTGCTCCTTTTGTGGTGTAAAACGGTTCAAAGATGCGCTTGCGGACTTCTTCTTTTATTCCCGGACCGTTGTCTTCGATTTCAATTCTGACTTTTCTGCCGGCGTCCCGAAGCCTGATAGTAAATTCAGGCATTATCCCGGTTTCACGGGAGTATTCCCTGAGTGCCTGAGCCCCGTTTTTCAGGATGTTCAGGATCACCTGCTGAATTTTGCTTCCGTTGGCCGGAACCTTCGGGAGTGAATCGTTAAATTCGTAATGAATTTTAATTTTCCGAAAATCATAATTCTTCTTCAGATCATAGTCATTCTGGGCAAGCTCAACCGTTTTAACAATGAGCCGCGACAGGTCATATGGAGCAAACCGCGATTCACTTTTTCGGCTGAAGCTGAGCATGTTTTCAACAATTTTACCGGCCCGTTTTCCGGAATCATTCACCGCATGCAGCATTGGAATGATTTCGCGCTTCTGCATGTATTGATTCACCTGTTCCAGCGTGATGCCGCATTCTTCTGCAGTGGACTGATTTCTGGCAATCTTGTCTGATAATCGGTTTAATATTACCTGAGTGTTCTGAAGAATACCAGCCAGCGGATTGTTGATTTCATGAGCCATGCCCGCCGCCAGGCCGCCGATGGAGAGCATCTTCTCTGACTGGATCATCATTTCTTCAATCCTGATCTGTTCGGTTCTGTCGTCAATGCGAATGACGGCTCCTTCATCTCCTTCTGTAACGAGGGGATACACGATGACATCAAGATATCGGGTTTGACCGTAAATTTCGCTGAAAATCCGTTCGTCTTTTATCACCCTTCGGGATTGTATGGCTTCCGTTACTTTTTCTTCAAGATTGACCATCTGGGGATAGACTTCGGACAGTCGCCGTCCCTGCGCCAGCTGGGCCGGGATACCGGTCACTTTCGCGGCTTCACGATTCCACTGCGTCACGCAGCAATCGTTATCCGCCCCAATCAGAACAGACGGCATGGAGTCAATGATATTGGTCAGCAGATTGCGCAGCCGCCGCAGCTCATCATTGTTCTTTTTTCGGTTGGTCACATCCAGGAACATGGCGGTCATTTTCATGGGAGATGTTTGAAAGGCGTAGACCTCAAACGCCCCCTGGATGTTGGCGTCTTCATACACCAGCTGTTCAGTTTTCCATGGTATGCCGTGGCGGGCAGCCATTCGGTAACGGATGGGAACCTCGGTATTTGCCAGTGACGGAAATGCGTCTTCTATCGTTTTTCCGACAAAGTTGTCATTAGAAATCCCGAGAATGCGCTCGGCAGTCGGGTTGGCATCCGTGAATATCAGGCTGTCGTCCTCATTCAGCCTGTACATGAGCATACCCATTGGAGAGGAATCAACTATACTCTTGTATTTCTGCTCGCTGAGCATCAATGCGTTTTCTGTGTTTTTAAGTTGACTGATATCTGCAAAAACCACCACACCGGCAATGATGTCTCCGCCTTTTCCGAAAACCGGAGCGGCATTGGCCAGCACCCAGTGATCGTTTCCGGATGCATCCCGAATAATAACTTCTGAATTTTCAATCACATCACCGTTTATTAGTGCCCGGGAGAGCGGCAGGTCTTCAGAAGGATACACCGTCCCGTCCGGCCTGTATGTCTGCCATTTCAGGGAATGATCATCAATCCTGATGTCTGTTAACTCCGCCTCAGAACCGCCCCGGATTTTCAGTGCGGCTTCATTGGCCAGTCGAATAATGCCTTCCGGTGCATCCGCGATCAGTATGCCGGCGGGCGTATTATTAATGGCTGAGAGCAGCAGAGCCTGGGTTCGCGACAGTTCGTCCTGAACAATTTTTTTATCCGAGATATCGGAGAAAGTAACATATACGTGGTCGGGTTTATCTTCCTGCGACTGGAAAATGGGAATGGAATTCATATTGATCCATGTGTACTGCTGGGTTTCAGGATGCAGTATTCCCATAATTTCGTTATGAATTTCTTTGCCGGTTCTGAGGGTGACCATTGCGGGATGTTCTTCTCCGGGATAATCAGAACCATCCTCATGAATGGATTTCCGGAAGGGAGCAAGGGGTCCCATGCTGCAGAGTTCCTCACGGCTGTGCCCCAGTATTTTCTCAGCTGCCGGATTTGCCGCAGTTATATTCCCATCGGCGTCCTGGTACACCACTCCCTCCGCCATGGATTCAAACAGGGTGCGGTAATTGAGTTCACTCTCGATCAGGGCTTCTTCGGTTATCTTTCTTTCATGGATATCCATGAGAAAGACCAGGATTGCTATTTCTCCTTCCCATTCTATTCGAACCGGCTTGATTTCCACCCACTTTGTGTTTCCGGTCTTTGTCAGGATTCTGAAAGAATAGCTGCTGATCACTTTTTCATTGCTGATTTTGCTGTGGTGCCGATCCAGGACCATCTGCCTGTCATCAGGATGTATGAATTCGGGATAGGGAATTTCCGACAGCTCATCCGCTGAATACTCGAGGAGATGCTGGGTTTTCAAATTGAAGTACTTCAGAAAATGACCCTGTACAATGAAAATCGCATCGTTGGCATTTTCAAACAGTTCAAGATACCGTTGTTCACTGTCATGCAGGTCTTTAATCGTGGACAGCCGGGACAATACCACTGCCATTTGGCCGACCAGTGTTTTCAAAGAATCCAGTTTGGATTCATGAATTTCAGTTTTCAGCATGAACATTATATTGACTGAGCCGATGATGCTTCCACTGCTGTGGATTGGGACAACCAACATCGATTTGAAACCGGATTCATTGAGCTTGTTTTTGAAGAACGACTTAAGTTCCTGCCCTGAAATCAGAACGGTATTCCCCTTGTCAAGCATACTGCCGAAATCTGAATCGGCAGAAAAATCTGAACAGTGATCCAGGAAGGATTCCGGCAGACCATGATGTGTCCGCAGTTCAAGCCTGTCACGGGATTCATTCAGCAGATATATTCCCCCCGAGCCGGCGTCTGAAAGCTGCATAGCGTAGGACATGCAGATCCTGAGAACTTCCGGCTGATCGGGGTTTTCATTCAGAGCTGTTGCAAGATCCCGCTGAAATCGAATCAGCTCTTCGACTCTTTTCTGCTGGGTAACATCCCGGCCGACACCGATGACGGCAGTTATTTCTCCGTTATCATCCAGAACCGCTTTGTTCGCCCATGCCAGCCACCGCCATCCAGTTACCGTTATGGCTCTATGTTCGATTTTACAGGAATAGGGCGGTGAGTTCACTGATTTCATGGCATCTGCAGTGACCTGACGGTCATCTTCATGAACGAGAGGCATAAACTGCCTGCCCAGCAGTTCTGCTTCGGATTTCCCAAAAACCCGGCAGTACGAGGGACTGACAAATAAAAACCGGCCTTCTGTGTCCACCTTCACAACCAGATCGGACTGACCTTCTATGAGCAGGCGGTAATCCACTTCAGACGCGTCAGGGTGTCCAGCCGTCGAATCAACAGCAGTACGCGATTGAAACAGGACAAGGATAGGATCGGATTGTTTTTCAGCGGGAATGACAACAGACAGGTTGTATGTCGAATTTTGTCCGGTATGATCCGGTATGTCCGCAAGAACGGAATCTGACTTTCCCTGTTTCAGTATGGATTTGACTCGGTTGATCGTATTGGGACCGGCTTCGGAAAGCCAATCTGTAAACCGCATACCGGATATTTCCCGGGACGCCGTTCTGAAGACTTTTTCTGCACGGGTATTTATACTGATGATAAAACCGCGGCTGTCCAGAATAAAAACAGGCTCGGACAAGCTGCTGTACAGGGAATGAAACAGAGACGGACTGATGTCCATTGCTCCGGTGTTTTGGTTTCCAGATTTCTGCTTCAAATGATTCTCCAATTCGGATGGTGTGAGCTGAGCAATGTTAACTGGGCTATCTTATTTCTGTGAATCCTCCTTCAGCGGAATGATAACTCTCATAGTTGTGAATTCGAAAGGACGGCTGTCAACATGAAGCTTGCCGTTAAAATCCTTCACAATACTGTGAACGATTGAAAGACCCAGCCCGGTCCCTTCACCAACGTCCTTGGTGGTAAAGAAAGGATCAAGACAATGTTCTTTCTCGTGATCATTCATGCCGATGCCGTTGTCCGTAATCTCAATACAGATGCAGGTATTTTCCAAATTGTATGAAGTAGCAACAGTTACATTGGGTTGGAACTGACCCGGTTCGGTTTGCAGTTTTCTTTTATTCACTGCGTATCGGGCATTCGAGAGGAAATTAACGATAATCTGCTCCAACTGATTGGGATTCAGGTGAATTGGAGGGATATCGTTTTCCAGCTGAACATCCAGTTTTATGGAATGATTTCGAAACTGCTCCCGGAAGAAGTCCAGACTCTGCTCAATAGGTTCATTTATGCGAATGAGCGGTTTTCGACCTGCCTTTTGACGGGCAAAGCCGCGCATGTGATCAATGATCTCCGAAGCTCTTGTCACCTGGTTCAGAATCAAATTGAAATCGGACACCGTTTTCTCAGACGATGTTTTATTCTTTTTCACGCCCAGTTTCAGCAGTTCAACCTGAGCCTGGATTATGGCGAGCGGCTGATTGAGTTCATGGGCGACCCCGGCAGCCATCTCGCCCAACGCAGCAAGGCGACCGGAATGAACGAGCTGAGCCTGCTTTTCCTGCAGCTCATTTGTCCGCTCCTGAACCATTTCTTCAAGGTGGTCACTGTACTCCTGAAGTTTGGCCTTGCTTTCCTGAAGCTCAGAAATATCCAACCCCACTCCCAGGAAAAAATGCTGGTTCCCGATATCCAGCTTCATTCCGGTCAGTTTATATGGCCGCTTAAGGTTATTTTTCAGACGGATAACCAGTTCAATCTCTGAAAATCCGGATTTAAGTATCCTGCGTACTGCCTTGTACAGTTTGGGTAAATCCTTCTTGTAAACAAATTTTCGAAAATCCGCAAATTCAATCTCATCCGCGGCGATGTGCGTCACATTCAGAAGATTGTTGTTCCAGCGCAGTAGCCGGCCTGTATCATCAAACAGATAGAATACGCCCGGCAAACTGTTTATGACGGTTTCAGAAAAATGAATTTCGTCCAAAATTTTCTGCTGCTGCTGCTGCTGCTTTGTGATGTCACGTATGACGATAGCCAGAGTATCTGCCTGTCCGGTTTGCTTGTCAAGAACAATAAAACCGGTATAATCAATATCAATTTCCTCATTGGTTTGAAAATGGCGGATAACGGATTCACCCCGGATATAATCCGTTAAGGTCAGTTCATTTTCAACGATGTCGGTCAATGCACTCTGTTTATCCGGAGGGAGAAATTCAAAGATAGTTTTCTCACGCACCTCCTCCATGGTTGATAATCCGACCAGCTTCATACCAAATTGGTTGAGGTAGATCATCTCTCCGAATGTATTTGCCAGACCGATAAATTCATTGGTGTTTTCGATGAGCTGAATGAGCCTGCGCTGCCGGGATTCCGCCAGTTTCCTGAATGATGCATCAATAACGGTTCCCTCGACAATCCTGCGTCTGAGATCAGTGACAGCACTGATTTCCAGGATTTTTCTTACCCCGTTGTTACCAATGCAATGCACTTCAAGGTGGTTCATTTTGCCGGTGTCTCTCAAAACCCTCAGAATATCCGGCTGATCCTCCAACATAAGAAAATGATCATTCAGTAAGAATCCTGCTTTCAGCTCCTCGGAATTTTTATAATCCAAAATCTGAGCCAGGGTATCGTTTGCTTCAATAAGTTTCCTGCTTTTCATTGATACCTGATACAGACCCACCATCGCGGTATCATACAGTTTTCGGTACTTTGCTTCACTTTCACGGAGCTTGATGAGATTTCGTTTCCGGTGAACCGTATTGGAATAAACCTGACCAACCAGATGCAGCAGAGCCACTTCATCGGATGTCCATGAAAGAGAATTCTGCTGTTTCACAAGTCCCATAATACCCAGAGGCTGATCTTCCGCCGTAATCCGTATTGTCACAAGATCTGAATTTAAAAACATGCTTTTTATGATACCATGGGTCTCCTCATCGATCTGCCTTTCAATCGTATAGGTGACGCGTGAGGACTCTTCATCCTGTCGGGACTGCCACCAGGCCAGATTTGACACATCAATATTGGTCAGTGATGATTTTTCAAGGAAATACCCCGATTCACACCAGAAATACGAAGGTTCAAGGGTTTTCCGGGAACTGTCTGCCAGAAATATAATCCCTGCTTCGGATTTGCAGAAACGGCAGATTTCACCAAGAGACCATTCAATATGTTCTTCAATCGACTCCAGCGGCAGGTTTATCAGCAGGGTGGATATCTCGGATATCAATCCTTCAAACTGACTTCGATACATCAGCTCCTGCTCCATCGATTTCCGGTCCAGGCTGTTGGCGATGATTTCCGAAACCGTTTTCAGGAAGCGGATATCCTCCTGATTCCACATATTGTGCTGCTCTAGGTATCCCAGTCCAAGGACACCGATCAGGGAGTCTGATTTGAATACGGGGATTTCCAGTGCCGATCGAATACCTGATACATTCAACAGGTCGAATGTCCCCTGTGCAAGATCATATCCTGTGTGATTGGTGATAATATGGGAGCGGCTTTCGGACAGGTTGTCATACCAGGGTTTGACCATCTCAACCGGAATTCGCTGAAACTGGGCACCGAAAGGTTCCAGGCTGTTACGGGCCCATTCTGCAATACAGGAAAACTCGGAATTCTGATTTTGAAACTGAAACACGAACGCCCGGTCCGCACCAATAAAACGGCCGATTTCGCCGAGTACCTGATCCATTTCATCCAGAATTTCTGCAGGCGGAAGATTGATCAGCCGGGTTGATATAGTGGTGATCTGTCGTTCAAATTCGGATTTTTTCTGAAGCTCCCTCTCTACAGTTTTCTGATCGGTAATATCCTCAACCGTAAATATCGTCCCCTTTTTCCAGTTCTTCTGATCAATCAGAACGACGTTTAACCGTACTTTAATAATTTGCCCGGATTTTGTTTTCCACTTGGTCTCAACGGCTCCCTTGCCGTACAGTCGAATCCGTTCAAATATAACTTTTCCGGCTGAATAGTATTCATCATCACTGGTATACAGCATTCGAATACTGCGATTCAGAAGATCACGCTGGGAATATCCCGTCATTCTGCAGATTGAATTATTTACATTTTTAACAACCCGGTTCACTGCTGACCCAATTCCGATTGGAGCTGCTCTGAAAATGCTCAGGAGGGTTGCCTCACTGGTTTTAAGATTCTCCTCAGCACGGCGTTTGTCTGTCACATTGTTCAGCGTACCAACGCTGGTAGGTTCACCCTGATATTGAATAAGCCCTACTCTCATTTTCACCTGAACGCGAGTGCGTCCGTCTTTTTTAAGCATTCGGAATTCATATTCCTGGGGCGGTTCATTCCCTGCGATTCTTTTGGAATAACGATCTATTACCAGCTGATAGTCTTCCGGTGCAATTACATTTTTCATCTCCAGACCAAGAAGGTCATCGACCGTATAGCCGAGCAGCCGGGAAAAAGCCTGATTGGCGTACAGAAGCTTTCCTTTCTGGATTACAAATACACCATCCTTGACATTGTCCGACAGCATTCGGAAAAACCCCTGTGGATCGTTCAAATACGCGTCGTAATCGCCGCTGGAAGACTTATCCGTGATAAAACACTGCATTTCATCTTTTGACAGCATTCTGAAAAATACCATTCCCTGAAACACTCTGCCTTCCTGCTGCATCACGGTATATTCTTCTGCTTGGATTTCTGCGCCCGACTGCACCTTCCGGAAACTGGTTCTGGCTCGGCTGCGGTCGGATGGCGCAATCAGTTCCAGAAAGGGCAGATTCGGGACAGAGTCAGTCGAGAGAAAGCTGAATTTGCGGATGGCGGCCTGGTTCGCAGATATGATATTGCCATCGGTATCCGTCTTAAAAATACAATAAGGCAGATATTCAGCCAGAGTTTCGAAATCCGGGTGCCCGGCAGAATGGCTGGTGTGTTCGAGATGACCTGCCGGTGTGCCGGAAAGCAGTTTGGCGGATTTATCCCCCCAGGAAATAGTCTCAAAATTGAAGGATATCTCCTGATTGTCGAGTGTCAGTGCAACGCTGCCGGAGGTTTCAGAACGAATCGTTTCAATGCTGTTTGGGTTCAGCTCTCTCAACTTGTTCAGAAAAGCGGTGCTGCCTGCCGGTTTACTGCCGTTTCCATACTGCAGTTCTGCATGCGTATTTGCAAATACGATTTCAGAGTTTCCAAAAACCAGAATGGGTACGGGAAGTGCCTCAAGTACTGATTTTGTTTGAGAGATAATTTTTTCTTCAGTGTCTGACATTTATACCAGTTGTGTTTCAAGGTGGACAGTTTAAGATTGTGCGGGCATTACGGGACCGGAATACTTACAGTCATGGTTGTGCCGACACCCGGCTGACTGGCAATGCTCAGATTGCCGTCAAACTCCCGGATGATGTCGGACACGATTGACAGTCCCAGTCCTGTACCATTTGAGGTTTCACGGGTAGTAAAAAACGGTTCCATGCATTTTTTCCGAACCTCTTCTGACATACCAATCCCATCGTCTGAGATTTTCAGGATCATTGATTTATCACCCGGTTGGTATGATAGATCTATTGCTATTGCTTTAGTATCATTGACACCTTCCAATGCGGTTTTCTGCTCAACTGCATGTCTGGCATTTGAAATAAAATTGATAATAATCTGCTCAAAGCGCTGAGGATGGATCTTCACAAGCGGCAGCGAATCAGAATGGGTGAATGACAACTGAATCTGCCGGTTTTGGAACTGTCTGTTGAATAAACTTAAACTTTTTTCAATTGGATCAACCAGATTGATATTATCCTGAATTTCCGTATTCAGTACTGAATATTCACGCATGTTTTCTATAATGACAGCAGCTCGGTCAACTTCGCCGATTATGTTCTTTGTCCCCCCGGAAATTTCATCGGATTGATTTGGGTCACTGAATTCCATCAGCGACATGAGTTCTGCTTCTCCGCGGATGATGGCCAGCGGTTGATTCAGTTCGTGAGCGACGCCGGCAGCCAATTCACCCAGGGAAGTCAGGCGATCGGCATGAATGAGCTGGGCATGTTTTTCATTTAACTCCTGCGTACGCTGCTCAACCAGTTCTTCAAGCTTGGCATGATATCTGTCCAGATCCCGTTCCGCCAGGATGCGGTCGGTGATTTCCTCGTAAGACAGAACCAGACTGAGAACCTCGCCTTTCGTGTCCTTGATGGGAAAAATACGGGAGTGAAAAAAGCGATTTCCCAGTTCACCCATCTCCAGTTCCACTTCAGGAAGATCAATTGAGCTGCCCTTCAGCGCTGCGAGAAAGGCTTCCTTGTACGGTTGATAAATTTGAGGATCGTCAAAAATCACAAAATTCCCTACAACATCATCCGGATCCACATTTTCCCAAACCTTTTCCCAGGCTGGATTGACTTCCTGAAGTCTGCCGTCAGTTGAATAAATCTCAATCGCAAACGGTGCCTGATGCATCAGCTTCCTGAAACGCATTTCGCTGTTTTTCAGTTTGAGCTCCGCCCGGCGCTGTACTGTGACATCTTCCTTGATGGCAATGTAGTTAATAATTTTACCATCTGAATTTTTCACCGGAGAAATGATGGCCTTTTCCCAGTACAGGTCCCCGGATTTTTTCCGGTTCTGAAAAACTCCGTTCCAGGTTTTTCCGGAAGTGATGGTTCCCCAGAGATTGCTGTAAAACTGAGCTGACTGATTGCCGGATTTTAGAAATCGCGGATTTTGGCCGATGCTTTCTTCCAAACTGTATCCGGTGATTTTTGAAAATCTGGGATTGACGTACGTGATGTTTCCGTTCGGGCTTGTGATGACAACGATCGCCAGACTTTGCTCCATTGCCAGATTCAAGCGCAGAAATTCCGATTCTTTCTGCTTTAAATCCGTTATATCAATAAAAATCAGGATTCCATCACCAGAATCCGATTCAGTGGACTGGAGTATTTTTTTATGTATTCTGAAATGGCGTCTGCCGGTGGCCGTCTGCATCGGAATCTCAAAAAAGTTCTCTGATTTGGTGCCGTCCAGAATATCCGCCAATGAATTGATCGCACCCTGCAGCGTCCGATCTTCCTTCAGTATTCGGACATCCTTGATAATGGTATCGGATTTACCAAGAAATATTTGACAAAACTGCTTATTTAAACCGATAAGCGGTCCAGATAGACGGAAATGCAGGACAGGAGATGAAAAATCTCTGAATAATTCAGGTATCCAGTCCTTAAGATTTTTACCGTCAATATCGGAATGTCTGTTTTCAGGATCTGTCTTGTCAGTTTTGATATCATTCCATGTGGTACAGACAGCAATTTCAATACGATCAAAGAACCTGTGTACAAAACGTTCAAAATATTCACACGGACTGTTCCGGCTGATATTGGAATTTATCAAGTCAATGTAGGAATACCGAAAATATTTCAGCAGTCCCAGGTAAATGGAGAGATGACGTCCCCTGGCGCGATATTGCTGAGCTTCAAGCAATCCGAAAGATGTGATGGGATCCGATACATAATCGCTTTTCGGATCCAGTTCCGGGATATTCTCATATAGTTGAACAGCAAGTTGGAGGGATTTTGTATAGCCGGCAATTGAAATTCTCAATAGCTCGAGGGTTTGGGGGATAGACTGAGTAGAATTGTGTTTTTCCGCATACTGCAGGAGACGTTCAAGCAGCCAGTTTTCATTATTCGTTGCAATCCTGATGAGATCATTCAGCATCGGGTGTCAGAATTTTGGTATTTCTCCGGATATTAGAAAACAATTGAGTCTGTGATTCCTGATAGAATATGACCAGATTTCTACCTGGCTGAAAAAGAATCAGGACTGCAGGTGTCAGAATGCGAAATTATCCAAATCCAGGTTTGCTCAATTGGGGAAACCACGCCCGGAATCAAGTTTCGTCAAAGTGCGATCCCGAGTGCTTTGATGTATGTAAATCAAATTATTTGGATAAATTACGGCCGGATAAATATAAGCATGCCTGCAGAAACTCTGGAAGAATTACAAATGCTCAGAGGATGCGTCAGGATAAAAAAAATCCCCGCATTTGCGGGGATTTTTAAAGGTCGGGTAGTTGTTATTTCAAAAGCATTACTTTCTGAGAAGTGCTGTGATTGTCAACAGTCATGCGGATGATGTACATGGCGCTGGGCAGATTATCAGCAGACCAAGTAATGGAATAATTCCCTTCGGCCTGATACCCATTTGTTAATGAGGTTATTTCCTGTCCCATCATGTTAAACACAGTAATGTTAACCATTGCCGGGGAGTCGATGGAATAATCGATAGATGTTACCGGATTAAACGGATTTGGATAGGCAGCGCCCATTGCAAATGTTTCCGGAACCATCACGATTTCCGCTGCAACACCATTCCCGTGCCAGTCAGCTACCAGGACATCAGATACTTCCATTTCTCCGTCATAAGCAATCTGGATGGGGTCTACGAGACTTGAACCATCCATGCTGAAAATCAGTACCGTGTTGTTGTTGTGATGCATTTCCCAGCCTTCAGGAAGGTTGGTGTTCAAAATGTCAAAATTCTTATCTACAGCCATCTGTACGCCGGCAATAGCGCCGTTGGCCTGAATTTCGATAACACCATGGTCCTGTGCAATCTCAGCGGCGGATATGGCATCCCCTCTCAATAAGGTCGGATTCAGAATCCAGTCAACGATGAGTACGATATCCAGGACATTGACGGCAGCATCAAAGTTTACGTCACTGGCCCACATTTCGTATTCAGTCTGAACTCCATACAGAATCCGGTCAACCAGCAGAACGATATCCAAAACGTTTATGGCATCATCCAGATTCAGATCACCATAGTGACCCACCTCATCAATCTGGAAATTCTGAACATCTGTTATAGTCTGATCAAAAGCAGACATAAAGTCTGTCACAACTTCCAGCGATCCTATAGCGGGATCGATGAAACTACCGGAGATGGTAAGAGTGGATGTGTATCCATTTGTCACCAGAATATCATCACCGGGCGATACGATGTAAATCGCGGCACCCATTTCTGTATTCATCAGCTGAAGACCGCCGGCAGCCGAACCCACGGGATATTCGTCACTGTCGGAAGTCGTGATTGTGGTAATTACATTGGCTGTTCCATCTTCCTCAAAACCGTACACTGTCAGTTCAACAGTAATGTTTGACAGAGGAATTGGACCGTTTCCGCCAAGAACGGCAGAACCGGTGCCGACAACATCATCAATGACCATATGATCAAGATCAAACATTCCGCTGTTTGTAGAAATCATAAATTCAGAAACATCATCTTCCCATTCTTCCTGTGAAACGGTGAAGGTGAAATCATTTGGACTGGGCCAGACCGCAGTTCCGTTATGATCTAAACTCATGAAATCAAAAGTAATAACGGGTTCGAAATTGGCATATCCGAGGGCACTGAAGAGAAAGAAAGATATAATTGGGGCAAAGAATCGGAACGCTTTCATGCCTGCTCCTTCATTTTTGGTTACATAATTTTCTAATCCAGGGCTGTCTAATATACAAACAAACAGCCATAGCGACCAATTTTTATTAGAAAAAAAAGAGTGAACGCCTGCGTATCTTCCCTTCTGAAAACCGATCAATCTGCTCACTGAATTAATAAAATATTTTCTGTAAGCGGCTCACTTCGCGGGGCCACGCATTTTCGGGATCAGTCTCTGCCTCAGGGGCAACGATTCTTTTCCAATAATTGAATCCGCCAGTTAGCAGGTTTTTAATCCGTCTCCTGACGGACAAGTGTAACAGGGTGCATTCCCCGCCGCTTGTTGAAAATCCGCCATTTGGCGTGGCGGCGAAATGAAAAATGATTATATCACCGATGATACCCCGTCCGCTATGCAGCGGGGAAATTCATTCCGCACGACACCGCAAAGCCAATAGCGGATCAGTGTCTCAGATACCGGCATGCGGCTTCTGCCATTGAGTCCAGTCCGGCAGCGACGGGCTTCGTCATCGTTCCGCCGATGGTCGCCATGTCGGTGACTTCCATTGCAATGATGGTGATGTGAATCGGGAATGACAGATTCAGCTGCCTGGCAATGTCTATCATTTCCGGCAGACCGGTATAATGCGGTGACGGGTACCGGGTGGATGCAAGACTGTCAATTCCAAATTCAAGAATTTCGCCCGGGGGATGATGTCCGGTTTGAATTGCATCGAGGATAATAGCCTGTTCAAACGGCAGAAAGTATTCCAGCAGAGCCAGTCCGTGCAGGGCAGTGGTTTCAACCTGGACATCAGGCAGATTCAGACCGGCAATGCGTCTGGCACAGTGGAAACCGATACCGTCATCCGCCAGCAGCTCGTTTCCAAGACCCAGAACAAGTGTCACCCCTGCGCTGCTATTCCTGGACAATGGTTCGAATAATTTCGCGTTTTGGGTTCATGATTCTGATTTGCAGCGGCATCTGACCAGGCAGTGAATGGGTTGCACAACCGTGGCATGGATCATAGGCCCGGAAAGCCATTTCCACCAGGTTCAGGACTCCGTCATCCACTTGCCCGTTTTGTATCATGGCTTTGGCGGATTTGTCCACAGACATGGCAATCCGGGCAGCATTATTCTGTGTTGCCACAATGAGGTTCGCCATTTTGATTAATCCGTTTTCATCGGTCTGATAATGATGGAAGAGGGTGCCTCTGGGAGCCTCGACAACGCCAAATCCCTCAGAGGGTGTGTCGGTGGGGAGCACTCTGAAATCCGGTGATACAATATCGGGATCTCCTGCCAGCTCACGCATCCGTTCAGCGGCGTAAATCATCTCAATAACGCGTGCCCAGTGATTTGCCAGTGTGTGGTGAACGGGAGAACCGCCCAGTGTATCGTAAAATGTCTGTGCTGCTTCCTGGGCCAGCGGTGTGGCAAAACCAGCAGCGGCATTCAGTCTGGCCAGAGGGGCGACCGCATAAATTCCGCTGTCGGCACCGGATGTGAATCCTTTCCAGCCGATATTTTTAAGATACGGAAACTTGATATAGCTCCACGGCTCAACGTGTTCATCGATGTGCTTGTGATATTCATTGGCGGTGAATTTTAGAAATTCCTGACCGTCCGGGTCCACAACCCGCAGTTTTCCATCGTAAAAATTGACATGATTATTGTCATCAACCAGACCCATATAATAGGTATTATGGGTGTAGGCATCGGAAACGATGGTGTCAACGTATTCCGGGTTTGACAGCACCAGATCATTGAATACCTGAAGAGTGAACTGACCGAATTCCACAGCTGCGTCTGCACCCTGTACATACAAATCCTGATCGGATGGGTCAATCCCTTTTGAAATTCCTCCCGGAAGCCCGAATACCGGGTGAACGGCCTTTCCCATGGCTTTGACCATCAGTTCCCGCATTTGCTTGCGCAGTGCGATGACTTTTCCGCCCACTTCGAGTCCGACCACACCCAGAACACCCAGTATATTCCGATCCTTTTTTGGGGCGTTCGGTCCCACCACAAAGTCCGGTCCGCCCAGATAGTAGAAATGCAGTGCATGGTCTTCTATGAAGAAAATGCTGTACAGCAGCTCCCGAATTTTCTTTGCGGCTGCCGGCGGGCTGACATTATAGAGATCATCCAGGGCTTTGGCGGAGGCCATGTGATGTGCGGTTGGACATACTCCGCAGATTCGTGATGTGATCTGAGGCATGTCTTCACAAGGTCTGCCGACCGCAAACTGCTCGAACCCCCGCAGTTCAGGCACCTGAAAATATGCCCGGTCCACATTGCCGTCTTCATTCAGCAGGATGTCTATTTTTCCATGTCCTTCAAGACGGGTAATCGGATCGATAACGATTGATTTAGCCATGGTCAGTCTCCTCGGAAATTATACCGGCTTTCACATTGCGGTACAGCAGCGAAGCCGGCAGGCTGTATCGATAGAATGTTCCCAGCGGGTCCACTGCAGATTTCAAATTGCTGCGAATGGTGTCTTCTTCATCTGCCGCAATAACGGAGGCAAAACCGGAAAGGGCTTTTGCGCCCTGATCAACAACTTCATCGGTCGGTCCCAGACAGCCGGTGCAGGGCATATTTCCGTTGATGCACGCCGCTCCGCAGCCCGACCGGGTGGCAGGTCCCATGCATAACAGACCCTGGGCAAGCAGGCAGGTTTCCGGATCAATCATGATCTCCTGGGGACGCTTGAAGCGGTCGATGGAGAGATCTTCCGGCTTTGAATCTTTTCGGGTGCAGTCTGAGCAGAGGGCAATATTCGGTGCCAGAATACTTCCGGGAGACGGCAGGCGGTCTTCAAGCAATGCGGTTACAGCGCCTGAGATCAGCTCTGCCGGCGGCGGACAGCCGGGCAGGTAATAATCCACATTGACCACCTGGTCCAGGGTCCGGACGGATTCCTGAAATTCAGGCAGTGACAGAGTATGTCCGTTCACTTCAGTTTGAGTCTGGGGGAGGGTGCAGCTGGTGTTGGAAGTCGACGGTGAATGACGATAAACAAAATCCAAAATTGAACGGGCGGAGGTCCCGTTGGCAAGGCCGGGTATTCCCCCCAGATGGGAACAGCTGCCGAAAGCGATGAGAATCTGGGCCTTGGCTCTGAGCAGATGGACCATCTCCTCCTGTTCGGAGGTTCTGACAGCACCGTTCAGAAAACAAACCGTCATCTCACCATCCGTCATGGCCTCCACATCAGACCGTTTGAAATCCATGGCAACCGGCCAGAAAACGATATCAACGGCGGCAACAACATCCAGTATGGCTTCATTCAAATCCACCACGGCTTCCTCGCAGCCGCCGCAGGAGGCACACCAGTAAAATCCGATTTTTGGTTTAGACATGAGCGTTCTCCATGGTTTGGGATTCTTCCTGAACCGGTACCGGAACGGGCGAGAGCTTCAGCGGTCCCATTGCCTTGAGTTTCACAACCATGTCGTTGATTACCGTCTGAACCTTATCTCCTTCCGAGGCAGCGATCCATTCCAGTCGAAAGCGCTCCCGGTCGATTCCCATTGCATCCAGCAGATTGTGAAGCAGGTGGTATCTCCGCAGCGCTTTGGTGTTGCCGTTCTGATAGTGGCAGTCTCCGGGGTGACAGCCGCCGATGAGGACGCCGTCTGCGCCTTCCCGAAATGCTGACAGTACAAACTGCGGGTCGACGCGTCCGGAGCACATCACCCGTATTACCCGTACATTGGCCGCATAGGTCATCCGTGATATGCCTGCAAGATCTGCTGCGGTATAAGTACACCAGTTGCAGAAGAAAGCCACGATGCGAGGTTGGAATTGATCAGACATAGTTCAGTACCCCCTTGATTTCCTCCAGTATTTGCTCATCCGTAAACAGGTTCTGCTGGGCCGCGCCGGAAGGACAGGCAGCCACGCAGGTGCCGCATCCCTTGCACAATGCTTCGTTTATGTGGGATTTGCCGTCGCCGTTGTAATGGATGGCAGTAAACGGGCAAAGCGGAATACAGGTTTTGCATCCGGAACAGGTGTCCTCTGAAATATAGGCAGTGTTGGGTTCCAGCTCAACATATCCCAGATCGGCCAGTGCCAGGACTTCCGCCGCTGCCGCGCCTGCCTGAGCCACCGTTTCGGGAATGTCTTTGGGTCCCTGACAGGCTCCGGCCAAAGTGATTCCGTCTGTAAACGTTGAAACCGGCGCCAGTTTCGGGTGCCGTTCAAGAAACCAGCCGCTGCTGCTGCAGCTGATGTTGAATCTCCGCCGCACCTCTTCAGCATCCGCCTGGGGCTCCAGTCCGACAGACAGAATGACCATATCCACCGGTATCCTTCGAACCATCCCGATCAGTGTGTCTTCAACCCGAATGATCAGTTTTCCTTCCTCGCTGCCGTGGAGTGCGCTTTCCGATACATCTGCAACCCGACCGCGAATGAAATGAGTCCCTTCATTCTGCAGCTGATCATAAAATTCCTCATATCCCTTTCCGGGAGTCCGCATGTCAATGTAAAAATTATACACCTCCGCACCGGTTCGCTCTTTCACCAGATGGGCGATTTTAAGAGAATACATGCAGCAGACTTTAGAACAATGACTGTTATAGTTATCATCCCTGGACCCGACACAGTGAATAATTCCGACCGATCGAGGGGTGTTGCCGTGCTTGTCACGGATCAAGCCGCCGGTGGGACCGGAAGCATTGACAATCCGTTCAATTTCAAGACTGGTGAAAATATTATCATACCGTCCGTATCCATAACGGGCGATCCGCCGGGCATCGAATGTTTTAAATCCGGTTGCCAGTATAATGGAACCGACATTTATTTTTTCCATCCGGTCGGACATGGCATAGTCGATGGCATTGGGTTCGCAGACCGTGGCGCAGAGGCGGCAGTCGCAGCAGGCTGCACAGTCAAGACAGCGTTTGGCTTCTTCCATTGCTTCACTGAGGGTATATCCCGGATGCACTTCCCGAAAGGTTTGGCGTTCATCCAGCGGAATGGACTGCGGCTCAACCATCCGTTTCATCAGAGTGCCGGAAGTATCCACAGCAATGCTGCCGGAGAAAGAACCCTCAAGTTCACGGTCTTTACGGATATCCCTGCCGGTTATAAACCGGTGAATGGACACCGCCGCTTTTTTCCCACCTGCCATTGCCGTGATGACCACATCCGGACCAGTTACACAGTCTCCGCCGGCAAACACGCCGTCGATGTTGGTCTCAAGGGTCAGCGGATCGGTTTCTATGGTATTCCAGCGGGTGGTTTTCAGACCCAGCGATGCCCCGATTCCGGCCAGTCTCGGACTTTGCCCAATCGTGACAATAATCCCGTCACAGGGGAGAGTAAAATGACTTCCTGCAATCGGAACAGGACGGGGACGCCCGCTGGAATCCGGAGCGCCCAGCTTCATTTTCAGGCAATCCAGAGCGGTTGCGTGCTCCTCCCCGATGATGGCCTGAGGCATGGCAAGGAAAACCATCCTGATGCCTTCTTCCTCGGCAGCCGTGATTTCAAGTTCATCAGCCGGCATTTCTGCCCTTGTTCGGCGATAGACGATGGTTACTTCCTGTGCTCCGCTTCTCAGGGCGGTGCGGGCAGCATCCAGTGCTGAGTTGCCGCCGCCGATGACGAGCACCCTTTTACCCGGATTGACGCGTTTGCCGCTGTTTACCTTCCAGAGAAAGTCAATCCCGCCCTGAACCCCCGGCAGGTTCTCACCCGGGATTCCAAGCTGCCGTTCCACATGTGCGCCGACAGCCAGAAAAACCGCGCTGTACTGCTGCTTCAGCCAGGTCAGGGATAACCCGTCTTTTCCAACCGGAGTATTTAAATGAATATTGATACCGGTGTCCTTCAGCTTGGCAATTTCAGACTGCAGAATGTCCCTGGGAAGTCTGAATTCCGGGATGCCGGCACTGAGCATTCCGCCCGGTTCAGACATGGCTTCCAGAATGGTTGTCTGATATCCCCGCTGACGAAGTTCATGAGCGCAGATAAGGCCGGCCGGTCCGCTACCCACAATGGCCACCTTTTCCGGTCGCTCCTCTGCAGGACGGGGAAGCGAATAATCCCCATACTCCTTTTGGCAGTGATCCATCACGAAGCGTTTCAGAGCCGGAACATTGAGAGCATCGTCAACCTGGGCTCTGGAACAGGCTTCCATACAGGGGTGTGTACAGATTCGACCGCAGATGGATGGGATCGGATTGTCACGCAGGATCACTTCCCGGGCTTCCAGAAACCGTCCTTCGGCTATCAGGGTGACATAGCCCTGGGCATTCTGGTGAATGGCACAGGCTGCCTGACAGGGCGGTGTTCCCTTTCGGGAAATGGTGAACGTATTGGGGACTGCCTGTGGAAACGGCCGGTAAACCGCTTTCCGATTTGACAGACCTTCATCGAATTCCGAGGGCAGATCCACCGGACAGACTTTGATGCACTCCCCGCAGCCGGTACAGAGCTCTTCCGATACAAACCGGGCTTTTCGGCGCAGCGTTACATCGAAGTTTCCAACATAGCCGTCCACCTTTTCAACCTCGGTGTATGTCAGCATCTCAATATTGGGATGAGACCGGACCTGGGTCATTTTCGGGGTGAGGATGCAGGCGGAACAGTCCAGTGTCGGGAATGTTTTATCGAACTTTGCCATATGGCCGCCGATCGTGGGTTCCCTCTCAACCAGATAAACCTTTTTTCCGGAATTGGCGAGGGTCAGGGATGCATGAATTCCTGCGATTCCTCCACCCACAACCAGGGTATCCGGATGAACATCCACCCGTTTTTTCTGCAGGGGCAGATGCCGCGCCACACGATGAACCGCACTGGCTACCAGGGACTTGGCCTTTTCAGTGGCATCCGTCCGGTCAAAGGTCACCCAGCTTACATGTTCACGGATATTGGCCATCTGAAAATGGAATTGATTTTCTCCCGCTGTCTCGGTGGCATTCCGGAATGTGATTTCATGCATCAGGGGGGAACAGGAAGCCACAACCACGCGATTGATTTTACCGGCTCGAATATCTGCCTGAATCAATTCCTGCCCCGGGTCAGAACACATGAACTTATATTCTTTTGATACCGTAACATCGGGCAGAGTACCCGCAAATGCCACTACTTCGGAAATGGCCACTTTGTTGGCGATGTTAATGCCGCAGTGACAGATGTAAACCCCGATTTTCGGTCTGTTATCAGATGCCGGCATAGGTCCCCCTTTCCGTCAGTTTCGGATTGAACGGAACGAACAGACGATGCAGGCCGAGTTCCCGGTCTCCAATTCCCAATGCCATTCCGATCACCTGTGAAAAATAGGCAATGGGCAAGCTGATCCGATCATAGGATCGGGAAATTTCATCCTGGTAGCATTCCATGTTGAACTGACACAGTGAACAGGCTGTTGCGACTGCATCTGCCTTGAAGCGCTGAGCCTCGTTCAGCAGAATATAGTTCAGCCGCAGTCCCACTTCTTTGACGGTGCCGATCAGTGATCCTCCGCAGCATCGGGTTTTCATTCCCCACGGAACGGTTTCAGCACCAAGGGAAATCATGATCTGATCCATTGTGCAGGGATTCTCCTGATCGTCGAATTCCGCATAGGGACGAACCATCTGACAGCCGTAGTAACAGGCTATTTTCAGGCCGGTAAGAGGACGGGTGACGTAGGAACTGAGGCGGTCCAGACCAAAATCATTTACGATCACGTCAATGGGATGGCGGACCCGTACACGTCCTTCGTACTCAAGACCGACGGAAGCCAGGGCGTGATGAACCTTTTCTCCGATCTCATTGTATTCAGACATGTATTTCTGGGTTTTGTTCAGAACCATAAAGCAGGCGTTGCAGGGTGCGATGACATCAATCTGATCTGCATCTTTCATTGCTTCTTCAGCCAGGGCAAGATTTCTGGCGGCAAGGGCAAATGCCTTGAGCTCATTCACAGCCATGTATGACGTGGCACCGCAGCAGTTCCAGTCCGGCAGCTCAAGGAACGGAAAATCGATTTTCCTGAAAACCGCCTGCAGGGATTCATCATATACTTTCCCTGTTTCCTTAAGGGCGCAGCCCGGGTAGTACAGGTATTTCATCTGCTCTTCCTTTCTACCGCATCCAGAAGCGTTCTGATGTCAGCCGGATTTTTGACCGAGCCGGAATGAAGTCCCAGCCGGCCGTGAAGCCACAGACGGAAGCCAACCGATATCTGTTTTACGATTTTCAGGATGTTGGTCCGATAGTAAAGACGCAGGATCAGCCTGGCCTCATTATTCCGGCCGCGTTTCCGTATGAGAGCAAAGAATTCCCGCGCCAGCACCGGGATGGGTGAGCGCTTTGGAAATACATTGTTCTCTATTGACTTGCGTTTCAGGGCATACATTATATCGGTGATTTTTATATTTTTTGGACAATCAACAGTACATGAGTAACAGGAGGCACAAAGCCAGGTCGTAATGCTTTTCAGGACGTCATCCCTGAATCCGGCGCGCGTCATTGCAATAATCTGCCTGGGAGTATAATCCATATAAATACTCATGGGACAGGTACTGCTGCAGGTTCCGCATTGAATACAGCTCAAAAGTCGTTCTCCACCAGGCGTATTGATCAGTTCGTCTGCAAAAACAGGGTCCAGTTCAGCTTCGTATTTGATTGTCCGCTGAATCATGTTGTTTCCCATATCAGAACTCCTTTGATGGGTTTGAGAATGGCAATTCCCGGGATTGTTATCGGCAGAAAAAAAAATAGACCAATCATTCTGTTTGACTTTACGATTCACTATGTTCAGGAAGCCAGTGTACATAGTATTGTGTTAGTGGTGTTTATTAGATGAAGAAATAAGTGCTGTGAATAATATAACAACAGGGATGAATAAAATCAAGTTAAATAGATAATATTATCTGCTTATCTTTATATCACCTGCCGAGAGAATTATATCATTGATAATTAACAAGATAAAAATATACAAAACACGAGTTGTGATATTATAAATCTCAGTATTTACAAATAATAATAATATAGATATATATTTATTATATTTTTATCTTTAGATATTCAATACCTGTTGTTTTTTTCTGAACAGGATTGGGATATGATTCCCAAAATGCGTCTGATACCGGGTTATTTTCGGCCCTGTGTCAGTTGCCGGTACTGTTTCATCAGCAGCTGCGTGACCGGACCGAGAGGTCTGTTTTTGAACCGGGTACCGAGGATGTCGCTCACGGCGACGATTTCCGTGACGGTGCCGGTAATGAAACATTCATCTGCAGTCTCAAGAATATCTGCCGGAATCGGTTCTTCCACTACGGGAATATCGTGGGTCCTGCAGAGATCCAGTACGATCTGTCTTGTGATACCCGGAAGGATTGCATGGGACAGCGGGTGTGTGTGCAGTGTCCCGGAAAATACCGCCATGATATTGGTGTGAGACCCTTCGGTTACAAATCCATTGCGGACCAGAACGGCCTCCTGCGCATTCTGTTCTGCAGCTGCCTGGTTGGCCATGACGGCGGGCAGCAGAGAAACAGCCTTTATGTCGCAGCGCTCACGACGCTGGTCATTCATGAGAATTACTGCTGCGCCCCGACAGTCCGCGAGAGAAGGAACTGGTTTTTCAAACACATCGACAAAAACAGTGGGAGAGATGGTCCCCGAGGGGAATGAATGCTGCCGTGCATAAGCTCCCCGCGTTATCTGGACGTACACCAGGGCATGGCTGTCCATCAGGTTATTGCGGCGGATCAATTCATTGATTATGCCGGACAGATCATCAATGCCGGTATATTGAATCCGTGTTTCAGCCAGACTTCGGTTCAGCCGGGCCAGATGATCTTTCCAAAAGAAAATTGAACCGCTGTATATGCGGGCAACTTCATAAACCCCATCGCCCAGCATGAATCCCCGGTCATCGGGGGATATTCGAACCTCGGAGCGCGGGATGAAGTCTTTGTTGTAAAATACGGTATGTGAAACGCTGTTCATCCGAATTCCATTTTAAATAACAGGATTTGTTGGATCTGATTGCTGTGTCAGTGAATCAGGCATCGGACGAATTGCACCATGTTTTCGTGCAATTTAATCCAGATGCTCCAACCCGCTGAATCCGAAAGATCCGTATGCCACGATATAAAGACCCAATGCGGCGTATTCCCACCAGCTGATAAGGACCGAGTTGCTCAGGATCAGGATGGCCGTCATCGCAATGAGGAATAAACATACCAGCAGGCTGCTGGCAATGGCCAGACGCCTTGTATAAAGGGATCCGTTTTCTTTTGATCCGAATCCGCCGGCAAGACAGCCGATGGTGATCAGTATCACGATGAATCCGCGTTCAGGCGATATCAAATGATGCTGAGAGGCAAACAGAATGGCCTGAACGATGGTTAGAATTTCCGACAGAATCAGGAATAAATATCCAAATAAGACTTTCATATACTTTTACTCCCTGCTGATCCGGTTCAGCTGTTGTGTAAATGCCAAAAATACATTTTCAGTCAATGTTCGTTATCGGTCTCTGCCGCCGATGCAGTCTGCAGCGGATGGCTGGACATCCAGATTTTTTGCTGTCAGAACGCATGGCAGTGAGACCGCGGTTCTCAGATTCAGATTTCAACCGGCAGGTTGCCTGACGGATTTTGAAACTTTTCTGTCTGATGCATAAAAAGGCAGATACAGCAGTGCGACGCAGAGCAGCGCAGCCAATTCAATTCCAATGAGATACCAGGGCCACGGACCCATGTAATCAAGCAGACTGGCAGTATCCGGCTTTCGCGCAATAAAGAGATAATTGCTGCCGATTGTCTGATTAATGAAAAAAACCGCTGCCGCATAAATATGGGCTCCGATGAGTACTCGCTTAATGGAGTTAACGTTTGGACGGAATCCCTCTGAAGACGTCATGTAGACTGCGGCAAAAATGATGCATGAATGAGCAGTAAACGTCTGGAACACGCGGAAATGGGGAAAACCGTATGATCCGATATCAGGCGTCAGCAGCGCCTGCAGTGCACCTGCTGTCCCCAGCAGATAACAGAACTCATAAATTCTTCGGCTGCGTGTAAAGAGCATTATTGAACTGGACCATACCATGATACTGCAGAGATGCAGGGGAAGCATGTTCTGTACGGTCCACTGATCAATGGAAACCTTCCAGATATGCCAGGCAGATTCGTTGAGTATCAGGATGATTCCCAGCATCATACGAAACTGCGGTCGGCTCCGCAGGGCAGCGGCTGTTGAGTTTCGGAACATCAGAAGAACTCCGGTCAGAACCAGAAACAGCACCAGAAAGTGAGAAGGTGAGAAAACCCGGAATTCCGGGCCATCCCATACCGCGCTGAAGTATCGGGACATGCTAATATGAATACCTGCAATTAATGACAGAAAATCCGATGGGTAATTTAACCTGAATGACACGAACAAATCCGAAGTTCTGTGGGTCGTATTCAGGGTGGGTGGCAGCAGGCGGAAATTCTGCCAGAAGACGTGACAGCATTTAACAGTATTGACGAGAATTCAAAAAAATCCTGTAAACGCGGTTAATCATGTTTCTCAATTTTTGCGGAATATTATATAAAATTATCATCCATTATACTTTCTTGTTTGCTGATCTTAAATATTCCTGAATATTTATATCAAAAGTGGAAGTTGTCTGATTTTTCTTCGATAATGATAACAGAAGCTTGGGAATGAAATTGTTTTGTGGCGGCAGTTTCAACGGCAGCAAGGGATTCGTCACTGCGGGCAGGGATGCCCATCCAATCACATGGAGGTTCTTTGAAATGAGTGATTTAATGAGAGTCAACGCCAATGTTATGGCGATGCAGAGCCTGAGGACTCTGAATCAGGTGAATAAGCGTCTTGGCGAGCACCAGTTCCGTCTCAGTACGGGAAAACGGATCAACAACGCGCAGGATGATACCGCCGGATATGCCATATCCAAACAGCTGGAAGCGCAGATCACGGGACTGAAGCAGGCCCACTCCAATGCCGGCAATGCCAAGAATATTTTGAACATTGCCGAGGGGGGCTACCAAAGCCAGAATGCAATCCTGATGCAGATCAAGGATAAGGTTATTCAGGCAGCCGACGATTCGATGAATGACCAGCAGCGCGATGCGATCCATAACCAGGTCCAGGCGCTCCTGTCGGAACTGGATGATATCAGCAGTCAGACCAAATGGAACGGCGAGGCAATTCTGGATGGATCTTCAATGGTATTCCAGGTCGGAGCCAATGAAGGCGACACCATCACCGTGACCCTGGATACATCCACATCCGCCAGTCTTGGGAATGACGGTATTGCCATCAGCGATATTGACCTGAGCAGCCAGGCCAGTGCGTCGGCGGCCATTGCAACTGTGGACAGCGCCATCAGCAGCCTGTCGGAATCCATACAGGAAGTGGGAGATATCCAGACCCGTCTGACATCCAAAGTCAATGCCCTCACTATCGGCATCACAAATACGGAGGCAGTACGAAGTTCAATTGAGGATGCAGATTTTGCCTCAGAACAGATGGACGTGATTAAATTACAGATACTGCAGCAGACCGCATTGTCCGCTTTCACCGCTGCCAATGCAGCTCCGCAGGCAGTGCTCTCTCTCTTAGGATGATCTTTTGGCCGGGATCCGGGGGACATCTTCCGGATCCCGCCCTCTCAGTCAGAAATTCGGGGCAGACGCCGGATCATCGAAAAGTTTTTTAAAGGAATGGACAGTCATGAAAGAAATTTTAGGAATAAAAGAGGTTTCTAACTATCTGAGTATTAAAGAACAGACCGTTTATCGGCTGGTGCAGCAGGGAAAGATTCCGGCAATTAAAATTGGTGGTCAGTGGAAAGTCAAACAGGAACATCTGGACAGGATGTTTGACGAAATACTGAACGAGAAACTGAAAGAATTGAAAAACCAGTAAGTTTTATCCCAAGCTGCTACGATGATCCCCCGGGTCGCTCCCGGGGGATTTAATGTTTGGGCAGCATACCGGATGGCGAAACGATGCAGTCCCTGTGATTGCTGACGGATTCATCAAAAACGCCGTCCTTCCGCAAAATACCTGAAGATTCAAAGAGTACCATGTTTGGCGGATCAGCAGACCGCTCCGGTTCAGTCCTTCTCTTTTGAATTCACGATCTCAACCTTCATCCCATTTTCTGCAGACAGATGCACATCCCGCTGGGGGTAAGGTATTTCGATATCATTTTCCCTGAAACGGTCCCAGACATTCAGATATACCTGACTCATCACATTCCGGATTCCTGATTCAGGATCCCCTATCCATATCCGCAGTTCAAGGTCCACCGAATTATCACCGAATGCCAGGACATGGCAGACGGGTTTCGGTTTTTTCAGTACCCGCTCAACACATTCAGCGGACTCAATCATGAGCTGTCGTGCAAGATGAAGATCGGACTCGTATGAAATGCCCACCGGCACATGCAGCCGAACCGTATGATCGGTATAGGTCCAGTTGATTACCTGCTGGGTGATGAGATCTTCATTTGGAATCAGATATTCATGTCCGTCCCGGGTGACAACCGAGACATACCTGCCGTACAAACCCGAAATCCAGCCGTACACATCTCCTATCTGAATAACATCTCCGGGTTTGATGCTTTTGTCACTGAGCAGGATAATGCCGCTGATGTAATTGGAAACGACTTTCTGAAGACCAAATCCGATACCCACACCCAGAGCACCGCTGAGCACAGTCAGGGCACTCAGATCGATACCGACGGTGCTGAGGGCAATCAGAAATACAACAATATAAATACAGATCTTGATTATTTTACTCAGAAGAACATGGGTAGAAGGGGAGAGCTGCGATACCTTGGAAATGTTTTTCTCAATATAGTCCCCCAGCCACTGGCCTGCTCGAAGCGCAAGGAACAGAAATACCGCCATCTTTATCACGGAGAGGATGGTAAACTGAAAACTGCCGATTGAAAAACCGAAAGAGCTGAGATAATTCAGACTTGGCCGCAGCACGCCCAGGATTTCCAGCGCTGCCAGACTCCAGGCGGTGACGGAAAGGGTTTTGGACCAGAACGGATCCGGAATAACTGCGGAGGCCGGGATGATAATCACCCAGGCAAGCAGGAGTGTATCCACCAGATGGAGGAGATGGGGTTCGCCCATGAACTGCCGGACCACCAGTCCTGCTACTGCGGACAGAATCAGGATATTTAAAACAGGGATGATGCGGCAGAACGCCCCGAACAGTGTGGCGGTCATTGGACTTCCGTCAGTAAAGCGGGAGAAACGGACCTTGATAAACACGGCCAGCCGTTTACCGGCGACCCATCCGATGAGGATCATTACTGCCAGTATCAGCAGCTGAACCAGGTTATCCGGTGCAAAAACGTTCTGCTGAATCCAATGGGATGAAGTCATCCAGATTTGTTCCAATGGCGGTAAATCAAATACGGAATTCATATTGCTGGTCCTTTGAATCCGCCATTTGGCGGGTTTATAATCCGTCTCCTGACGGACAAGTGAAACAGGGTGCATTTCTCCGCCGCTTGTTGAAAATCCGCCATTTGGCGTGGCGACGAAACAGTGAATGCTCCGATCGGTTACTGATACCTCACCCTTCAGCTGACGGATGGGGAATTCATGGCGTCGGTGAAAAACGCTGCAGCTGTTTCAGAGCCGGTTTTCGAATACTGCAAATTCCATGGGAAATTCAGGCAGAGTGATGATATTCGAGATTGAGTATTTTGGAATACGCGTTTATATCAACAGCTGAAGGCGACATTTATCTGATGAAAGTCCCAATTGAAATTATGTATTTCAGATGGAAACCTAATGAATAAAAAAGTTGTAATTCACACCTTGATAATCACGGAATCCATGAAATAACCCCTTGCGAATTCATTCTGAACCATTTTATATAACATTAACCGCAGGCGATCATATCTTTCAAAAAGACCATAAACCACGCCGCTGATCGGTCTGCAGATTCACACCAGGAACATCAGAACGCTTCATATTCTGGATGGAGGAACCATGCATAATGTGTTAATCAATTATCTTCAGAATAAGTACGGTCGCAAAAATCAAAAAGGACATAAACACGGTCCCGTCATCACTATTTCACGGGAGTATGGCTGCCCGGCAGTGGATACCGCCCGTCGGATTCTTTCCGCCATTCAAGAGTTGAAATCCGAATCGGATGTTCCCTGGCGGCTGATTACAAAGGAAATACTGGATGAAGCGGCCCATGAACTGCAGTCCAATCCCACGGAAGTCGAGCAGGCAGCCAAAGCGGAGAAACTTGGGATGGTGGGAGAGGTGCTGTCCGTGCTGACAGAACCGTTTTACTACGAAACCATCAAGGCGCGCCGTACCATCGGAGATGTAATTCAGGCATATGCCGAAGCCGGCAGGGTGATCATCATCGGGCGCGGCGGTGTGGTCCTGACGGAGGATATTCCGCTGACGCTTCACGTAAAACTCTGGGCTCCTCGGGAATGGCGCATTCAGCAGATCATTGATCTGCACCATATCAGCCGAGCGGAGGTGGAAAAGAAAATGGCGGAAGTGGACAAGGCCCGTGAAACCCTGCTGGATTTTTATACCGGCGGAGATAAAGGCAAAATCCAGTTTGATCTGTCCCTGAACTGCCGCAGCATGACCATTTCAGAAATCTCAGGCATTATTCTCCATCTGGCCCGATTGCGGGGAATGCTGCCGTAAGTTCGCCAGGCTGTTTTGAATCCGCCAGTTGGCGTGACAGCAAAATATTTATTGCCCCGATCGATTACTGATACGCCTTCCCGTCAGCGGACGGGCCGGGAAATTCATTACTCCCTGAAACAGAAAACAATTTGCTCGCAGTAAGTCACGCGGCTCACTCATTGAACATATTATTTATATATAGATATTTTGAAATACCGATATTTACAAGCCAGTTGATAGCCGAAGCGGCCAACAGTCAGAGATTCTGATCACAATTTAAAGAATAATGAGTTATCCAAATATTTGATGGATGGAGTTGTGCAATAACCATATGACAGAAGCAAATGAAATTTGGGTTTGGGAGCAAATACCGGGAAAGGATTATCTGTTTGAAATGTCAAGCAGATATTCAGTTTCCTTTACAATATCTAATCTTGATACGTAACTTAAATTGTTTTTGGCCTTTAGATAGTAAGCAGAAAAGGATTCAAGAATAAGTTCCAAATCATAAATCTTATCAAGAAGTACCGGATTAATAAATGATGTTCTTTCTCTTCTTGTAAAGTAGATACTTCTTTTTGGGATTAGCCTATTGCCAGATTTTTTCAGTGATATAGTCATATGCTGGTTATGAATCCACCAGTGGAGATTCCGAACTTCAACAATTCCAAAATTATTGTAATTTTTTTTGATTTGTTCTTGCAATGACAAATCTGCCGCGATAAGTATGATTTTTCTGTTTTCTAGACCATCAGGTTTTATTTCCGATAATATCCATTCACCTGTTTCAGCAACAACAAATAACTGGTCCCAGGGATCTGTTATCAGTTTTCTGGTTTGATATTTCAAATCAAGATTGTTGCTGATAATTCGTGGTGATTTAAAAATATTGTTATACACGTTCGTATATTTCGGACAAATTTCAGAGTCTTCACTTTTATATAACTTTTTAAGTGTTTTTTCCAATTTTGTATTTGTTACATTACCGTTTGACTGATCTAATTCTAAGTATTCATTAATTTTCTCTATACAATTCGATATCTCATTTTCTACGGTCGTTTCTTCCGGTCTCACACGGATTTTATCTGCATCTCCATCGTAGATTGAAAGGGCTTTGCTTCCATACCATAAATCCTTGAGACCGAATTTTTTGCAGGTATCAATAATAGTTTCATCTGCTTTATGTATTTTTTTAAATAAACAAAAATATTTACCAAACCTGTCATGGGAAATTTGGTTAACATTCAATATTCCCTTATACTTGGCAATTGACAGGGCAAGCTCCAGATACATCCGTTTTTCAATGTATTCCTTCTCACTTTTAATCGCAGGATATCTGAGTATTGAGCAAAGGACCTTATGTCGGGAGATCGACCGTGGTTTGTATTCTTCTTTATAATGGCCAACGATTTTATTCCATAAAACTTCGAACCAGTTATCAAGTCTCTTTTTTGTTTCTGTTTCTGTTTCCGAATTCCTAGTAACCTCAAAATAGGAATTTCTGTTTTCTTCACCACTTTGCAGCTTTTTTGGAATTTTGGGTTCTACAGGTGAAAAGGAAATTATTTTTGATTTGCTTGGAAGGTTTTTTTGCAGGATGTGGTTGAACTCAAAACTCTCCATGGCAAAGCCGACCAGAATGAGATTTACCGGCTTGGGTTTCCCATTTTCATCGTTTTCATCATACTGCTTTCCAGATGCAATCATTTCCATGACATCGTTAATTTCTGAAGGAATGGCGAAGTAGTCCTCACGCGTAAATCGCAGTGTGGATGGATGACTGATAGTGCCGTGGGGTTTAATGTAGATTGGAATGCGAAACTTTCCGTTCCTGCTCAAATCTTCATGCGGACCCACATCTCCATCAAACACTATTTTCTTGTATTCTTCAGCAATCAATTCATCTTCAATTGCCTGATCGAGGACTTCATCAAAATTGAAATTAATTATGACATCAATAAACCGGTGCTTGAATAAATGCGCAAGCAGTTCATAACATAAAGAATTTACATAACGTTTTGAATAAATGGATTTAAGTTCATCAACCAACTCTTTTGGGTGGAATTTGTGGATTGCCAGCAGTATTGTCTCAAAATCATTTTTTTCCAGTCGGTAAACACGACTTAATTTTTCTATTTCTTCATCAATCAGATCTTTGGTGTCTTGAAATTTATTCTTCAATAATTCTGCAGCTTCTCTTCCCAGAGGTAGATTCTCATTGGCATTTTTACTGGCACCGGCACCAACGACCACCACAACTCTTTCAACTGTTTCAATGTCAGGATTTTCTGGAAGTTTTTCAGGTTTTAAAATTTTTAAAAAATCTTCCTGATTAAGTTCTTCTTGGATTGAGGTATGGATGTGGTTTTTCACCAGACAAAAGGCAAGGTTTTCAAGAGCATTGGTTTGAATGCACATCTACATGGTTCCTATGTTGGTTGTTCATCAATTCTATATCACCGTAGTATTTCAAAATCAAGGATCAATATTTTAACGAGCAGCACAATTACCAAATGATGACAGGATAATTTGAGATACTGGAACAATTTCGGGAAAGGATTATCTGTTATAAATAAGTATCAGTAACGGTCCTGTCCCTTTGAAGTCAGTACATCCCACTCGGTTTCACCACTTTCACCTGCTGGAAACAGTTCCCATCAATGCTTTCAAATACCGAATCCGGCAGCGGTGCCTGGCATTTCCGAAGATACTGGTTCAGGCAGACCGCTGAACGCAATGTCCGGATCAGAGTGGTTATTGCAGAGGAAGATTTCATCATGAACATTGCAGGAGATGTTGAATCCGCAAGTTGGCGGATTCAAGGGAGGTGATATCCAGTGATGAAACTGAGCCGTGGGGGTTGGCTGCGTCAATGCGCAGTGGCAGCGGGTGACAATATTCCGCTGTTATTTTACTGATAAAGGGTGCTAAATTGAAATAAGGATATTTGCGATGTAATTTCAATGTTGTCTCGATACCCGTATAACTAGAACCTGAAACCTGCCAGGAAATATCCCAGATGAGCTGTTGTGGATGCCACAAACCGTAATCGTATTAGCTGAACGCAAATACCTAATTTCATTTTCGATAGTTACTAAAAACGTCTTTTTATCTCCAATTCCAATCAGCTGACGAACTTCGTCCGGCATATGCAGTTGTGTTCGATTAATTTGTATCTTAATCGAGAAATCTGAATCCGCTGAAACCTGACAGGAATTTGGATAGTAATATTTTTTAATACCGTAAGGGGAAAAAGTGATTTCAATAAAAGCCATGCAGCATATTTTTGCATTTCTGTAGATCTGATTTCATTTTCGATAGTTACTAAAAACGTCTTTTTATCTCCAATTCCAATCAGCTGACGAACTTCGTCCGGCATATGCAGTTGTGTTCGATTAATTTGTATCTTAATCGAGAAATCTGAATCCGCTGAAACCTGACAGGAATTTGGATAGTAATATTTTTTAATACCGTAAGGGGAAAAAGTGATTTCAATAAAAGCCATGCAGCATATTTTTGCATTTCTGTAGATCTGATTTCATTTTCGATAGTTACTAAAAACGTCTTTTTATCTCCAATTCCAATCAGCTGACGAACTTCGTCCGGCATATGCAGTTGTGTTCGATTAATTTGTATCTTAATCGAGAAATCTGAATCCGCTGAAACCTGACAGGAATTTGGATAGTAATATTTTTTAATACCGTAAGGGGAAAAAGTGATTTCAATAAAAGCCATGCAGCATATTTTTGCATTTCTGTAGATCTGATTTCATTTTCGATAGTTACTAAAAACGTCTTTTTATCTCCAATTCCAATCAGCTGACGAACTTCGTCCGGCATATGCAGTTGTGTTCGATTAATTTGTATCTTAATCGAGAAATCTGAATCCGCTGAAACCTGACAGGAATTTGGGTAATAATTTTTTTTTCGTAAAACTCACATATAAAACCATAGGGGGGAATAATGATTTCGTTTAAAACCATGCAGCATATTTTTGCATTTCTGCTGATTTCCACAATAACAGCCCAGTCTTTTTCAATCCAGGGGGTGCTACGTGATCCATTGGGCAGAACCGTTGAAGACGGTTTCTATGCGATGTCTTTCAAAATATACGAACAGGCAGCCGGTGGTGATGTGCTATGGGAAGAAACCCATGGTTCTGTTGAAGTGCAGCACGGTGTCTATATTGTTGAATTGGGGTTGATAGAGACCATGAATGAATTAACGTTTGATATTCAGTATTATATTGGGATATCAATTGGTGACGGTGAAGAGCTTCAGCCAAGGATGAAGGTGACCAGTTCTCCCAGTTCATTTGGGGTATTTGGCGTGGAGAATTCTTTTCCGTCAGTAGGAAATGTGGGCGTGGGTACTACCGAGCCGACGGCTTCACTCCACATAGTCAGTGATGAAAATGTGCCAAAAGGGCTGGTCATTGAAACCAGTGATGGAACAGAGTTTCTAACGGTTACTCAGGATGGGAAAATGGGCATTGGTGTTTCGGAGCCCAATGATCCGCTGTCAATTAACGGAAATTTGAGACTGCAGGGGGGAGGAGCAGTCTTATTTGATGATGGTACCCAGTTGGCAAGCGCAAATTTTGGGGGTTCTGCCACAGGAATCGCTTCACCGGGGACAGTCTCAATCAGTGCTGCCACGGATGAGCCCCATACCGGAGATATTTATTTTAATATCAATGAATCCACGGCAATGACAATCGCCAATAATGGCAATGTGGGTATCGGTACTGATGACCCAATTGCAACATTTGAAGTGCAGAATAATAATGATAATGGTGTTGGTATTCACTCGATGAACAACTCGGGGAAAAACACAGCGATTATTGAAGCGAGTTCAATGAATGAATCAGAATTAATACTGCAATCTGGTGAGTCCTTTTCGAATGTGAGTTATTCCGATTCTACAGACGATTTAAGCATTGAATCCACCGGCATCAAAATGCAGACAGCTGGCTCAATCATTGATGTGGATACTCAGTTCAATGTTGAGTCAAGCGATATTTTTCTGGATGCAGACAATGTAATCATTAATGAGAATGGAGGCAATGTCGGCATAGGTGTTTCAAATCCGGATGTGAATCTGGAAGTTGCAAGCCAGATGTTGGTTGAGGGCACATGGATTGAAGGGTCAGGGTCAGGAATAGGTCATACAACTCTTGCCCATAATGCACGCTGGAATAATGGCATGAAAGCGATACACGGTTACAGTGACAACAACGATGGAGTTAATTACCCTTCATCGATAAGTATGGAGAATGAAGGACATATTTACTTCAGGACTTCCGAGGACGAGAACATTAATGCCGGTGATCCAGTTAATTTGGAAAACAGAATGACAATAACCCGGGATGGCAAAGTCGGTATAAAGACAACATCTCCAGATTATACACTCCACGTGTCTGGTAGTGCAAAGGTTAATTCGCAGACTGCCCTTGGACTGGATGAGGGGGCAAATGTCGGTATTGGAACTGATTCTCCCGACAGGAAACTCACAGTGCAGGGTAATGCTGAAATATCCGGGCAGACTGCTCTTGGACTGGACTCAAATGCAAATGTTGGTATCGGAACCGATTCTCCCGACAGGAAACTCACAGTGGAAGGCGATGCTATAATATCCGGGCAAACGGTTCTTGGTCTGGACGAGGGTGCAAATGTCGGTGTCGGAACTGAGAATCCCGATGAAAAATTACATATCGAAAGTGGAAATTTATTGGTTCGCGGTACTTGGATAGAAGGGAGCGATGAAGGAACCGGTCATGCGGCTTTCGGCCATAATGTGCGCTGGAATAATGGCTGGAAAGCCATACACGGTTACAGTGACAATACAGCTGGATTTAATTATCCCTCGATGATCAGTATGGAGAATGAGGGAAGAATAGATTTCAGGACATCCACGAATGAAAACATTGATGCTGGTGATCCGGTTGCTTTGGAAAACAGAATGAGAATTACGAAGGAAGGCAACGTCGGTATTGGAACCGATTCTCCCGATAGGAAACTCACGGTAGAGGGGAATGCTGAAATATCCGGGCAGACTGCCCTTGGTCTGGATGAGGGTGCAAATGTTGGTATCGGAACGGAAGATCCACAAAGAAATCTACATGTTATGACGGACAGTGCTGCAACAGGTGATGATGCGTGGGCAATGAGAATACAGTTAGCAGAAGGTTCTTCAGCAAGTCCTGCTTTTTGGGATATTGGTATTGATAACGAAATGGGTAATCAAGATCTTGTTTTTAATCACTACGGTTCTTTTACTTTTTGGCCTGTGGATTTGGATACTCTCGAACATTGGGGCGGATGGTGCAGATTTGATAATTCTGACGGAAGTTATCATCACTCCAGTGATCGAAGAATAAAGAAAAATATTGAGCAGGTTCAAAATATTCTCGACAAAGTACTGCAGTTGAAGCCGAGTTATTTCAATATGAAATCCGAGCAGAACCCAAATCAAAAAAGGATTGGGTTTATTGCCCAGGACGTACAGGAGGTATTCCCGGAATTGAGTACTGTCGGCCATCATGGAGATATGCTGGGACTTTCTTACAGTGATTTTGGTGTAATGGCGGTTGCAGCGATACAGGAACAGCAGCAGATTATTGAAACAATGGAAATGGAACGGGCGCAGGAAATCACTGATTTGAAAAAGATGATTGAAGACCTGCAGAAGCAATTGTCGGAATTGAAAAAATAAGGTAAGGTGAAACAATATTGACATATTAATTCAAAAGGAATAACCGATGTTATTACAAAAAACAATTCATCACCTTGCTGATGCATATCAAAGAAAATTTATAATTATCCTGCTCATGATACACCTTCCTCACATTGCTGTCTCGCAGCTTTGTGAACCGGTATTTAAAGTAGAGAAGCAAATCATTGGCAGTTCATCTACCCGGCAAATGACCAATGGGGATTACAACACAATTGCCACCATCGGACAGCCGCTGGCTGCCATGTCCTCCACGAATTACACTGATAACAGTGTTGCGATGGGATTTTGGAGTTATTACCTGCAGGAACCGCGTCCGCCCATCGTGCTTGCATCGGACGGGGATTATCAGAACATGATCTATCTGGAATGGATCATTGAGGGTGACTACTCCGGTCCTCCCGTCACTGGAGATAACATTACGATCTATCGCGACGGCCTGACCCTGGAAACACTGCCGGCGACCCACTCCGAATATCAGGATTTCAATGTTTTTCCCGGTGAGTACTACAGCTATGGCGTATCCACTTATAATGATTTTGGTGAAAGCCATACGGATGATAATGTGGGATTTTTAAATCCCAACGGTGTCATCACCGGCCATGTAGAGACACCCTCCGGCAACTCAGTTCAATCCACCAAAATATCCCTGTCACCCAATATGGGTCGATCCCTTTCATTTAATGGAAACGATTATGTTTATTTTATGGGGGATGAACATGACACTTATCGTCAGTTCAATGGCCTTGAGGGGGACTACACTGTTGAACTCTGGTTCCGATCTACTGCAACTGAACGGCAAACCATTTTCTCGGCAGTCGATTCTGCCTCCACGGTTTCCCGTATCCTGCTCGAATTAACCGATACCGGGAGTATCCGCTGGTATCACAGCCCTGGTTCAGGTCAAAACAGCTCTGAGATTGTTTCGGTTTCAAGCTATACACAATCCGGGGAGGGGGCAGACTGGCATCATCTGGCAGTGATTTTTGAGAATAATCAGATGATCATGTTCTGTGATGGGTCAATTATTGGTGAAAATACAGCTTCTGGTCCAATAAACGAACAGGTCGAAATCATTCTGGGTAAAAAAAATCCCCGGGAGCCGGAATTCTATTTCCAGGGTTATATGGATGATGTCCGGTTATGGAGTATTGCCAGAACCTGGGACGATATCCGTAATCATGCCGATTTGACACTCTCCGGCAATGAATCCAATTTGATTGCTTATTGGAAATTTGACGAAATCAATGGTGAAATAGCCTTTGATTTAACTGCCAACAGTTTTGATGCTTTGTCCTGCGGCGCTGTAAGGGCTGATTTTACAGCACCGGTATTTCTCGGTGCTTTGACAGACACAAACGGTTTTTTCTCCATTCAGAACATCTACTATGAAAACGGAACAACATTCACAGTAACTCCCAGTCAGGAAACACCCATTGACAGAGCTCTTGAATTTGACGGAATTGATGATTATGTCAGCTTTGAAAATCAGCGAATTGATATTACCAGTGATTTCACGATAGAAGGATGGTTTAAAACCGGTTCAGAGGCGGAGCAAATCATTGTTGCCGGTCTGAATCCTGCAAATGGCAGTACTCAATTCAGTATTTCAATGACATCGGCAGGCGCGATACAGGTCACTCATCTGGAAATCATTCTGACTGCTGGAAGTGAATTCGATGACTTCCTCTGGCATCATTTTGCAGTCACCTGCGGGAATGGCCAGCTGACTCTGTATGTTGACGGGACAGAAACAGGAAGTGAGGCATGCTCTGCGTCCATTTCTGATTTGCTGGAGCCGGTGATCAGTGACAATTTAAACGGACAGGCCTTTGACGGGCTGCTGGATGAATTCCGTATCTGGAATGTACTTCGCACACAGGCGGAAATATCCGGCACGATGCAGCAGATCCTTGAGGGTGACGAAGAAGATCTGTTACACTATTGGCGCATGAACGAGGGTTTTGGTGAGTTGTTGTCTGATCTTGCAGGGGCCATATGTACGGGAGAGCTGCATGGACCGGTGTATACAAAAGATATTCCTGTTGACGAAATTTTCATCCATGCCTTTGAACCTGAAAGCCGCAATGCTACATTGAATCAAAGCAATACTTCTGTTGATAATATTGATTTTACGGATATATCGATGATTCCCATCACCGGTTACGTGCGTTTTGAAGACACGCCATGTTTTGAGGAGGATGTGGAAATCCTGCTCAACGGTCTGCCTCTTTCACCGCAGGTAATGACGGATGCTGATGGGAAATTTACGCTTGAAATAGCTCCTGGTCGAAGCGGAGATGTAATCAGCTGCCAACTGCCAGGGCACAGCTTCTCGCCGGAATTTATTCAACTGCCCTTAATCAGTACACCATTATCCGGGCAGAATTTCAGTGATGATACAAAAAATAATTTGAGCGGCAGTGTTTCCGGTGGATCATGCGGGTTCCCTATTAATCCATCCTCCGGTGAGATCCAAATCATCGTTGAGGCGGTATGCGGCTGTATTGCTGATACCTTGACAACTGATGAAAACGGTGGCTTTTCATTTCCGGATTTACCGGCAATCAATTACATTGTCCAGGTGGATCATCCTGATTCGACTATTGATGCATCCTTTTTAGGACAGAACGTTTCATTGGTAGGCGGTGATTGTACAATAAATTTTGTCTATCATGCTCCGCTGGAAGTGAGTATCGGGTCTTCGGCAGACATCAACGATTGCGGATTCAGGACAATGGACGCCGGATTTGAATACGGATTTACGGCAGATGTGTTTGAATCCTATTACGATTATCAGGCCGATGGCTCCATTGACACGAACAGATGCGACTATACCGGGACTCTGGACATTACGGTATATGACAATTTAACCGAACCGAATCAGACTGAAACACTGCAGGAAATTTCCAATCCTGCAGAAGTGTTTTACACCACGCGGCCGCTGGAACCCAATATGCTCGACGGCGGAGACCATCCGTATCAGAAAAATATCAGTATTATGGTGGAGGATGAAACCGGCAGAACAGCAGCCGACGAAGCCTGGGTTTATGTATTGGGTCCAAAAATAGTGGGTGAAACATTTGTAACAACGGCCCCGGAATGGCCGGAATTGGTGCTGTTTGATCCACCGGGAGATCACAGCTACAGCTATTTTCTGCAGGATTCAACCTACTCTGTTGAAACAGGATTGTGTACAGTAGATGTTTTTGACACAACCCAGACGCAGGAAATAAATTATGGGATTGCAGCTGGATTTGAATTACCAATTATCGGCGGTGTCGGTTTTGATATAGAGTACATTGATGAAAATAATCATTATTATCATTACTGTCCCAACATTAGTTGAATAAATTCAATTGGTTACTGCCTGTATTGCTTTCGTTTATGTAAT
>CAZGNZ010000018.1:0-84683 GCA_964527215.1 uncultured bacterium | reverse complement strand
CTATACGGTGCAGGGCTTTTCTTTTATCCTCAATAAACGTTTTGGACGGATGTGGGCCACTTTTGAGTCAGACAATTATGGTTGCTGAATGCGAATGGCAGTAATAACTTTAAAGCTATGAATAATGATGCTTTAAGAGCATTCCTTTATTGGGTTCAGGAAAAGCGCTGGCTCCTGATAATCATGGTGGTGGGAATACTGATGTACTGGCTGCCGTATCCCACAAGTATTTCCGTTCAGGGCTATCGAACCTTTATTCTGAGCATCATGGTGATTTGTCTGATTATCACCGAACCCATCCCTCTGCCAGCCACTGCACTGATGATCGCCGTGCTTGAGGTGTCCTTTCGAATTGCCACTCCGACAGAAGTGGCAAAATCTTTCATGAGTGATTCCGTATTTTTTATTATGGGATCGTTGATGATGGCGGTGGCCATTGTCAAACAGGGGCTGGACACCCGTCTTGCCATGGGCATCATTCGCATCACCGGCAACAAGGTTCGCAATATCATTTTCGGTTTTACGGCCATTACCGCTATTCTGTCATCTTTCATTGGTGAACATACCGTGGTGGCCATGATGCTGCCGGTGGGCTTATCACTGGTGAGGTATGCATCTACTTTTCGGCCCATTCCCAATTTGACGGTACTGATCCTGTTTTCCATTGCTTACGGTGCCACAGTCGGAAGTGTGGGAACTCCCAGCGGCGGGGCGCGGAATGCCATCATGATTGAGTATTGGCGGACTGTTTCAGAATCGGGAACCTACCTGACCTATCTGCAGTGGAGTATTCTGGCGTACCCGCTGGTAATAGTCAACACAGCGCTGACTGCATTGCTGCTGACCTTTGTTTTCAAACCCGAATACCGGATTCTTGATACCGCCATTCGTAAGCTCCGGGTGCAGGTCGCCAAAAAAGGCAAGCTTTCCGGGCGGGAGATGGTGGCCATCGGCATTTTTGCAGTGACGTTTCTCTGTTGGGTCTTTCTGAATGAACATATCGGCATGGGAATAATTGCAATCGGCGGTGCGGTTCTCTACCTGTCTTCCGGGCTTGTGGAATGGCGTGACGTTTCCCGGGACACCAACTGGGGCGTCATTCTGCTGTTCGCCGGGGCAATCTCTCTGGGAGTTCAGATGAAAGAAGGCGGAACGGCAGTCTGGATCAGCGAGTCCATCATTCATGCCAGCGGCGGAATTATGGAGAAGTTTGCAGTCATGCCCTATCTGCTTGCAATACTCATGACAACGGTTCTGTCCAACATAATGAGTTCCAGCGGCACAGTTGCCGTGCTGGGTCCCATTATGCTGAATTTGGGAGGGGACCCCATTTTCATGGGGATGGCATGCGCTATTTCATCGGCCTTCGGCTATTTTTCAGCCGTTGCCGCACCGGCCTGTATGATTATCTATTCCTCCGGTCTGGTGAAAGTGACTGATTTTTTAAAAGCCGGATGGCGCCTGGGACTGGCATCCATTATCGTTCTGCTCCTGGCCATTTTCTTTTACTGGCCCCTTGCCATTCGAATAATTCATTTAAATTAGGATTATACTATGCGTTTTCTGATTCCTGTAAAAGATACCACCGAAGAATCCAAAAATTTGCTCAGAATCGGAGTGGATATTGCCCACGGCTTTTCCGCTGATATCTCTGTGATTTATGTGGGTCAGAGACCGCGGGGTATTATTGCCAATGAAGTGGCTTTGGCACGGCGGTCACTTGCGGAATGGAATATTTTCCATCCCGGTATCAGTGTGCTGCAGTGGGCATTCAATGCCATTCGGGATTTTGGATTTCTGGGAGAAAATATTCCGGATTTTGATCCTTCCGATCTGGTCGAGGAAAAGGATCGTGTCCGCATGATTCTGCCGGATGTGTCCGGTGAGAAAATCCGGTTGATTCTCAGAGAAGGGTCCATGCTGAATGAGTTGAAGAAGGAGATAGAACTGCGGGACTATGAACTGGCCATCATCCGGGAACCCAGCACTCGGCGGCGCACACATCAGCTGATTCAGTTTCTGAATACCAGCATTCTGGTGGTTAAAAACTTCAATCCGTCATGGGACTACAATATTCTGCTCTGCGTGGACGATTCCCCGGCCACAAAACGGGCGGTTATTTTTGGTGCCAGCGTATCAAAGGAATTTGAGGCTCCCGTCAACGTGATCACAGTATCAAAGCGTAAAGGATTCTTCGGGAAAGGTTACCGGACTGCCTCCCGCTGGGCCCAGAAATATCTCAGTCTGCAGAAAATACCGTATTCTGTATCATATAAATTCGGAAATCCCACGGATGTGTTTGTTGAGAATGCAGGGGGCAATCACATCATAATAATGGGTAAAGGCACCCGCAATGAATTTTTTAAATTCATAAGCGGCAGCAAAGCCATCCATACAGCTCAAAAAGCCAATTGTCCCGTTCTGATTGTGGCATCTGAGCAGAATTAGGCGTTACATTGTGCGTGAAATCCATCACTCATGATGCAGCAGCTTTCCCAATCAACAGATATGAGGGAATTTTAAACCCTGCATTATTGTAGGCAACCATTTTCAAGGTTCATTCGTCATGTTATTGTTTATCGAATCCGACTCTCATCCGAGAAATGCGACAACCTGAACAGATACATTCATTACTCCGCAAAGAAACAATACATGTTTTTTTGCGAAGATTATGGAGTCACTCATAAATCAGACATTCCAATGAATCAAAATTGGCTTTGCTAAGGAAAAATCCTGTAATTTTTCAGATTGTACTGCTTACCTATTCCGCGTGAATAAATTGATTTTTCAGGCAGTATATACACAATACACAGAGTAGCTATGTTCGAGGGGTTCACAAAATCAGTTATTACGGGTATCATCACGGTGGGATCAATGTTCTATTCCACCATATCCGGGGTGAATGCAGAGTTTTCCGGGATCGATGTATTTGCCAGAGGAGAAACGATTTATGTTTCCGCACAGTTGGAAAACTGCTTTTCTGAAGATCTGGATGAAATCTTTCACACGGGTCAACCCATCAGAATCCACTATAAAATCCAGCTGTTCTTTGAAGATTCAGATCTGCCATTCTATCAGCAGAGTCTGTTTCGTGAACTGACTTATGATGTGCTTGACAGGGATTACAGCATTCGACATTCGGAAGCGGAAGAGCTTTTAGACTGCGAGACACTGGATACAGCCAAAATCCTGATGTCATCCGTTCAGGGCTACGCACTGCTGTCAAAAGATTTACTGAACCGAAATGAACAGTATTATATAAAAATCACAGCATACATGGATAAAATTTATATGCCTGAAATGGATCAGGAATTGAATCTGATGTTCTACTGGAACAGCATTAAGCCTGAAATTTCAACGGATATTTTCACAGCGGAAATATTCGAGAAATGAAATTCCGCTCTCCCTCCCTTCTTACACAGATCATATTTATGGTGCTGATTATTCTCGGCAGCTCTGTACTTCTGTATCGCTCCTTTTTCATGGAAAAACTTCAGGACTATATAACAGGGCAGAAATCGGTGAGTGTCGAAGATCAGATTTCCGACATCTACCAAGCGTACAGAGACATTATTCCAGACGAGAACCAGGACGATTTCAGATCCCGTCTGCAGACCATTATCAGCAATGAACGCCAGAGGCAGCTGGGCAATACTTTTTTCAGGAAGGACATGGCCTATTATTCCATGTTCATGCTGGCGTTTTTGATTATTGTGATGTTCATTTTTTCCATTTTGGTCATCAAAGCCATCACCCGCCCAATCGCCCGTCTGCAGGAAGCGACGCGGGAGTTGGCCCAGGGCAATCTAAATGTTTCCGTTCAGGAAAGCCGTTACTCTCCCGTCAATGATCTCATCCATTCATTTAACGGGATGGTCCAGGAACTGGCTGCCAGTCGGGACAGACTGATACAGGCGGAGAAAGATGCCGTGTGGAAAGATATGGCACGAGTGATGGCCCATGAAATTAAAAATCCTCTCACCCCCATCCTTTTGACTACTGAAAGAATGGAATATAAATATTTTAAATCATCGGATGATCTGGCAAACGTTTTTCCGGAATCTATCAAAGTCATAAAGGAAGAAGTGGCCAACCTTAAAAAACTGACCGTAGAATTTTCGCAGTTTGCACGGATGCCCAAATCCAATTTTACGGAAGTCAGTCTGAATATCTGCCTTGAGGAATTTGTAACCCCATACATGGACCGGGCAGAAGTGGAATTGAATCTGGATCCGAAAATCTCAGAAATCCGGGCGGACAAGTTCCAACTGAAGCAGGTGATGACCAATCTGGTTCAAAACGGTATTCAGGCATGTGAGAAGAATGCCAAAATCACCATTAACACGAAGCTGGTGGATCATACGGTTCGAATCCAAATACGTGACAACGGGAAGGGAATTTCTAAAGAAGATCTTTCCCGAATATTTGAACCTTACTTTTCCAAGCGGGAAAAGGGTACCGGGTTGGGGCTGCCCATCGTAAAACGGATCATCGAGCAGCATGACGGTCGAATTTCAGTTACCAGCAAAGTGGGAGAAGGCACTGATTTTCAGGTAGAACTTCCCGCTTCCCAGCCTCATCAGAGCCTGATAGAATAAGCCCCGGGCTGACCGCAGTTCATTAACCCTCCTGCCCCAGAGTTGAGACAGTTCGTATTCCGGATGTGTCATTGGCATTCAGTGAGTGTTGAGAAGATTCCCCATTATCAACCGTTTCCAATCCGCTGAGCAGCTATCCAAGCCTGACCCAGAGCAATTCCACCGTCATTTACAGGTACGGCAATTGGGTGATACACCTTGAAACCAGCCTTTTCCAGGGCAACAGTACCCTGCTCTAGCAGAATACGGTTCTGAAAAACACCTCCTCCCAGAACCACCTTTTTGAGTCCGCTGCTTTGAGCGGCAGCCGTCATCAGGTGAATCAGGGAGTTGTGGAATTTTCCCGATATGACGGATACCGGTAGTTGATTCCGGATATCAGAAAGTATGCATTCAAGCATGGGTCTCCAGTCCCAAACCGGTCCGTCGGAATCGATCGAATAGCGGTCACGTGTATCCGCAGACTGAAATTCCAGCATCATGGCACTTTGGCCCTCGAACCGTGTGACCTGCCTTATGTTCAGCAGGGCTGAAACTCCGTCAAAAAGACGTCCAATGCTGGAAGTCACCGGGGTATTGATGCAGCGGTCCAGCATCTGACGAACCACCTTGAGTTCATCCGAATTGTATCCGTGACTGAATTTAAAGTCCTTTTCAAGGATATGCAGCAGTCCCAGAGCACTTCGGCGCGGTTCTTTTACCGCCTTGTCTCCACCCGGCAGGGGGAACGGCTTCAGATACCCGACCCGTTGGTAAGTATCGTTTTCGCAGATCAGGAACTCACCGCCCCAGATCGTTTGGTCATCTCCCAGTCCGGTTCCGTCCCATGAAATTCCAAATACAGGTTCGCTGATGCGGTGCTCCGCCATGACGGCTGCAATATGGGCGTGATGATGCTGGACTTCAATAACAGGCAGACCCAGTTTATGCGCAAAGCCCGAGGAGGTATATTCCGGATGGACATCGCAGGCCGTTGCTTCCGGGGCAAGCTGATACAGCCGCGGCAGATCCGCTGCCGCACGCTCAAATGCGCTGAACGCTTCCGTGTTTGAAAGATCGCCGATATGCTGGCTGATAATGGTACGTCCGTCGGCAGTCAATGCAATGGTATTTTTAAGATGTGCCCCCACGCTGAGGATCGGTGGAGACATCTTTCCATGCAGGATAGGGAATGGCGCATATCCCCGCGAACGCCGCAGATACTGGGTACCGCAGAGAGTATGTCTTACAACCGAATCATCCACCTGCCGCGTTATACCGCGGTTATGAAACACAAATCCATCCGCTATATGCCGAAGCCTGGCCTTGGCTTCCTGATTGTCAATGGCGATGGGTTCATCATGCATATTTCCGGAAGTGCACACCAGTACTTTTGGGCAGATTTCTTCCGGATCGTCAAACAGAATTGAATGCAATGGGGTATAAGGGAGCATTACCCCCAGATTGGGATTGTCCGGATTCACCAGGTCGGAGATGATAATTTCCGGATCGGTCCGTGTTTTCAGCAGCGTAATGGGTGCGGCAGAACTGGTCAGAAGATCGGCTTCCTCCCGGGAAACATGGCATATGCGGCGGCAGGTTTCCAAATCAGACACCATCACGGCAAATGGTTTTTCCTCCCTCTGCTTTCGGCGTCGAAGTTCAAGAACGGCTTCATGGCTGGCAGCATTGCATAACAGTTGAAACCCGCCAATGCTTTTCAGGGCAATGATGGCTCCGTCTGCCAGCTTCCGTCTGGTCGCCCGTAAAATGGCATTATCTGAAAGTTCTGTGCCGGTTTCATCTGACAGATGGGGTCCGCACTTCGGACAGGCATTGGGCTGGGCATGAAACCGCCGGTCCAATGGCGATTCATACTCTTTCCGGCATTCCGGGCACATTTGAAACTCATGCATTTCGGTAAAAGGACGGTCATAAGGCAGATCACGAATGATGGAAAAACGCGGTCCGCAGTATGTGCAGTTGGTGAACGAATACCGGTAGCGGCGGTTTTGAGGATCACGAATGTCTTCAAGACACTTGGGGCAGGTGGCAAGATCCGGGAGAATGGTCACGGTCCTGTCACCCGAATGCTCACTGCGGATAATGGTGAATTCGGTAAATCCGGCGGGATCCGAGATGTCGACGGATTCCACTTTTTCTATCATACTGACGGAAGGGGCCTCTTCCTGTACCCGACGCGTGAAGGAAACGATATCGGAGGATGAACCCTCCACGTCAATAAATACGCCGGCAGCTGTGTTGGCCACCGTCCCCTTCAGGTTCAGTTCCAAAGCAAGACGGTAAACAAAAGGGCGGAATCCGACACCCTGAACCGCCCCGGTTATTTTTACCTTCCGTCTCAGCAGATTCAATCCGGATTATTTGAGTTTGGGGTTGATGCCCAGAACGTACTTCAGCTCGTAGGAGGTCAAAAATTCAGTAGTGAAAAGCTGATAGCCAAGTATGCTGTTGTCTTTCAGGATCGGCTTCCAGTTTGAACGTTTGAAATCCCGAATGATGGGCACGGATAATTCGGCAAAACTGTACTGCCAGGGTTCATGTTTGAAGCCGGTCCGGGTTTTATCTTCCGTATAGGTGAGATGATAATTGTACTTTATTGCGTGTTCACTCAGCCAGAACGCCAGATGTTCGTATGCACCGCCCATTTTGAAATTTTGAATTTCCAGCCGCTGGAGAGGCTGCGGCATGACGGCTGCGTCGATCATGTCTAAATCTGTGCCCCAGTGATGCCGGGATGTTCCGGGGATAGCCGAATCAAGCAGACTTCTTTCCAGGGCCTGCTCCGGCGCGGCACCTTTTTCAATATGCGACTTGAATTTGGAATTCCAGATGCGCAGCTGATGCTGAAATCCACGGTAACTGGACTGTGAGTAAATATTGATACCAACTTTCATGGCATCCGCACGCATATCCTTGAATGCCTCAGCCGCCAGCTTTCGAAGGCGAAAATCATCGCCGTACAGGGCCGGTTTGGTTTTTCCCACCAGCTCCCAGATATCAAAGGAAGATACAACCTTTGCCTGACCCTGAGCCGTCAGCAGGCCGGGAAGCAAACCGGCTGCACCAAGTCCCAAAGTGGATTTTATGAATTGTCTGCGATCCATATTCCTGTGATCCTTTTCTTTTTTCAATCGATTTAAATTAATTCCGTAAAAAAATCCTGTTAAGGGTGGAGTATCATATCCACCAGAATGATTATATCCAGAACATCAAGGGTATTATCTTCGGACATGTCCGTTACTGTCAGAAACTCCGAAGAAGGAGTGATTCCGCTGATAATCCAATCCGCCAGCAAAACCACATCCAGTACATCCAATGTTTCATCTCCGTTAATATCTCCCGGCACACCGGTCAGGATAAGATTGTAAGAATACGGTGTGGGAGAATCTGAGAACAGCCAATCACCGGTTCCATCCGGAATGCGGGCAAGAGAAACATCGTTTTCCTGCGGACCAAATGACAGCGAATCCATGACCGTAATTCCGTCGGGTGCCGTCAGAGCCAGAAATTCCCCGTCACCATCCAGTCTGAAACCGGCATGAAACGGTCCCTGCTCATCCTGTCCGTCAAGCCAGATCAGCTGGTAGGCACCCGGCTGAAGGTTCAGGTTCGAGGCGTTCAACTGCCATTTTGTCAAATTGCTGCTGCGGTCGGAAAGATACCAGCCATTGAGATCGACAGCACTCCCCGTGGTGTTTTTTAATTCCACCCAGTCATCAAACTCACCAAACTCATCGCTGATGGTGGTGTCGTTCCGGGCCATGAACTCGTTTAGGACGACAGACACGGGAAAAGTCTGCGGGATAGTCAGATCAAGCGGTTCACCGGGATACTGAATACTGTTCCCTGATTGATCCATGGCGATAATTCTGACCTGCACTTCAGTGCCTGCCGGCAACGGTGGTACACTGACTGTCCAGCGGTCGGCATCCTCAGGAACAGCTGAACCTGCAACAGGCTGGTGAGACATCAGATGATACTGAGTGGCGCCATCATCAAAATCAAGCTGAACCTGTACAAATGTCAGTCCCGCTTCATCAAATGCAGCCGTTTCAAACCGAATGGTATCCTCCGCTGTTGGCCGCGGAGGGATCAGTTCTAGATGATACACGACGGGCGGGGCACTGAAGTAAAAAAGGTGCGGATTGATACTGGCGGAACGCATTTCGACAAACTGCAGAATACTGTGTGAGACATGCTGATTTTCATAGTCGGGATGATCGTAGGACTGACTGAAGTCCTCAATTCCGCTGTCATCATCAAACCCATAGTCCAGCCGGCGAAAGCTGTCAATTTCAGCCCAGGGAAGATTTACGGCTCTGTACTGAGAAAGTCGGGAAGCCCATGATTCCGGATCAAGAAGGTGCTCTGCAAAATGGTACAGAAAATGTGTGTACAGGTTATGATATCCGGACTGATCCAGAAGGCGTGTGGCCAAAGGACGGGGGCCTCCGTCTATCACAGGAAACACATATGGATTTGTCTCTGCCCACTCAATATCAAACCAGTCAATTCCCAGCGTATTGTCGTAGTCATAAGGAATAAGATGCATTCTGTGATTCGACGGATGGTGATAAAGATAAAAATTGTTCATAAGGAACCAGTACTCGTCCCAGCTTCCCAGAAGAACATTGGAGGCAAAATATTTCAGCACATCCGGTACATCCAGCACCGTTTCCAGTGAGTCTGTCAATTGATTGTCAGGAGTGTTGTTCAGGATATCAATGAAATGCGCCAGGTTTGTATAGTCATACTCATCCACATTTGTTTTCAGCTGATACGGACGCACTTCATCAAAATAGGGATGATAATCTTCAGGATTGGGCCCCTGATACGTCAGATCTGCCGGCCACAGACATTTCCACAGGTTACCGCTGTCGTCATGATAATTTCTACTGATGAATTCTTCGTCGATGTGTTCCACCGAGGTGTATAATCCGTAGAAATTTCCGTTAATGTACACAGCTGTCTGCGCTGCCCGGGAAGCCGTCAGTCCGATTTCGCCAAACCAGTCCCAGCACAGTTTTGACCGGACGATGGCCGGATCATTATGCTCGCCATTCAGATTCATTTTATCCAGACCGTAAAACTGCCGTCCCGGGGCGAATGTATTAAAGGATATTTTAAAGGATTTTTTTAATGCCTGGCGGGAAGTATTGCCCCTCAGTCGAAATCCGATGTCGGTCACGGCCTCATCGATATGGGCATTGTGAAAATGAAACTGGGCCAGGTGCAGGCTGTCGCTTTCCGGATTATTATAAATCCAGGCAAGCGCTTCAGGATCTATTTCAATCTGCACAATGGAGACTTCCGTGTCATCATACACCATCCAGGAATTATCATCTGCATGAATCGCTGACAAGACGAGAGCCAGAAAGATCAGTATATTGTTTGTCTTATTCACGAATACTTCGAACTAACCATCCAATAAAATTACTTCAATTTCCGGATTTCCCGAATCCATAAAACACTGCATACGGAGGTATGCGGTTGGGGGCAGCAGGGAAATATTCCTGCCCATCCATGACAATCTGCCATGCGGATGCTGAATTCGGCGGTAGATATCCGGCCGGGGTGCCAAGCATGGTTTTTGAACGGCAGTCATGAAACATCGATCTCACCGCAGGTCATTTTGTTCAAATTTCAACACCCTTTCTGCCTGCAGGATGGCGTTAAATTTCAAGGCTATGTACGCACAGGTTATCTTTCCAATGTCCCGTTTTCAGGCATTTGACTATCAGGTGCCGGATTTTCTTGCAGGTGAGATTGGTGCGGGATCCTGTGTTCAGGCCCCGGTTGGGAATTCCAGCCGAATCGGATTTGTGGTCGCCGTTTCTCAAAAAACCGCATTTGAGGGACATATCAGACCAATAGAAAAAATCTTCGACAGGGAACTTAATCTGCCTTCTGAATTGTGGCGAACCCTGGAATGGACGGCACGCTATTATCTGGCTCCGATGGGAAAAGTTCTTCGAGCCGCGATCCCCTACAGTTTCCAAAAACCCTATCAGCCTCCAACCGAATATCTGGTATCTGTCACGGATGCAGGCATGCAGCAGCAGCCGGAGAATATTCCTGAAAGATATTACGCGCAGAGGGCAGTTCTGGAAATGCTTCGCTTCACTGAAACTGCCGTACCGGTAACACAACTCAAACCGCTGTGTAAAAATCCCCTGCAGGTGGTCAGACGGCTGGAAAACAAGGGATGGGTTCGGTTGGATGAAATCCAGCGTCCTCCTGATCCGTTCAATGATATCGAAATTGAAAAGCCGCGCAATATAAAGCTGAACGATGAACAGGTCCAGGTGTATGAGGAACTGGTTGCCGATTTGGAAAGCGGTCGTTTCAAACCCTGTCTGATGAAGGGGGTTACCGGAAGCGGAAAGACGGAAGTCTATTTGAAACTTACCCAGTACACCGTTGATCAAGGGGGATCAGCGCTGATTCTGGTGCCTGAAATTGCATTGACCCCGCAAGTTGCCTCACGATTTCGCGGTTTGTTTGGAAATTCAGTGGCATTATGGCACAGCCGAATGACAAATGCGGAAAAGGGCTGGACATGGCAGCAGCTCAAGCGGGGTCGCTACAAAGTTCTTGTAGGTGCCCGTTCCGGGGTATTCGCACCGCTGCAGAATCTGGGATTGATTGTCATGGATGAAGAACAGGAAACAACGTATAAGCAGGAAGGGAGTGTTCCAAGATACCATGCCAGAGATGTGGCGCTGATGCGGGGAAAATATGCAGCAGCGACCGTCATTCTCACCTCTGCAACACCGTCTCTGGAATCTCACTACAACAGCATCATGGGTCGACTGAAGCGGCTGGAACTGACAAAGAGGTATGGAACGGCTGTCTATCCGAAAGTGACTCTGGTGGACATGCGGCACGAACCCCGGCTTAGAGCACATCAGCCCACCGTATTCAGCCGCTGTCTCCATGAGGAAATCCAGGGCTGCATCGATCGCAGGGAACAGGTAATCCTGCTTCAGAACAGACGGGGATTTGCGCCCATTCTCAGATGCTGTTCATGCGGGAAAATCGTTGAATGTCCCCATTGTGCAGTTGCCCTGACCTACCACCGTTCCGGAAATCAGATGGTTTGCCATTATTGTGACTATACCTGCAGCCTTCCGGAAAACTGCAGTGAATGCGGCGAAAAAGATTTGGAGCTCAGCGGAGCCGGTACTCAGAAAGTGGAAGACGAAATTATCCGGATATTTCCGGGCGTGCATGTGGAAAGGATGGATCTGGATACGGTGCGGAAACGGGGCGAACACTATCATATTCTGGAGCGTTTCCGTCAGCGGAAAACCGATATTCTGCTTGGAACCCAGATGGTGGCCAAAGGACTTGATTTTGAAAATGTGACGCTGGTCGGGGTTATCAGCGCGGATGCGGGGCTGTTTCTGCCTGACTTTCGGGCCGGTGAACGCATTTTTCAGCTCATATACCAGGTTGCAGGACGTGCCGGACGGCATCTGAAACCGGGACGTGCCGTGATTCAAACCTATAATCCGGATGATCCAATCATCAAAGCAGCAGCGGCTCTGGATATTCAGAAATTCACACAGATTGCCCTGTCCCAGAGGAATGAATTGTTTTACCCTCCATTCTCTAGACTGGTTCGAATACTGTTTTCTGGCCCGGACAGGCAGAAAACGATGGATCTGGCTCGGAATCTGAGCAAAAAATTCAGACAGGACAGCGTCATTACCACGTTGGGACCTGCACCGGCCCCTTTGGAAAAACTGCGCAATAAATACCGCTGTCACATCATCATAAAAGTGCCCCGTGAGCAGCCGCTTCAGTTTCAGAAGCAGTTTTATCAGGAAATGGTAGGCCGTTATATGGAAAGAATGACCGATGGCATTAGCGTTCAGGTGGATGTAGATCCGGTATCCACATTATGAAGACCTTTTTTACTTTGCTGCTCTTCCTTGCCGGACTGACGGCCAATCCGTTTTACACCGCCATTGGCACCTGCCGCCTGGATTTTGTCAGTGATGATATTCAGACCATCCGCATGCTGGAAAACGATATTAAAAATGATCTTCGGGAATTTGTACTCGAATTCGGCAGTGTTCCCATTCAGCCGCTGGAGGTAATTGTGGCCCCCAGCGAACAGAGTTTTAAAAAGCTGACCCGGGGATATGCCCCTGAATGGAGTGCCGGTGTTGCCATTCGGAAACTGAACCGGGTGGTGATCAAGTCTCCGGATATTGCACCCTTCGGGCTGACACGGCTTCGCGAGATACTGCAGCATGAATTGAACCACATATACATGTACCGAATTCCCGGAATGGATGAAGTACCGGCCTGGTATCTGGAAGGACTGGCGATGCGCGCGGCAGGGGAATTGTCGCTGAGTCAGAGAATTTCCATATCCGCAGCGAGATGGCAGGGGAAGCTATTTGCCCTGTCTCAGCTTACATACTTCGGGGTTCGACAAAACCATGACGTCAACCTGGCATATGCGCAGGCGGCGGCTGCCGTAATTGCCATGGAAGAAATCTATGGGGGAGACATTCACAAGACCCTGCTGAATCTGATGCGCAGCGGCACCCCTTTCGAAGATGCGTTTTTTTTGCTGACGGACAATGATTTGCTGGATTTCCAGGAGCGGTACGGCAAATTTTTAAAACAGAACTACAGCTGGCTGTTTCTGATTCAGGCGCCCCGACTGCTGTATATTGCCCTGCCGGTAATCCTGGTTATCGGGTTTGTCATCAAATGGCGGGTCGGCCGGCAGAAGAAACGTCTGTGGGAAATTGAGGAGGAACTGCAGCAGTATCAGAATGACAACGATCCCCAGGCCTGGGCCTGAGACCAAATTGCTGGGTCCGGATTACTGAGCGGCAGTAAAATTCATGTGAGGACGGAGCGGGTAATCACTGGGTTGTGTCTGCTCCAAGGGACTTCGCCTGCACCTGTAACCGAATGGCAACACTCTTATCAAAATGATGTTATTATTAAAATTGATCAAATTCTTCAAGGGGTCTGCATGGATAATTGTTTTCACCGCAGCTCTCTGGAGTCAGCATGCCTGGCAAATATTTAATCTGCCGTTCTCTGCTCTCAGTCTCGGCCGATCCGGAGGAGCTGCAATTCTGCCGGGAGAAGAAATTTCACCCAATCCCGCTGCTCTAGAAGCAGATAAGACTGCTTTCGGCTTGACATCACTGATCTATCCTGAAAATATTCAGGGATACCAGCTGTACTGTGCCCACCCTATAAAGACCGGAATATTCGGAGCGGGTATCTGCATTCTTGATTACGGTGAACTGACTGATTTCCAATCTCAAAATTCCTTCTCAGCCCGGGATGCCTGGTTACGGGTTGCATATAAACAAACCGTCCCGGGCTTGTTTTCTTGGGGAGTGTCTCTGGGATCGGGCTACAGCAAAATAGAAAATTATACAGCATCATCCCTGCAGGTTAATCTGGGTGTGAAAACCCGTTTGTTCAACAAACGGCTCGGGTTGGGCTACTCCGTGGAAAACCTTGGAAAAACGACGGAACCATATCTATCAAAGGAAGAACCGCTGCCCGCGGCACAACGATTTGGCGTGTATTACTATCCCCAGCATTTACCGGCACTCATCAGTATTGACTATAAACAATACCGGAATCAGGATTCCCAGCTGCTGGGTTTGATTGAATTTTCCCTTCAAAACGGCATCCGATTCGGTATCAGCCTGGATGACAATACCGACAAACTTGGAGAAGGTGAATGGAATGAGCGGCTTTTAACGGGAATGGGATTCGGATTCGGCTGGACCTGGCACTCACTGACCACCGATATCGGAATCAGGCATCTGGGATCTGTCGGACAGGTTTGGGGATTCAGCCTGATCTGGCAGTAGCGAATCATCAGGCAAATCATTCAATCCGGAGCATTTCAGTTTCCGCTGACCTGAGAAGCACCAGGCAGGATTATTCCCTGGCGGCAGACCCCGGATTTTTCCGCTTATTCAGGATGCCGGGAAGCATCTGTTTTTTTGGAGGGTGTCACCATCAGCGTTATCTGTGTTTCATCTCTCAGTACTTCAACAGGGACTTCATGGCTTGTGTTCGACTGTTCAAGAGCATACATGTAGTCATGAATGTTCAAAACAGAAATTCCATTCATGCTGATAATGATGTCCTGAGGTTTCATTCCTGCCTTGGCGGCGGGTCCGTTGGACCGTACATCACTGATGCGAAAGCCGTCACCCGTAAATGTAAAATCCGGAATCACTCCAATCGTAACAGAATATCCCCGCTGATGACCGGCTGACGGATTTTCGGCCTTGATAAAATCCGGCCGTTCCGGATTTACAGCAATTTGATGCAGGCACCTCTGCACATACCGGGTAACTTTCAGCAAGCCTTCAAAATTTATAAACTCAATGTCATCAGTAGGTTTATGGTATCGTTCATGAGCTCCGGTAAAGAAAAACAAAACCGGAATATTCTTCAGAAAAAAGGACTGATGATCTCCTGATCCGTATCCTTCGGCATTGAATGAGAGGTTAAACTGATCCGTATTTTGCTGGTTAAGAAGGGCCTCCCAGTGTGTTGAAGTACCCGTTCCTCCCAAAATCATATTGTTTGAGCTAAGGGTTCCAATCATATCCAGATTCAGCATAGCCACAGTCTGATCCAGGGGTACGAGGGGGTGGTTTGCTGCATATGAAGACCCAAGAAGTCCGAGTTCTTCCGCACCGAATCCCATAAACAGGATGGAACGCCGACTTGAATCTGCGGAGATCTCTTCTGCAAAAAACTCCGCCAGTTCCAGCAGACCGGCTGTACCGGAAGCATTGTCATCAGCTCCGTTATGGACGTCATACACTCCGGGAGCTTTGGATGTGGTTGCCGGACCTCCCCAGCCAAGATGGTCGAAGTGCGCGCCGACCACGATCCATTCATCTTTCAGTTTCCCGTATCCCGGCAGTGCACCAGCCACATTGCGGGATGTTTTAACGGTATGATAGAGTTCAGCCCTCAGCTGTACAGTTGCGCCGATATTGAAGCTGAATGGAGTGGGTTGAGATTCATTCAGGATCATATCCTGCAGTTCAGATAACGACGGATGTCCGTTATCCGCCAAAATCTGATCAGCGACATCGTGCTTCACATGAAAGGCGGGAATTCCCAGTTCGGAAGCAGCACCGGCATTGACAGCAGCAACCAGCGGGTCATCCGAATCAGCATGTTCCGGCCCGGTGACAAACCAGATCGCGCGCGCGCCGTTTTCCTGGGCGAGTTTGGCTTTATGTCTGAAAGGAGCGTGTTTTGAAAAGGGCGTTCCGCGTGTATTTCCCTCTGGAGTGAACCGCATAACCAAAACGGTTTTTCCCGTGACATCCAGTCCGGCATAGTCGTCATAATCCACTTCCGGTTCTGTGATGCCGTAACCGGCAAAAACCAGCTCGGACTGTACGGTGTCGGAAGAAGAGAATCCCATAACCGAAAATTGACGGTCGGTCAGCTTGAGGAAATTCGGGGTTTTAATATGTATGAAACTGCCGGGGCCGGGTTCTACGCCGGAACGGAATTCAAACTCCTGAAAATAACTGCCGTCTATCTTTTCCAGACCATAGTGTTCAAACTGGCGGGCCAGATACTGGGCTGTGATTTCGTCAAACCGGGAGCCTGCCAGCCGTCCTTCCATCTCATCAGATGAGAGAAAAGCAATATGCTGGTGCAGGTCATCAACGAGAATTTCAGGCTGCGTTCTGACATCGGGAAACTGCCTGCAGCTCCAGATGAAGATCGGTATGAGGATTAAAATCAGATTTTTCATTTTTTCCTTTGCTGGTTAACACAATTTTATCTGATTCAGAAGGGTGGATATATTACGATAACTCAGGTCGCATACCCTGAGGAAAACAAGAAGGCACATGTTGCCAGAATCGGAAGTTTTTATAAGTTTTTATGATGTAATGCTTGTATTGGTTATCTGTTAATTGCAAATTTTACTGCCTATTAACTTGAGCATGTTAATAAGTTGTGTATAACTGATTCCGCAATCCTATCCATAGGTATTTAAAAAAATTGGAAAAAGATCAATTCTGGCAGGAATGTCTGGGATATATCCGTGACCGAATTCCAGAGCAGGCCTATCATACATGGTTCGATGATGTCACCGCAATGCGGGTTACGAATAATGATATTATACTTCAGGTTCCAGGACCGTTTCATCATGAATGGCTGGAAGCAAAATATCAAAGTTTAATTACAGCTGCAATGCAGGAAGCAGCCGGGCGGTCGTACAATATCCGCTATCAGGTTGCTGATCTGGAGGAGCAGAATGATGATGTCCCGACCCTGATACCCAGGGACAAACCGGTTCAGAAAATGTACCATGACAGTTCACAGCTGAACCGGCGGTATACATTTAACAATTTCATAGAGGGGGCCAGCAACCAGCTGGCTAAAGCGGCTGCAATGTCTGTGGCCGAGAATCCCGGTCAGACACCTTTTAATCCGCTGCTGATTTACAGTAATACCGGATTGGGAAAAACACATCTGCTTCAAGCTATTGGCAATTACATTCTGGAGCAGGGAACCGGCGCCCGGGTTGTTTATCTGACAAGCGAAAAGTTCATGCTGGATTTTATTAATGCCATTCAGGTGAACAAGTCCAACGAATTCGCCAGTACCTATCGCAATATTGACTTGCTTCTGCTGGATGACATCCAGTTTTTTCAGAATAAAGAGCAGACCCAGGAGCAGTTTTTTCATCTTTTCAATGAGCTGTATCAGCAGGGGAAGCAAATTGTTCTGACCACAGATCGTCCCCCTCATCAGCTGACCGGCTTGAAAGATCGGCTGGTCTCGCGGTTTCAGTCCGGGTTGATTGTAGATATTCAGGCACCTGATTTGGAAACCCGAATTGCGATTCTGATGAAAAAAGCTGAAGAAGACGGGCTTGAAATTCCTTTTGATATTACCCAGTATATTGCCTCGGCGATTAAGAACAACATTCGGGAACTGGAAGGTGCCTTGATCCGGCTGCTGGCATTTTCCACCCTGCGGCGTCAGGCCATAACGATGGAACTGGCTCAGAAGGTACTGCAGGATATCTTGGGGAAAGCAGCGTTTGCTGAAGTAACCATTGATCAGGTCATCAAGCAGATCAGCCGCGAGATGAAAGTATCTGAGCGGCAGATACTGGGCAAGAGTCGAATTCAGGAAGTCGCCCTGGCTCGTCAGGTGGTGATGTTTCTGGGCAGGGAATTAACCGACCTCTCGCTTCTGAGTATTGGTCAGCATATTGGCGGACGGGATCATACAACCGTGATTCATGCATGCCGTCAGGTGGAAAAACGGATGAAGAATGATCCTGAGTTCACCAAGCGCATTCAGAAACTGCGGGACGAGCTGTCACCGACCGGTTTGCTGAACCGGTAGCATATTGAATTTTACACCACTTCCTTCGGAAAAATTGTAGCTGCTTTGTTTGACCGCTAGTAAAGGGCGGCTTATTCACCCCGACCGCAGGTGATTGGATCACTTTAGCCCGAATATTTCATGAGAAATCTATTCCGATGATGGATCTGCTCAATTCTACAGCGTTATACTCGAAAAATGTTCTCAACGTACTGTCCAGTACGATTTCACTCATTTTTCTTCATATGCCTTGTAGAATCAATCATTTTCATCATCTCATTGCGAAGTCTCATGAAATATCCGGGTTAGAACGGGGGTGGGATTTTTAAAATGTCTAATATTCTCCTTTTGGGCGCGAACCCCGCCCAAAGGGCTGAGGAGCCCCCCCAGTGGCGGGTCATTCAATGGTGCACAGTTTTAATGTATATATACTATGCATTCAGCACTCCGATTCGGACACGATCCGTTAAATTCATGCCATTCATCCGTCGGAAGCCTGCCTTCACGCCAGAAATGCATAAACACGCCAACCGCGCATAAATCGGCAGCAGGATAGACAAATCTGCCCTGTTAAATGCTCGTGACCCGAAACGGAATCCTGGCTTGAGAACCTGCCTTGGTATCAACCCGATTGAATCCGCCAGTGGGCGGATTTTTAATCCGTCTCCTGACTGACGGGTGTAACTGGGTGCATTCCCCGCCACTTGTTGGAAATCCGCCATTTGGCGTGGCGGCGAAAAAAAAATGATCATATCACTAATGATACCCCGTCCCGTCAGCTGACGGGCGGGGAAATTCATTCTCTTTTACTCCTGAAAAAGTTTGAATACGGCGAATGCATCGTTTTCCTTACTGATGGTGTCGGGTTGATCTGCCAGACTTCAAATGGCTCAATGGCCTGTGGAAACAGGTGAGGGATTTTTTTGACAGAAGCTCTGTTTTGGGCCCGAACCCCGCCCAAAGGGCTGAGGTGCCCCCCCAGTGGCGGGTCATTCAATGGTGCACAGTTTTAATGTATATATACTATGCATTCAGCACTCCGATTCGGACACGATCCGTTAAATTCATGCCATTCATCCGTCGGAAGCCTGCCTTCACGCCAGAAATGCATAAACACGCCAACCGCGCATAAATCGGCAGACAGAATAGACAAGTCTGCCCAATAAAATACTCGTGATCCGAAACGGAATCCTGGCTTGAGAACCTGCCTTGGGGTCAACCCGATTGAATCTCTTTTACTCCTGAAAAAGCTTGAATACGGCGAATGCATCGTTTTCCTTACTGATGGTGTCGGATTGATCTGCCAGACTTCAAATGGCTCAATGGCCTGCGGAAACAGGTGAGGGATTTGTTTGACAGAAGCTCTGTTTTGGCCCGAACCCCGCCCAAAGGGCTGAGGTGCCCCCCCAGTGGCGGGTCGTTCAATGGTGCACAGTTTTAATGTATATATACTATGCATTCAGCACTCCGATCCGGACACGATTCGTTAAATTCATGCCATTCATCCGTCGGAAGCCTGCCTTCACGCCAGAAACGCATAAACACGCCGACCGCGCATAAATCGGCAGACAGAATAGACAAGTCTGCCCAATAAAATACTCGTGATCCGAAACGGAATCCTGGCTTGAGAACCTGCCTTGGGGTCAACCCGAGTAATTGGTAGAAAATTTATTGCAGCAGCGCCGTTACAGAACCGCGTATTGATTTTACGCTTAGCCACGACACCTTTTTTTTTATTTGAACTAGGGCAGATATTCTTTTTTATAATAATTTTAACCGTTGATCATTGCGCGAATATAATTATCCATTTTCCAACGGGCAAAGGGAGCAAATACATGACCGAGAAAATTCTAGTCATAGATGATGATTTGCAGCTGATTGAACTGCTGGAGGAATTTCTGTCATCATATGATTATGACGTCACCTGTAAACCGGATCCGATTGCCGGACTTAAGTATCTTGAAAACAATGATATCGATTTGCTTATCCTTGATATCATGATGCCTGAAATGGACGGTTTTCAGGTTCTGAAAAAAATTCGGGAAGATTCCAGTTTGCCGGTTATAATGCTTACCGCCAGAGGGGAAGTCAATGATCGTATTGTCGGTCTGGATCTTGGTGCGGATGATTATCTGCCCAAACCGTTTGAACCAAGGGAACTCCTGGCCCGAATACAGTCAATACTCAGGCGGAGTAAGTCCCCCTCGCAAATGCTTGATCTTCTGGAGTTTGAAGGACTTATTGTAAACAAACTCAGAGAAGAGGTCGAACTGGACGGTGATCTGATCCATCTGTCAACCACCGAGTTTGAAGCCCTGGTTCTGTTTGCTGAAAACCCCGGCAAAGTGCTTGATCGTGAATTCCTGGTTGAAAACATCCGCGGAATTCGCTGGCAAAGCTATGACCGCTCCGTAGATGTTCTTGTCAGCCGACTCCGGAATAAATTGGGCGAAACCCCGTCTTCAACCCGTTTTATCAAGACCGTTCACGGAGTAGGATACAAGTTTATTGGAGAGTCCCAAAACTAAACCCCGCCACTTTTCCCCATTTCGGCAAAGTCTGTTCCTCAGAATCGGCCTGCTTGTAACACTCTTTACAGCAGCCCTGATTATGGTGCTGTATTTTGTGGTTTATTATTCCTTTTCGGAGCAGGATACCATTCTGGATACACATGAATGCTATTACTATTCCCAGATGGTGGAATCCTGGGGGGTTCCGCCGGATACCCTCATGATGCTCAGGGATTTGAAAAACCTTCAAATGATGGGCGGTATTTATATCGAAGGGGAAAAAGTATGGGCATATCCCGCCGATTTTACCAATGAAGGATTTATCAGTTACTCAGACAGTGAATACCTTGGGGATATCCACGGTATTCAAATTCCGCTGTATGTGGCTTTTGGCGATTTGGGTGATTTAATGGCCGCAGTTGTAAGCAATGAAAACTACGATTTCTATCTTGCAATCGAATGGACCACACCGTCAGACCTGGTACTGCGGTTTTTCCCTGCCTCCATCCTGACCCTGGTATTCATGGTGATTCTTTTCTCAGTAATTCGTCAGTATCTGATGCCCATTCAGCAGATGAAGCGACGCATCTCCACCCTGGAAAAAGGGGATTTGAGAAGTCAGATTCCGGTGAAAGGAGATGATGAACTGGCCAGCCTGGCCCGAACCATCAACCAGCTGATCAATGATATCCGATTGCTTCTGCAGCACAAACAAGCTCTGCTGGCAGATGTCAGCCACGAACTGCGAACTCCCCTGACCCGAATGCGGCTGATTGTGGAAATGATGCCGCCCCACAAAAACAACGATAAACTGAACCAAGAAATACATTTCCTGGAAAGCATCATATCCAATCTCCTGTTTTCAGACAAACTTTCCATGCCGTACACCAACCTGGATCTGGAATCCCACAGTATTGGTGCGTTTATCGATCAGATTGTCGCGATGTATCCCGCAGCCGAAGAAAAAATTGTCGTCAAGGAAGGGGTTCCTATGATGTCCATTCGCTTTGACAAAACCAAAATGCGTGTTGCCCTGAGAAATCTTATCGATAATGCACTTAAATACGGGATTTCCGGCAAATCCGTTGAAATTTCAGCACGGTATTTCAAGAATACCATTCTAATCGTGGTCCGTGATTTTGGGAAAGGAATTAATCCCGAAGAGCTGAATGAACTGACCAAACCGTTTTACCGCGGACAGAACCCTGATAACCGGAAAAAAAGCGGTTTCGGATTGGGACTGTCCATCACCAATAAAATTATCAAGGCCCACAGAGGCAAGCTTCTCGTCGAAAGAAAACTGGGAAAAGGTTCCACATTCACACTTGCATTTCCCGCCGATTTATAAAATTCTGTCCGAACAGTCCGCAAAATTGCATAGTATTTATAGATGCAGTTTTTAAAGTTGAACGGATTGGAATTCCAATTGCACTTTATCCTGTCTGAATACCGTGGAAAACATCCCCGTAAATCAAACCTCAGACCTCAGATCCGGATAATTCTGCTGGATATCTGATCCGGTTCCCTGTCTGAATGAAGTTCCTGACGCTTTTCAGTACGGCAGTTCAGATATATGGGTACAGCTGATTAAACCCGATCCGCGAACGCGGTCAAGTCACGTCAGCCACACAATGGGGTTGTTTCCAGCGTAACACCTGTCGGAATTGTGTGATCGGCACGTTTTTCTGCGTCAACATCAATATTTAATACAGGAGTTTTGAAATGGAAAAAGCAAGTTTGAACCGAGTTATTCTGGTTGGCAGGATCGGAAATAAACCCGAAGGGCGCTATACACCGTCGGGGGCTTCAACCGCCAGTTTTTCGGTTGCCACCAATGAAGTCTGGGGAGACGGTGAAGACCGGAAAGAACGGACTGAGTGGCACAATATTGTGGCCTGGAATAAAACGGCTGATTTTGTGACTCAGTACATTCAGAAAGGGCAGCTTGTTTGTCTGGAGGGGACACTGAGAACCCGTACCTGGAAGGATAAGGATGACAACAACCGCCGGACGACAGAAGTTATCTGCTCCAGCCTGACACCGCTGGAATGGCGCAGTGATGAAACTGCCGCCAAATCGTCAGATGAAAAGGGGGAAAGCGATGAAGAAAACCTGCCTTTCTGATTTGATGGAATGAAAAAATAAAGACTTCCAGCTGTCCGTACCTCTGGCTGGAAGTCTCATTGAATCCGCCATTTGGCGTGGCGGCGAAACAGTTAATGCCCCGATCGATTACAGAATCCCAAATCCGTCAGCTGACGGGCGGCCAAATTCATTACTGGTCAGCACATTAAATTCAGCTTTGACGTGAGCCGAATGGGAGATTCTTTTGCAATCTGATATCTGAAAACCGTCGGGAATTCTACCTGAGGGCGATACTGATTCCCATATTGTATGATTCGTATTCACCCATGTTGTAATCCAAATTTACGCTGAACAGGAAAACCTTGATTCTTGCGCCAAGCAGAACTCTCGATTCATTACTGCCGTCCAGTGAGAATTCGATTTTGGTGGGCGGTGTAAGCTCATTGGTATAGTAATCATATTCCACATCCACTTCCGAGCTTTCCAGCCCGTAGCCGCCATACACGGTAAGGAACGGAAAACTTTTGCTCGCCTGCAGTGATATGATGTGATTGTGCGATTCGACGATATCGTCCAGATTGAGATGCATCCCGTAATATCCTAGGGACAGTCTGGGATAAAGCGGATTTTCGAGGGGCAGAAACTGATTCAGTCCAATTTTGGCACCGTATCCAAAATATGAAAATTCCCCGAGATCGCCTGCTTTCAGCGGAGGTGCGCCCCGCAGCATGACTTCCACGTCGTACGGCAAACCCAACGCCACCTGCGGGATAATCATCGGCATCAGATCAATATCAAACCCCTTGGGTGTGCTGATCGGCGGCAGCGCGGTTTGAATGAATGCATTGATTTCATTCCCGTACAGTGTCTTGACCTGTTCCGCGGTTGTATTGGGCAGTTCCCCTGCAATCTGCATTGCGATGTCATCCACTGCTTCATCATGGTCCACGGCAATAGTGTAGGAACGATCCGGACCGAAAATCGTCGCAGCCGTGCGGTTGTCTTCATACAGCTCATTGGGATTGAGGGAAACCGTGATATCCTCACCGGTAAAACTTTCCGTAAACTGAATATCTTCACTGCTGATGACAAACTGATAATGCGTGTCATCATCCGGTATTTGTGAAAATGCAACGTTCATGGTCACATCAAATCCCAGGATTTTGTGGGGTTTGGCTGAACTGAACAAACCGGAATTCACATTGGTGCCGAATGCTGTGGCAAGGGGAGCCAGATAGACTTCCGCATTGTTTCCGGCCATTATACTGATTGTTTCCTCAAGATCAGCTGCCTGCAGGGGCAGCAGGAATGCTGCCAAAACGGCTGTGTGAATCAGATATTTCATAATGCTCTCCCTGATTTGGTTGGAATCCCGGCGGGGCTGCCCGCTGGTGGATTAAATCGAATATTACTAACTATATTAGCCACTGATAACTTAGGATTTTTCACCAGAAAAAATTATCAATATTTCATGAATGCCGTCAGCCTATTTTTAGGTTGTGATTTTTGAGCGTAATCATATCATTTCGCGGTTTCCCTGGCTGGCTGAAAAAAACCACCGGTTTATCATTTCTGCCGATTATGACGGGATTATCTGCGCAGCCCTGCTGCACCATCATCTAAACTGGGAATTATGCGGATACTATGATTTGTCCAGTATCTGGATTGATCATCAAGCCATCAGTGACCGCAGGAATCTGATTTGGGTGGATTTAAACATACTGCCCAGACAGGGACGGGCAGTTGGCGGTCATATCATTTCTCTCAGGAATGAAGTCCCTCCGGGTTTTGACAGCTCCTGCAATCCCAATATTCTGGCTGGGGTAAATGCCGGATCCTTCAGCAGGAAATACCCGTTTTCAACGTTGATCTATCTGCTCTGGCTGTACGATTACCCCATCCCACATACACTCATGGGTCGTTTGCTGCTGCTTCAGGCGGACGCCGCCTGGCTGAAAATTCAGCATTACCCGGAAAATGTGAAAAACTGGTGCACTATGATGACGGACTATAACTGGACGGCACTGTTTAAAAAGGCGGCAACCTCCCTGTTTGAAAAAAGAGTGGATGAACTGCTTTATCCGGAATTGAAGTCGCTTGGCGCGGTCTCCGGCCGCGGCAAACTTATCTCCATGCACCGCAAGCTGCGCAGCATTCAGTATCAGTGCAATCCGGACTGGGATGAAGATGTGATCTTGAACTTGCTGCACCTGTTTGCCAGGCATTTGAGCTGGACTCCGCCCAAACTGCCTGAAATCATGCGGCGAGTTGACGGGCAGCGCAAACGCATTCCCCTTTCCGAAGTCCGCAAAACGGGACTGGAAGAGTGGCTGAAATCCAGGAAGGTATTTTCATATGCCATCCCCGCGCCGCGCACCCTGAATTATACCACCTTTGGTTATCAGGTAAAATCACCGCTGGCAAAACTGGAAAATGAACTGATCGGATAATAAAAATGAATATGGAAAACACAACGGTATATGTAAACGGCAGCTGGCAAAGCCTGAATGAAGCTTCGGTGCCGTTCACGGATGCAGGCTTCCTGTACGGCGACGGTCTTTTTGAAACACTTCGGTTTCAAAACGGCGGTCTGTTCCGGCCCGAAAAACATCTTGAGCGGCTGCGCAGCGGAACTGAAATACTGAAGCTGAACATTCGGCAGTCCAATGATGAACTGCTGTCGCTGCTGAAAGAAGCCGTTGCTCGAAATCAGCTGACCCAGGGTGCTCTCAGGCTGATGATCACCCGGGGCTTTATCCACGATGCTCCATGGCTCCATGAAGGTCCCAACGGCCTGTATATCCTGGTTCGTTCAGTGGCACCCAAACCGGAGAATCCCGTGGAAGTCATGTTTTTGAATGAATCCGATTATCCGCTGATTCGATTTCGCCATGCTATCAAGTCGATGAACTACATCGGAAATCTTCTGGCCAAGAAAACCGTGAACGACGCAGGTGCATATGAGCCTGTTTTCGTGAATCGCCGCGGACTGATCACAGAATGCGCTATTCGAAATATTTTCTTCATCAAGGATGGTGTCCTCCTGACACCGGATCTGAAACTGGGTGTGCTTCCGGGAGTCATGAGGGATACAATCATGCAGGTGGCTCATGATTCTGGAATGTCAGTCTGGGAGACACATATTCCCCTGCAGTCCCTGGATAATATGGATGAGGCGTTTATCTCCTCAACCAGTATCGGAATGCTCCCCTGTTATTGGGAAAAATGGCGGTCTGATTATCATCTGACAAAAATTCTGGACCGGAAACTGGAGGAAACCATCACCGCCTGTGTTGAGAACGAGAAGTGATGTTCACCCTGACGTCACCGCACATGCCATATCTTTTAACAATTCCCTGGTTTTAACAAATTCGAAAAAACCGTTAATTTTCATTATGAATAATTGCATCCAAAACCAGTTTGATCGTTCCTCTGTTGAATTAATGAAACGTGTCCAAAGTGATTTTCTTGGTCTGAAAACCCGCTATCCCATCGCGACGGGTGAAATCACCCGCAGGGTTTACCTGGATTCAACTGCTTCCACTTTGATGATGGGTCCGGCTTTCCGGTCCGCCAGTGCATTTCTTGAGCACTATGCCAATACCCACTCAGTCATGCATTTCGGAGCTCGAATTGCCACCGAGACCTATCACTGGGTACATCAGAAAATCCTGAATTTTGTCCACGCGGATCCGGAAGAATACACCTGTTTTTTCACTGGTAGCGGCGTGACTGCAGGAATGAACCGGATGGCTCGTTCCTTTAAGCACCTTCGGCCGGACCGGGACGTTGTTCTGGTTTCGATCATGGAACACCACTCCAATGATCTGCCCCACCGCAAACATGGCGGATCCGTTATCCATATTCCGGTGGATACCCACGAGTCCCGAATGGGCTGTATTGATCTGGAGCTCCTTGAACATTATCTGAAGAAATTCAGGGACCGCCTAAATTATGTTTCCGTCACTGGAATCAGCAATGTGACCGGGATTATCAATCCCATCAATCAGGTCGCGGAACTGGTCCATAAGTATAATGCCTTCCTCGTGGTAGATGCCGCGCAGATGGCCGCCCATGTTCCCATTAAGATCAGCGGACATAATAATCCCATGAGAGATGTGGATGCACTCGTGATTTCGGGTCACAAAACCTATGCGCCGGGTTCACCGGGAGTGGTGATCGCACGGAAATCAATCCTGGCCGGCATCGAACCGGAAGAGGTGGGCGGAGGAATGGTTGATCGGGTTTTCCCTGATGAATATTTTGTGACAGAACATTTTCCGGATCGTGAAGAAGCCGGTACTCCCAACATTGTGGGAGCGGTGCTTCTCGGCAGTGCTATCGATGTCCTGGACCGCATCGGGATGGATGTGGTTCTGGAAGAAGATAAGGAACTGACCAATTCTGCGCTGAGCGAAATGCTCCGGTTGAAAGATGTGGTGATTTATGGGGACACTGACACCGGCACATGTCCCCGGGCCGGAACAATCTCATTTAATATCAAGCGGTTTAATCACGGTCTGGTCGCAGGTATCCTGAATGATTATTTTAACATCGCTGTCCGGAATGAATGCTTCTGTGCCCATCCTTACGTGGAAAAAATGCTGGAGATGACCCACAAGGAACAAATTGACGATGTGAAGCAGCGCAAGGTGCGGGACTGGCATCTGGAACCGTGGATGGGAATGGTTCGGGTCAGCTTCGGGCTTTATAATACAATGGATGATGTTCGGCACTTCATCACCGCGCTTCAGGAAATCATAGAGCGCCGGGAAGAATTTGAATCTCTGTATTTTATCAATGATCATGGGGACTACGAGCACAAGCACTTCAAGTTCAGCAGTACCGACCACTTCAGTTTGAGCAGCTGTCTGGATACTCAGCTGCAGCGGTAGCCGAATATGCCTCCTTCCGAAGATCAGAAGCACCGGAAAAACCGTCTGAGAATCAGCCAGCTCCGATCAGAGATCAACCAGCACAATATCTATTATTATGTCCATGATGATCCCGTCATATCAGATTATGAATATGATCTTCTGCTCAGGGAACTTGAAGAACTCGAACGCCTGCATCCGGACCTGATCACCCCCGATTCGCCCACCCAGAGGGTAGGAAGCCAGCCTGTCACGGCTTTTGGTACCGTCCGCCATCGGCTGCCGATGCTGTCGCTTGCCAATGCCATGAACCTCGATGAACTTATTCGGTTTGATGACCAGACTGTCCGCAGTCTTGATGTCAGCACGCCGGTGGAATATTCGGGAGAACCGAAACTGGACGGGCTTGCTGTTGAGCTGGTATACGAAGACGGACAGCTTGTTCGCGGTTCCACCCGGGGAGACGGCATCACAGGTGAAGACATCACCGGCAATCTGAAAACCATTCGGGCGGTTCCGCTGGTCCTCAAGGATGACATTCCAATTCCTGATTTGCTGGAGATCAGGGGTGAAGTATTTATCGGTCGGGAAGATTTTCGTCGGTTAAACAACATTCGGCTCGATCAGGGTGAGGCAGCCTTTGCCAATCCCCGCAATGCCGCTGCGGGAAGTCTGAGACAGCTTGATCCGCGGGTAACGGCGGAACGACCGCTCAGAATTTTCTGTTATGCACCGGGAATGCTGGAAGGGGTCTCATTTGAAAGCCAGCAGCAGTTCCTGGAAACACTGCCAAAATGGGGACTGCCGGTGAACCCACTGTTCCAAATCGGAACCGGAGCGGATTTTCTGACGGCATACTATACGCATCTGAGCGAAATACGGGACGGACTTCCGTATGAGATTGACGGAGCAGTGATCAAGGTAAATCAATTTGAACTCCAGAAACGTCTGGGGGTTCGAAGCAGAAATCCACGCTGGGCCATCGCAGGCAAATTCAAGGCGCAGCAGGTGACCACGAAAATTCTCGATATTACTCCCAGAGTCGGACGGACCGGTGCCGTTACCCCTGTGGCCAGGCTGGCGCCCGTCTCGGTGGGTGGGGTGATGGTGTCCAATGCCACTCTTCATAACCAGGATGAAATTCAGCGAAAAGACATTCGCATTGGAGATACAGCCCTGATCCAGAGAGCGGGAGATGTGATCCCCGAGGTTGTAAAAATTATTCCGGATAAACGTCCCGACGGCACGCAGCCGTATTTTCTGCCGGATCATTGTCCGGTCTGCCGTCATTCAGTCTCCCGATCGGAAGGAGAAGCGGTAGCCAGATGTCAGAATCTCAGTTGTCCGGCTCAGATAAAAGGACGCATCGAGCACTTTGTTTCGAAAGGTGCGCTGGACATTGACGGATTCGGGACAAAGCTGGCCGATCAGCTGGTAGATAAAGGATATCTCCGTTCCGTTGCAGATATATTCAAACTGGATCAGGAATTACTGGCAGGTCTTGATCGCATGGGTGAAAAATCCGCAGCCAATGTGCTGGCCGCCATTGAAAAATCAAAAAATACCACAATGGGCCGGTTCATTTACAGTCTTGGAATCAGAAATGTGGGTGAACATGCATCAAAACTGCTGGAAAGAGAATTCAGCAGTCTGGAAGAACTGATGGCTGCAGATTCGGAACAACTGGTCGGCATTCACGAAATCGGTGAAATAATGGCCGGATCTCTGGTGGATTTTTTCAGGGATCAGACCAATGTTGAAATTATTCGGGAATGCCTGGCTTCCGGAATCCGTTTCACCCGACCGGAGAGCCCGGAAAGCCGCTCGCTGGCCGGAAAGGTATTTGTGTTTACGGGGAAGCTGGAGCGTTTCAGCCGCCTGGAAGCCAGAGAGCTGGTGGAGCAGCAAGGCGGCAGAGCCAGCGGATCAATAAGCTCTAAAACCGATTTTCTGGTGGCAGGTCCGGGAGCGGGGTCAAAAAAAACCAAAGCCGAAAATCTGGGCGTCACCGTTTTGAGCGAAGAGGAATTTTTAAAACTGGTAAACGGCTGATTCTGCTAATCAAGAATCTCTTTAATAGTCTGAATCAACTGTCCGATGTGTATAGGCTTTTTCACCACACCGGCAGGATTGGTGGCTGTCAGCTCCGGAGCATCCTTCTCGATCATGGCACCGGTGGCATACACAACAGGAATTTCAAGCGACTGCTTCTGAATTTCAACAACCGTATCTATCCCGTTCAGAGGGCCTCCCAGCATCACATCCATCAGGATCAAATCCACCTGGTTTGTCTGAACATATTCCAATGCTTCAGGTCCCGATTTTACTACGTCCGCCTGGAAACCAAACTGTGTTACCGATTCCCTGATGAGCTGAGCAATTAAGATTTCATCTTCGACGATCAATATGTTTTTATCGTTCATAATTGATTCTGTATCCGGATAGTTAACTGATAATTAATGCGGTAATGAAAGGATCTGGTGTAGGGATTTGTCCAATACTTAAGTGTGAACTTCGGCTGATTTGCCTTAGTTGAAGCTGGTATCGACAATAAAAAATTAGCAATTATTCCTGTATTAACAAACCAGTAATAATCGTGTGAAATACAATTTTCAAGGCTGACAACGCAGGTTATGACCAGATATCTCGTCGTCCGGATAATGCAAGGCATTTTACACATAGATATTCTCTTGAAATATGCGGGCTAGGACTGCATGAGAACTTCCCTTTAAATTTATTTCCGGAACAGGGCCCATGGAAAACATCCCTATGAAGCAAATCATTTATAACCGATTCGGACCGCCCGAGGTTCTGCAGGTGATTGACACTCCGAAACCGGAGCCAAGGGCCGGAGAGGTGCGGATCCGGGTTCAGTTTGCAGGGGTGAATTTCTCGGAAATAATGGCCAGGATGAATCTGTATCCCGGTGCTCCGATGCCGCCTGCTGCATTGGGCAGTGAAGCCAGCGGTGTGGTGGAAATGGAGGGCCCCGGCGCGAGCGGATTCAGTATCGGACAGAAAGTAATGACATTCTGCCACCACTGCAGCTACTCCACCCATGTGATTGTACCGGTCAAGAATGTAATTCCCCTACCGGATACATTCTCTTTTCAGCAGGGCGCGGCCTTTCCCGTCATTTATACGACAGCATGGCTCATGCTGATTGAAATGGGCTGCCTGCGCCAGGGCAGAACCGTCATTATCCATGGTGCCGGCGGCGGTATGGGAACCGCCATGATTCAGCTTGCCAGAGTTGTGGGTGCCAGAATCATCGGAACTGCTTCCAGCTGGAAACACAACCGTCTTTATCAGCTGGGTGTTGATGAATGCATTGATTACAATCGAGACAATGTTTACGAAAGGGTGATGGATTTTACAAAGGGTCAGGGGGCAGATCTTATTATTGATCCGCTCGGCGGACAAAGCTGGAAAATCAGTTACAATATGCTGTCAAAAATGGGACGTCTGATTGTTTACGGTGATCAGAAACTGGTCAACGGACGAAAGCGCAATCTGATCAAGCTGATGAAAGAGCTCTGGACCACACCGGCCTATAAACCCTACCAGCTGATTGCCCACAACCGAAGCATCATGGGATTTCATCTCGGACGGCTGAACGGATACGAACACCGTATCAGATCGGCTGTCACAAAACTCTTGAAACTTGCAGATACCGGCGCCATCGAACCCATTGTGGACCGTATTTTCCCTTATACGGAAGCCCCGGAAGCCCATCAGTACATCCAGGATCGAAAAAATTTCGGAAAAATCCTTCTCGATTTCAGGGATCATTCCCCGCCCGCAATGCCCTGATCCACCGCCATCTCCATTTCCCTAATCATCCTCCGCCGGTCATTTGACAATGCAGATACGGCAAAATGGTGAATTCGCCGCTGCATGAGCCTGGGGTTTATCTTGGGTTTTGTCATCCACCGGGATGAACCGCGCAGTATGATTGCATGAATCATCCGAGTGGGTAAATACGGTTCAGGTTGGATTACCGGCTTGTCATGAGTGTACCAGTCCGGTTTTTCAGAACGACCAGCATTCCGGCATTTCATTTATGATGCAATTCGAAAAACACAAATGGGGAATACAAATATTTTGTAAATTCACAGTTGTTCTTTCCAACCTTTTTACAGGAGCTGAATGATGGTTTCCCGTAACAAACCCCACTTACTGTTTAGCTTACCTTTTTTCATTTTCACCCTTTTCAGCTGGACAATTGCCCAGGAAATAACTGTCTTCGGACAGGTATCCGGACCAACCAATACCGGTCTATACATGCCCATCCACGGTGCAGAAGTATCGGTTCCGGATGCCGTCAGTGAAATCCAGACAGTGACGGATGAAAACGGTGATTATGAATTAACCTTTCTTTGGAACTGGGACGGTCCTGTTACCGTCCTTGTTTCTGCAGAAGGATATCAGTCCGCCAGCGAGACCGTGTTCCCCGAAGGTCAGATGCTTCAGCTTGATTTCCTGCTGGAACCGCTGCCGCTGAACGATATCTGTCATCTCCACGGCCGGGTGTGGATTGAAGACTGTACCGACAGCGAACTGGCCTGCATTCTTCCCGGAACGTTGCTCAGTATTTATCAACTGAACAGCCCAATGGATATCGCATTCACTGCCTATTCCGATGAACTTGGGTATTACACGCTGGATATCAGCCTTTTTCCCGAATACGGCGATGAATGGATAGCCACCCTTTCTCATGAAGGCTTTGAACTGCTGCATGAAAATCTTGTGCTGCTGCCCGGAGAACTGCATCATGATTTTGCACTGACCCCGCAGAACACGGATGACGTTGTTTTCCATGGCCACGTGTTCAGCGTCAATCCAAATGATATCGGCCTGCCCGTTCCGCTGCCGGGAGCCCTTGTACGGGTTTTTTCCGGATTGACCGGCGAAGTTCTGAATGAAACTGTGACCGATAATGATGGCGGTTTTGGTTTTTCGGAACTGAGCGATGGGGCGACACAGGTTGAAGTATCTGCGGAAGGATACATGACGCAGACATCCGAATTGATCCTGAATCCCGACGAACCGGTGTATATGGATTTCTATCTGGAACCTGAATTCAATCCGGAAGAAACCGGATGGATTTTCGGAATCGTTACCGGACAGCTGTCACCCATGGGTCCCACTTTTCCCATTGAGGGAGCATTTATCAGTGCCACCCCCGCCTGGGGTCCGGAGCCCAATCCGTCCACCACTACAGATGAGGACGGATTGTATGAAATGGAACTCAATGCCTGGGACATCCCATGGATTGTGACCTGCAGTACTGAAATGGGTACCCAGACTTCCGAAGTAATGGTTTTCCCCGAAAACGGTACTGAACTGAATTTCAATTTCTACGGCTGGGAGGACAATCCCCTGACACCCCCTCAAAACCTGCAGGGATTTCTGACAGAAGATTTTACCGTTGTCCATCTCATCTGGGAACCTCCCCTGGAATGGCCCCTCAACTGCCTTCCTGAGTACCGCATTTATTACAGTATGGACAATTCAGACTGGCAGCTGCTGACGGAAACTTCAGAAACGGATTACTTTCATCCGCTGACGAATTTCAACCAGCTTGAAATCTGTTATCAGATTACGGCTTTTTGCGGTGAACTGGAATCGGACCCAAGCAATACTGTCTGTATTGATCCCGCCAATCCGATGGAAACTGCCGTCGTTCAGGGATATGTATCGTTCCAGTATTCACCGGAAGGACCAACCTTCCCGCTGGCCGGTGCTGAAATGACGGCGAATCCGGAATGGGGATATACCATTATTTATACTGCCGTGACCGATGAAAACGGATTTTACCAGATGGAAGTGATTGATTCGGGCATTGAAATTCCCTGGCTGATAGGATGTATCACTGAATACGGCACAGTGTATGAACTGGTTCCGATTGAGCCAGGTGATGTGGTGGACGTGGATTTCCATTTCAATCTTTGGGAACTCCCTCAGGAAGATGCGCCCCGGAATCTGACTGTTACACTGACGGAAGATCAAAACCTTGCAGTCATGACCTGGGAACCGCCTCTGGTCTGGCCGCTGAACTGTCTGCCGGAATATCATGTGTATGCCGGTCATCCGGACACCCCCGATCAAACTTGGGAACTGATTGGCGACACGTCTGAAACCATTTTCGAATTTCCCATCCCGCTTGATGATTTGGAACTGCCAGCGGAAATCTGTTTTCAGGTGACTGCTTTTTGTGATGAGTATGAATCAAATCCGTCCAATATCGTTTGTATCATGCTGGGAGAATTCCCAATTCCTTCGCCGCCTTTCGACCTGAATGCCGTATTTGTCCCTGAAATGGGTCCCTCTGGCGGAGTGTCCCTCACCTGGTCTTATCCCCCGCTGCCGGATCCGGTTATGCTGCCGGTTTTCCAGGTATATGCCAATTTGGGCTGGCAGAGCGGTTATGAATTTGAGCTGGCGGGGACCACTGAATTAATGCATTTTGATTATCTTTTTGGTGATTTCATCGCACCCGATACTATCAACTGCTTCATGGTCAATGCCGTGGTGGGAGATGCGGTTTCAGAATTCAGCAATACGGAATGTGTGAACCCCTATGCACCGGCTGAAACGGCTGTCCTGTTTGGACATGTGTATCAGGAATCCGAGGATGGTCTGGTTCCGGTACAAGGGGCTGAAATACAGGTCCTTCAGCCGGAAATCGGTATTATGTTCACTGTTTTCAGTCACGACGATGGCGGATATGAAATCGAGCTGCCGATCGGTATGTATCTTGTCACTTGCACAACGGTGAACGGTGAAGTGCAGTCAGCAGAGATATTGCTTGATGCCGGCGACGTGCTTCAGCATGATTTTATTTTTGGTGATACCGGTACTCATGCCGTTTTCGGTTATGTGCATGGACTGGAAAATGGTCTTGAAATCCCCCTCCCTGACGCCATTATTGCCATAGCCGGGGAAGATTTTTCATCGGAAGCGGTCAGCAGTGGTGAAGGGTACTACTTGATTGAGGTTCCTTATCCGGGCTTCTTTGAAATCAGCGCTGAAGCGGAAGGATATCATGAGCAGACACATGAAATCATGATACAGAACACCGTGTCGTTTAACTTCTTCCTCGAGCCAATGATACCTGAACCTTCTGTGTTTCTGGCGCTGGAGGATGCTGCCGCAATGCCGGGTGATACGCTGGTTCTTCCAATCCGAATGGAAAACAGCCAGCCAGTGGGCGGACTCCAGTTTACACTGACCGATACACCGGACGCAGCGGATATTATCAGCGTTGAATCCGGAATGGATTGCATGAGTGTCAGTTTCAATAATGTTGAAGGATCATCCATCATTATATTTTTCAGTCTGGAAGGCTGTGTATGGGAAGCCGGCAGTGGTCAGATCGGAGAACTGCATCTGCAGGTTTCAAACGAAGCGGCTATGGGAACGGAAGTTCTGCTGGAACTGCTTGATGTTGTGGTCAGCGATCCGCTGGGCGGAGAACTGACGGCAGAAACCCTGATCCACATTCTATCGATCGGCTATATCGGAGATATCAACGGCGATGCGGATGTCAATGTGCTGGATGTAGTGCAGCTGGTGAACTTCATTATACTGGTGGAAGAACCCGATGAGTACCAAATCTGGTCCGCTGATTTGAATGAGGACAGCGTTCTGAATGTACTGGATGTGGTGCAGCTCGTGAATCTTATCCTGTTTGACTCCTTCGAGCCGGGCCTGAACCGCAGTGCAGTCGGACCTGCTGACATACGGACCGGAGAGAACATCATGGAAATCAGCGGCGATCATCTGGCCGGGTTTGAATTAACACTGACACGCGCGGTCAGGCTGTCTGGTCACAATCTGCCGGACGGCTGGCGGCTGGATCAGACTGCTGAGAAACTTGTTGGATATTCACTGGATGGATCACTGACTGATTATATCAGACTGACAGGAGAGGATCTGGCGGAGTACAGTGGAATCGTTATTTCGGACGGGGCGGGTTTATCTGTTGCGGCCACTCATACCGTTCTGCCTGAAAAGATTTGTCTGTATCCGAACGCCCCCAATCCGTTCAATCCTGAAACCGAAATCCGGTTCGACCTGGCTGAAGACAGTTTTGTACACCTCGCGGTTTACGATATGATGGGACATGAAATACAGGTTCTGGATCACGGTGTCCGAACTGCCGGAGAATATCATTACACCTGGCAGGGGTCGGATCAGTCCGGAAGGCTGCAGCCGTCGGGTGTATATTTCTGCCGTTTGACTGCAGGAGACAGGGTATTCTCCGAAAAAATGGTGTTAATGAAATAATGCGGATCCGTCCACCCGTTTTCTGCGGACACGCTGGTAACCCATCTGCCGGAATTTGAGTATCGTCATCCAGTCCCGGCGGATGATTATCCGGCAGGCTGTTCAGGGAGACGCAGACCTGTTTTTCAAATTGTGGACAAATCCCGATATCATGAAGATGGTGGGATATCCAAACGGACTGGATATCTCACTGTCTGATATAAAAAAACGGCTGTCCGAAGAACCGGAATCCGCTCTGAACCGTCTGCTGGTTGCAGAGATTCCGCAAGGTCCGCCGATTGGTGAATGCCATATGCATCCGCCGGATTCGAAAGGAATAGCTTCCACGGATATCAAACTGCTTCCGGAATTCCAGGGCCGCGGATACGGACGGGAAATTAAATGGCTGCTGTTGGATTATCTGTTCAGGCGCACCGAATGCCGTATTGTTGAAGCCACACCCAACATTCGAAATACCGCATCAATAAAAATGCAGGAAGCTGTCGGCGGAATCAGGGTCGGCACGTCAATCTATCAATTTCCACTGAAGCTGCAATCAAAAACGTGTTCAGTTAAACACCATATCTATCACATTCATAAAGCCAACTGGAAAAAATCCAACATCCGGAATAAAAACCTGTAATTCATCTTCCAATTCATTTCAACTTTATTGATTGACTTTCTTCTAAAAATACCCTTTTGAATTCATGAGGACGATTTGATTCATACTGTTCCGTTCATTGGTGAAATTCTGTCTCTGGGCAGTGCTGTCCTCTGGGCAATGGCCGTCATAATATTTAAGCGAACCGGTGAGAAAATATCGCCGCTGGTGTTGAACCCGTTCAAGAATGCGGTTGGTCTGCTGCTTTTTTTTATTACCTGTCTGATAATTGGAGAACCGCTCCTGCAGCCTCTGGATCCGTCCGGCGCAGCCGGGTTTACCAGCCGGGAGTATTGGATGCTGATTCTGAGCGGCGGTGTGGGAATTGGGGTAGCGGATACCATATTTCTGAAATCGCTGAATATCCTCGGAGCCGGAATATCTGCCATTGTGGACTGTATGTACAGCGCGTTTGTCCTGCTGTTTGCCTATATCCTGGTGGGCGAGCGCCTGAGCCTTCTGCAGTTTACCGGAGCGGTGCTGATCGTTTCTGCAATCCTTTTTGCTTCCTTCAGGCTGAAGAATCTGCCGGCATCGAAAAAGGAATTTCTGGTCGGAATCGGCTTAGGTATTACGGCGATGGCATTGATGGCCGGAGGAATTGTGATGATCAAACCGATATTGAACAAAGTATCTGACAATATCGGTCAGCAGTTCTGGCTGGCGGGTTTCAGACTGATCCCCGGGCTGCTGTTCTCGGCCGGATTCATGTTCCTGTTCAGGAAACAGCAGGATCTGTTTTCTCCGTTTAAGGATTCCACTATCTGGCCGGGATTGATTTCCAGTTCCGTTCTGGGTACATTCCTTGCAATGATTCTCTGGATCGGGGGAATGGCACTTACCAAAGTATCTATTGCCGGTATCTTAAATCAGACATCGACCATTTTTATATTTCTGTTTGCCGGATTATTCCTGAAAGAACCCATTACGCCGCGGCGCATCATCTCATTGATTCTGGCGGTGGCCGGTGTCTTTCTCGTATTTATCGGAGAGGTCAGATAAAGAGACAATATCAATACTGACTGACGATGAGGCACACGCAGCCGCGGAAACAACCCCGATAATCAGGGACGAAATCAGATTTTCCGCTGCCAGCGGGTGTAGACGGCTGTTTCAGTAAGCGGGTATTCTTCCAGCTGATCAAAGTCGTTTCTGATCGTTTCAAGGCCAATGGGAAACCAGGTGTCTATCCCATCAGTAGTCTGGTTGACAAGCGTGATATGCAGGTCAGTTGCCATTGGATAAAATTCCCCGTACACCATCCCGCCGCCTGTGATAAACACATCCGGTATACCATCTGAATTCAGCTGTTTCAGGCAGGAGCTGATAGATGAATAGCATTCAACATTCGGGCATGGTTCCGGAGACAGAACGATGTTTCTGCGGTTCGGCAGCGGTTTCCTGGGCAGAGAGATCCAGGTGTTTAGTCCCATGACAACAGGTTTGTGAAGCGTCAGGCGCTTGAAGTTTTTCAAATCTTCAGAAATATGCCAAGGGAGGTCATTTCCAATACCGATGCCGCCTTCCATGTCCATAGCCCAGATCATATGAATTCTGAGAGTGCTGTTCATTCCCAATACTCCCTAAACGGCAACGTCAAATTTAATGGCAGGATGATGATTGTATTCGTGCAGTACGAAATCGTCAAATTCCAGATCCCAGAATGGTTTTTCAGCGATCTCCAGCCTTGGCAGTGCCATCGGTTTTCGCTCCAGCTGATTTTCGAGACCCGCCACATGGTTGATATAAATATGTGCGTCATTGATGTAATGCGAGAATTCACCCGTCTCCAGACCGGTTTCCCCGGCAATCATCTGGGTCAGTGCTGCGTAGCAGGCGATATTAAACGGTATGCCCAGGGCTATATCTCCGCTGCGCTGAGTGAGATGGCAGTTCAGCCTGCCGTCGGTTACTGAAAACATGAAAAATGAATGACAGCTGGGCAGTGCAACCTCATCAAGTACAGAGGGATTCCAGGCTGTGACCACCATCCGCCGGGAACTGGGATCGGTTTTAATCAGATCGATCACTTCCTGAATCTGATTAATGAATTCCCTTTTGAACAGTCCCGTTTCCGGATCGCGCGTATATTTTTCCCAATTCACCCATTGATAGCCGTACATCCTGCCCACTTCCCAGTTTTTTTCCTGGGAGCTCCAGTCATCCCAAATTCGAGTGTGCTGCCGCAGATGTCGAATGTGGGTTTCCCCGGAAAGATACCACAGCAGTTCACGTATCACGGAGTTGAAATAGATTTTTTTCGTGGTAAGAAGGGGATATCCATCCCTGAGATTGATTTTGTAATGGTATCCAAATACCGACAGTGTATCAATGCCGGTACGGTTGGTTTGCTGACGGCCGTTTTCCAATACGGTGCGAACCAGATCAAGATATGCTTTCATTCCCGTCCTCTGCCTGGCTTAAACGGGTTCCGCTGTCTGATTTGCCCATTGGGTCTGGAACTGGCGGATCAGGTGCGGATTCCCTCCAATCAGTCCCGGGGTAATCAAAGTGGTTTTCTGATTATACACCCGTACCTGCTGGCTTTCCAGATTCACCAGCTCTGCTCCGGCTTCATCCAGAATCACTTGTCCTGCGGCCACATCCCATTCGTTTTTGGGTCTCAGGGTGGCAAAGCAGTCAAACCGCCCGGCTGCGGTCAGTCCCAGTTTGTAAGCCACACTGCCTATGTGGGCCTGCTCACGGAACCAGGTTTCAGTACCTTCCCAAAGCCCTTTTCTGGTTTCTGATCGGCTGATGACGATACTGGCGTCCGCTAGTGTTTCAGTCCGGCTGCAGGTGATGGGATCACCGTTAAAAAACGCTCCCGATCCCCGAATTGCGTGGAATAATTCTTTCGTAACCGGATTGTACAGGATGCCAAGTACGGAAACCCCGTCCTCCACAAGGGCAATGCTGACGACAAAGTTGTCCACGCCCTCTATGAATTCTTTTGTGCCGTCCAGCGGATCAACAATCCAGACCCGCTGCGCATTCAGACGCTCCGGTGAATCCACTGTTTCTTCCGACAGCCATCCGTAGTCCGGGAATGCCGGCTGAAGAATATCCATGATGACCTGGTTGGAGGCAAAATCCGCATCCGTCACCGGATTATGATAACTTTTATCGGTTATATCATATTTGCTTTTGTAGAATGAGAGAATTTTCTGTCCAGCAAGATGTGCTGCTTCAATGGCATATTCAAGTTCTTTCTTCATGGTTAAATTTATGTCCCGCGGGAATGACAATTGCACGTACTAATTTTCGCAGCCCCAATCATTTATCCGTTGAAAATCCGTCAATCGAATCCCGGATTTCAAAAAGTCAATGGTTCGCAACATCCGGGTCGTTCTGCAGGCATCGGCAGCGGTAATTTGAACCATGGAAAAAAACATGTTTACCCAGGCTTCACGGGATTATTACCGGATTGCCCGCGCATTAAGCCTTATTGACGAACGGTTTCTGGAGCACCCCAGTCTAAATGAGCTGGCTGCAGAACTTTATATGAGTAAGTACCATTTCCAGCGGATTTTTAAACGTTGGGTGGGGATTTCTCCGTCTCAGTTTATGCAGTATCTGACACTGGAATACACCAAAGGAGTGCTGGATGAATCCCGCAGTCTGCTGGATGCTGCATATTCCGGCGGGCTGTCCGGACCGGGCCGGCTCCATGATCTGTTTGTCACTTTCGAGGCGGTCACGCCCGGTGAATATAAAAAGCACGGTTCGAATCTGCTGATCCGGTGGGGAATCCATGACACTCCGTTTGGCAGATGTCTTCTGGGATTGACGGACAGGGGAATCTGTCATCTTGAATTTACGGAGCCGAATACCGATGATCTTTCTTATATGAGGCAAAAATGGCCCCTTTCCAGATTTCTCCGCGATCAGGATCGCACGGCTCCTGTGATCGAAGCCGTTTTTAGTTACCAGCCGGAAAATTCAAACCAGCCCTTCCACCTCCATATCAAAGGAACCAATTTTCAAATCAATGTATGGAAAGCACTTCTGAACATTCCTGCCGGCAGGATGCTCAGCTATCAGGATGTGGCCCGTATCTGCGGTATTCCATCAGGTGTACGGGCCGTGGGGCAGGCGATATCACGGAATCCCGTATCCTTTCTGATTCCGTGCCATAGAGTAATCAGCAGCCGCGGTGAATTCCATGGCTACCGCTGGGGACTGGAAAGAAAAATGGCACTTGCAGGGTGGGAGGCCAGCCGAACCGGCCGATGACGGGAGCACCAGGACAGCAGACGGCTGTCTTCAACAATCCTCAGGCAAAACGAAGTTCTCAGATTGGATAGCGAATCCCAGTCATTTCTTCAGATAAACGCCATAGTTTTGCCGCTGTTTCCTTGTCCTGGCTCAGTTTGCTCGGCTGAACCTGTACCGGGTAACCTCTGGTTTCCATGAATTTTTCCGGGCCGAAAAATTCGCCGCCTGTTACACTTTCGTCAAATGCTGCCCGCAGGGTCGGCAGGGCTCCCATAATCACATCCTGGGCAATAATATTATTCAGAAAGCTGACCAGAGCAGAGTGGCGCTGGAGTTCCGTTTTTGTACTTCCGGGATGGGCTGCCAGGGCAATGGTTTCCGCCTGGGCTGCTTTAAGCCGGCGATCCAGTTCAAAAGTGAAATGCAGATTGGCTATCTTGCTGTCAAAATATGCCTGGTGAGTATTGTATTTGCGGGTTTTCCAGCTAACGTCGTCCAGATTCAGTTTTCCGTTTTTATGGGCAATACTGGACAGTGTCACAATTCGGGAACCTGGACAGCATAGAATAGGATCCAGCAGCAGTCCGGTAAGGGCAAAATGTCCTAAATGATTTGTCCCGAACTGAAGCTCAAACCCATCGCTGGTTCTGGCAAAAGGGGACATCATGACACCGGCATTGTTAATCAGCAGATCCAGTTTTTTATAGTTCTGTCTGAAATTATGGGCAAAGCCGCGAATGGATTCCAGACTGGCCAGATCCAGCCCCATCACAGTCAGTTCAGCATCCGAGTATTCTTCACGAATCAAATCCGCCGCTGAATTTCCCTTGAATAGATTGCGAACCGCGATGACAACAGAGGCGTTTTTACCGGCCAGCACTCTGGCTGTTTCCAGACCCAAACCACTGCTTGATCCGGTAATAATGATCGTTTTTCCCGATAAATCAGGAATGGCATTAACTTCCCAACGGCTTGTGTTCATCTGGTTCTCCAGATATAGTGGTTTTAGAAGAATGTGGTGTAATACATTTGAATTAGATGGTCAAATTTAATAAGAATGAGGAAAGAAAAAAGACTGAAGTCACAGCAATGGACAATGAACATCCTGTGCCAGGCAGACAGAAAAAATGGTGCCGGATGAGGTTGGATTGCAGTCTTCAAATCTGGTAATATTTATGGCAGGAGAATGATTGATTCATCGACCTGTCAACATGCCGGCTGATGCAGTCTGAATTTGCTGAAATACTAACCTGAACAACTCATGAGATTTTTTACAATGATAGATATGGTCAATTCTTCAGCGTCATACTTGAAAAATGTTCTCAACGTATTGTCCAGTACGATTTCACTCATTTTTCTTCATATGCCTTGTAGAATGAGAACCCATGGGTTCTTTAACGGAAAAAGCTTCATTGACAGTCAGCACAAAATTGTGTTGAATTTTTGCTTTTCCGCATCAATACATTTTCATCATCTCATCACAAAGTCTCATGAATCATTCAGGATGAATCGTGTCTGGTTGGTGATAGCCGTTTTGCCTGGGTTATTGGCAGCAGAGAATGATGCCCCGACAGATTTCACCCGGAAATCAGCTGAGGATTTTGTGATGCTTCTGGAATCCAATGACTACTGGTACCGCAGTTACCCGGATTCTACTGAGCAGCTGATCCGTCCCACACTTCACGAACTTACCGCCCGCAATGCGCATTATCTTCCGGTCATCCGCTACAGTAAAATAAATATGGATTACCGGTATCCGGTCCCTGATGAAGAACCTTTTCATGATTTTACAATCCTTGAGCTGAGTTTTGACAATCCGGAATTCATCCACGAGTATGAATCCAGCCGTGTGTTCCAGTTGTTTCCTCACTGTGCCGGGACCTATAATATTGCGGAAAGTGATATGGTCTCCATTTTCCCATTGTGGGATTATGAAGAACTGATACCGGATCTGGTAAAGTGGAATACCGGGAGTATATCGACTGGTACGCGTTCCGCTACGAACGGCAAGTGTTTGTGATATACTCTGTATCGACCACATACACAGGAAAATATTTGAAGTATGCTGAATGGTTTTATCAGTATCTGTTGATTCAGGGAAAAGAAGAATTAGACGAATTTATTGCTTTAAGACAGGCCGGACGGATGACAGCGGAGGTGGCCTACGATGCGGTCCCGCAGCTGCAGGATTTTCTGATACGCAGCGGGTTCAACCCAGGGACTCCGGACGGGCGGTACGGATCAGACACTGAACAGGCCCTTCTGAATTTGCTGCTGGAACTGGGCGCGGTAGATTCCAGTCTGATTCAGACCACTCACTCCCCCCGCCATGTCATTTCCATCTCAATACGTCGGTTTCAGAAAAAACACCAGCTGCCTGTGACGGGATTATGCGATGAGAAAACAATTCGGCTGCTGGAAAGGGAGTGGCAGTCTGGAAAGGAATGAAGAAAACGCAGGCTGACAGGATCAGGCTGCGGCCGATTTATCCCCAAACATTCCTAATTCCCAAAACGAAGAGAAATTGTTAGAAATCCTTCCTCTGGGGGTTTGGGTGCAGATAAAAATGCACCGGTATCTGCTGAACTGAACCCGGATGACGGATTTTTTACGAAACGATAGATATGGTTTTTTTCATTGGATTCATCCACCATTCTGAAGTCTGATCCCAGGGCCTGCTGTATGCAATTCTGGTACACCGGCAGAAGATGGGACAGACGGTTCCGAGATGAAAGCTGCTTGACGCGCACATCATATACCCACGACCTGATGGCTTCCTGATACCGCAAGTCACCTGTAAGCAGCCCGGATATCTGGGTGGCTGCAATATACAGAGTGTCCGGACCATGGTCGGTAACAACCGTTTTCCGGTCCCCTTTCAAACTGTTGACATTATTGTTGCCCATGACCCATATACGGGTCAAATCCCGGATGAAGGTATTATCAGGAATTCCGTCTTCCAGAAAAAGAGCAGTCCATTCAGGCAGCAGCTTCCATTTCAGTCTGAGGTTGTAGTAGGAAATGTTCTCAGGATTATCCTCATCGTAATTGACTCCCAGTTCCATTGGGGGAAGTCCCGGTCGACTGACATTGAATACATGGTAGAATCCGGATGTCTGGGCGTTCTGACGTGGACCAAAACGGCTCATCAGCTGGTGAAGAGGCAGCTGGAAGTCAAGCTGAAGCGGGAGCTGTCCTGTAAATTCCTCTGCATAAAATTTTATCTCTCGGATATGATAGTCCATGGTGGTGGATACTGCCACACCTCTGTCATCATCGCGAACAATGACACTGTGCGGAGCGTTCAGCCAGGCCCACAAATACCGACCGGGAAACACCCCCAGCTTCGATGTCAGAAAAACAGGCCAGTCTGATGATTCAAACGGTGCTTCATTCTCGAATCCGCGTCTGATGATCTGGTTCTGTTGATGGTGCAGAGTACGCAGATCCGCGAAAAATACAATTTTCTCAAGGATTTCCGATGATTTACTGAATTCAAGCGCAACAGTCACCGGTGTTGCCGGTTGATCCCTGTAAACTGTCGGAAAGCTGCCAAGCAGTCTGTTATCTTCTATTGCAGGTTTCCAGATTCCGGTCTGCAGATACTGAGCCATTGTGCTCTGCCAGGACAGGTTGAACGGCAGGGCAAATACTTTTGGATGGGCGGTGAGGGCCGTCCCCGGCGTGAACGTAATTCTGGAGATGAAGCCGTATTCAATATCTAACGCGAACCCTTTTTCCGGATTATGGAATTCGGACCCGAGAACCCCGGTTTCATCCGGATTCAAAAGATCAAGCACCCGGCGCATCTCCGGTTCGTCGATGTGCTTTCCGATCATTTGGACCGGATTAACCATCGGCACCGTGGATTGTGAAAAAATGGCAGCATTAAACAGCAGTATCAAAGCAAGAAATGGTGTTTTCATAACGCGAATATTAAAAAGACTGGTCAAATGATTCAAAATTTGAAAAATGTGTGATTCAGTCACTGCCCGAGCCTTTTTCAGCCGCGGCAGCCAATGGGAAAACCCATTCCGGCTGAATTTTCCTGAGCAGGAATGTTCCGCTGCATTTTTTGCCGGAAACACCGCTAATTTCCAAGAACTGCGGACCATTGAAAATCGAGGTTTCCGCCGCTTGGATGTCCGGAACCGGATGGTCTGACTGTGCGGACAGCAGTCTGTGCAGGTGAATTTTCAGTAGGGAGTGTAATTTGATCAAAGCGGTATTATTTGATTTGGATAATACATTGGTATTGTTTGACGAACGCAAATTGTTCAGGCAATATTTCGAGGATCTGTATGATCATTTTTCTGAATTCATGTCATTTGAGGAATTCAACACGAAAATGATGTCTGCCACCGGAAGAATGATTGATAATGATGGTTCAGCAACCAATCTTGAGGTGTTTATACGGGAATTCTCACAAAATCTCAGGTTATCAGACACGGAGTTATGGCAGCGCTTTGATACATATTATTCTGAGCAGTTCGACAGTCTTCGGAAATTTGCCGTGCCCGCACCGGGGGCGACGAACGTTATAAGGCAGCTGAAAAACCATGGATTGAAGCTGGTAATTGCCACCAATCCGATGTTTCCGGAATATATTCAAAAATGCCGCCTGAACTGGGCAAATCTGGATTCGGCCTTGTTTGAATACATAACCAGTGTTGAGAACAGCCGTTACTGTAAGCCCAGCCTGAGATATTACCGTTCCATCTGCAGTGAATTGGAGCTGCAGCCCGAGGAGTGCATCATGGTGGGGAACGATCCCGTGAATGATCTGGCAGCCGGTGAACTCGGTATGATGACATATCTGATCACTGACAGCCGGGATCGCTCAATTGATTTAAGTCAGAGTCTGATAAATCATCTGCCGGACACCGCATGCACACCGGATTATACTGCACCGCTCTCAGAGCTGTTCATGCATATTGAAACAAGGATCCAGCCTGTTTAAGTCATGATACTGTGTGATGAGATGATAAAGCAGGCAATGACGGAAGCTTCAGGATTGGCCGGCGCGTGATTGATCTGACATCCTGGGCCGGAGAAATAGCGGCATTTGGAACCGCATTATGCTGGACAGCCGGTTCACAGTTTTTTGAAGCTGCCGGCCGGCGGAGCGGAGCGATGTCAGTCAATCTGCTGCGTCTGATTCTGGCGCTGCTTTTGTTCTGTATGCTGTCGCAGTGGCGTCACGGGACACTGTTTCCATTGTCTTTTCCACTGAGGGCCTGGTGGTGGCTGGGTCTTTCAGGCATCATTGGCTTTGCATTGGGAGATATGTTTCTGTTCAAGGCCTTTGTGGATATTGGTCCAAGACTTTCCATGCTTATTATGACTTTGGCTGCCCCCATGTCTGCGGTCATCGGGATGGTGTTTCTGGGCGAGAAATATCAGCTTTTGCACTGGGTGGGAATGGCGGTGACACTTGGCGGTGTCTGCTGGGTGATTCTGGAGAAACCCCGAAAGACAGAACGGAACCAGCTTTCCGGCGTATCCTCAAACCGTCGAATCAGAGATGTGACTCCTGCAGGAATAATGATGGCATTTCTGGGAGCACTGGGGCAGGCGGCGGGATATGTACTGAGCAAATACGGCATGTCGTTGGAAAACGGGTATCTGGACCCATTTGCCGCCACCCAGATTCGAGTGATTGCAGGAACAATCGGATTTCTGGGTATCATTTCGCTGCGCCGCAGCTGGCCGGCTGTTCGAAAAGCGGTCACCAATGGACCGGCAATGGGAATGACGTTCGGAGGAGCGGTTCTGGGTCCGTTCCTGGGAGTGTCCCTGTCCCTGCTGGCACTGCACTATACCACATCAGGGATTGCCGCAACCATAACTTCAATGGTTCCGATCTTGATTATCCCGTTCTCGATTTTCATCGGACATGAACAGGTGTCCCTGCGCGCTGTCTGGGGTGCTGCAGTTGCCGTCGGCGGCGTGATAACCCTGACCCTGTCCTGACCCGGAAAAACACGAGAGATCAATCCCGTTATTGTCATATTTATAAACAGGATACTGCAATGATGAACTGGAAAAAACTGCTGTCCAAAAGCAGACTCAATGAACAGAACGGATCTCAGCCGCAAACCGTCGGCCGCACCCGGTATCAGAAAGATTTTGACCGTGTGGTGTTTTCATCGGCGTTTCGCCGTCTGCAGAATAAAACCCAGGTGGTCCCGCTGCCGGAAAAGGACTTCATCCATACCCGTTTGACGCACAGCATCGAAACCTCATGTGTGGGCCGATCCCTGGGGTTCGCGGTTGGCGACTATGTGCTTTCCCAATCCGGACATGATCCGGATCTCCCCGAGTACCACCCCAATGATTTTGCGGATATCACAGCAGCCGCCTGTCTCGCTCACGATATCGGGAATCCCCCTTTCGGCCATGCAGGTGAGGACGCCATCTCCCACACCTTCAGGAATGATCCCAATGCCGCAGCGTTTCTGGATCCGCTTTCCCGGCATCAGCAAAATGATCTGTGCAATTTTGAGGGCAATGCATCCGGATTTCGCCTGCTTACCCGAACCAGTCCTTCCCAGTCTGAATTGACCGGGGGACTGCGTCTGACTGCAGCCACCCTTGGCACATTTTCAAAATATCCGAAACCTTCTCTGCCGGATTTGAGCAGCACAGGCCGTATCAGCGAAAAGAAATATGGATATTTCCAGTCGGAAAGCCGGACTTTCCGGCATATCGCAGGTATTCTGGGTTTACGCGCGAAACAGGATCAACCTGACTGCTGGAGCAGACATCCGTTGGCCTTTTTGGTGGAAGCCTCGGATGACATCTGCTATACTATTATTGATTTTGAGGATGGGTACAAAATGGATTTGATCGGATTCGAAGAGATTGAGACGCTGTTTTTAGCTCTTATCGATCAATCCAGCCGGTTTGATGCTCAGAAATATCAGCGCATCAGAGATCAGCGGGAGCAAATCGGATATCTGAGAGCATTATGTATCCAGAAACTGGTTCACGACTGCACGCACCAGTTCAAATCTCACTACGCCCAAATAATGAATGGGGAATTTGAAAAATCACTGCTGAGTACAATCCCGGGATCAGACGTCCTGCGGGATATCTCCAAAAAATCCGTGGATATCATCTACCGGCACCCGCTGAATGTGGAAATTGAAATCGCTGGATACAAAGTGATCGGCGGTTTGCTGAACACTTTTCTGGAAGCGGTTCTGGGGGATGACAGCGGATACAACCGAAAAATCCGTCACCTGCTTCCTCTGCAGTTTCAGTCCCCGGATGTATCCCATGAAGGCCGGTATGAAACCATACTCCGGGTGGTGGAATACATCTGCCGGATGACGGACCGCTATGCAATGAATTTGTATCGGCGATTGAACGGTGTTTCCATGCCTGCATAAGAGTGATTCAGTCAGGGGATTGTTGTGCAGAATACAGTGAATGACTGTATGATCTCGACCGCACTGGTAATGCCTGCCTGATCTGATGACAGCACGGTATCGCTGTTTTGAAAATTACTCACTCCCGTGATTTCAGGGTGAATCTGCTGGTTCGGTTCTGCCTGGATTTTCCCGTGATAAACCAGCGCAGGCTGACCGTCACTCTCAAAATTCGGTATCCCCTTTGAATTGACTGCCGGAAAATGCAGATTGAAATCACCCGCCAGATTTACTTCAGCAAAGATGTCCCATTCCGAATCTGCCGGCACATTCACGCGGCATTGAAGACCGTCTGCAGGAGTCGCTCCGGTGATGGCGTCCGGAACCGGGAACCTGTAGGAGGGGGCCAGCGAATTCCGAATTTCCAGACGATACCGTGAAGACCAGTACGGAAGTGACGTCAGGCTTTCAACCTTGCCCTTCCATAATCCTTTTCCCATACATCGGGTAACCCACACCGTGCGAATTCGGTTTAAACCCGGATTTTCCAGCCAGACGGCAAGCTGAGGGGGTTCACCAAACCGGCTTGATGCAATAATGTCGGTATTAAAGCGGATATCAAACACCAGTAACACATCTTTCCTGAAACTGTCTGATGACGCTGAATCCGTTTCATTGATTGGCAGGCAGGAATTCAGGCTGACAACAATCGCGGCCAGGGCTGACAGCAGAACAGACAGCGTGAAGCAGGGGGCTATTCGGGGCTTCATCGTTCAGAGCCGGGGAATCCGGGTAGCTTACTTACCGGATGGTCCATCGATTTTTCCCAGCGGTTCTCGGGATTTCCACAGTCCGCGAGTGAAATCAGGGAAGTCAACGGGTCGAGAGCGATTGGCGACAGACAGCTCCGTCAGCGGTGCAACCACGGACCAATCCGCTGCATCGTAAACATCCTGATCGGTAGGCAGACCATTTCTCAGCGCAAATATCAGGCGGTAAATCTCAATAAAGTCAGCTCCGCCATGTCCGCCTCCTTCCGCTGTTTGGCCGGCTTCCCTGATCAGGGGATGGGTGAATTCAGCTTCGTATTCGCTGAGCGGCTGCCACCAGTGAGGTTCACTGCGGCCTTCAATATGAATTAAACTGCCATGGGTCATGTCGCTGAATCCCCGGGTGATTCCTTTGGTCCCCTGAATCAGATTTATGCGGCTGTAGGGTCTGGGAAGACTGGTGTCATGCACCAGCGTAATGGTTCGACCCTGTTCAGTACGGATCAAGGCCGTATTGATATCACCGCATTTGTAATCGATCTGGCTGTATTTGTGATCGGATCCCAGTTTGTCATGGGCGTATTCCTGAAGCCCTCTGGAGGGACTGCTCATGGACACGAGATAATCAAAACGGTCCCCGCGGCTGATATTCATGCATTGGGCAATGGGGCCAAGTCCGTGGGTTGGATACAGATTCCCGTTGCGGTTAATATAATGGTAAAGCCGCCAGTCGTTTTCATACAGGCTGCCGAGATTGTAATTTCTCAGGTCGTGATTGTATGCCCCTTCGCCGTGCAGCAGCTCTCCGAATACACCTTGTCGGACCATGTTGAGAATCATCAATTCCGGCGCCATGTAACACACATTTTCCAGCATCATGCAGTGTTTTTGCATGCGCTCGGCAGTTTCCACAAGTTCCCAGCAGCCTTCTACCGTTACGGCAGCCGGAACTTCAGTGGCTGCATGACTGCCGGTATTCATTGCTTCCACACAGACAGGCACATGCCAATTCCATGGTGTTGCGGTGATCACCAGATCCAGTTCCTGCTCAGCACACATGCGCTTGAAATCCGTTTCACCCTTATAATATCCCTGCGGCTCGGGATTGTCGGCTTCAACCGCCCAGCGCTGCATTCGACGTACTTTTTCCTCCTTCAGGTCACAAACCGCAGTCAGTTCTGCACCTTCAATCTGAAGAATGCTTTTTACGTGTCCTGAGCCCTGCATACCGACCCCCACGATGCCTACGCGAACCCGCTCCAGCGGTGGGACAGCCGGTACGCCGGGATTGGTTTTCAGTGATTTATGTGTTCCGGCCGGGAATGCCATTCCGGCCAATGCCAGACCCAGTCCGGCAGCAGAGCCCAGCTTCACGAATTCCTTGCGGGAAAGCCGACCGGATGATTGTTTTGGATCGGAAATCATATTGAATCCTGAATTTGAGTTAAAGGGTTTTTTAAATCACCATGAAATTTACCTGGATAAAATAGGCGAATTCAGAACATTTTTCCGGATGGACGGTGCTACCCGGGACTGGTAATATTTTTTCAGCAGACTTCCTCTGATGATTTCAACGGACAGTCATGAATCCGAATATGCGCAGAGGGGGTCTGCGGCCGGTTACATTTTTACAATATTCTTGTTGAACGATACCGGTGGCTTGAAGTAGTCATTCAGAATCAGGCAGGCACTGCCGATTGCCACGGAAAAACGGCCATGGCTGCTGGGGACGGTTTCCAGGCGCTGGTTGGTCACCCAGAGTGTTTCCATCTGAATGGATTCCTGCACCGGCCGGATGAGGATTTCCCCCAGCTCGGCCACGTCCCCACTGAGGATAATACGTTCCGGGTTGATCAATCCCACCGAACTGGCAATGGTTTTTCCAATCAGATGCCCCAGCATCGAGAAATAGGATTGTGCCACATCATCACCGTTCAAGGCTGCATCAATCATGACGCGAATATCTATTTCTCCAATCCGGTTCTGGTATGATTTCAAAATTTTACCCTTTGGAAAATGTCTGCTCAATGATGCCAGAGTGTCCCGCATTTTTGGAATGGAAATATTCAGTTCCCCAGCAGAAAATGTCGCACCGTGGATCAAATCTCCATTCAGGACAAGTCCGAGACCCAGTCCGCCAACGAGGCGGTCGATTTCAATGAGCACTGTAATGAAATTGCTGATTTCACCTGCTGCACCCACCCATTTTTCTCCGATTGCAGCTGCATTGGCGTTGTTTTCAACGATGACCGGGAACTCAAAAGAATCCTGAAGCTGCCTCAGCGGCGGAAATTCCGGTGAGGGCAGTATTCTGGAAGTGATGATGTTCCCTTCCGCCGCATCTACCACAGCCGGCAGGGCAATTCCCAGACCAAGCGTTTTTTTATCGGAAATTCCGGCAGCCTCAGAGATTTCATTTATGATCTCCCTCAAGCTTCGAAGCAAGGTCCTGCCGTTATCCAGAATATTCGCAGAATATTCCCGGCTGACGGCAGTTTCACCCATCAGGTTCAGAACCACCGCAGAAACGGTTCCCATTTCCAGATCAATGCCGATTGAAAAGGCAGTGTCTTTATTCAGACTCCACAGATTGGGTTTCTTGCCGCCTCTTTCAGTGGACTGTCCTTTGCCACGACTGATAATCAGGTCTTTTGACAGAAATTCCTTCAGAAGATTGGAAATCGTACTGGGACGCATTCCGGTGATCTGCGCAAGCCGGGCACCGGAGACAATACCCTCCCTGCGGATCAGATTCAGTATGATCCGATGATTGATATTTTTAATCAGGCGAATGTCGCCTGTCTGTATTGTCATGAGAAAACCTCCGGTTTTTCCAGTACGGAAATCTTTCCAGTGGGATTTCAATTGCTGGGCATCCGGTTTATATTCCGGAATTGATCAGTCCGTCCAGATAAACTCGCCCGTTTTGATCCGCCAGTCAGGTCCGAAATATCCTGCGCCCAGCACACCTTCGGCATCACCATTCAGAATTCGCGGGTCCATCACAACCAGGTCCGGATATGCCGTTCCTGCATACAGGTAGGACCGCAAATCTGTCAGCCGCATCCCTGTCAAACCGGTACCGCCAACCACGGCGACCAGGGCATCATTACTGCGGTCTCTTGGATATGCAAACAGGACGGCAAGATCGGTCCCTTTCAGCTTTTTCCGGCCGATGCGTATTTGGCTCTGTCTGACATCAACGGGGCAGCCGCTGAGCAGGCTGTTCCAGGCTGCATTGGTTTCAGAATTGCCGTACAGAATAATATTTTCTGTGGGGAAGTCCTCGGGATTAAATGCAGTGTCTTTGAGAATTCGAACGGAACCATTTCCCTGATACCAGAACGTTTCGGCGTCAAAACGGGCCTTCTGCCAGGCCCACTGGTTCTCTGAATCTGTCCCCTGTGTTCCAACCACCATGATAAAATGGTTTCGAAAGGCGTCCTTCAGCGGGCCGTACCGGTGAGGTCCTTTATGACCTGGGTCAGGAACGTCTGTCTGCTTCCAGTTGCCGGACTGGCTGGAAAGCCATAAAAATGGAGGGGGTGAATCAATTTCAAGTTCTGTGTCATCAAGATACACCTGAACCGGACCGGTTCCTGACAGCACATCCGTGTCGAGCCGCAGGAGGGAGACATTTTCCGTGGTTCCCGTGAACCGCCGCGTATTCGGATTCTGCTCCAAGTGAATTCTGCTGAACCCAAATGGAATGTTCTGTCCGTAAATTTCCGCCCAGTAATGTTTTGCCGACACCCCCGGGCTGGCGGTGGTGAAAGATATAGCGCGGACCTGATCGTTTTCCGGACGAATATGTCTGCTGAAGAAATCAAACATTTGTGGCCAGTCCACGCAGTCAGCGCCGGGATCATCGCTTAAGTCCCACCAGTGACCCACATCGGGCTGTTCGTGAAATATGAAGTCATGATGGAATTCCTCCAGTTTTCCGGTCATCTGATGAGCCTGTTCAGCCGGAACATTGTCATCATCAGCGCCGTGGAGAATGTAGACTCCCTGGGACGAATAGTTTTCTGCCAGTTCCATCGTATGGCTGGGATGGGTCGAGCGTAAAATCAATTCCAGAATGGGTTCTGTAACGGGTTCCATATCCTTTACGCGATAGGACCAGAAACTCAGCCATCCGGCGCTCGGACCCAGGGCGGCAAAGCGGTCCGGGTAGGATGCCCCGTGAATCCAGGTGCCGTGTCCCCCCATGGAATGACCGGTCAGATATACTTTTTCCGGATCAATGCGGTACTCCTGAAATGCCAGATCGAAAACTTCCAGTGCATCCAGCCGGCCCCAGTCCTCCCAGTTATATCCGAACGGACGTCGGTTGGTGGGAGCGACCACATGTCCCCAGGTTTTTGGACTGTAGGCTCCGGCCTGATTTATCGCTTCCACACTGGCACCGTGCATGGAGAAAAACAGCGCTTTTGGACTGTTCGAGCTGTCACTGGCCGGATTCACCGCATAATACTGAATACTGCCGTCAATCCTGCTGGTGAAAGTATTCCGGATGATGTCGTCCTCACCGACCGTGCGAATCTGTATTTCCGACTCATCCAGAACGATAAGCTGTGAATTCATATCTTTGTAAAGTCGAATCTGCAGCGGAGTATCGCCTGCCGCTGGTTTCCCTGCGGTTTCCCAGCTGAAAGGGAGCTTTCGAAATTCCAGCGGTCCCAAAGTCGGCAGCGGTCTGATTACTTCGTTTTCACCGGACAGTCGTGCGCCAATTTTCAAATCAGATGCTGGAAGATCCGATGCATTGACCACGATCATGCTGCCGGTGAGGATTCCAGGCCGATTCACCACCATATCAGCAATGGTTACATCAAACGGGTTGAGGAACTGTCCGGATCCTGAAAAGTGCAGGCGGGCTTTCAAAATACCCCTTCGGCAGCGAAACAGAAATTCATTTGTCCCTTTTCGTAACTTAACCGGAACAAAAGAGTAATTGCATTTCGGCTCCCATGACTCAAACTGTTCCTTGTACTGGTAGCGGTTCCCAATTCTTGGTTCACCGTTAACAAAAACCATTTGATGAGTCATGGCTTCCAGAAGGACAATCTGTTCCCGATCCGAGTCATATTCCGCATAGGCATATCCACCCGCGAGAGCGTCATCCTGAAACCAGCCGTCTTCCACCGGCTGTATCGATTTCCAGGGCATACCGGTACCGTCCTTGAAATAGACTGTATCTGCCTGTATAATTTCCTGCAGGGAACCGCTTACCCGAGCCATCTCGACTGGATCCTCCGCATACATCCTTCCCTTGCTTTCCGGGAGTTTCAGCACCGCGGCCTTAGTAAAGACCATGGTCTCCACCTCCGGTGATCTGATCCATCCGGCAGCGAATATGGCGGATAAAAGGGTCAAAAAGATGAAATGGGGGATTGCTTTCACGGTTGATCTCCTTAATCAAAAAAGAATTCTGCTGTCAGCATGGAATACTGCGATTATGCTTTTCCTTGGCCCGCCTGTTTCACGAGAATATCTGTGTGAAAAAAGCTTCGCATTTTCCGGACGATGATAAATCTGGTCGATACTGTTTCAGTAACGCTTGATATTTGTGCTCATTGGACTGTTCAGCACAATGTCGATGAATTTCCCCGCCCGTCAGCTGAATGGACGGGGGTTCACTATTTCGCCTCCACGCCAAATGGCGGATGCAAATTTCTTCGCAAGCCTTGCATAGTCAACCAGCTCCGCCATCTCATTTCAAAGCCTCCAGAAATATCCGGGATAGGGGATTTAACTGATGCAGACAATGGTAATTTCAATTAAACCAGACAGGTTTTCCGAACTGACCGACGGCGCGGCTGTATTTGTTATTGATTCTCTGCGGTCACGGAACCGTCGTCTCCGGCATCCCGGTTCATGGTGGACAATCTGGCAAACATGCTGCGGATATCCAGAACCCCGCCCACGGTGAACCAGATAATTACAAACAGTGCCACAAACAGATGGACTTTTATATACATGTACCAGAATCTCATCCACGCTTCATCAGTGACCTCACGGGTAAGATTGATGACGGTGCCGACGATGAAAGACACTGTCCAGATAAATGTCCAGGCGTAGCTGAGAATGTAGATAATTTTGTCTCCGCGAGTGAATTCCCTGCCCATTCCCAGTATTTTCCAGCCCTTCTGGGGAGCTTCGTTTATGATATGATGCTCCCCGGACACGTCATATTTTCCCCGGTGCAGCAGTTGATCCATGTCGATGGGTTTTTGGCGGCTCAGCAGGGAGAAAACGATATAAGTCAGCGCTGAACCGGCCATGGAAAGAAACCAGAATACCTGACCGTTCACAGGAAAATCATCATAGATTTGATGGAGTACAATCCCGGTGACGGACACCGCAGCACCCGTAATCATGGCCGCCCAGGCCCCTGCGGCGGTTCCCCGTTTCCAGTAAAGGCCGCCAATGATCACCGCACCGGACCCACCGGCGAAAATGGCAGCCGTAATGGCAAAAAACATCATAATGTACTGGGTCTGCTGAAACAGCAGGCTGAACAGGAAGATAAACACTGCCACCCCAAGAATGGACAGACGAAGCAGGAAGATGTGTTCCTTGGGATTGAGACTGCCTTTGCGCAGCGGAAGAATGACATCCTGAATAAAAATGGAGCCCCATGAATGGAGATAACTGTCGTGGGTGGTGATAAATGCGCCAAGCATGACTGCGGCGAATGCGCCCATCATGCCCACCGGGAAAAAGTGGGTGAGGACCAGCGGCACTCGTGCCTGGCTTCTCATGGCGTCGTTTTCCAGGGTATTCAGAGTACCGTTGATCAATTCGGACTGACCGGCGAAGTCAGGATGGTTGAGTATCACATAGGCCATAATGGGGATCACCAGCAGCAGCATGCCCTGAGGGATACCCCGCCAACCGGTGAGGACCCCGCCCATTTTGGCTTCATGAGCGCTTTTGGCGGAACTGTTGTAGCCCTGCGTGCCCTGCCAGGAAAGTGTGGAGTAAAACATCCCGGCCAGTCCAATCAGGAAAAACCACAAATTGAAATCCTTGGCCGAACTGGTGTGAAACGGATTGATTTTGGAAGCATCCACCGGTGCCGTGGACAATGACTCAAACACCTGATCAAAGGTGATCAGCTTCAGGAAATAGATCACTATCACCACAAATACGATATTCACAAATGTGCCCTGGATGAAATCAGTGATGATCACGGCAATCTGACCGCCGGCGAAAACAAAGTATATTGAGATGGAAAGCAGCAGCACCATTGAAACTGCAAATGTTGACCATGTGATACCCAGAAACTGAAATGATTCCGGAAGCCCGACAAATGTAATGAAAAACCGAGCGCCCACTGCCGGGAAAATACCAAAATTAAGCAAACCGCTCACGAATGCGACAATGCCCGTGAATACTCGAAAGCGCTGCCCGTAGCGCATTTCAAAAAACTGGGCCATTGTCAGGGCACGGGTTTCTCTGAAACGGTAGGTAACCCAACCGGTCACTGTCATTATCAGAATGAAAATACCCATACTGAATCCCCACCAGGACATTGCAAACCCTGCTTCAAAATTCATCTCAAAATTGGCCACCACAGTAATGGCACCCAGCCCGGCAATTCCCTGTGCCACACACACCACGTAACGACCGGCAGTACGGCCGGCTGAAAGAAAATCTGCAACACTTCGCATATAGGTTTTGCTGATCAGCACACCGGCGATCATCAGGGTCGTCAGTGCAGCAACAATGGTCCAGTCAATCCAGGTAAAATTCAAAATGGTCTCCAGTTGTTGGTTAATTGTTGGTGATGTTAAATCTGTTTCGTCCCAGGCAGCACCGCGGATTCAGGATAATCCCGTTCCGGTTTTTCCGGCTGCTTCATTGGGTATTTTTCTTCTCAAGAAAAAACAGTCGTCCTTCATGATTGATAACCAGCTGATTTCCCGATTCAGAATTTGAGACGGCAGCTTCAAACTGGTTTGGACTGACAGAGATTGATGGGGGCCACGTATAGCCCGGAATATCCAAATCCGGCAGACTCAATGGCTGGAAGTCTTCTGCAAATTTTCCATAGGTCCGGAAATAGTTCTGCTGCTGATAATACACCAACCGCAGAGCCCACTGAGCATTCATCCCCGGGTCCTTCTTAAAGGGTACGGGACCGGTTCCGGCCGAGGTATTTGAAAACTGCACAATTCCCCACATCTCCGGGTAATGCATGTTGACCAGACCCTGAGGAGACCAGACCCAGTTGGCTTCAGGAAAAGGCCGGCCGGTGGATGGATCAGTGATTTTTTCATACTGGTTTTCAACGATTCGGGTTTCCCATTGCACACGGGAAAAATTCATCCGCCACTGATCACCGTCTTCCGGCGGAGAGGCGGTATGGGCTGCTTCTGCCAGAACCTGCCAGGGGATCGCAATTTCCACCTGCCAGCTTCGATCAGTATCGCCGGGCTGGTTTACGGTGCCGTTCAGATGCACTGCGGTGATCAATCCGTGGATATCCCAATGATGCATGGCAGGACCGCCGTCCCGGTACGGACGGGACAGGAACAGGTCCCAGACCGTGTTGAAAGCGTTCATCTCAAGTTCAAAGTATTCATGGGTATCGGAATTGGGATCGATAAATACTTCGAAATCATTGTCGTAGAAAATAATGTCATCCCGATTAACCAGTGTGGCCCATATATGCGGTTCTTCCAACTCTGCAGCCACATACAGATACTGGGAATCCCACAGCATTTTCATTCGGGTCCGGTACCTGGGCGTCAGTGACGGATCACCGCTGATATCTGAAAAATTCTCAGACCACGGTACGGCACTCCAGCTGTTTTCATTCAGCTCTCCGTCAATCAAAAGCGGATTTGTCCTGTAGCAGATATATTTATGCGGAGCAAATGGAATTTTCGGGCAGGGCATGAAATCACTGTACGCCCGGCCTTCTTCAGGATAGGGCCAGGGAATGGGATCAGAACAGCTTTGAATGATGAACAGTGCTGGAAAAAGCAGTAAAAGCAGCCGGAACCGACTGGAGGTTTGAAAATGGAAGGACATGCTACTCCCTGGCTGCGGCAGCCTGTTTATATTTGATTAGGTTCATATCTTCCGCGAATTCCCTGAGGCGTTTTTCATTGTATTCAGGCGGATGTTTTCGGTACAGAACATTCACCAGTGAATCTGTGAGAACTTTGGTCTTCTCCAGCTGCAGCGCAGAGATCACCGCCGGTTTCACGGTATGATAAGGTCGGGATAACCAGCGGTCCGGTTCATTATCATACAATGCTCTCACTTCTGATTCGGTCCAGTCTACCGCTTCCTGAATATTTCGTTCATAATACAGATTGACCATTTTCTGATCCCTGCGGGTTTTCATCTGTTCCAGAAATGAAGGATCCTGATCAAGCTGCATATCAAGAGCTTCGAGTACCATCAGTTTGAAGATCACCTGATTCCGAATAAATTCCTTTGCATCGTCAGCACAATAGGGAAGAATTCTGGAGCTGCCCCGGGAATTTGCGACCAGCGTCAGGTAATCTGCAGCATTCATGGCGCCGCCGTTCCAGGAGGCGATAAACGTTTCATCATCAAGATCTTTAAATTGATCAAGCGGAAAATCAGTTGGAAGCCCGGCTGTCCGGAAACCTGTAACGATATCCATAATCAGTTTTTCGTTAACAGCGAACTCATATTTCCGAAACAGTCCCTCGAAAAAATCCTTCAGAAACTGCTCCTGGGCCCGTACTTCCATTCGCCGGATCAGTTCTGTTTTCAGGGAGTCAAGGGGAGGGAGATCACGGGATCTTTTATCCAGCAGACGGATGATGTGATATCCGTAGGACGTATGAACCGGAAGGGAAAATTCACCAACACTCAGTCCGGTGATACCAGACTCATAGTCCAGGCCCATCATTCCGTGTGTGAAATATCCCTGGGTTTCTCCACCGCTTTCTCGGGAGCGATAATCCATGGAATGTTTTCGGGCTGTCTCTTCAAAGTCCGCACCTTCCTGAAGCTGATTGTACAGTGAGTCGGCCAGCCACCTGGAGTTGACCAGAATATGGGCTGTCAGGTATTCCGTTCCGGATTCATGATAAAATGACTGAATTTGCTCGTCTGTGAAATGAAATTCTACCGGAATGACAGATCGCGCCAGAGCCCCTCCGCTGCCGGCAAGCAGGATTTCCCGGGCTTGGTTCACTGTTTCTATCAGTTCCGGATCCCGGTCCAGACCCTGATCATGAGCCCCGGCCAGAAAGAGCAGATCCGAAAGGAATGTATCGCTGATAAATTTCCGTACCTGACCGGGTGTGACAACCGGTGTTTCGGTAAATTCCCGTGACTGTTTATACCGTCGTTCCAAAACCACTCTGGAGAGCCCTTCGTTTTCAACCTTTACAAGCCAGCTGTTCTTTTCCGATTGGCTGCACTGCAGCAGGATAATCGGCAGTGCCAGAATCAGCACAGCAGGCAGCAGCAATTTCAATCCGTCGGCTGCCTGTCCGCGTGATGCATTCAGGCTGGCGGGAGAGTACTTGACTGCTCCGCCAATGCCGCGGCGGAATCCGTTACAAGGACGAAGGGTATTCATTGATGGCAGGCCCGGATCAGTTCTGATACTTTTGCCGAAGCCAGTCCAATACAGGAATCAGCTGCTCCGTAGTAGATTTTCAGATTGGCATCAATGGGGACCGTTCCGTTTCTGTCCGTATGTTCCGGAACCCATCCGCACGGGAAAACCACATTGGGCACCTGTCCGGTCAGCTCAAAGGGCATTCGGGGTTCAAGTATATTCTGACTGCCCCGTGCGATCACCCGCCAGGGCTGCTCAAGGTCCAGCAGGCAAACCCCTGCCTGATATATGTTTGCGGATCCGAAGTGGGTCGCAATGCCGTGATAGATTTGCAGCCAGCCTGATTCCGTTTTGAGAGGCGGGGGACCGGAACCGATCAGTTCATCCCAGTAGCGCGGCCGGCCTTCCAATACGGATTTCACCGGTTCCCAGTCCATCAGATCCGTGGACCGTGACAGCAGAATCACCGATCCGGATTTTACTCCTCCGTCTAGCCGGCTCAGATTGGGCCGTTCCAACCGGTAATAGTAACTGCCCCAGCGCTGAGGAAACAGAACTCCGTTGCGTACATCATTTCCGGAGCAGATTCCCAAAAACCGGAAATGCTCAAAATCTTCGGTAGCCGCCAGTCCCAGGCAGCAGCCGGACGGCATATCCATGGCAAACAGCAGGTACCAGCGGTCATCCAGGAAAGTCACCCGGGCATCATAACAATGGAAGACCGGTTCGTCCAGTCCATCCAGTCCATGCAGCTTTACAGGCTCCGGCCGAATTCTGAAATGAATGCCGTCGGAACTTTCTGCAATAAAAAACCCCGTCTCCCTGCCCCGATTCTGCACCCGCGCAACCAACAGAATATTCGATTCAAACCGGACAGCTCCCGGATTAAATACTGATGATACATTCTGCCAGCGGGGAAGGCTTCCATGAACATCCTGTCGCGTTAATATGGGATTTTTGGAATATCGTTCCATTTTTACTCCATACCGTCAGTCTGATCTCTGCTGATTCATACGTTGAGCATTTCACAGCTACTGAGGTTGTATTTTCCTTTTTTCAAATCTGCTTCCGCTTCGGATCAAATTCCGGCGGTTCAGTTCGGTGTAAGCGAATCGGACTGTCCGTCTGATCTGCTTCCCCTCCCCATTTTACATCGACCTGACAGCAGTCTTTCTTGAACACGGGGACTCGGCTGCCCTTTATGGGTTGATTGTCACACAGAATGATCAGTGCACCGGGTCTCAGTTTCGAATCCCGATCAATTCGAATCCGATACACCGTTCCGCGAAAGGTCCTTGTAACAGCTGTACCGGACCAGTCCTCGGGAAAATGAGGATCAATCAGCAAACCGTCGAAAACCGCACGAACGCCAATGATGTAATCAATAAAAATGCGGTACATCCATGCAGCAGTACCGGTCTGCCAGGAATGACTGGCCCGTCCGGGGTATTCATGCTCGTCACTGGTCACGTACTGGGAATAAACATAGGGTTCTGCCTGGAAAAGATCCGGGTCATGAACAAAGGGCAGAAGCTTTCGGTAAGTTGTCCAGGCTTCCTTTCCCCGGTTCATCATGCAGGCTGCCTGGATCAGCCATGCCGCGGGATGCAGAAATACGGCTCCGTTTTCCTTTTTACCGGGTACACAGCGGGTAATCAGACCGATGGAAGGATCAACCCGGCGATAGGCCGGTGCGCAAATTTTGGGTCCGTACTCCGAATCAAGATGTTTTCTGACACTGTCCAGTGCCCGACGTGCCCGTTCTTTATCGGCAATTCCTGAAATAACCGCCCAGGATTGTGTGTTCAGGTAAATTTTGCCGGTATCATTTTGCCGGCTTCCGATGGGGTGCCCGGATCCCGTAAAGGCCCGTATGTACCAGTCACCGTCCCAGCAGGCATCATTCACGGATTTTTTAAGACGGGTTTTCAGAGCGCGAACCGGCAGAAGTTCTGAGCTGTATCCACAGTACTCCAGCAGATCAGCAAGCCGGCTGAGCATGGCGGTATAAAACATCGCACCCCAGACGCTCTCCCCGCCGCTTTCCCCGCCAACATAATCCAGAGTGTCATTCCAGTCGCCGCGGCCGAATACAGGGAGACCATGCGGTCCCAGATTGTTTTCGGCAAAATTCATTACTGCCATCAAGTGTGCCAGGACAGAACCCTCTGATCGGTCCGCAAAAGGCTGAACGGTTTCCATCAGATCCGTATCGTCGGTTTCCCGAATGTATTCTGTCACTGCCAGAATAAACCAGAACGGATCATCACAATGCCGGGTGATCTCCCCCTGTTTATCCTGATAAAAATGGTGATAAACCACGCCGGACGGGAACATCTGACGGCATAGCAGCAGAATCCGCTCTCGGGCTGCAGCATGGTCTGATATTGAAATTCCGACAATGTCCTGGGCAGTATCCCGAAACCCCCAGCCGCGGCCGATGCCCCAGTAATAGTAACTGGCAACGCGGCGCACATCGAATGCTGTTCTGGCCTGATAGGCATTCCAGTAATTTTGAAAATGGCTGACTTCCCGGTCCGGAATTTCTGCCTGCACTGCGTTGAAGTGACGAGTCCAGTGTAAGCGGATTTCTTGTAATTCCCGGTCAGCTGATTTGGCAGTCATGCAGCGGGAGATTTCATGTCTGTGGTGTTGGAAGTCTTCCTTTGGCAGTACGCCAAGAGAGAAAAGCAGAGTCTGTTCCTCACCGGGAGCCAGGGTGATGCTTTTCTCCAGGACTCCGACCGTGTTGCCGAAATCCGTGTCCCTGCAGCTTAGTCCGCCCTCTTCAAAAGCCAGCGGATTTGACTCACTGCGATACGGACCAATAAAGCGTTCGCGCATGGTTTCGTAGGCATCAGCGGGTTCGCTCATGGTAAAATAAGCCCAGTGGTCCCATTCCTGGTTTTCCTGCTGCTGTGTTCCCAGACTGCCGGTCACCCAGTAGGTTTTGGTGGCAAAGAGAGAGTTGAATTCAGGATCAAAATATACCCGGTTGAAATGCTGGTCATCACATTGATTGATCTGATCAATAAGGGCATGTCCCAACGCAAATTCAACATAGCCCCAGGTACTCAAATACCGGGTCCTGCTGGATAGATTGCGAATGTTAAGCTGCCAGATTTCTCTCGTGTCCGAGCGGGGAACAAAATATGTCACTTCCGAATGAACATCATCCAGCCGGCATGTCATCACTGAATACCCGAATCCATGACGGACGGAATAGGCCTTGTAATTCAGACCGACCGGCTGCCAGGTTGCGCTCCAGACAACGCCGGACTCATGATCGCGAAAATAAATATATTTCCCGGGACGGTCTGATGGCACATCGTTGATGCGCCAGCGGGTGATCCGGCCATGCAGGGGATTGCCAATGTAACTGATTCCGCCGCCGTTGTTTGAAATCGTGGCAAAATACTGATCGTTATAAATATAATTGATCCATGGCGTCGGAGTTCGTACATCCTTGATGACAAACTCCCTTCCCTCTGCGCTGAACTGCCCGTATTTCCTGTTCATTATCTCCGATCTGATAACAGTCAAGTGAATCCGCCAGTGGGCGGACGAGTGTAACTGGGTGCATTCCCCGCCGCTTGTTGAAAATCCGCCATTTGGCGTGGCGGCGAAATAAAAAATGATTATATCACTAATGATACCCCGTCCCGTCAGCTGACGGGCGGGGAAATTCATTATTTTTTTTGAACCGCCCGACTGCCGGCTCAGGTCCCCGGCTGAGGTTCTCGCATAAATATAGTGCTGAATGCTCAGGTAATTTAACGGCTTTGGCAAATTGCCGACAACAGTTAGTATTTTGATAAAACATACTTCGTGGAGCTGCAATACAAACAGAGCAGGCGTCAGCAGAACAGATAAATCTCCAGGGTATTCGTTTTGAAGATGGTTATCTCAAATTATTTTCATAAATGGCTGTTAATGTTGTGATAATAATTTATTGGGTATTTGATTCCCGTGGGTTGAAATCAAACACCAGAAAACCAGCTTCCATCAATCGCATAGCAGTACAGCCCTGTTGCTGCGATGTTATTTTTTCATGCGAAATAACCTGGGGGATGATATGCAGATGAGCTGGTTTTTAATGGTATTTGCTGCAGGATGTCCTTTTGCCGGTGAATCCGCCAGTGGGCGGATTTTTAATCCGTCTACTGAGGGACGAGTGTAACTGGGTGCATTCCCCGCCGCTTGTTGAAAATCCGCCATTTGGCGTGGCGGCGAAATAAAAAATGATTATATCACTAATGATACCCCGTCCCGTCAGCTGACGGGCGGGGAAATTCATTCAGGCCAGAATAAAACTTACCAGCAGGACGATGTCCAGAATATCCGTTGCACCGTCACTATTGGCGTCACCACAGGGACAGGGCAGATTGATGCCTTCCCCCAGAAGACAGGCCACCATCAGCACGATATCCAGCACATCGAGGGAGTTGTCCCAGTTCAGATCACCAGCCGGTCCGCATTCCAGCGGTTGATGAAAATAGAGTGCGCCCATGTCGGAAAGGGTTAAATCTGCATCAAACGGCAGGCTTGGATCGCCGTGGTCAATGCAGGGGCTCTCCGCGGTCAGCTGCAGATTCCCGGACTGCCAGTTCTGGAGAAGAGGGTCATCATGAATCACACCTGCTCCAAAAACCACTTCGCCGTCGATGGCACCCATATAGTCCGGAATGGCGGAATAGCTTGCGAACATGTTTCCGGTAATTTCACTGCCGGTATTGAACCAGACGATGCAGTTTACCAGGTGTATGTCGCCCCATCCGCAAATCCCGCCTCCCACACCCACCACTTCACCTGTGGTGGCCGTATTATTCACAATCGTGAGGTTCTGGAGATGAACTTCATTGTTGTCGGTGGTAAAAATGCCTGCGCCGTATGGCAGTCCCATGTTTTCAAAGATCAGGCAGTGGGACATAAAAACCGCGGCATTGTCTGTAAAGATTCCCCCGCCGTACTGTGCTTCATTCTGAGTCACGTAAAGGTATTTCAGATCAACTGCAGAATTCAGGACCAGAATACCGCCCCCGAGAATTGATTCTTCCACCGGAGATCCGGATCCGTGGGTGACAGTCAGACCTGTTATTTCCACGGACGGACTGTCAGAGATGACCGCACAGGACCCGTTGTGATCGCCGTCCAGCACGGTGTCGGTGATATGGCTTGAATGACCGTCCAACAGAAATTCAGAACCAAGCACGATCCGCGATCCGGACAGTTCAATATTTTCAGAATAAATACCATTTGACAGGATGATGGTGTCCCCGTCTGCGGATGCATCAATTCCCATTTGAATCAGGGAGAAATCTTCCGGGATGTGAATGATGTCCGCCAGAAGCGGGCCGTAAAAAAAGAACAGCAGGATAAAGACATTCATAACCATTTATGTCACCGGAAGAAGTGAAAAATTACCATGTCCCTGAAGATTAATCAATGATTAGGGATTTTCAAAAATCTGCAATGATCACCCGATTCCATATTTCATCGTCCATTCTGAATCTGTAAATTAGAGTGTTGGGTCGAATCACAAACGGGTTGAATTCCTGAGAATGATTCGCTGTGTTTGGCTGATTTATGGGTGATTTCTGTTCTTCCGGACTGCCGGTTGGACTGGAACCGGCTGAGCGCATCATTTTGATGCATATGCGCCGGGAACCGGCAGGTGGAGGGCAGAGTGCAGAACGACAGCGTAATATTGATTGGAATCTGCACAATGAGCTTGCGGATTCTTTGAACCGATGAAAGCTGCCCATGAAACAGTCTGACACAATTCCTCCTATCTGAAAACACGAAATATTGAATACGACTGCTGGAACCTAATTTATCCGGAGAGCCCGCTCATGCCGCCCTTACCCAGACATTCCCGACAAACACAAAATCCGTTTCACAAAGAGCAAACCGTATTAAAACAGGCTCAAGAGTCCCTGGAGAAATACCGGACCGATGACCCTGCGGATCTGCTGAAGGATTTTACCGGCCTGATTCACAATTACGAAAATCTGCTGCGCGAGACTGAAAAAATCACCAGTATGGGTGATTTGACCATGAACAAACTGGTGAAATCCAATGACGAAACTGCCCGTCAGAAGTCAGACCTCGAAGCTCTGCTGAGACAGGTGTCCATGCAGAAGCTTGAACTGCAGAAAGCTTACAAAGAACTGGACATCATCTCCCGGACCGACCCTCTGACGGGGTTGTACAACCGGCGTGAAATGCTGCATCGTCTGGAGGTTGAAATGGCACGTTTTAACCGCAGCGGACGGGTGTTTGTGCTGGTAATTCTGGACATGGATGATTTTAAGAACATCAATGACACATACGGCCACGAATGCGGTGACCATGTGCTGAAGACAACTGCCCGTCTTATTCGGGATGGCGTTCGAAAACAGGATGTGGTTTCCAGATGGGGCGGAGAAGAAATTATGCTGCTGCTGCCGGATACCAATTTGGAACAGGGCCTTCGGGTTGCTGAAATTCAGCGTTCTTCCATTGATGAATTTCAATTCCATCATCAGCAAATCACCTGTCGGATTTCTGCTACGTTCGGAGTCAGTCAGATTCAGTCCGGCCAGACAATAGACGATTGTCTCAGGGCTTCCGATAAAGCACTGTATGAAGGGAAATCCAAAGGCAAGAACTGTATTGTAATCCACCGGGAAAGCCGCGCATAATCTTGAATCGCCCGGCGTGCATATGAATACCGTTTCCCCGTTTTTCGTTTTTGAATCAGCCGTATTTAATTCGGAATGGAAGCTGAAATCAGGGGATTTCCACATCGTATCTGCCTTTCGCGGGCGGTTTTCCCAGCAGATTATCCACAGTTTCAGCAGTCTGGTACATAACAGGTATCAACAGATTTGCGGACGGGATCGACGGCGCCTGTTGTCACTGATGGTTGAAATGGGACAGAATGTTCTGTATCACGGCGGATGGGGCAGCATTGACGGACGATCTGATCTGGTAGGCCGGGGATTTCTGCTTGTCAGAGAAGCGCCCGGATTTTTAGAAGTCCAGTCAGGCAATTTCGCCTTGAATGCCGCCGCCCGGACTGTGCAGCGGCGGATTGGATTGCTGAACAGCAGTGACAGGGATGAAATCAGGCAGCTGTACCGGGAACAGCTCAGAGGCCCGCTGACTGAAGGCCGAAGAGGTGCCGGACTGGGTCTGCTGACAATCGCCAGAATCTGCTCGGCCAATATTTCCACAGACAGCCTGAAATTCTCTGACCGGCTGCAATTTTTATTTATTAAGGCTCTGCTTCAATTGGAAAATCAGCAATGAAAATACTGTATTTGAATAAAAGCCGATACACCCCCGAGGTCGTGTTCAATCATGAAAACGGACTGCTGGAGATAACAGGTTCTTCCTATCCGGAAAACGCATTTGAGTTTTTCCAGCCTCTGAAGGACTGGGTAAGGGGCTACATAGCTGAAATCGGAAGTGATATCACCCTGAATCTGAAACTGGATTACCTGAACTCCAGCTCAACGAAATTCCTGCTGGACCTGCTGGTTCTGCTGGAAGGCTACAGCCGGGATCGGCACCAGGTGGAAATCAATTGGTACTACGAAGAGGATGATGAGGATCTTCTGGAGATCGGACAGGAATTTGCCGAGGACTGCGAAATACCCTTTAACTTGATATCCTGCTGATGCGCCTGAGAGGAAAATCCAAAAAACTTCCTTTGGGATTTTCGAGATTTTTTCGGCAGTTTGTCTGCTGCGATTCTATCCCATTTCCATCAGCGGATTTTGAGTCCGCCGCATAAGAAGAATGCCGTCACTGCTGCTTTCTTCCTGGCCGAGCATTACAAATATCATAACCTAATTATTATTTTAATAACACATTCATATGCCGGACATGTCAACGCATTGGAATTCTCATGATTTATTCAGGCTGAATAATGATTTTCGGTTCAGGGCTCATAACGATGCCCGGTTCATTCGATCGATCCCTCTCGATTGATGAAACTGCGCTCAGCTGACGCCGGGTTTGTCTCCTGCAGACACGCAAATTCTTCTGATTAATCATTATCGCACCTGCAGGTTCGCGATATTATACGGCCGCTCCTGTTTGGTCAATGTTCAAAAAAACCGCTTCTGCCATCCAGGGAGCGAATCCGGCAATCACAACGCTCACGTTTCTTTCGATACCGGTATCCAAAATAATGTCCATACCGGTTGAAACTCAGCGGCATTATTTTTGACTTGAATCTCAGGATTGACTGGTCTCGATTTATTAGCATGACAGGGACGACCTGTCGACTACCTTCATTCTTACACCAAAAACAGGATTCAGTATGGAACTGCATATTATTGATATCAGCATCATATTGCTGTATCTGGCGCTGACGATATTTATTGGATTTTACATTTCCAAAAAAGCTTCCAAGGACATCAAATCCTATTTTCTCGGCGGCAATACCATGCCGTGGTACATTCTGGGTGTATCCAATGCATCCGGGATGTTTGACATCACCGGCACGATGTGGCTGGTATACCTGACATTCGTCTATGGTCTGAAAGGAGCGTTCATCCCCTGGCTCTGGCCGGTTTTCAACCAGATTTTTCTTATGGTGTATCTGTCCATCTGGCTGCGTCGATCCAATGTGCTGACCGGAGCAGAATGGATAAAAACCCGGTTCGGCACCGGCACCGGTGCTCAGCTGTCCCACATCATTATCGTGATCTACGCGCTGGTCAGCGTGGTGGGATTTCTGTCATACGGATTCAACGGTATCGGCAAGTTTTCTGCCTCCTTCCTTCCCTGGGATCTGAGTCCCAAAGTATATGCCCTGATATTCATGGGCATCACAACGCTCTATGTGGTTAAGGGCGGAATGTATTCCGTGGTGCTGACGGAGCTGATACAGTTTGCCATCATGACCATTGCCGCCATAGCAATCGGCATCATTGCCATAAATGCCGTAACGCCGGAAGCCATCAGTGCAGCCATTCCGGAGGGCTGGAAAAACCTGTTTTTCGGCTGGCACCTGGATATAGACTGGACAGGAATCCTCAATTCCGCCAATGACAAAATCATGGCGGACGGTTACGAATTGTTTGGTTTCTTTTTCATGATGATTCTATTCAAGGGTATTCTCATTAGTGCTGCCGGTCCGGCACCCAATTATGATATGCAGCGCATTCTGGCCACCAAGTCACCCTCGGAAGCTGGAAAAATGAGCGGTTTTGTCAGTGTGGCGCTCTTTTTCCCGCGCTACATGATGATCGCCGGTCTGTCGGTACTTGCGCTGGTTTATTTTATGCCTCAGCTGCAGGCCATGGGTCCGAATGTGGACTTTGAACTGATCCTGCCGTATGCCATAAAGGAGTTTGTACCTGTGGGGCTGACTGGTATTCTCATGGCAGGACTGATTGCCGCATTTATGTCCACATTTGCAGCCACTGTCAATGCCGCTCCCGCCTACATCGTTAATGATATCTATAAGCGATACATTCGTCCGGATGCGGACAACAAAACCTATGTTCGCATGAGCTATATCATTTCCATTGTTGTTGTGATTGTAGGGATTCTGTTTGGAATGACAACGGATTCCATCAACTCCGTTACTGTGTGGATCGTCTCAGCACTTTGGGGCGGATACACGGCATCAAACATTCTGAAATGGTATTGGTGGCGTTTCAACGGTTTTGGATATTTCTGGGGAATGGTTGTGGGTATCCTTTGCTCCATGATACTGCCAACGGTATTTCCCGATATCAAGGCCTGGAATATGTTTCCGGTGATTCTTGGGTTATCGCTGATGGGCTGTATTCTGGGAAGTTTGCTGTCCAAACCGGATGATGATGACGTTCTGAAGGCCTTCTACAAACAGGTGCGGCCGTGGGGCTTCTGGAAACCCATCCGTGAGAAAGTTATGGCCGAGGATCCGGAATTCCTTCCCAACAAGGATTTCGGCCGGGACATGTTCAATATTGTCATCGGTATTGTCTGGCAGACCAGTATGGTTATCCTGCCTATTTATCTTATCATTCGTGAGATGGGTCCCTTTGCCATTGGCATGGGCGTACTGGCGGTAACCACTGTGATCCTTAAGTTCACCTGGTGGGACAAACTGAGAGACTGACGGGATTCCTGTCAACCCACACTCAGCCTGAATAATTCATATTCAAAACACAGACTGGATAAAAAATGAAATTTGGATTTTTTGATGATCAGGCGCGGGAATATGTCATTACGGATCCCGCCACTCCCTATCCATGGATTAATTATCTTGGGATGGAGGATTTTTATTCCATTATGTCAAACACTGCAGGCGGTTACTCATTTTACCGGGATGCTCGGCTGAGACGGATCACCCGCTACCGCTACAACAATGTACCGCTGGATATGGGAGGCAAATACTTTTATATTCGGGAAACAGACGGAAGAATCTGGTCTCCGGGCTGGAAGCCTTCCCGAACTCCGCTGGACCGCTATGAATGCCGCCACGGACTGGGCTATACCTGCATCACCGGCGAACTGGATCAGCTGCAGGCGGCGGCCCTATACTTTGTACCGCTTGGATTCAACGGAGAAATCCAGCATTTGCATCTTGAAAACAGCAGTGAGAAACCGCGTCGGATCAAACTCTATTCAATGGTGGAATTCTGCCTCTGGAACGCGCTGGATGACATGACCAATTTCCAGCGGAATTTCAGTACAGGAGAAGTTGAGATCTCCGACCGGGCAGTGTATCACAAAACAGAATATCGTGAGCGCCGGAACCACTATGCCTTTTATGCCGTCAACAAGAAGTTTGACGGGTTTGAAACCGATCTGGACGCCTTTCTCGGTGCCTACAACGGGTTTGAAGCTCCGAAGGCGGTGGTCAATGGATCAGTAGGGAATTCCGTCGCCCATGGCTGGTCGCCGGTGGGTGTTCATTATTTTGAAATTGAACTGCAGCCGGGTGAACAAGAAGATCTGGTGTTTATTCTCGGATATGCTGAAAATCCGGAAGAAGAAAAATGGGAAAGCCCCGGCATCATCAATAAGGCTCCGGCGCTGTCCATGCAGGAACAGTTTCAGACAACCGATCAGGTGAATGCGGCGCTGGCGGAACTGAAAAAGGCCTGGAATGAGTTACTGGGGAAATATCAGGTTGAAAGTCCGGAAAGCAGACTGGACCGGATGGTGAACATCTGGAATCAGTATCAGTGCATGGTAACCTTTAATATGTCGCGCAGTGCGTCCTATTTCGAATCCGGGATCGGCCGCGGCATGGGATTCCGTGACTCCAACCAGGATCTCATCGGATTTGTGCATCAGATACCGGCCAGGGCCCGGCAGCGAATTCTGGATCTGGCCGCCACCCAGTTCGAGGACGGCGGGGCGTATCACCAGTATCAGCCCCTGACCAAACGGGGTAACAGCGACATCGGCTCCAATTTCAACGACGATCCCCTCTGGCTTATCCTGTCGGTCAGCGCTTATATCAAGGAAACCGGCGACTGGAAATTTCTGGAAGAAAAGGTACCGTTTGATAATGATGAAACTTGTAAGGCAAGCCTGTTTGAACATCTGCACCGTTCTTTCATGCATGTGGTGGAGAATCGGGGACCTCACGGACTGCCGCTGATCGGACGGGCGGACTGGAATGACTGTCTAAATTTGAACTGCTTTTCCCAAAATCCCGATGAACCCTTTCAGACCACCGAGAACAAATCCGGCGGAACGGCTGAATCCGTGATGATTGCCGGGATGTTTGTGCTGTATGGAAACGAGTTCGCGGAAATCTGTCAGCGAACCGGAAAATTCGACCTGGCGGCGAAAGTCCGCAGTCAGGCGGCAGACATGAAAGCGGTCATTGACGAGCACGGCTGGGACGGTGAGTGGTTCATCCGTGCATATGATTATTTTGGAGAAAAAGTCGGCAGCCGTGAAAATGACGAAGGTAAGATTTTTATTGAATCACAAGGATTTGGTGTAATGGCCGGGATTGGTTTGGACGATGGCCGGGCACTGCATGCTCTGGAGTCGGTTAAAAAATATCTGGCTTGTGACCAGGGTATTGTTCTGAATCATCCCGCCTACACCAAGTATTATCTGAACCTGGGGGAAATCTCCACCTATCCGCAGGGATACAAGGAAAATGCCGGTGTTTTCTGTCATAACAATCCCTGGATCATTATCGGGGAAACCATGCTGGGACGCGGCAAGGAAGCCATGAGCTATTACCAGCGGATTGCCCCGTCATTCCGAGAGGATGAAAGTGAGTTGTATAAAACAGAACCGTATGTTTATGCTCAGATGGTGGCAGGAAAAGATGCCCACAAACCGGGAGAGGCCAAGAACTCCTGGCTCACCGGAACCGCGGCTTGGAATTTCTATGCCGTCAGCCAGTATATTCTGGGCATCCGTCCCGAATACGACGGTCTGACCGTGGACCCCTGTATTCCGCCGGAATGGAAAGAATTTACGGTACGCCGCCTGTTCAGGGGCGCGGAATACGTGATTCGGGTAGTGAATCCGTCAGGGTTCTCGAAGGGTGTCAGATCTCTGACAGTGGATGGAAATGAAATCAAAACCGGCAAACTGCCTGTTTTCGGTGATGGAAAGATCCATCAGGTTACAGCAGAATTGGGATAAAGCCGAAATTCCGTGGTGGTTTTCCGGGAAAACATTTCGGGCAGCCAGGCAGGGATTTTTAAAATTATCGAACACCATGTCGATTCTCCGTGAGTATGGTGTCAAATTGAGGATACTATGATAAAAAAAGCATTGCTGCTGCTGACAGGATTGGCATTCCTGTGGTGCAATGAAAATATCCGGATCAATCAGGTTGGTTATTATCCGGATGCGGTGAAGCGTGCACTGGTCGTTAATACCACGTCAGACCATTTCAAAATTACAAGCATGGATGGAAAAACGGTTTTTGAATCGGATCTGATACCCGAAGGATACTGGAATGCTTCAGGGGAGCAGGTATTTCTGGCGGATTTTTCTGACTTTACTGACAGCGGAATGTATGTTCTGGAGGTGGCGGACACGGGGCAATCTCACCCGTTCAGTATTGCGGATGATCTGTACGATGATGTTTTGACAGCGGCGGTTAAAAGTTACTATTTCCAGCGTCTGTCCATTCCGCTGGAAGCGGAATATGCCGGGGTGTATGCCCGTCCCGCCGGACACCCTGATACTGAATGCCGGTATCATCCATCGTCCGGTCATGCGGATGGAATAATGAGTTCACCCGGTGGCTGGTATGATGCCGGAGACTATAACAAGTATGTGGTTAATGCCGGAATTACCGTATCGGCCCTGATGGCACTTTATGAGCTGTATCCCCAGGCTGTTCCGGATGGGAAACTGAATATTCCTGAAAGCGGCAATCGGATAAGTGATTTGCTGGATGAAATCCGTTACGAATTGGATTGGGTGCTGACCATGCAGGATGACGACGGCGGCGTATTCGTTAAACTGACATCCAAAAACTTCTGCGGATTCATCATGCCTCACGAGGATGATTCTGAACGATGGGTGGTGGGAAAATCCACCGCAGCTGCACTGAACTTTGCAGCGATGACGGCCCAGGCTGCGCGGGTGTACAAGCCCATTGATCCCCCGTTTGCCCGAAAGTGTCTTGCCGCAGCTGAAAAGGCCTGGCAGTGGACTCAAAAAAATGATGAAGTTGTTTACCGGAATCCGGAAGATGTGGTGACCGGCGCTTACAGCGATATTGATTTTTATGAAGAATATATTTTCGCCCTGGGACAGCTGTACACCACCACCCGTGACCGTAAATACCTGAAGGAACTGGAACAGCGGTATGCCGGACTGCTGATGAACAACCGGGAAAGCTGGCGGCAGTTTGGGGACCATCTGGGACTTCATGCCGTGGTAACAGTGGCCGGGGATGTACCGGAACCGCTGAAGAAAAAATGGACCTATGCCATTACAAGACTGGCAGATAAACTGCTCCTGAACCAGTCGATGATTCCGTATCGAATTCCGCTTGAAGAATTTTACTGGGGTTCCACCAGTGATGTCGGCAACAATGCCACCGTGCTTGCTTATGCCCATTATCTGACGGGAGATGCAAAATATCTGGACGGGGTGATTGAAACGATTGACTACATTTTCGGGAAAAATGCCACAGGTTATTCCCTGATGACAGGAATTGGCTCCAAGTATCCGCATTCAATCCATCATCGTCCGTCCGGAGCAGACAATGTACCGGATGCCGTTCCGGGTTTTGTGGTCGGCGGTCCCAATTTCGACCGCGAGGATGATCTGAAGAACTCGGATTATGGTGTCGAATACAAAACCGATCTGCCGGCAAAGTGCTATGTGGATGAACAGCCCAGCTATGCTTCCAATGAAGTCTGTCTGAACTGGAACTCCCCGGTGATTTTTATTCTCGGATATCTGGAGGCCAATCAGCCGTAATGTTGGAAAGATCGTCACTCGGACAGAATGGGGGACAGTAAGTGTCTCTCCATCTATTGAACAACGGACCCTATGAAGCGGAAATACTGTGTCATGCCGGCGGTCGTGTGGTTTCCTACCGGAAATCGGATGGCGTCAATATGCTGAATTCAGACCCCGGACAATGGGATCGGATTCCGGATTCACCGGAAAGGTGGCTCGGCAGGGATTTTAGGGCATATAACGGGCATATCAACTGGGTGGGACCGCAGGCCGCCTGGTGGCAGCATCAGAAAATTGACCCGGAACTGAAAAAAATCAGGGCTGTCTGGCCACCGGATCCCTGGCTGATTTACGGTCAGAATAAGGTGTTGGAAAAATCTCAGAACCATATTGTGCTTCAGGGACCCGACAGTCCGGTTTCGGGTATCCGGGTGCGTAAAAATATCAGTCTTGGACCGGACGGGCGTATTCGTCTGGAAGCTGAAGGGCAGAACATTCGATCGGAACCCGTCAGCTGGGATCTTTGGTTCAATACCCGGTTTCCCGGTGATAACCGCTGTTTTGTTCCGGTATCGACAGACGGACTGATGAATGTGGAAAACGGGGGCGGACAGAGTGAACAGCCAATGCCATATGTGATCAAAGAAGGCTTTTTCAGTTTTATTTCCCAGCCGCCTGCAGCGGACAGGAAAATCCGCTGGTCCAAAGCATTCATCACTCCGCGGCTGCCGTGGATGGCCGTGTTTAACCGGTCGGAATGTATGATTATTCACTTTCGAATTTATAATCCCAGTCTGGTGCATTCTGAACAGGGAATGGTCGAAGTTTACAATGGGATACCCCATAATACACAGGATGCGCTTCTGGAAATGGAATACCACACTCCCTATCAGCAACTGATGCCCGAAGATAAAATATCCGGCTGGGAAGAATGGGAGCTGGTGCCGTATTCCGGGTCTGATGATTTTGAGTCCCAACTGACGGCGCTTAAGGATTGGGAGCAAAGACCGTTGCGTGATTTCGCAGCCCCGACTCAGTGCGATCCGTCATATTCACTCAATATCTGAACTGGTTCGAATGTGAATCCGCCAGTGGGCGGATTTTTAATCCGTCTACTGAGGGACGAGTGTAACTGGGTGCATTCCCCGCCGCTTGTTGGAAATCCGCCATTTGGCGTGGCAGCGAAATAAAAAATGATTATATCACTAATGATACCCCGTCCCGTCAGCTGACGGGCGGGGAAATTCATTAAACCCGAATGATTATTGGTCAGTTCCGGCGCCGTCTGTCAATCAGACATAATCCCCGTCCAGGTTAAAAACCACTTACAGTATTCCCCGTGAACATGTTAATATCTTCATGTGCAGTATGAAAAAAAACTGATACTCCCATCTTCGGAAGACGGACAGGATGATGGTTGTTCGACTTCAAAATTCCAACGGCATCATATCTCTGAACTGCCGCAGTGGCGTGAAATCTGGCAGGAGCTTTACGGGTTCAAGAATTATGTATTTCAGACTGACGGTTCCGGGAGCTTGAGGGGATATGCAAATCTGATTCGAATCAAATCCCCCTTTTTTGGGGATATGCTGGTAACCTGTCCCTTTTTCGGATACGGCGGATTTCATGCTGAATCCCCGAAAGCGGAAGCGGAGCTCATACAGCAAATCCTGGACTGCGGTCGGTCAATCGATGTGGATTATGCAGAACTCAGACTGGATCACAAGCTGAATCAACCCAGCGGAATAAACCGGCATTTTTCGGAATTTCAGCTCAGTCTGTCCGATGACGTGTCTCAGCTGTGGGAAAATTCCTTTTCCTCAAACGTCCGTCAAAACATACGAAAATCTCAGCGGCACGGATTCCGTTATCAGTCGGTCCCTGACATTACAGCAGGGGCCGAATTGCTCAGCCGGACCATGCGAAACCACGGTACGCCGTTTCACGGCAGGCGGTTTTTTCAGCTGGTGAAAAAGCACTTTGGTGAGAATGCGATATTTTCAGCAGTATATCATGGGAATGAGATCATTGCCGGCGGGTTGGTTCTGACGCATGATTCCCGGTTATATACTCCCTACATCGGCAGTTTGGAACCTCACCGCCGGGCCGGAGCAAACTACTATTTATATTGGAACATTATACAGGAGGCCGTGAAATCCGGTATCACTGTTTTTGATTTCGGCCGCAGCCCGGTCGAGTCCACCCATGCCCGGTTCAAGCAGAAATGGGGATGCAGGCCGATTCCGGTGTATTATCATTGTCTTAAGATGAGGGCGGACTCCCGATACAGGAGTGCGGCCACTCCTACCGGAATGCAGCGTACTGCCACACGCGTGTGGCGTCATCTGCCGCTCAGTATGACCCGTGCGCTGGGCCATCTGTTTTTTCGCTATATTCCATGAGAGTCAGACAGTGCTGCATGGAGACAGTATCAACTTTGCTGAGAAATGTCTTGAAACATTCCCAATTGCCTGCAATGTTGTACCCGCCAATAAACCGGTTCAGCCAACCCCTTTCAGGTCGGATTTCTGACTGGTAGAATTCCCAAGGATGAAAATACATCACCGGGCAGTTTCCTGAATCCTCGGACTGCCGCGTCATAGTACGGATCAGAAACTGGGGCAGCAGACGGAAATAGAACCCGCCGGCAAAAGGAATCCTTACCGGTCCGAAGCTGTGTACCGCAGGAGGAAATTCCCATAGATCGGAATTGAGCCGGTAGGGATTTGTCGGCCAGTGATACCGGCCGTAAAGATGTGTGCGAAACGGAAACAGTGAAGAATCATATTGAAATCCTGATTCGGCCAGAGCATCCCAGAACCAGGTCCAGTTTTTTTGAGCAGACCAGGACGGTGCCCGAAAACCGATAACGGAAGTTCCCGCAATGTCTTCCAGAATTTTTTTTGATTCCAATGCATCCTGAATGATTTCCGAACGGGAAAACTGTTTAAAATGGGTATGGTTCATGCTGTGCGATGCCACCTCATGTCCGTCGCAGACCATTCGGTTAACCAGATCAGGATAATGGACCGCCCAGTCTGCCACTGTAAAAAAAGTGGCCGGTTTCTGTGAATCTGACAGGAAATCCAGCAGTTTTTCTACTGCAGTTCTGCTTTCCCAGTGATGCACAGCATCTGTCGGTGTAAGGTGGGAATGAAACCGCTCCTCAATATCAAAAGTCAGACAGATCATCCTGAAGGCACCTTTATTTCCGGGTGGCCATCAAGTTTTCCAGTTCCCGAATGCGCTGTTCATAAAATCCCACTTCGCGGGTCAGATCATTGAGCCGGGTTTTCATCTGATTCAGCCGAATAGTCTGGTACAGAAGAAACATGATAAGAAAAATTATTCCCAGGAATGAAATCCATGAAACCGGAAGCAGATTGCCGAACAGTCGACCGACCCAGGCCGTGATACCCGGAAACAGGGTCAGCACTTCAGCAGCGAACAGAGGGATAAGCCAGATCAGAGCCTGACCGGCTGAAAAACGCTTCTGACTGAAATTTCGAATTATAAACAGGATGACTGATATCAGAATCAAGCTGATGACGACTTTACTCTGGGTATTCATAATCTTAATCCCTCAATTTGGACATTGACGGGGTATGACAGCTGTTTACCAGCATGCAGACACCGGTTTTCAGCGGATACAGCAGACCCTTCATGAGATGGTACATGGAAGTTCCCTCTGTTCTGGGTTCTACCGTAATGGGAATTTCCCGAATACGGCAGCCGGACCGGGCGACTCCAACGATCATTTCGGCATGAAGATCTTCCGTCTGAAGGCCGAGCACTGTCGGGATGATACGCCGGTGCAGATACTTCATCCCGCTGGTTGCATCCGTAATACGGGTGCCGGACATCACAGATGCTGTTCGGGAGAAAAAATCAGTACCCAGGTTTCTGGCATTCCGGACAGTTTTTCGTTGATTAAGATATCGGCTGCCAATATATAACTCGGCCGGCGTTTCTTGAGCTGAATGAAGCAGGTTCAGCAAATCCTGTGTCTGATGCTGACCGTCAGAATCAAAAAACACGACCGCCTCAAAACCATTGGCCAAGGTGTAAATCATGGCGGTTCTCAGAGCTTCGTGATACCCCATGTTCACCGGATGAGAGATAAAGTGTACACCGGCTTCATCCAGTATCCTGCGGGATCCGTCCCGGGAACCGTCATCAATAAAAAGCAGTCTTTCGGCGGTAATAGCCGTTTTCAGATGTTTTATGACCGTCGGCAGGCTGGCTTCTTCATTGTAAACCGGCACTGCCACCAGTACGGATGTTTCAGATTGGTTTTTGTAATTATTCATTGATCCCTGAATTTATACCGGTTTTAAAATTCTTATGCACTGTAAAGAAAACCAAGGTTTTTCATCAATTCCGCGGCCCTGAAGCCGGCCAGCTTCGCATCTGTTCATGATACACTCCGCCAATTTCATCCGCATTTGCGACAGGCTGAACTCCGGTACGCAGCGGTGTGTGGACATCTATCTCGGTTTTCTGATTGGAGACAGTATCCGGTGCCAATTCATGAACCCAATAGATCGACAGCGTCAGGTTAATCAATACCAGCAGCATGATCGGCTTGAAGTTCATTCGGATTTTGCTGCAGTGAAGCATCAGTCCCAAGGAGTATGTCAGAATTCCCAGAGTATTCTGTGACAGAATAATTGGAATCAGCAGCAGCCATTTAAATTCGGAGTGCCAGTATTTGTTATGGAAAAGCATCCATGCCGAAAGGGCCGTTGGCAGAATTCGCATGCTCCAGTCTTCGGGAATACTGAGCAGATGAGAAAAATGGAAATTCCAGACCAGAAGGGGAACTGTCACGATGAGACCCCATCCGGTTTTCCTGAAATAATACAGGAGCACCGCAGACGTCACCGCCAGCAGGTCAACTCCCAAAAGCGGATTTGAATCCAGTAGAATCCATCCGCCTGTGTCAGCAATCCAGTGGCGGGATATGCCTGGAATCCAGGACTGAATCGGCAGCATCAGAATAATAGGAATGAACAGCAGCAGACGGTCGTTTTCCTTGCAGCGTTTGTAACCGAGAAACGTGCAGAACACCCATAGAACAGAGTATGAAAACAGTAAATGGTAATTCCTGAGAAATTCATGCTTGCCGTTTAATACAAGAAACGGAACAGCATTCAAATTTTCATCGATCTGCCATAAACCGGGGAAAACAGTCAATGATGCCAGGAACAGAAACCAGGACCAGTACAGATATCCCCTGGTATTGAAAAACACCCTGAACAGCCAGATGATGAGAAACCATTCACACCATATCTTGCAGAATTCTTCAAAAAAACTGATCGTTTCAGAGTAGTTGATGCTCTGGATGACTGTCAGGTCCGGCAGCAGAATTCTGATAATCCCTTTCCGGTGACCAAAAATGTCCAGAACTCCGTGGAGCATCGCCAGTGCAAAAACAGAGATCAGATAACTGAAGTCCCGCCGGAGAATCTGCAGTTTGCGGATGAACAGCAGCAGCAGACCAAACCCGGCAGCCGATGCAATGATTACAATAAAGTCATCATAATAGATTCGGGCCGAATCCGGATTATCCGGATAATCCGGCTGAATCGCAAGTCCCAGTGTTTCATGAAACTCGAACAGCTCATCAATAATCCCTACAGCAGCCAGTGTACAGATAATAATCGCCAGCCGAAAAAGCCCTGGCTGGTTCTGCCGCAGCCGGCTGATTCGAGTGAAGGAAATCAAAAAGGCAGTCCCCATCAGCGTGACGCTAAGCCATGATCCGGGCTGGTTTTCATTAAATCCGTAAAAAACAGAGCTGCCCAGCATAGAAAACTGAAACAGAAGCAGGGAAAGCACGACAGGTGCAAAATACAGGACTCTTTCCGGTGTTACAGCCCGGAATGGCGGAGTTGTAAGTTGGCTGTCACGGTGCTTTTTCATGAATCGTCATCCTGTGATCCGGGATATTGAAACATTTTCAGCCATTTCTCCAGACTGGTTCTTGATACAAGACCGCGCCGTTCATGATCATAAAGAAAATACTGATTAGGGATTATGGCAAGCAGCGCATAAGGATTCGGAATGTGGTTGACGCGCAGCCACTGGTTAAACGGTTCCATGCAGTAGGGTTTTTTACGATTGATATATCCGCGTTTAAAATGGTTGTGTTCAATGATCATATAGTCAATGTCATACTTTGCCAGAAATGTCAGAATTATTTCCGGTTCGGTGGCGTAATAGGCCTGATAAAAATCATAGGATCGGCGGGACATCTCGTTCCAGTATTCCGACCACCATGGATGGCACATTTCCTGAGAGACCAAAACAGACTTGCCGGTCATTACGCTCAATTCGCTGGCCCGCCTGGGCGGAGCCGCAAGCAGTGGCCGCCCGGGAAGCTTCTCAATGGCGGCGTAGAGTTCCTGTCGGTGATATCGATATGTTTTCAGTCCAGGCTCAAGACTGCCCCGGAATTCAGCCAAACCGGCAATCAGCAGCACCAGACCTGCACCGGCAAGCAGGCGGGTATGATGCCGCTTCATGACCACAATCTGCTGAAGCCACCAGCCGGCAGACAGGGCAAAAAACAAAGGAAGCGAGAAATGAAGGTATCGATCCGGGATATAAAGCTTCATTACCAGATACTCTGACAGTTTGTACATGACGACGCTTCCTGTCAGCAAGGCATACAACCCTCTTGGCAGGGTAAGAATTCCGGTTCCCAAGTAAACCAAACCGATAAGTATTATGACGATGTAGAAGCCATGTCCCCAGAATTGTGCCAGCTGTTCCCAAAGTGCAGGGATGGGAATCAGGGGATATCGGCCGGACCGGGTAAACTCCGGACGGTTTCCGATCTGATCAGGTCCGGCGATTTCGCCGAAAGGATGATCTGCAAACAGGTATTTTCCCAGGATCAGAATGACAACGGCCGCGGCTGCAATGGACAGCGGCAGAATTTTGGATTTCCAGAGTTCCGGATTTTTCAGTCTGCGACCGTCATGCCAGATAAAATCCATCACCAGAATCATCCCAGTATGAAGAGCCGCCATTGGATATGACAGCGTCTGGAAAATCATCAGCGGCGGGATCAGCCACCAGTGCCGGGTATGAATCAGGAAAACGGCAAGAATCAGCAGTGATGCAGACAAGGCGCTCATAAATCCACCGCAAAACTCGGCAAACTGGCAGGGCAGAAGGGCAAAGATCAGAGCGGAGAACCAGGCACCGGTTTGGCCATACATGCGTCTGGCAGTAAGAAATACCAGGGTCACCGCCGTTGAGAAAAAAATCAGAGCCATGATTTTACCCCACAGCAGATCCGGACCCAGCCTGGCCAACGAAGGATACAGGAAATTGCTGAAGGGGGATGTATTAAAACGGGCATACTCCAGAATGAGATCATTTTCCTGAAACTGCTGACGCTCCGGATTAATCCAGTGCGGAGACTGGCGCCAGTTGTCGTGTATGCGGTAGGGATCCGAAAGCGCAGGCCAGTGAAGATAGAGCCCCAGAACTGTTGACAGCAGGAATACAGACAGCCAGGCTCGTCGATCAGTCAGGATTTTTTGCAGTAATTTCAAATATCACTACCTGTCAGACGAAAGGCGTTTTTGCCAAAAACGAATGGCTTTTTCAAGTATCTCCCGGAGTGTGATCTGTGCCCGGTATCCGGTTGCCTGTCGGATTTTTGTTACATCGGGAATCCGGAATTTCATATCCTCAAAACGATCTCCAAAGATTTCTGTATAGGATTTCCGAATAATGGGAGACTTGCTGCAGGTCATTTTTACGATCATTTCCGCCAGTTCCATAATGGAGATGACATTTTCTGAACCGATATTAAATACCTGACCCCGGGTTTCAGGTGATTCAATCAGCAGCCGGGTTGCCCGTACGGTATCCTCAACCGCGGTGAATGTGCGGACCTGTTTTCCGTCTCCATAGACGATCAGGGGTTTTCCGGTCAGAGCTGCCTGGATAAATCTGGGGATGACCATGCCGTACTGACCGATCTGACGGGGGCCGCAAGTATTGAAATACCGGCCGATAACAAAAGGTGAATTGAACTGCTGAACCATTCCCATTATCAGAAATTCTCCCAAGGCTTTACTGCAGCCATATCCCCAGCGCAGAATTTCCGGAGTTCCCAGAGTGATGTCCCGGTTTTCATTCAAAACCCCATTTTCTGATTTTCCGTACACCTCGGAAGAAGATGCAAAGAACAGGTGTTTTTGATGACGGCCTGCAAGCTGGCAGAGCCGAAGCGTCCCGGCCACATTGTTTTCAAGAGAGTTCACCGGTTCGGAGATCAGCAGATTGACACCGACCGTTGCGGAAAGGTGGTAAATGACATCACACTGGCCGACCAGATCTTCAAGACCGGAATATGACTGGAGGGATTCATTTACAAAATGAAAGGAATCCATGTCACGCGCGTGTTTCAGATTGTCCAGCCGGCCAGTGGAAAGATTGTCGAGACCGACGACCCTCAGTCCCTGCTGAAGCAGTGAATCCGTCAGATGTGAACCGATAAATCCGGCCGCACCGGTAACCAACGCAGACGTAAAAGTATTTTTCTTATTCATAGTTGACAGACCGCATATTGTGTGAAGTTCAGTTACTTAGCGGAAGCCGAATGATTTTCAAATTCCGGTCGTGATACACGACTGCTTCCTGCGGAGGATTTTTGAGGTAGAATGAACGACGGCTGTCGATCATTTTCAATATCCACGTATTGTAAGGCCGTACATAAATATCCTGTTTTTTTAAATTCCGACCGAAATCCCGTGAATCTATGACCAGATAGTTCACTCCATACTTGTGATACAAAACATTGATCTGGCCGGGAGACATACCATATATTGCATGAAAAGTGTCCCTGGTGCGCTGAGAGATTTCCCGGTAATATTCAGGAAACCAGGGATGTGCCATTTTGCGGTTGCAGAGAACAGACCTTTTGCCCTGCACTGTCACGTCATCCATGATTTCGGGATGCCCGGCGATGAGAATTTTTGGTGGAAGTTCGTCACGGATAAATTCACACATCGGTGTGTAGCGCCGTCTGTCAAATGCATTTCGCGTCTGCCGGTAATCGTCATGGTAAGCAAATGCCGCCAGACCAAGGATCGCTAGGATTGCTGCAAAACCAACTGTTTTCCATGGAATTAACTGATAGATACGAAAGATACAGGAAGCATGCCAGAAAATGAGCAGCACTGCCAGTGAATGTTTGATATACCGGGACGGCAGATACAGATGCATAAAGAAATTGTCTGCCAGAATATAGCAAAGCAGCGATGCCAAAAGCATCGCAGTCCAGGAGCGGTGCCAGACCATCCGTCTCGGACCCAAAACCGCGATATACCCGATACCTGCCCATACCGTGAAGGGGTGAAATGCCCTTTCCATCAGTTCATCAAAGACGGGTCGAACCGGTAAATAGGGTCGGATGGTCAGTCCGCCGGAATACATCTCCGGCATCTGCCGCAAATCAGCTCCAGATGTCATGGATCCGATTTCCGCTGCAGGCCGAAAATATTTGGCGAGCAGAAAAACCATGACAATCCCTGCACCCCAGCTGGTCCATTTCAGGATTTCAAGTGCCTGAGTTCTATCCTCAAACAGTTTGATAACGATGAAAATACTCAGGGTAGCGGTGATGATTATCACTGAAGGCGGATATGCCAGTCCGCAGATTGGCAGAAGGAACATCAGCCAGCGCCATTTTTGGCTGTGAAGTACGACCAGTACGGCCAGTAGAAGGGGTTCCATCCAGAACCGCGAGAAAAAACCGGCGGACCAGTCAAACTGATCCGGGAAAAAAGTGAAAAACAACGCCATTAGAATGCCGGTTTCCCGGCCGTGCATATATAAGCCGGCATAAAAAAAGAGAACCGCTCCCAGACCAAAACTGAGCACAGACAAAATTTTGGTAAGGGTGATCATCTCGAGAAAAAACGTACCGAAATAGTAGATCAGATTCTGCAGCGGGCTTTCATTGAAGCTGCCGTAGCGTACCAGCAGGTCATCATCCTGAAAGGTATCATGATGATATGACGCCCAATGAGGTGACTGACGGATATCGGACTTGTAAATGCCGTAATTGGTCAGTGATGGCCAGGACAGAAAGACGGCTAATCCGGCAGACAGTAAAAAAATACACAGAGCCAAGCTTAAACTGCGGGTGTCAGTTAGACGGTTTATGAAAGCACTCCGAACTTATAATCGTTAATTGGCAGAACAGGGGCATACGTAATTTAAAGTTTTATACTGTGTAATCAGGACATAAAGATCGTGATATATTGCAGTATGCTTCTGCGTGAATTTCACCAAATGTGTTTTCATTTACAGTAATCGGAAACTGAGTTTTTGTCCGGATATCCCATGCGGTTTCTATATGAGATGGTGGAGCTGGTTGATTACGCAAAGATCGCGAAAAGATTTAAACGACCTTGTACTGGACAGAACAATGAGAACAAACATTGAGCGTAATTGAAAATCAGTATGCTGACTGACGGTGCAGAATCGACAGAATATATCATCGTCCGGAAAATATGAAACATTCAGCGCATAGATATTCTCGCGAAACATGCTGGCGAAATTGTTCGATTACTGTAATGGTGTCTGCCGGTTTCCAGCTGAAACTTAACGATCTGTCGCAGGAAGGTCCTGCTTTACAGCACGACTGCTCTCTGACAGAAAGTGTTACTACCCGACGATTAAACTATTTCACGATTTAAGCAAGTCTTTTGGTTCGCCCATCCCAAACCCCCACCCTCCACTGGGGAATGGCACTTACGGGGAGTTCAGGATGCAGCGATCCCAAGTCCCATGGCGGTCATTCACCTGAGGTCATTCAATCTGTTTGAGCACGCACCGGTATTTATACTATGCATTCTGAACCGCAATTCGGATGGCAATCGACGGGGAGTTGGAACGGGAAATCCGAAACTTGATGGCTTCGCAAAAAGTCAAATCGCACAAAATAAAGTAAAACGAGGTTGGGA
>CAZGNZ010000017.1:0-88758 GCA_964527215.1 uncultured bacterium | reverse complement strand
AGGAAATCCAAATCAGATGACTCTTTTTTGCTAAATAAAACGGGGGGTGGCCACGTTTATAAACAATAACTTGTACTTGGAGATTAATCAAAACTAATTTATCAGGCTGTAAATGAGATTAATTTAGCAATTCTCACAGACGAGATATGTAACGAAGGAAGAATTATGGCAGTCCCAAAAAGGAAAATATCAAAGACTCGCGGAAGAAAACGTCGGACAAACTGGAAAGCCGCCACTCCACAGGTGGGTGTTTGCTCTCAGTGCGGCAGTCCCAAAATGCCCTATCGTGCCTGTCCCGAGTGCGGTTACTACAAAGGCCGCCCTGTGATTTCCGCAAAAGGAGTTTAATCCTTAAATTCATATGAAAATCGCCTTAGATGCAATGGGCGGAGACAATGCGCCTCAATCGAATGTTGGAGGCGCATTTGAGTTTATTAATATGGTGGGCACCGATGACGTAGAAGTGATACTGGTCGGAGATGCCCGGATACTGACCCCGCTTACCGAACAATATTCTGACCCACACCAAAAGATATCCATCCGTCATGCACCGGATACCGTCATGATGGACGACCGCCCAGCAAAGATTTTAAAGACCAAGCCGGATTCATCCATGGTTCAGGCAGTTGAGCTTGTACGCAATGGTGAAGCGGATGCCATGATCAGTGCCGGCAGCACCGGTGCTCTGCTTGCGGCTGCCACGATGCTGCTGGGCAGGGTGGACGGTATTATCCGGCCCACATTATCCGCATACATTCCCGGCTTCAAGGGCGGATTCATGCTCTGTGACGCCGGTGCAAACCCGGTCGTAAAACCTCAGCAGCTGGTTCAGTTTGCCCTAATGGCAAGTGCCCATATCGAATGTATTGACGGGATAGAAAATCCCCGCATCGGGCTGCTGAATATCGGATCAGAAGAGAACAAGGGGAATGAACTGACCCAATCGGCATACCCCCTTATGAAAGAACACATTCCTAATTTTATCGGAAATATAGAAGCAAGGTATATACTTGACGGCAATGTTGATGTGGTGGTCTGTGATGGATTTGTGGGAAACACCGTGCTGAAATTCATTGAAGGTGTCATGCTCCATATGATTGCCTGGTTTCAGGATATTATCAAATCCCAGGCGAACGCCAAAGAGCTTCTGTCGCTGATGAGTCCCACTTTTGAAAGTCTCGCGCAGAAACTGGATTATGAAGAACACGGAGCCACCCCCCTGCTTGGGGTAAACAGTATTGTACTGAAATGTCACGGCTCGTCGACGGAAAAAGCAATATGTTATTCCCTGCATTCTGCCCGAAAAGCATATAATGAACGACTGATTCCTGATATTGCAGACCGCATCGCGACACATATGATGGAGTATTGAATCATGGATACGCAAAATCGACTTCTGGCAAATATTACGGCACTGGGTATGTACGTCCCGGATCGGATTCTGACCAATCATGATCTTGAAAAAATGGTTGATACCAATGATCAGTGGATTCGCGAAAGAACCGGTATCAGTGAACGACATATTGTTGCTGAGGGGCAGGCCACATCGGATATGGCTGTCCAGGCGGCACGGAAGGTCCTTGAGCAGCGCGGTATCTCTGCATCAGAAATAGATGTTATCATAATGGCGACCGTGACACCGGATATGCTGTTTCCGGCTACTGCCTGTCTGGTACAGGACAGGCTGGGTGCTGAAAATGCTTGGGGATTCGATCTGTCAGCAGGCTGCAGCGGGTTTCTGTACGCGCTTCAGACCGGCGCTCAGTTTATAGAAACCGGTCGATACCGGAAGGTGCTGGTGATCGGTGCAGACACGATGAGTTCCATAACGGATTATGAAGACCGGAATACCTGCATTCTGTTTGGTGACGGAGCAGGTGCCGTTCTGCTTGAACCCAACACCGATGGGTATGGAATCATTGATGCAAAACTGCGTGTTGACGGATACGGAGGCAGGCATCTTCACATGAAAGCGGGCGGAAGCCTTAAACCGGCCAGTACGGAAACCGTGGCTGCGCGCGAACATTACATTTATCAGGAAGGGAAGCAGGTTTTCAAATTTGCCGTCAAGGGAATGGCCGATATTTCATACGAAGTGGCCCGCCGCAATAATTTGGACGGTTCCAGTATTTCACTGTTTATCCCCCATCAGGCCAATAAGCGGATTATTGACGCTGCCGGGAAACGTTTGGGACTGGTAAAGGAAAAAGTCCTCAGCAATATTGAAAATTATGCCAATACAACTGCCGCTACCATTCCTATCGGAATGGTTGAAGCATTTGAAGACGGTCGGCTGAAAACCGGCGACAATCTGATCATTTCCGCTTTCGGAGCCGGATTTACCTGGGGTGCTGTTTATTTGAAGTGGGGAATCACTCATGGGTAAAGCGTTTCTGTTTCCGGGCCAGGGCTCCCAGTATGTCGGTATGGGCAAAGATTTGTTTGCCCGGTTTCCCGAAGCCCGGGAATTGTATGAGACAGCCGCTGCAGTCCTCGAGTTCAGCATTGGTGAAATTTCATTTGACGGTCCGGAAGAAAAATTAAAAAAAACCCAGTTTACCCAGCCTGCCATCTTTATCCACAGTGTTATAATAGACCGAATACTCCAGGGCAGGGGCATCCTTCCGTCTGCTGCAGCCGGGCACAGTCTCGGAGAATTTTCAGCCCTGGTATCTGCCGGCGCGCTTGAATTTGAGGATGCTCTCCAGATTATAAAAATCCGCGGTCGGGAAATGGCACAGGCCGGTGAAATTCAGCCGGGCGCGATGGCGGCCGTCATCGGTGCGACAGATGAGCAGCTGACCAAAATTTGCGACCAGGAAGGGATTGTCGTTCCTGCCAATATCAATGCTCCGGGACAGGTTGTCATTTCCGGTGAAAAAACGGCGGTTCGAAATGCTGTCCGGACTGCCGGTGAAATCGGCGTTCGGCGGGCCATCCCTCTGAATGTTTCCGGTGCATTTCATTCCCCCCTGATGACATCGGCGAGACCGGCGCTGGAACAGGTGATTTCAGAGGTGGAATTCAGAAATCCCCGAATTCCCGTCTACCAGAATGTCACTGCCAGAGCGGAAACGAATCCGGACGTTATTCGGGAGAATCTGCTCCGACAGCTGGAATCTCCCGTACTCTGGGCTGATACCATTCGAGCAATGACCGCAGATGGACTGCATGAATTTGTAGAGCTGGGACCCGGAAAAGTACTCCAGGGCCTGGTGAAAAGAACTTGCCGGGATGCTGCGGCATCCGGCTGTGATACCGCTGAACAGGTAACTGAATATGAAAATTGATTTATCCAACAAGACCGCCATTGTCACAGGCGCGTCCCGTGGAATTGGGAAGGGAATTGCCGAGGCGCTGGCGGATGCAGGTGCGAATGTGATGCTTGTCAGCCGGTCTCTGGCTGACCTGGAAACCGTACGCAGGAATATGCACAATCCCGAATCCGTACAATGTTTTGCCGGGGATATCAGTGATCTTAAGGTATTTAATGATATAGTCGGGCAAACTACCGCTGCATTTGGGGGGGTTGATATTCTGGTGAACAATGCCGGTATCACCCGGGACAATCTTATCATGCGGATGAAAGAGCAGGACTGGGATTCGGTAATCGATATCAACTTAAGAGGGACCTTCAACGGCATCAAAGCCGTGACCCGTACCATGATGAAGGCCAGATGGGGCCGGATTGTCAACATCACCTCCGTTGTGGGACAGATCGGTAATTCCGGCCAGACCAATTACGCTGCATCCAAGGCAGGCATCATTGGTTTAACCAAATCCGCTGCCAGAGAACTGGGCAGCCGCAACATCACTGTAAATGCCGTCGCACCGGGATATGTGTCAACGGATATGACGGATAGTTTATCAGAAGAAGTAAAAGTTCAATTGAAAAACAATATACCGCTGGGCCGGTTGGGAACGCCTGCAGATATTGCAAACACCGTATTATTTCTCTCTTCAGATCAGGCAGAATATATCACCGGTCAAACCATAAATGTGGACGGCGGAATGGTAATGAATTAATTGACGGCTTCGTAATTGGGGTATTCCGAAGTTTTGCAATACTGTCATGCTGCACTGGCAAAACTCGAATTTTGGTCCTTATTACAGCGTCATCTTAATTAGGAAAGGAAACAACATGTCACAGCATTTTGAAAAAGTCAAAGAGATTATCATTGATAAGTTGGGTGTCGAGGAAAGCAAGATTACCATGGATGCCAAATTTATTGATGATCTCGGTGCTGATTCATTGGATACCGTTGAATTAATCATGCAGTTTGAAGAAGAATTCAATATTGAAATTCCCGATGAAGATGCCGAAGGCTTAACGACCGTCAAGCAGGCTGTAGAATACATCGACGGAAAATTGGCCGAATAGTTTATGTTAAAACGCAGAGTCGTTGTCACAGGTATGGGGATCGTGTCTCCCATTGGGAATTCGGTCCCCGAATTTTGGGAAGGTCTGTCAGCAGGACGCAATGGGATTGCCCCCATTACCCATTTTGACACATCCGATCACAAGGCGACTCTGGCCGGCGAAGTAAAAAATCTGGATCTTGACCAGCATTTTGAGCGCAAAGAACTCAATATGCTGGATCGATTTTCGGCGTTGGGTCTAATCGCCGCCAGAGAGGCAGTGGATAGTTCCGGAATACTGGATTCAGACTTTGATCCGAATAATATCGGGGTAATCACCGGAAGCGGGATTGGCGGTATCACTGTTTTCTCTCAGCAGGTTGAACGAATGCTGAAAAGCCCGCGGCGGGTGAGTCCTTATTTTATTCCTGCGATGATTTCAGATATCATTGCCGGTCATATCTCTATTCGCTTCGGCTTTAAGGGACCCAATTACGGATTGGTCTCAGCCTGTGCCACAACCACCCATACCATTGGGGATGCCACCCGAATGATTCAGTATGGTGATGCCGATGCCGCCATAGCCGGCGGATCTGAGGCAAGCATTGCACCCATAGCCATTGCCGGATTTGCCAATATGAAGGCAATTACCAAAAACAGCGATCCTGAAACCGCCAGCCGACCGTTCGATCTGAACCGGGACGGGTTTGTGCTGGGTGAAGGCGCCGGATTTCTAATGCTTGAAGCACTGGAGCATGCCCAGGCTCGCGATGCAGATATCCTTGCGGAAATTGTAGGGTACGGTGCCACTGGTGATGCCTATCATCTGACCGCCCCTGCACCAGATCACGAAGGGGCCGGCAGAGCGATGGCAAAAGCAGTAAAGGATGCCGGCATACGGCTGGATCAGGTTGATTACATCAATGCCCACGGAACGTCCACTCCGCACAACGATAAGAACGAAGCCATAGCAGTCAAAAAACTGTTTGGAGAACACGTCAGTCATCTGAAGATCAGTTCAACCAAGTCAATGACTGGACACCTTCTAGGCAGTGCCGGAGCGGTGGAGGCGGCAGCTTCCATTCTGACAATACGCAACAGCCTGATTCCTCCCACCATTCATTATAAAACGCCTGATCCGCAGTGTGATCTCGATTTCGTTCCCAACACGGCACAGGCACATGATGTGCATTATGCCATGTCCAACACATTCGGATTTGGCGGTCATAACGCAGTATTAATTATTAAAAAATGGATAGCCTGATTTACCGCCTGATTCGAAATCTGGTTCACAAACCGGATGTATCGCTGCTGAAGGCGGAAAAATGTCTGGGATATACCTTTAAAAACATTTCGCTGCTTCGAATTGCTCTGACCCATCGCTCACTGGAACCGGAAGCGACTGATAATTATGAACGTCTGGAGTTTCTGGGGGATGCCGTCATCGATCATTTTGTCTCCCACTGGCTGTATCAAAAATATCATGATATGGATGAAGGATTTCTGACCCAGCACCGTTCCGCTTTGGTGAATAAGCAGTTCCTGGCAAGTATGTCTATCTCTCTGGGGATACATGAATATGTCCTGGCAGACAGCAGTGTTCGGCTGGATGATGACAAGGTTGCGAAAAATATTCTTGGTGATGTTTTTGAATCGGTGATTGGTGCTGTGTTTCTGGATGGCGGAATTCGTCCTACCCGTATCATTTTGCAGCAGACGGTAATTGAAAACGAACAATTGGCCTCATTTAATGCCAATTTCAAAGGTCAGCTCATAGAATACTGCCACAAACAGGATTTACGCGGACCGGTATTCCGAACCATAAATGCCCGTGGACCAGAACACAAAAAAACCTTTGAAATTGAGGTTTCGCTGGGGGACGGCAGAAACTACAAAGGGTTCGGGAAAAGCAAAAAATCAGCTGAGCAGGAAGCCGCCCGCATTGCTCTGAAAAAGCTGGTCTCAGACAACGTAGCGTAAATATCTGACGCACCTGTCTTTTACACGCGAATCACATAATTGATTTTCTTCAACTCACTGATTGACAGAACCTGCTGTTCCAGTCCAGAATTGATAATGCGGATGCCGGAAACCGAATGGATGTGATGCTGCATGACAGTGAAGAGTATGCATAACAGATCAATAATGGGCATGGCATCTGTTGCCGCTTCTTTCCTGCTTTGGGGATTTTTCCCGATCTACTGGAAAGTACTGGATCACGTGCCGCCGCTGGAAGTCCTCGCGCACCGAACCATTTGGTCGTTTCTGTTTCTGGTGGTCCTGCTGACCCTGAATCAGCGCTGGGCGGATGCAAAGTCTGTATTACGGGCGAAAAAATCCAGATATCTTCTGATGGCCTCCTCCATCTGTATTGCCATTAACTGGCTGGTATATATTTACGGCGTTGCAACCAGCAGAATTGTTGAAACCAGCCTGGGTTATTTCATCAATCCTCTGATAAATGTCATCCTGGCGATATTGATTCTGCGGGAAAAAATGAACCGCTGGCAGTCCGTTGCCGTTCTATTGGCGTTTGCGGGGGTGCTTCATCTGACATTTCAATACGGGCAGATTCCCTGGATTGCCCTGACTCTGGCCTTCAGTTTTGGAACCTATGGTCTGCTGCGTAAAATTGCCGGTGTGGAATCCGTCGCAGGTCTGGCGGTTGAGACCGCTATACTGACTCCGCCGGCGTTGGGATTTCTGACTTACCTGTTTGTCTCAGGAAACGGCGCATTCCTGAATGTCAGCCTGTCCACTGATCTGCTGTGTGCAGCTACCGGCGTTGTGACAGCGCTGCCGTTAATTCTGTTCACTCATGGAGTTCGATCCATCCGGTATACAACTTCAGGGATCCTTCAGTATATCGCTCCAACCCTGCAGCTTCTGGTTGGGACCGTGATTTACAAGGAACCGTTTACGAAAACTCATCAGATATCATTTTCCCTGATCTGGCTGGCATTGATAATCTATTCTGTCAATTCCGTAATCATTTTCAGGAAGCAGCAAACAGCGGCAGTCAGTAAGATTGCTGATTGATGCAACAGGTTCATCCATCGTAACCTTTGAGGCGTGACAAGCCCGAATATTTCATGAGAATATCTATGCGTAAAATGCTTCGCATTTTCCGGACGATGATGGATCTGCTCAATTCTACAGCGTCCGTCAGGAGACGGATTTTCAATTCTAATCGAAAAATGTTCTCAACGTACTGTCCAGTACGATTTCACTCATTTTTCTTCATATGCCTTGTAGAATGAGAACCCATGGGTTCTTTAACGGAAAAAGCTTCTTTGATAGTCAGCACAAAATCGTGTTGAATTTTAGCTTTTTCCGCATCAATACATTTTCATCATCTCATTACGAAGTCTCATGAAATATCCGGGCAAGAGGGAAAAAGCGCTGGATATTATATTTAATAACGCAGAATGGATTTGATGAACGGCATTAAACCGCAGCTTCACGGTGACCTTTTCAATCAAGGTGCTGCGATTCCATCCATTACTGACCGATTTCATCGGAGCTGAGCGTTCAGGAAATTTCCCGATATTCCCAATTAATTTGCAATTAAACCATTGAGAGACCCATGCGCAATTCAGTCATTCTGATTCTGACCATACTGATTGTTTCCTGCGGAAGGCAGGGAACGGATTCTGCAGTGGAAACCGACCAGATTTCCACCAATATCGGTGCTGGAGAAAAACTGATTTATTATACATGTCCAATGGAATCTCATTCCCATATCCATCAGGAAGGATCTGGGGTTTGTTCGGAGTGCGGTATGAAGCTGGTCCCTGCAGTAATTACATCCTATGACAAAATGGAATTCTACGGATGTCCCATGCAAACCCACAGCCATATTCGGCAAACTGAACCGGGCAAATGCAGCGAATGCGGGATGACCCTGATGCCCATGAGGCTGGTGCTGTCGGATCAGCCTTAAACCGCAGCGTATAAATTTTCCCCGTTCTGATTTTCTTTTACGGCAGCGATACTGCCGCATCCCCCTTGAGCAGACATGAAAATTTCAGCCATAGAATTATTCCACGTTTCCATTCCGCTGCCCGAACCGTTCAGACCGGCCTGGATACCCGGATATCCACAGACTCATAATCGTTTCACATTGATCAGGCTGTCCACGGATGAAGGCATTACCGGATATTCCGCAGGAACCGCTCTGGGCACCGAACGTGCCGGACTGGGAAATTATCTCGGTGAGTATCTCCTTGGTGCAGATCCCACGAAAATAGGACGAATCCAGGAGTTGTTGAAACAAGCCGGATTCCTGGGCTGGCACAACACCTGGATCGAACCAGCCTGCTGGGACATTATCGGCAAAATGGAGGGGAAACCGGTCTATGAAGTTCTGGGCGGCTCTCCCAGGCACATTCCGGTGTATCTTTCAACCGGTGAGGTTCGGGACCCGCAATCCCGAATTGACAGTCTTCTAAACGGATGGGAGCATGGATTTCGAACCGGCAAAGTACATGTCATGGGCAAGCGGCTGGAAGAAGATGTAAAACTGATCAGAGAAATCCGGAAAGCACTGCCGCAGGAATTTCAACTGGGCGTGGATGCAGGTCAGGGATGGAAAGTGTCAATTGTGGAACGCATTCCGCCCTGGGATCTGGAAAGGGCGCGTGAATTTGCTTCAGCATGCAGTGATCTGGATATTTCCTGGCTGGAAGAACCGCTGGATGCCCGGAATTACGACGGTAACGCTGCCTTGAAGAAAATTTCAAAAGTTCGGATCAGCGGCGCAGAACTCTGCAGCGGTTGGGATGAACTGAAAATCATGCTCCAGAAAGACTGTTTCCATATTTATCAGCCGGATGCCGTGTTTGCCGGAGGTATTCAGCAGATTTACCAGACAATACAGGCCTGCCATAAACACGGCCGAGACTTTTCTCCCCATACATGGTCCAATGGAATCGGCTTTTACATCAACTGGAATATGGCGCTTGCAGATTCGAAAAACAGCCTGCCATTGGAATTTCCTCTGGAAGAACCATCCTGGATACCCAGATACCGGGAGGGTATCATCAAACCGGTCAAACCTGATCGAAACGGTCTGCTGAAACCATTTCAAACACCAGGTCTGGGATTTGAAATCATCCCGGACTTACTGAAACGCTATGGGCAAAGGTATTTCAAACTCAACAAGAGTCAGAAAACCTGGCAGGTTATCATGGATAAGGGAATTTTTGCCGGTCTGGAACTGATCAGAAAGAAAATTAGATCTGCGTGAACATCCGCAAGGTGCCGTTCATTGAAAACCTGACCTATGCCCTGCTGTCATCTTCTCCGCCCGGAATTGGCCAAGAGAATGTAATTCATGTTTTGATATAAAGGCTCCAGTCCCGCACCATCCACCCCCCAGTCTGTGTGGTATTTTCGCCAGTGGCGACGGCGGCATACGAGATATGTCAGTGTATCCTCATTAAACAATGTCCCGATTTCCGTTCCGCTGTCCCGATAAAAATATCTCAGTCTCAGACTGTCTTCCGCTGGCTCAAACTGAAGTTCACGGTCATGCTCTGTCTGGATAACCGGAAGGCCAGTGTAAAAGGTAAGTGACGGCAGGCGCTCTCTGAAAGTTACCAGTCGGGCATCCTTGGTCTTGCTGCGGTTGATGACATTCGACATGGGCTGGAAGGAATTGAGGTCTTCCTGAACAGCAGGAACCAGACTGACCGCTGTCAGGAAGAGACCAATGTTCACCGCCGAATTGACCCATGTTTGGCGCTCAGGCCGGATGCCGGGATTCAGAAATCGGATCGCAAGCAGTCCCAGGCATCCGGCAGAGAACAGGATCAGAACAGGGTGGGTATGTGGGAAAGAGTCAGGGATTTGATCTGACCGGATAAATATCAACAGTGCCAGAATAATGACGGTCAAAGCCAGAATGCCAGTTTCACCCCAGCGACTGATTCTCTTCAGGGAAATGCGGTCTTTTGATTTCCAGTAAGTCAACTGCAGAGCCGAAATCGGAAACAGCGGCAGAATATATGAAGGCAGTTTGCTTCCGGAAGCTGACAAAACAAGAAAAGGCAGGAGAATGCTGAAACCCAGCAGTAAATCTGGCAAATCTGCAGAGATCGTTCGCCATTCTTTCAGTCTTTGTATTAATCCGGAAAAATATGCCGGAAACCACATCCATAAACCGGCTGCGGCAATGACGATGTAATAATAAAATGGACCTGACCGATGATGAACGCTGCTGGTCAGCCGCTGAACGCCCTGGAAAACAAGGAAATAATCCAGTAATCCGGGTATTTCTGCAATCATCAGGATAAACCAGGGCAATGTAGTCACAAAAAACCCCAATAATGATATCAGAAAATGGATCGGGTTCAGGTCTCTCCAGCGGTGTCCAGCCGTTAAGAACAGCATCCAGGGCAGAACAGTGAACATTAACGGCACATGGCCTTTGGTCATAACACCCATTCCAAGCGAGCAGCCGGCAGCAAGCAGAACCGATATTTTTGGTTTCGAAAAAAAATAAGCAGTCAGAAAAAAGTGGGTCAGTGTGATAAAAAAGGTCTGATAGATATCCGTGGTCAGTACCCTGGATTGGATCAGAAACAGCAGGGAGCCCATCAGAATCATCATTGCGGTCATTTCTGCTGCTTTGTCCTGGGGAAAAAGCAAACGGGCCATGCGGCCGGTAATCAGCACCGTACCCCAGGCTGCCAGAATCAGAAAAACCCGACCGCTGGTGTTGTTTTTTCCAAATGTGTTAAATGCAAATGCCGTAATCCAATATGTGAGCGGCGGTTTATGCAGGTGTTTGACATGATTGAGGGTGGGGATAAGATAACTGCCAGATTCAGCCATTTCACTGCTGATCTGGGCATATCGGGCTTCGCTGGTTTCAAGATAGGCAATTTCCCCAATTTTGAAGGATAAAACCATCAGGGTGACAATAGAAAAAATCAGATGTTTTTTCATCCAATGGGTGGTTTGGCTCGTGCCAGAAGCTGAAGATTTCGGAAATACACAACAAATCCAAAACTCTGTGCGACGATGAATACCGGATCTTTCCGGTATATGGCATATGCAAGCAGAATAGTGCTGCCGACAATGCTCAAGATCCAGAACGATTTTGGAATAACTGATTTTTTCCTGGCTTCTGATTGAATCCACTGCACAAGAAACCGCATTGTGAACATGATCTGACCGGTAAATCCAATCACTATCCACACAATCTCACGAGTAGTCATCTGAGATAAATTCAATTTTCATCCTCTATTTGAAAGTGAATATGACGATCCTTCATCCAGCGGATCGCCAGGAGATCTCTGAGCCCGCCGACCGCCCGTTTCCAGGTTCCGTATTTAGATTTCCCATGAAGGCGGTAGCGATGGCGGACGGGGACTTCTTTTACTGAGGCCCCATGCAGTTTCATCAGCGTCGGCAGAAAGCGGTGCATTCCCTGATACATCTTGATTTTTCTCAGGATATCAGTCCGCATTATTTTTAATGAACAACCCGTGTCATGGATATTTTCGCCTGTCAGCCGATTCCGGATGAAATTGGCAATTTTGGAATCCAGTTTTTTTATCAGTGAGTCGCAGCGGGTTTGCCGCCAGCCGGTAACCATATCAAAGCGGGGCAGATATTTCAGCATATTCGGAATGTCTGCAGGATCGTTCTGGAGATCGGCATCCATGGTTATAACATAATCGCCCTCCGCAATTGCAAATCCAGCGGCCAGTGCAGCTGACTGTCCCCTGTTCTCGGCAAATCGTCTATATCGAAGCTCCGGCCGGGTTTTTTTCTCATTCAGAATAAATTCAAAACTGCCGTCACTGCTGCAGTCGTCAATGAAAATTATCTCAAAATTTTTGCTGACCCCAGTGATGGTACGGTCCAGCTCTTCAAGCAGCTTCGGAAGATTTTCCAGCTCATTGCATACGGGTATGACGATTGAATAATGAATCATAAAATATCCAGCGAAAACAATTTATTAATTTAAGAATTTTCCTCGTTCCGCAGATCTTCAAAAACCCCATCGCACCTGCTCTGCCCAGATACATTCCGGAAAAGAAGGTTCCTGATTCTTCCGGGATGTAAAAAAGTTCGAAAGAAAGTGGAATTATTTCAACTTGGGCTGTGTCTTATTATCAGTTGAATTTGAACACCGCATTAAATTGAATGAAAGGGATCAAAATGAAAAAAACACTGATGATTATGTTTCTGGCAGGACTCACATTTGCTTTCAGTCAGCCTCATTTCGGACACGGCAGATGCCAGCCAGAGGGATGCCCGGATCTGGAACTGTCTGATCAGCAAAGAGCGCAAATGGATGATTTGGATTATGCGTTTGAATTGGAGCGGATTGATCTGAGAGCAGGGTTGAAGAAAGCCGAACTGGAGCTGGAGGCAATGCTTGGGGTGGAATCGCCGAACCGGAAGGCAGTCGATGCCCAAATCCGCAAGATAAGTGAAGCAAAAGCGGAATTGCGTATTTTGAAAACCAATCACGGGCTGGATGTAAAAGATGTCCTGACCGATGAACAGCAGGAACTCCTGCAAGAACACCGGAAAATGCACAGGGAAAGGGGACCGCACCGGATGAAGAACGGCGGACCGTGTATGAATTTCGCGGATGATTATTTCGGACCGGACTGCTGCCATGGGATGGGCGGGCATTTCAGACATGGATGTATGCCCTGTCAAAATGAAAAAATGGATGACAATCCCTGTCAGGATGACGCAAACCGCCCCTGCGGCGGTGACCGGCTGCATCGCAGGTGGAAATAATTATCAAACAGAAGGTAAATCAAGGCGGAGTCATATCCGCCTTTTTTATTTCTGCAGATTTCTTTTACCTGTAAATCCGGTCTCTGGTGGAATCAGACAATTTTGGCGGAAATCGGATTCAATTAGAAATTACACTGCATTCAAACAGCCGGTACGGTACTTGTGCAGAAAATATAACAAATATAGATTTACCCGTTCGACAAGGACTGGATTCAGTCAATGGAAGCCGGTTTGATCCTGTCAATCAATAAAGTGCCTGCTGGAATACCGGTATGGATATTCTGAATGACTGAACTTTCATTTCAGGCTGTCGCAGTACCATTGCCGGGATCATGTCCTGAATCAACTTTTCGTTTCCCAGGCTTCTAATATTTGGATAACATTGAAAACAATTCCTTCCCAAGTACTCATCATTCTATTCCTTATCCTGCTGACCGGCTGCAGCAGCAAGAACAACCCTGACCAGTCCCCTGTCCTGCTTGCCACAACAAGTATCGTGGGTGACATCGTTCAGGCTGTTGCCGGTGATCAGTTTCAGGTAGATGTGCTCCTCCCCAGAGAAGTGGGACCCCATGGCTTCCAGCCTCATCCTGGTGATCTGGCCCGGTTGTCAGAGTCGGATGTGCTGTTTATTAACGGAGCTGGTCTGGAACTTTTTCTTGAGGAAATGCTGGCCAGCACTCAATACAGCGGTCAGGTCGTTGATCTTTCGGAAAATGTTCCTCTGCTCAGGATGCAGACAGTCCATGAAACGGATCATGGACATCACCATCATCATGATATTGACCCTCATGTCTGGCTGGATCCTAACATGGTGGTATTCTGGCTGCGGCCCATTGCGGAACAGCTGATGAGACTGGATCCTCAGCATAAGACCGTGTATCAGACCAATGCGCAGCACATGCATTCGGAACTGCTTGCGCTGGACGAGTGGATACGGCAGGAAGTCGAACGCATCCCGGACCATCGCCGTCGTATTGTTGCGGATCACCGGGTGTTCGGGTATTTTGCCCGGCGGTATCAATTTGATGATATGAATGCCATCCTTCCCGGATTCAGTTCCCTGGCAGAACCATCGGCAAAAGAACTGGCGGATCTGCAGGAGGATATCAAAAAACATGGTGTTCCTGCATTGGTAGTGGGCATCGGGAGTGATTTGGTTCTTGCCGGGCAGTTGGCAGAAGACCTTGATCTTGATCTGGTGAAAGTCTACACCGGCGGGCTGGGTCCCGAAGGCGGACCGGCCGGCACCTATTTGGGATATATGAAAACCAATATCAGCCGCCTGGCTGACGCCCTGGGACAGTAGGCCGTGATTTCACTTTTCTCAAAACATCATGAACCGCATGCACCGAACAGTCCTCTGCTTGAGTTGGAGGAAGTATCCCTGCGTTATGAAACCGGTGCTGCGCTGGAAAGCACATCCCTGAATGTTGCCGCAGGAGAAAAAATAGCAGTGGTTGGACCCAACGGGGCCGGGAAAAGTACTTTGTTCAAAATCATCTGCGGACTGATGGAACCCACATCCGGAAGAGTGCGGGTATATGGCAGTGAACCCCGCGGACATATATGCATTGGTTATGTGCCCCAACGCAGTCAGGTGGACTGGCAGTTCCCCGCAACAGTGGCCGATGCGGTGATGATGGGCCGCACGCGGCGGCTTGGAGTTGGACGATGGCCGGGGAAAGAAGACCGCAGGCGGGTGGATGCAGCTTTGGATACCGTGGGGCTGAAGCATCTGGCGAATCGACGGATACAGCAGCTCAGCGGCGGTCAGCAGCAGCGGGTGTTTATTGCACGAGCGCTCGCACAGGAAGCGGAAATGCTGCTTCTGGACGAACCCATGGCGGGGCTGGATACTCCCAGTCAGCGTCGTATTCTGGATATTATGCATCAACTTGGGTCTGAAATCACGGTTCTTGTTTCTCTGCATGATTTGAACATCACCCGGGAATGGTTCGAAAAGGTAGTCCTGCTGAACCATAAAGTGGTAAGTGTAGGGCCGCCGGCTGAAGTGCTGACCCCGGAAAACCTGGCAGAAGCATTTCACAGTCATCTCCACTTTTCAAGCAGAGGGGATGTCCGTTTGGCGGTGAGCGATATGTGCTGCAAAATAAACGGAAACGGCGATGATTGATTTAATAACAGCCCCACTGCAGTATCCGTTTATGAACAGAGGTTTTATTGCAGCGGCATTAATGGGTATCATCTGCGCCCCGATGGGGGCTTACCTGGTTTTACGGGGTATGGCATTTCTGGGGAGTGCCGTGGCCCATTCCATCCTTCCGGGAGTGGCTGTGGGATATCTGACCAGCGGGGGCAGCCGCAAAGCTGTTTTCTGGTGGGCGCTGGGAGCGGCCGTGATAACCGCAATGGGAATTGGCAATATCAGTCAGAATTCACGAGTAAAAGAAGATACCGCCACCGGAATTGTCTTTGCCGGAATGTTTGCATTGGGAATTGCCCTGATATCCAGTGTACGTGATTATGCCGCCGACCTCACCCACTTTCTCTTTGGAAATATTTTAGCCGTTTCGAACAACGATTTGGTGGTCATGTCTGTTTTCGGGGTAATCCTGACGGTCCTCAATATTATCTTCTACAAAGAGTTCATGGTTCTGGCATTTGACCCAATCCTGGCCGGCACCCTCCGTCTTCCAGTCCGAATGCTCAATAATCTGATGTTTCTGATGCTGGCTGCAGTGATCGTCGTGTCCCTGCAGTGTGTGGGAATTGCCCTGATGGCCGCACTGCTCATTACACCGGCAGCAACAGCCTATCTGCTGACACAGAAACTATGGCAAATGATGGCGCTTGGAGCCGTAATTGCGATCCTTTCGGGTCTCTCCGGTCTCTACATTTCCTATTATGCAGCCATCTCGTCCGGAGCAGCCATTGTACTCACGGCAACCATTGTGTTTGTTCTGGTGTGGGGGGGGCAGGAAATACGCCGCCGAATCACCGGGATCTCTGCCTGAACCGTAACCCAGACGCGGAATATCATTTTCATCCGGCCCCAGAAGTAAATCTGGCAATGACCTGAATTTGCATTATATACATATCATTCTTCCCCAGCGCAATCAGTAAAAAACACCACCCGCTTAGTCCGGATATTTCATGAGACTTCGTGATGAGATGATGAAAATGTATTGATGCGGAAAAAGCAAAAATTCAACACAATTTAGTGCTGACTGTCAATGACGCTTTTTCCGTTAAAGAACCCATGGGTTCTCAATCACCAAGGCATATGAAGAAAAATGAGTGAAATCGTACTGGACAGTACGTTGAGAACATTTTTCGATTATAATTGAAAATCCGTTTCCTGACGGACGCTGTAGAATTGAGCATATCCGTCATCGTCCGTAAAATGCGAAGCATTTTACGCATAGGTATTCTCATGAAATATTCGGGTTAGGTCTGTTAAATACAAGAATCGCCCGTATGAACGGCAGCGTTATTGTTGAGAGCTGACCGCCAGCCGCCAAACGATCACGGGAAAGAATTTCAGAAAAAAATTAAATAAGACTTGCATGGTCGGATATAATCGGTGTAAGTTTGATAAGTAGGAATAGTTACTACTAAGAGAGATTGGTTAACGATGAGATACAGCAGACAAAGACAAGTTATTCTGGAAAAAATAAGATCGGTGCATAATCACCCCACTGCGATGGATGTATACAAAATGGTACAGGAAGATATCCCCAATATCAGTCTGGGAACCGTGTACCGCAACCTGAAACAGCTGGAAGCACATCATCTGATTCAGACCATTCGGGACAAGGGAGTCCTGCGTTTTGATTCAGACCTTTCCGATCATCAGCATTTTCTCTGTGACAGCTGTCAGCAGATTTATGATCTGTCTCTGCCTGTGCTAGATTTTGTACAGTCAATTGAAAAAAAAATGGGACATAAGATAACCGGATACGAACTCCGTCTGACCGGTATATGTCAAAATTGTCTGGAAACCTATAATGAAGAATAAATGAGGAGAAAAAAATGTTAGTAACTCAACAGGCCCCGGATTTCAAGGCAACTGCAATTATGCCGGACAACACTTTTAAAGAGATTGCGCTTTCAGATTACCGCGGAAAGAAAGTGGTCCTGTTTTTCTATCCTCTTGATTTTACTTTTGTATGTCCCACTGAAATTCTGGCATTTGAACATCGTCTGGAAGAATTTCACAAACGCGGTGTGGAAGTACTGGGCTGCTCCGTGGACAGTCACTTTACGCATTGGGCTTATAAAAACACCGATACCGATCATGGTGGTATTGGCAACATTCAGTTTCCGCTGATTGCGGATTTGGATAAATCAATCGCCCGGAATTTTGATGTGCTTGTCGGAGCGGAACCGGCGACAGTGATTACCACGGACGGCGAGGAATACGAAACCACTGTGGGCGGCGGTGTAGCGCTGAGAGCTTCGTTTCTCATTGACGAGGAAGGCAGTATCGCCCATTCTGTCATCAACAACCTTGATCTGGGCCGGAATGTGGATGAAATGATTCGGATGGTGGATGCCCTGAATTTCTTCCAGAAAAACGGACAAGTCTGCCCCGCAGGATGGAAAGAAGGTGATGCCGGGATGGAAGGATCGCTGGACGGTGTGACAGAATACCTGAAAGATAATGCTGGAAAACTGTAAACCGGTTCATATATTGTGGCACTGCAAAATGGATGATTTTATTAATCGTTCTCATTGAAAATCCGGAAATGCATTCCACTGAAATTCACATTTTGCAGAACTATAATAAATAACACTTAATCAGTGAGGGAGCATATGAAACATCAATTACCGGAACTGCCGTTCGCAATGGATGCACTGCAGCCGCACGTATCCAAGGAAACCCTGGAATACCATTATGGCAAACATCACCAGGCGTATGTCACCAACTTAAATAATCTTATTCCCGGAACGGAATTTGAAGATCTGCCGCTGGAAGACATAATTATGAAAGCGGACGGAGGAATATTCAACAATGCCGCTCAAGTCTGGAATCACAGCTTCTACTGGCAGTGCCTGAGTCCTGATGGCGGAGGAGAACCTGCAGGCGATCTGGCTGAAGCCCTTGAAGAAGCCTTTGGTTCGTTTTCAAACTTTAAAGAGCAGTTCACCAAGAAAGCCATTACAACGTTCGGATCCGGCTGGGCATGGCTGGTTAAAAACAAAGACGGAAAACTTGAAATCACCAGTACTCCCAATGCCGGAACCCCGCTCACGGAAGGTCTGACTCCGCTAATGACGTGCGACGTATGGGAACATGCCTATTACGTGGATTATCGAAACGCGAGACCGCAGTATGTTGAGGCGTTCTGGAACCTCGTTAACTGGGACTTCGTTCAGTCACAACTATAGATTTTTTCACTCCTCCAAGAATAACCCCGGATACATCTGTTACCGGGGTTATTTGCTTTTATTCCAATGTTTAAATGAAAATAGAATATAGAGAATGTAACTTATCAGTCAATACTGAGGAGTAAATATATGGATTTACTGTGGCTTTCCAGGGTGCAGTTTGCAGTGACCATTGGTTTTCATTATATTTATCCGCCTATGAGTATCGGACTGGGTCTGATCCTGGTAGTAATGGAAGGACTGTATCTAAAAACCAAGAATCCGCTTTTTGAAAAAATGACCCGGTTCTGGGTGAAGATTTTTGGACTTACATTTGCCATTGGGGTGGCCACCGGGATCGTGATGGAATTCGAGTTCGGCACCAACTGGGCCTCCTATTCCCGGTATGTAGGGGATATTTTCGGCAGCGCTCTGGCGGCAGAAGGCGTGTTTGCCTTTTTCCTTGAATCCGGTTTCCTGGCCCTGCTGCTGTTTGGATGGGACAAAGTGAAGCCCAGAACCCATTTTCTGTCCACGATCATGGTATGTCTGGGTGCGCATTTCAGCGCAGTCTGGATCATTGTTGCCAATTCATGGCAGCAGACCCCCGCAGGCTACCATATCGTCACAGAAGGACTGCGAACAAGAGCCGAAATCACTGATTTTTGGGAGATGGTGTTTAATCCCTCCACGATTGACCGCCTGAGTCACACCATCATGGGGGCCTGGCAAGCCGGCGCTTTTCTGGTAATCAGCGTGTCGGCTTTTTATCTCCTGAAAAAGAAATACCTGGATTTTTCCCGGGCATCGTTGAAAATCGGACTGATTCTGGCTGTGATTGCCTCCCTGGGTCAGCTGGTAACCGGACATTCCAGTGCCGTTTTGGTCAGCGAGTATCAGCCGACCAAAATGGCTTCCATGGAGGGTCATTACGAAACAGGTCCCGGCGATCTATATCTGTTGGGGTGGGTGGATGAAGAAAGTGGAAAAACCACCGGCATCAAGTTGCCCGGGATGCTCAGCTGGCTGCTTTATGGCGATACGAGTGCCGAATTGGACGGGCTGGACCGGTTCCCAAAGGAGGACCATCCTCCGGTAAATGCCACTTTCCAGTTTTACCACCTTATGGTAACCATCGGAATGGGGTTGATCGCGGTCAGCATTTTGGGAATTCTGCTGCTTCTTCTGAATAAGCTGGAGCGTCAGCGGTGGTTTCTGTGGATTCTGGTATTTTCCGTGCTGGGTCCGCATGCCGCCAATCAGCTTGGCTGGTTTACAGCAGAGGTTGGCCGGCAGCCGTGGGTGGTTTACGGACTGCTCAGGACACGAGACGGACTTTCTGAAGTGGTAACTGCCGGACAGGTTCTGACATCCCTGATCCTTTTTACTGTGATATACCTGGTGCTGCTGTTTATTTTCCTGTTTCAGCTGAATCATAAAATTAAAGCAGGTCCCGAGCCCCATGAGAATGCAGAGGTACAGTCATGATGAATTTAAATGAAATCTGGTTCTGTCTGATTGGTATTCTTTTTGGCGGCTATGCCATTCTGGATGGATTCGATTTTGGCGTGGGAATGATGCATTTATGGACGCGGTCCGATGAAGACCGCAGAATCATGATTAACTCCATCGGACCGGTTTGGGATGGGAATGAAGTCTGGCTGGTGACCGCAGGCGGTGCACTGTTTGCAGCCTTCCCCGAGGTGTATGCCACTGTTTTCTCAGGTCTGTACCTTCCATTTGTTTTTCTGCTGTTTGCGCTTATTTTCAGAGCCGTTGCCATTGAATTCCGAAGCAAGCAGGTAATGAAGTGGTGGCGTCAGATATGGGATATCAGCTTCTCTGTCTCCAGTTATCTTGCCAGTCTGTTGATGGGGATCGCCATGGGAAACATAATCTGGGGGCTGCCTCTGAATCAGCAGTTTGAATACACCGGCGGTTTTTTCAATCTGCTTCACCCCTATCCACTGCTGACGGGTGTTACCACCGTTGCACTGTTTATGATGCATGGATCCATCTATGCAGCCCTGAAGACGGAAGGCAAACTCCAGAATCAGATCAAGGGCTGGATTAACAATACGATTATTTTTTTCATTGTATGCTATGCCATTACAACCATGGCCACTCTTATATATATTCCACATATGCTGGAGCATTTACAGAACAATCCCTGGTTTTTCCTGGTCGCACTGGCCAACATGCTGGCTGTTGCAAATATTCCCAGGGAAATCCATCATAACCGGGAATTTCGCGCCTTTTTGTCCAGCTGTGCTGCTATCCTGGCCCTGCTGGCTCTGTTTGGATTGGGTATGTTTCCGGATCTGGTATACGGAATACCTGACACGGCGCCAAGTATGACCATCTATAACGCCGCATCCAGCCAGGCCACTTTACGGAACATGCTGATCATCGCCGTCATTGGAATGCCGCTCGTACTCGCATACACTGTCAGCATCTACTGGATATTCAGAGGCAAAGTCAAACTAACCAGTATGAGTTACTGATCATAATCTATTCCACTTTCGTCCTTGGGATTCAGTCGGCGGATCACATTTTTTTGACCCGAACAGACAACTATTGCTTGGATTGGCCTGAATCCGGCGAAATGAAATCAGGACCCTGCATGGATGATTAATACACTTATATCGATTGGTGCGTTTATCCTGGGCTTTGCTGCCGGTTGGCTGATTCGGCGGAAAACCGCCTCGGATTTCTGTCAGCAGGAACGCCAGGACCTGAATGATCGGCTGACTCAGAGTCTGCAGAATGAAGCAGCGGCTACTGCCCGCAGGGAGGAAGTGGAAAAACAGATCATTTCAGAGCACGAACACATTCAGAATGTTCGCAGGGAAATGGAGCAGAATTTCAGAATTCTTGCCGGAACAGCAATCCAGAAAAATTCGGAAGATTTTCTAAAGCTGGCTGCCAGTAAATTCCAGGACCTGTCCCTGCAGGCAGATCAGAAACTGGATGTGAAGAAAAAACTGATTGATCAAAATCTGAGTGAGATGGGGAAAATCCTCAAGGATCTTTCAGATCATTCCGTCAGGTTGGATGCCGGATTGGCGGAAAACAGATTGGAAACAGAAAAACTGCGGGATACAACCGTCAGTCTTAGAGAAATCCTTTCATCTTCACAGCAGAGGGGGCAGTGGGGAGAACGGATGGTCGAGGATATTCTGCGGCTGCTGGGACTGATAGAAAATGTGAACTACCGGCGTCAGGCTGCATTGGGAACAGGGGAGAAACCGGATTTCACTTTTCTGCTTCCCAGGGACAAGGTTCTGAATATGGATGTGAAATTTCCGCTGACTCATTATGAGCGGTACCTGGCTGCCGAGGATGAAACAATTCGACGAAATGAGCAGGACCAGTTCCTGAAAGATGTCCGGAACCATATAAAAGCGGTTGCCGGACGTTCATATATCGATCCAACACAGGGGACTGTGGATTATGTTATGGTATTTATCCCCAATGAATCCATATACGGATACATCAATCAGGCAGATCATGAACTTATCGATTATGCCCTCACACAGAAAGTCCTGTTATGTTCTCCGCTGACACTGTACGCCGTGCTTTCCCTGATCCATCAGGCATCCAGGAATTTTGCCACAGAGCAGAAAGCCGGTCAGGTGCTGCAGCTGATGAACGCATTCCGGCAGCAGTGGCGGAAGTTTTCCGATAACATGGAGAAAATGGGACGGAGAATTGAGGATGTTCAGAAAGAATACTATCAGCTTTCCACCACACGGTCCCGCATGCTGGAAAAATCCCTCCTGAAGATAGATGAACTGACACAGCGGAGTGATTCACAGGATGAGGGGAAAACATAGTGAATACCGATTTCGGTCTGCAGAAGTTCTGCGTTTGACCGGCCTGTGTTTCACGGTCGAAAAACAGACGGCACCGGGTTGGAATCTTTAAAAAACAGGTTATAAACTTGTCTAACAATTCAGTTGCAGGAGCAGATAAAATATGCATTTACTGATTATTGCCAATCCCTTCTCCGGCGGCAGGCGCGGCCGGGAGGTTCTGGGACTGGTTCACCCGATTTTGGATAAAGCCGACAGGGAGATGACCGTCAGGGAAACCACGCACCAGGGGCATGCTGCTGAAATGGCGTCAGAACTGGATTTGTCTCCCTATGATGCGGTGGGCGTGATCGGCGGAGACGGTACCATCAGTGAAGTGATCAACGGATTGATGCAGAGACCTGCAGAGGAACGGCTGCCTATCGGTATATTCCCCGGAGGGTCCGGAAATTCCCTCTGTCACGATCTGGACCTTGCCAGACCGGAGGAGGCCGCTCACTGCATTCTGGAAGGGCGGCAGCAGGATGTGGATCTGATGAAATATTCTGTACCGGGGAATGATAAACCGCAGTATGCATTCAACATCCTTGGTTGGGGACTGGTCACGGATATCGGGTTTACTGCGCACAAACTGAGGTGGCTGGGTGAAAGTCAGTACACACTGGCCACCCTGATTGATATCTTTCGATATCGGCCCAGACAGGCCCGGATCATCCTTGACGGAAAAGAGCTGTCGGGGGACTTTGTCTTCATTATTGCCAACAATACCGTGCACACCGGGAAAAAAATGAAAATGGCTCCCAAAGCCCGGATTGACGACGGCAAGTTTGATGTTATTCTGGTGCGTCACATACCCAACCGTTTCAAACTGCTTCAGGTTTTCCCAAAGATATTTACCGGTGAACACATTCATTCAGAGCTGGTGGAATATCATCAGGTTCAGTCATTTGAGCTGATACCTGAGAAATCAGAATCACTGAATATCGATGGTGAGATTTTCGGTTCAACACCATTAACTGTAAATGTGGTTCCCCATGCTTTTCAGGTATTTGTAAGGAAATAACAGTATGGATCAGTCCAGATTATACTTATATCGCGGCCGGGTCATTTCCGTTTATGACGGAGATACCTGTACCGTTGACATTGATTTGGGTTTCAAAACCCACATAAAAGGTGAAAAAGTGCGTCTGGCCCGAATAGATGCACCGGAAATTCGCGGAATTGACAGGTCTGCCGGGCTGGCTTCCAGAGATTATCTGAGATCGCTGATTCTGGGAAATGAAATCATTCTGGAAACTGAGAAAGACAAGCGGGGAAAGTACGGACGTTATCTGGGTGAACTCTGGCTTATGCGGGAAAGCGAGTGGATCAACATCAATGATTTGATGGTATCTGAAGGCTTTGCGGAATACAGAGAGTATTAAAAGGGGGTGATACCCTCACCCCCTGAATAATCAGCCGACTTACTCTTTGCCGGGCCAGAGTGAAGTACGCACCTTCAGCTTCATCCCTGGATACAAATTGCCGTCATTGTCGTTAATCAGTTTTTCATTGTCCCAGAATAAAACCACCCAGGCATATGAATCTCCATACTCCTTGTTGGCAATAATCCAGAGGGTTTCACCGCTCTGTACAGTGTGCAGATAGTGTTCGTAACTGAATTCGACTGCGCTCCCCTGCGGTTTTTTCAAGTCCAGTTCATTATAGGGATATATCTTGTCAGGGTCGTCACCGATCATTTCCCGGTTCCAGCGATAAATACGGCGCCATTCGTTGGCGTTGCCGTATTCGTTATAGGCAATGAGTGACAGGTAGTCACCCGGTTTAATCATGTAATCCACCCAGACGCTGTCTGTAAGGATTTGATCATAATCATATTTTGGATTGATGGCTACCTGGGAACCGGGCTCGGTTGTTTCGATAACAGCCGCCACCTGCTCAACAGCCTCATTGTCCAGCTCTCCTTCAACCAGCATGGCATCCGTGGTAACACCGGTATTGGATTCTTCCGACACCACGACGACTTCAGTTTCTTCTGTTTCAGCTGGTTCCGGTTCCGGGGATACAGTTGGTTTTTTTGTACAGCTAACAGCCATCAGTGCAGCCAGTCCAAAATACAAAACCTTTTTCATTTCTAGCTCCTTATCCGAGTCTAAGATGTTTTACGAATCATCCGCATTTAACTTGCAGATGCATTTTTAATTAATGACTGAATCTGTTTTTCGATATGCTCAATCGGTTCAGAGCCCTCAAGAGCGACATTCTTGTGCGGGCCTCATCCATGGATTGATTATTGAGCCGGGTTCGGGCTCTTTCCAGGGATGCTTCAGCCCGACGGACGTCAATATCTCCAGCAGATTCAACAGTTTCCACAAGCAGCTTTACCATGTCTGATCCAATTTCGACAAAACCGCCGCTGGTGGACCAGTACGTTGTTTCAGAGCTTCTTGTAATTTTAATTTCCCCGATATTCAGGGCGATGAGGGAGGGTGCATGACCAGCCTGAACCCCAAAAAGCCCGTCTGTCCCCGGTGCTCTAAGGTATTCCACGTCATCCATCTCATAGTGTTTAATGGGACTGACAATTTCCAGGCGAAATGTCTTGCTCACAGTTTAATCCTTTTTTGCACGATCAAATGCTTCATCTATGGGACCGACAAATGTAAAGGCATTTTCAGGCAGTTCGTCTGCATCTCCATTCAGGATGGCCTCGAAGCCGGCGATGGTATCTTCCATGCTGACATAGCGCCCGGGCATGTTTGTAAACTGTTCAGCCACAAAAAACGGCTGCGACAGAAATTTCTGTATACGTCTGGCACGATGAACCACCAGTTTATCATCGTCAGAAAGCTCATCCATACCCAGAATGGCGATAATGTCCTGGAGTTCGCGGTACTTCTGCAGAACCTGCTGTACGTTACGCGCCACCCCGTAATGACGGTCGCCAATTACCCGGGGGTCCAGAATCCGGCTGGTGGATGACAGGGGATCTACCGCGGGGTAGATGCCCAGTTCAGCGATTTTCCGGTCCAGCACCGTCGTCGCGTCCAGATGGGCGAATGCGGTGGCCGGTGCCGGGTCTGTCAGATCGTCCGCGGGTACGTAAATGGCCTGAACAGAAGTTACGGATCCGTTTTTTGTTGAAGTGATTCGTTCCTGAAGTTCTCCCATCTCAGTTCCGAGAGTCGGCTGATATCCGACGGCTGACGGCATTCGGCCCAGCAGGGCTGATACTTCCGAACCGGCCTGCGTGAAACGGAAGATATTGTCAATGAACAGCAGCACATCCAGACCTTCTTCATCCCGGAAATATTCCGCCATGGTCAGACCGGACAACCCAACTCTCAGACGGGCACCCGGCGGCTCGTTCATCTGTCCAAAAACCATCACGGTCTTTTCGATCACACCGGATTCACTCATTTCCAGGTACAGGTCATTCCCTTCACGGGTTCGTTCACCCACTCCGGCAAACACGGAATACCCGCCGTGTTCTGTGGCAATATTGCGAATCAGTTCCTGGATCAGAACGGTTTTACCTACGCCGGCACCGCCGAAAAGGCCGGTTTTCCCGCCCTTGGTGTAAGGTTCCATCAGGTCCACAACCTTGATTCCGGTAACCAGAACTTCCTGAAAAGTAGTCAAATCTTCATGTTTGGGAGCAGAGCGGTGGATTGGTAATTTTTTTTCCGTGGCAACGTCACCCTTGCCGTCAATGGGATTGCCCAGTACGTCAAACAGCCGGCCCAGTGTGTTTTTCCCAACTGGAACGGAAATTGGTTCACCCAGATCCAGAACCTCATGACCGCGTGTCAGTCCGTCCGTGGTATCCATGGCAACCGTCCGGACCGTGGCATTGCCCAGATGCTGAGCGACTTCGAGGATAAGGATCGAATTATCTTCGCGCACAATTTTCAGTGCATTCATGATTTCCGGTAAATGGCCGTCCTCAAAAACCACGTCCACAACAGCACCCATGACCTGACTAACTTTTCCTTTAAAACTCATTCTTCCTCAGATTCCTTATCTTTTATTGCCCGAAGGCAATTTCTGATTCGGTTTGATTCTTATTCCGTCCGAGATGAACGGACACGCGTGTCACCTTTGATTTTCAGAGCTTACCCCTTAACCGGTTAACGCCTCTGCCCCGCTGACAATCTCCAGCATTTCGGTGGTTATGGCAGCCTGTCTGGCTTTGTTGAACTCCAGCCTGAGGGACCGGATCATATCACCGGCATTTTCCGTGGCATTGTCCATGGCCAGCATTCGGGCCGCCTGTTCACTGGCATATGATTCAAGAAGATATTTCCACACCTGTATATTCAGATGGCGCGGAATGAGAGATTGAACCAGTTCCTGCTTTGATGGTTCATAGATGCGTCCCTGCATGGCGGTTTTTTCCGGATCAAATTCCAGAGGCAGCAGTGTTTCTTCCCGAATAATTTGAACGGCAACATTCTTGAATTCATTGTAAATCACCCGGATTTCATCCACGCTGCCGTTCAGGAAATGGCTGATGATGCCGTTCCCAAACTTGACGGCGTGACTGAATTCCAGATCATTCCAGAATTCCACATGGCTTTCAATAATATGATAATCCCGGCGCTTGAAATAATCCCGTGCTTTTCGGCCAATGCAGAATAAGTCTGTATTGTCTCTGCCTGTGGCCTCGATCTGGGCTTCAGCCTTCTTGATAATACTGGTGTTGAACGATGCCGCCAGTCCGCGGTCGGATGTAAGAACCACCAGAGCGATTCGGCTGACAGGACGTTTTTCCAGTAAATTCAGGCTGGCCCGATCCACATCAACCAGCAGATTCTGTATGGCTTCCTGCAGCTGTCGGGCATACGGCCGTGCCTGTTCCATTCTTTCCTGACTACGCCGCATTTTTGCAGCGGCCACCATTTTCATGGCTTTGGTCACCTGCTGAATGGATTGAACAGATTTAATCCGTTCTCGAATGTCTTTTAAATTGGCCATGTCAAGCTGCGGTGAATCCGTTTTTAAATTCTTCGATAGCCTGTTTCAATGTGCTGCTCATTTTTTCATCCAGGCTGCCTTTTTCGAAAATCTGATCCAGCAGACTGCGGTAATTCTGCTCCATGTGACTGAGGAAGCCATCCTCAAAATCCCGAACACGGTCAACCGCGATGTCATCCAGATACCCGTCATTGGCTGCAGTGATTATAGCAACCTGCTTTTCAATTGGCATAGGCACAAACTGATTCTGCTTGAGCACTTCCACCATACGTTCACCGCGGGTTAGCTGCTGACGGGTGGATTTGTCAAGATCCTGCCCAAATTTCGCAAATGCCGCCAATTCCCGGTACTGAGCCAAATCCAGACGCAGCATCCCGGCAACTTTTTTCATAGCCTTGATCTGAGCATTTCCGCCGACACGCGAGACCGAGATACCCACATCCACTGCCGGCCGCTGACCGGCGTTGAACAAATTGGTTTCCAGATAAATCTGGCCGTCCGTAATGGAAATCACATTGGTTGGGATATAAGCGGATACGTCCCCTTCCTGAGTTTCAATAATGGGCAGGGCGGTCAGGGAACCGCCTTTCAGATTGTCACTCAGCTTACTGGCCCTTTCCAGCAGGCGGGAGTGCAGGTAGAAAACATCCCCGGGATAGGCTTCTCGTCCCGGAGGTCTCCGCAGCAGCAGTGACATCTGACGATAGGCCGCTGCCTGTTTGGTCAGATCGTCGTAAATAATCAGGGCATGCATGCCGTTATCGCGGAAGTATTCACCCATGGCGCATCCTGCATAGGGCGAAATATACTGAAGGGGGGCTGCTTCCGAAGCGCTGGCTGAAACCACTGTCGTATATGCCATTGCTCCTTCATTTTCCAGCTCGGCAACAACACGGGCAACCGTGCTGGCCTTCTGTCCGATAGCCACGTATATGCAGTACACGGGGGTATCTGTCGAGTGAGTGTACTTCTGATTAATAATGGTGTCAATGGCGATGGCTGTTTTTCCAGTCTGGCGGTCACCAATGATCAATTCACGCTGACCGCGGCCGATGGGGATCATGCTGTCTATGGCTTTCAGCCCCGTCTGAAGGGGTTCCTTCACCGGCTGCCTGGCCATAACCCCCAATGCTTTGCGCTCAATGGGCAGTGTTTCATTAAGAGGAATTTCTCCTTTGCCGTCAATCGCCTGCCCCAAAGGATTGACAACCCGGCCAAGCATGTCCTTACCCACCGGAACCTCTACAATTCGGCCTGTGCGGCGAACAAGATCACCCTCTTTCACCAGAGTGCTTTCACCAAAAAGCACAATCCCGACATTGTCCTCTTCCAGGTTCAGAGCCATGCCAAACACCTTGTTGGGCAGTTCCACCAGTTCAGAGGACATGACGTTTTCCAGTCCGCTGACCCGGGCAACACCGTCACCCACCATGATGACCTCGCCAACTTCGGCGATATCAAAATCAACTTTAAATTCGTCTAACTGCTTTAAGAGCGAGGACGTTATCTGATCGGTTTTAATTTCCATTCATTCCTCTGTTAACCTTTGACCGGGCTGCAATACTTCTGATTACGACCGGATCATTGCATCCTTCATTCGTTCCAGACGGCGTGAAATGGTGCCGTCGATGATGGCGTTGCCGATCCGCAACTTAATTCCGCCAAGGAGTTCGGGTTCTACTACTTCATGTGTTTTGATGGTTTTCCCCAGACGTGTCTGCAGTGTTTCTGAAATTTTTATGCGCTCATTTTCAGGCAGGGGGTCCGCGGAATATACCGTGACCCTGAGCAGATCGGATTCTGTTTCTACCAGACGGTTAAATTCCTTTTCCACACCGGCAACAGAAGGAATGGTGCTTTCTTTTACCAGCAGCACCAGCAGTTCAATTACCAGCGGATCGACGAGACCGGTAAAAACGGTTTCCACGATTTTTAGTTTCTGTGCAGTGGTCAGACGTTTGGTCAGCAGCGTCTGACGCAGCAGTGAATTGGTGCGAAAGGTCTCAGCAGCAAGACTCAGTCCCTGCTGAGTGTTTTGGAGGGATCCGGATTTCTGAGATGCCTTCAGAAGAGCACGGGCAGTCTTTTTCGTGCTGACAGGATCATTCATCAAGCCTGACCCACCTCTGACAGGGTTTTTTGAACCAGTTTACGGTTTTCGTCAGTATCCAGATTTTTCTCAAGCACTTTTGATGCAGCAGAAATGGACAGTTCTACCACGGATGTCTGAATTTCCTTGATGGCTTTTTCTCGTTCTGCTTCTATCTGCATTCGAGCTTTTTCCAGAATTTCCTCGGATTTCTGACGGGCAGCCAGTTCCATCTCTTCTTTAAGCCGCTCTCCGGCCGCCTTCCCATTGGAAATGATTTTCTGCGATTCTGCATGTGCTTTCTGAATCATTTCATCAAATTTCCTGGAGACTTGGTCGGCTTCCTGCCGGGCTTCTGCTGCTTTCGCCAGAGATTCTTCAATGGCCTGCTCGCGGTGATTCAGGGCAGTCATGAGCGGGCCCCAGGCTTTCCAGCGCAGAATGGCCAGCACGATCAGGAAAGTGATGACTGTCCAGATGAACAATCCGGGATCAAAACTCAGCCATTTCTCCATCCATCCGCCTTCATGTCCGCCGGCATCCGTGCTGGCAAGAACAACGGCAGGTGCGAACAGAAGGGTGACTATCGTCAGTAACCGGAATGATTTCATGGCTACAATCTGTTTAAAGAACCACAGCCAGAATACAGACAACCAAAGCAATAATTGCAACGCCTTCCAGCAGGAAGAGGGGCAGATTAATGGTGGAGCGAATGTCGCCTGCCGCTTCGGGCTGACGAGCCGTGGCTTCAGCGCCGGCGGAGGCCAGACGGCCGATACCCAGTGCAGCACCAATCACAATCATCCCGGCACCTATGGCAGCACCAATAAAGGCAAACTGATTTCCAGCGCCTTCGGCAGCAAAGGTGAAGGTTGACATCAGAGCCAAGAGCATCAGGTTTCTGTACTTTAACATTGTAATCTCCTACTTAGTCATTATTTGATTATTTATTCTGCCTGCCGAAAAACCAGATGGCGGGCAATAAATTCAGTGTGCAAAATCAATGATCGGCATGAATGGCCATTCCGATAAACACAGCAGAAAGAAGGGTAAATACATAGGCCTGTACCAGACTGACAATAAATTCCAGGAAGTACAGACCCACATTCAGTGCCACTGACACCGCGCCCAGAAAAATCATATTCAACAGAATGGGCAGGGCAAAAATGGCCAGCATGCCGATGTGGCCAGCCGTCATATTTGCGCCCAATCGCATGGTCAGAGCAAACGGCCGGACAAACATGCTGAGTACCTCAATGGGAATGAGAATAATAAGTACCGGCCAGGGTACGCCGCCGGGAACCATGCTTTTCCAATATCCAAAAAAACCGTGCTTTTGAATACCGGCGATGATAATGGCGAAAAAGGTGATAGTGGCCAGCCCGATTGTGGTGTTGAAATTTCCGGTTACGGTATTGCCCCCGCCGGGGAGATAGTCAAAAAAGGGGATCAGACCGAATAAATTACAGGTCAGTATAAAAATAAAATACGTGGTTATAAGAGGGGTCCAGGTGACGGCATATTTCCTGCCGATATTGGGATTGACGATATCCTTCTGAATGAACGTAATCAGAATTTCGTAAAGATTTCCAAGTCCTTTTGGGCGGGTATCTATCGATTTCCGGTATTTGCGGGTGCCGTAAACTGCCGCTGCAACAGTAAATGCACCGACAATCCAAAGCATCAGCACATGTTTGGTGACTGACAAGTCAATCCCCAGCACTTCAAGCTCGAAATATTTATGACTGAGATCGTTGGTTACGTGATGCAGGATGATGTCGCCCAGCGAAGCACTGTGTGGATCAGCCATGATGATTTCCGCCTTTTAATAACTCACGCTGTATGATGAATCCTTCCAGGAAATGAAATACGACCAGAGTACCGATGCCAGACGTAATCAAAAGGGTTTTTTTCCCTGGATATACGAATGCAAATACTATTATCAATAGGCCGATAATTACAAGTCTAGAGAACAGGGAACGGATATGTATTCTCATATACTTTTCAGGTGACCGCCGAAGGGCCTTTCTGGAAATCAGAATGACGGCAGCAGAGACCAGAGCGATGAGGATATTCTGGAATAGGACCATTACTTTCGCGGGAATATTATTTTCGCCAGTTCATACATTCCGACCGCTACGCCCAGCAGCAGACCTGCGAGGAGATACCAGGTGTCACCAGTGCTGTGTTTGTCAAGCAGATACCCAATTCCGCCGAACAGCAGCAGGGCTCCGGCCATACTGTATGCTGCGGAAGCTCCCTGACCAAGATGATGAGGTGGGTCTGGTTTTGACACTGGCTGCGTAATGCTCCGTGGTTTACCGGCACTTCGGAGTCCGTCATAAACGGCTGTCGGAATTCCGGTACTGCAAATGAAACCGTTTCTGAAAAATGGTTGCCCGGGACAGGAAAAAGCTGACCGAATACAGCCACCGTCCGGTTCGGGCGTATCTGAATTATTCCTGGCTGTTTTTGCCGCTCAGATTGATCTGGCGCGGTGCGGCTGTCCTGGCTTTTGTTTCCTGGGACATGCTGCAGCTGCCTTCAAACCGGGCCCCGCTTTCCACTACCAGAATTCCTGCTTTCAGATTGCCGTGCAGTACGGATTTTGCCCCCAGTGTGACTTTGCCTTCAATCATAAGGTCGCCTTCAACCGAGCCGCTGATGACGGCATCTTTGGCCACAATGTTTCCGTGAACAAATGACCCCTGAGCGGTTCGGACCGTACCCAGTGAATTGATGCAGCCGTGGACCCGGCCATATACCAGAATGCCGCTGCGGACATTCACATCACCCTTGATTTCCACCTCCTGGCCAAGGATGGTGTTTACTTTTGAATCGTTATGTTTATCGGATCGAGACATCTCTTTGCTTGTATTCCTCTATAAAATCCCGGGGATCGATTACACGATCATTTTTCCACAGTTCAAAATGGAGATGAGGACCTTCAGTGTCGCCGGATTTGCCAACCCGTGCAATAGGCTGATTCAGGGTCACCCATTCCCGCTGCCGAACCAGATTGGTGTCGTTGTGACCAAAGACAGTATAAAATCCTCTGGCATGAGCCAGAATTAATGTATTTCCCAACCCCTGATACAGACCGGAAACAATGACCAGCCCGTCTGCCGGTGCCCGAATAAGATCCCCGGCTTTGGCAGCGATATCCACTCCGTAGTGGGGATTGCTGTCATCCAGGCACATGGTCTGCGTGACATATCCGTCAACGGGCGGTGTGACCGGAATCAGTTCCGGATTTTGGGCAAAGTGGGTTTTAAAGGATTCCACCAACCGCGTTGAATCCTGCAGCAGGTCGGAACCGTCCAGATCACGGATAATCTCCAGTGCCCGAATTCGGAATTCCTTAAGCTCTGACAGCTGTCTGCTGTCATTGTCCCAGTTCATCAGCTTTATGATGCCAAACGCCGCCAGTGCGCTCAGAACGAGACAGAATGCAGTCACAATATATATCAGATACCGGGAAAAGACAACAGTATGCTGCCGGTCTTCAGGCGTAATAAGCAGTATGGAATATTTTTTCCTGTGCATCCAGGGCAATTCCGATCAGGAATGTTCTTCTGCCATCAGTTCCATTATTCGAACAAGGTCATCATCCGAATAGAATTCAATATCAATCCGTCCTCTGCCGCTTTGCTTCCTGTTTATGGATACCTTCGTGCCAAGTGCGGTCCGCAGCTTTCCCTCGAAGGACAGGATGATTTCCGGTTTTGGTGTGGTTTTCTGTGATTTGTGATTGGCGGCTGCCTTGTTCTGCCGATCATCAGTCAGCCGGCGTACGAGTTCCTCGGTCTGTCTGACACTGAGGCTGTCCCGTACAATTTCTTTAAATACGGGGACAATCTGATTTTCCGGCAGTGCCAGAAGTGCACGTGCATGACCGGTTGATAACTGGTTTTCCTTCACTGCAGATTTGATTTCTGCAGGCAGCTTAAGCAGCCGGATCAAATTGGCCACAGCAGTCCGACTTTTTCCAACCTTTTCAGCAATCTGTTCCTGTGTCAGGTTGTATTTGCCGGCGAGGAGTGCGTATCCTTCTGCTGTTTCTATGGGATTCAGGTCTTCACGCTGAATATTTTCCACCAATGCCAATTCCAGCATTTCGAGATCTGTTTCCACGCCAATGACGTATACCGGGACGGTTGTCAGTCCAGCAGCAGCGGCCGCCCGAAGGCGGCGTTCACCGGCAACAAGTTCATAGCAGCCGTTTCCCGAGTCCCGGACAGTCAGAGGCTGCAGCACTCCATTGACTTTGACGGACTGTATCAGCTCCGCCAACCCTTCATCACTGAATTTTTCTCTTGGCTGATGGGGATTGACAGCGATGCTGTCAACCGGGACAGCATCATTCAAATAGCGGGTGCCGTCACCCAGATCATGGGCAGACAGCAGCGCTTTCAGACCTTTGCCTAAACGTTTTTCACTCATTGGCATTTAATATTTCCGAGACCAGGCTCATGTAGTTTTGTGCACCAGTGGATGATGCATCATAGAGCAGAATGGGTTTCCCATGACTGGGCGCTTCCCCCAGCCTGACATTTCTTTTGATAAACGATTTATACACTTTATCCCCGAAATACTCCTGGACTTCATGGACCACCTGCTGGGACAGGTTCAGACGATTATCGTACATGGTGATCAGAATACCCTCGATTTCCAGGTTGCGGTTCAGATGTCCCTGGACCAGCTTAACGGTATTCAGCAGCTGTGACAATCCTTCCAGCGCAAAATATTCACACTGAATCGGAATCAGCACGGAATGAGCAGCGGTCAGGACATTGATGGTCAGCAGCCCCAGGGACGGCGGACTGTCAATAATGATAAATCGGTAATCTCCCTGCAGTTCGGAAATGATTTTCCTGAGACGGTATTCCCGGGAAAGCTGTCCAACCAGCTCCACCTCGGCTCCCACCAGATTCTTGTTTGAAGGAAGGATATCCAGAGTTTCAAGCTCAGTTTTATAGATGACCTGTTCAGGGGCAATATCTTCAAGAAGTGCTTCATATATTGAAGGATTTTCCGAACTGACGTCATAGCCCACGCTGGCAGTGGCATTTGCCTGGGGATCCATATCAATGAGCAGACATGGAATTTCAGCTGCAGCCAGATAGGCGGCTACATTCACGGCAGTGGTGGTTTTTCCAACGCCGCCCTTTTGATTTGAAATGGCCAGAACCTTGGTCTTTTGGGATTTCATCGATGAATTCCTGTCCAGTTACAGCTGCAGTGAATGTATTGTGAATAAATTCAAATATCGGGTCAAAATCATCATTCCATCATTTCAACTGTATAAACGAACAGTAAATTTAAGCCGCCGGCTGATTATTCCGGGACGTAAAATTCTGCGCGGGAAATCCAATAATGGTACCGGTGAACCTTCTCCCCTGTTGATATCCTTTTCATTTTGCGATAGAACCGGTGAAAATAGTGCAAAGCCACCAAGACTGGAAGCACAGTGTCGAAGACCGCAATAGATTGCGTCCTTGGGATACAATTCAAATAATATTCTCCGGATGAATACAGGCAGCATCCGATTCAGATATGCAAGAATCCCGGGGTGGATTCGTCAAATATTTTTACGGCTTGGCTTCTGATTGAACACAGGAATTTTAGAAGGTTTCTTGGTAAATTAATTATCTGTTCTAACACGTAATATGCTTCGCACAATCATCCGTAAAAGTTTGTTATCACTGCTGTTTCTGCATCTCTTTATGGGGCAGGAGGTGATATCTGTTCAGGAAATGCTGACGCAGGCCGACAGTCTGCGGAATGCCGGACGTCTGGCTGAAGCCCAGAATGTTTTTGAACAGGTACTGGTCATACAGGAGTCCGTGCTTGGTGATCAGCATCTTGACACTGCAGAGACACGAATGGTTCTGGGTGAAATCAGCTTTCAACTGGGGGATCTCAGTCTGGCTGACCACTATCTTCAGACTGCAGTGGAGATTTATGAATACCATCTTACCCGCAGTCGAATCAGACTGATAAAACCGCTTGAACTGCTTTCAGATGTGTACAGTCTGCAGGGAGATCTGGCAAAACTGAAGGTCACCCGATCCCGGCTGTCAGAAGTCAGTGACCAGTCGATGAGCTGGAGTGCGGACACATCCGGTGCAGAAGGGCTTTTACAGGACCCTGAAGACGGATTCATCTGGGACAGCCTGGACACCCGGCTTCCAGACAGCTCCTTCCTGGGAAAATCAGCAGATGAAGCAGCATTGGAACTTATGGAACTGGGGTATTCCTACGTGGATCGCGGTCTGTACACCGAGGCTGCAAAAACCTTTGTGCAGGCCCTCAGGCTGGATACTCCCAATCTGGATACGGAATTCTACTACACCTTCATGCTGCCGGATGAAGTGTACTATCGGGATCTTCTGGACGCGCTGTACCTGGAACGGGACCAGAAAGAAGCCCTTCCGGGGAATGATTTCTATCTCTCTCTCATCTATTTCCAGCAGCAGTCAATGGGGTCTGCAATAGATCACATGCTTACCTATACAAAACAGAGACCTGCTGATATTCGAGGGTTTTTGTTTCTGGCGGATTATCACGCACTGCTCAGTGAATGGCTTGACGCCCTCTGGTTTTATCAGAAAGCCATCTGGCTGGACAATCAAAATGCTGCTGCCTGGTTCGGGGAAGGAAAATCTCTTCAGAGACTGCACAATTTCGCAGACGCCGCAGCAGCCTATGAAAAGGTCATTGATCTTGACCCTTTCCATCATGAAGCCTATTTCCAGCTGGGGCTTTCCCTTGTCAATCTGGAAAGATTTACTGAAGCCATCCCGAATCTGACCCAAAGCCTCCTGCTGGATCCTGACAATGCCAGGACGTACTACTATCTCGGGATTGCCTATCTGAATTCGAATCGCAGAACACAAGCGCTGGAGGCACTTGAAAGGGCCATCCGGATCAATCCTGATTTTGGGGAGGCCCATCTTGAACTGGGCCGGATATACGAGGAGCAGGAAGAACTTGAAAGGGCTGTTGATCATTATCAGCTGGCGCAGGAAGTGAATCCGGAGCTGGAGGAAATCAACTATCTTCTGGGGATGGCATATTACCGGCAGGAAGAGTATTACAGGGCCATGGAACCGCTTCGGGAATATGTCATGATTCAGCCGGACAGTGTATTGGTGCTGAAAGCCCTTGGAGACATTTTTCTGAAGGAAAAACGATATGCCGAAGCCATAGATACCTTTGGCCGCCTGAAGTATTTTGAGCCTGGTGAACTGAGTCATTACCTGAACATCGCCGAAAGCTACTGGCATCTGGATGAACTGGAAAATGCCTATCAGGCGTACCGTGATGTTCTGCTGTTGGATGATGAAAATTCGGAGATACTGTACCGGCTGGGCCTGATGGCCAACCAGCTGGGTGAATATCCCCGTGCCGTTGAGTATCTGCAGACAGCCATCGGCTGCGGCGACCCGGACTACGACCATTTCTATCAGCTGGCAATTGCCTTCGGCAGTCAGGGACGCTACATGCAGGCCCTGCTGGCATTGGAAAAAGCCCAGGCATTTGACAGGGGCAATATGGAAGTGCTGTTTTATATGGGTGTGTCATATATGGAGCTGGATCTGCCGGAAAACGCTATTCAGGCTTTGAACCGGTATATGCAGTCTCAGCCGCGTGATCCCATAGCCCACAAAATGATGGGAAAGGCATATTTTCGAATGGGGGATTTTCTGCGTGCCATGGATCATTTCCAGCAGTCCATTAATGCTTCTCCGGACGAATATGAAACCCACTATTATCTCGGACTGTGCTACCGGCAGACAGGCCGGTACATGGATGCGGCCCGTAAATTCAAGGAAGCCCTGAATCTTGAACCGGATGATCCCAAGACTCATTATGCGCTGGGGCAGACATATTTGAACCTGGAAAAAATGCGTTCTGCACGGAAAGAAATGAATATTCTCTATATGCTGGATCCAGTACTGTATGATTCCTTAAGAATTCAAATCGAAAATAAATGAGATAAGTCGGATTAATGACTGTATTTAAATCAGATATCGAAGTTTCACTATCAGTGAAATGCAGTTTTCAATGCTGGTTGTCAACACATCAGGGAAACGGAACCATTCGTCTTTCCGGTACAGACACACTGCTCCAATACATCTGCCGCCTTGAGTTCGGACTATGAAAAGCAAACCACTGACCAGAAAGAAAATAAACCGTTTTCGGACATATATCAGAGTTCGGAACACTCTACAGAATCTGATTCAGAAACCCCTGTCCGGAATCAAGGCCTACGATCAGCTGTTTGTCATAGCAATGGCAGTTCTGATCGGAATATCGGGCGGTTATCTGTCTGTGGGATTTCGTTCACTGATCGATATATTCAGAAATATACTCTGGCATGATGTCCTTTCAGACCTGATTTCCCCGGTGATGGTAAGTATTCTGGTTCCTGCGCTGGGTATCGCCGCAGTAGCGGCATTTGTCAAGCGTTTCGCACCGGAAGCCAAGGGACATGGTGTGCCGGAAGTGATGGCGGCAGTGGCAACCCGAAACGGATTGATTCGAATGCGGGTGGTGATCATAAAGGCCTTGGCATCTGCGTTTTCCATTGCCTCCGGTGCTGCTGTTGGACGGGAAGGTCCCATTGTACAGATTGGATCAGCATTTGGATCGACGATGGGGCAGCTTTTTCAGGTTTCACAGCGGCGCATGAAAACCTTCATCGGCTGCGGTACCGCTGCCGGAATAGCGGCAACTTTCAATGCACCCATTGCAGGCGCTATTTTCGCCAGTGAAGTCGTGCTTGGGGATTTCAGTGCTGCCGCCGTCGGTCCGGTTATTATTTCCTCGGTTTTTGCAACAGTGATTTCCCGTGGTGTTTATGGGAATTTTCCGGCCTTTATTCCCCCTGTGTATGAATTGAATTCACCTTACGAAATAATATTTTATGCCGTGCTGGGAATTATCACCGGGGCAGCAGGATTGCTTTTTATCCGCGCTCTTTATTTTTCTGAAGATGTATTTGACGGACTCTCACTGCCTGTAAGTGTCAAAGGCCTGATCGGCGGTCTGGTAATGGGTGGATTTGCAGTTTTTATTCCACAGGTAATGGGAGTGGGTTATGAATCCATGGATCAGATACTGGCAGATGAAATGCCGTTTGTGCTGGCAGGTGTGCTCCTGGCAGGAAAGATGATTGCGACCAGTGTTTCCCTTGGTGCAGGAGCCTCCGGCGGTGTTTTTGCTCCGTCGCTGTTCATGGGAGCCATGCTGGGCGGATTGACGGGCAGTCTGTTTCACAGCCTGTATCCTGATGTGGCCGCTGCACCTGGGGCTTATGCCCTGGTGGGAATGGCAGCGATGGTGGCAGCAACGACCCATGCCCCTGTGACGGCAATCCTCATTATATTTGAACTCACCTCAGAATATACCATTATTCTGCCCCTGATGGTTTCCAGCATTGTCGCAATGGTCATTTCAAGCCGATTTACGGACGGCAACATATATACATTGAAGCTGAAACGGAGAGGTTTGGATATCGAAAGCGGAACGGAACTGAATATTCTCAACCGGCTGGAGATATCTTCACTGATGACGGATTCTGTCCATACTCTTCCGGAAGACAGCAATGTCAATGAGCTTTTGGAACGCATGTCGGGATCTGACGATCTGATTTTGTATGTCGTAAATTCAGACGGAATACTCACGGGTCTTATCACCCAGGGAATGATGCGGCGATTCATATGGCGTCTGGAAGACTTTCCTGCCAATGCCGGTGTCAATGATATCGCGCGGCAGCAGTATCCGTCGGCAATGCCCGACACGCCCATACCGGTTGTACTTAAAGCCATGCTGGAGCACGATATGATGGGTATTCCGGTGGTTGATGAGCACAACCGTCTTTTGGGACAGGTAATGCGGAAGGATATCCTGTTCGAGTATCAGGAATTAATCAACCAGACCCAAGTGACACAGCAGCTCGCCTCCAACTTGAAATTCGCCCGCAGAAGCCGATCCGATATCATCGAAGTCATTCCCGGATACGAGATTGCAGAAATCGAAATACCCTCACGTTTCGTCGGCTTGACAATTCAGGAATTCAACCGCATTTCCCGCGGACAGATCAATATTCTGCTGGTTCAAAAACGGGATTCGAACGGAGTGACTTCACAGATACCGAGAACCGGAATGGTAATACGGGCGGAACACAGACTGATCGTATTTGGAGAGCACTCTTCCATTGCGGAATTGACACAGCTGATATAATCCAGTCACGGTTATAATCAAATTTTCCGCAGCAGTTCGGGGCAGTCATTTACAATAGTCCGGATATTTCACGAGACTTCGTGATGAGATGATGAAAATGATTGATTCTACAAGGCATATGAAGAAAAATGAGTGAAATCGTACTGGACAGTACGTTGAGAACATTTTTCGAGTATAACGCAGTAGAATTGAGCAGATCCGTCATCGGAATAGATTTCTCATGAAATATTCGGGATAGGTTTACTCTGCAGACCGGACCGGGCCGAAGTTCAAGTGATGATATTCTTGTCAGCAGCATATTTGACATATATTATATCCTGAATGTCTGTCTGTTGTTTTGAACAATTCTGGTAACCCAATCCGAGATTTTCCCGTAAACTTGCCACAAAAAAACACTTACCCTAATCATGGAAATTCGGTTTGATGAATCATGATTTCAATGCAGGATTTTTTCCGGTCAATCTCACCCGATTTTCCAGCACAAGATACAATCCGTGTGTGGTGCCGGAATTGTATGGTTTTGAGACGGTATCTTGTAAATATAAAAATACCAACATGAAAACAGTATGTGCCGTGGATTCTGATTGGGATTTATTCTTTGTATTTGAATTTTATTTTGGGTGAAGAAGCAGAATGGTTTTATATTTTTATGACAGGATTGGAAACGCTTATTTATTCCATCCAAATTCATCCGTCGATAACAAAATTCGATATCATCAAATTAAGTATAAACAATAGCCCCACTATGGTCCGGGGAGATTTTGTTGTTCAATAAGGATATTCTGCATCAATTCATTACCTGATTAAATCTGTGTGCAGAGTGAAAGAGGTTTTCAATTGATTGATAAAATGTTCAATCATCATGGCAAAACAGTTTCAGTTATTGGGAAAAAGCGTGTCGGTACATATCAGGAACTGACATATTATCTTCAGGAAAAGATAGACGACGGTACGCTTCCAACGCATCCGGATTACCTTGGTGACAGTGAGCTTGCGCAGAATATTTACGCAAAAAAATATTATCTTAAAGATTTGGACAACGAACTTATTGAAAAGCGTCCGGAGGATGCTTTCAAAAGAATTTCCGCTTTTATGGCAACCGTCGAACCCTCACGCCCCAAACAGAGACAGTGGGCGGAAAGGTTCTATACTGAATTATATGAAGGTCGATTCATGCCGGGCGGCAGAGTACTGGCCGGTGCCGGTGATCTCTATCGTCTGAAAACACTGGCCAACTGCTTTGTGGCCAGGATCGATGATGATGATATTGACTCCATTTACAAGGCGGCATTTGAATGTGCCCGGACCTATTCCTATGGCGGTGGTGTCGGAGTGGATATTTCATGTCTGCGTCCGAAAGATGCGGTGGTGCACAATGCTGCCGATTCATCTTCGGGTGCGGTATCCTTCATGGAACTTTATTCACTGACCACTGGTCTGATCGGTCAAAGCGGCCGCCGGGGTGCTCTCATGCTGACCATTGATATCAAGCATCCGGACATTTTTCATTTCATTAAAGCCAAACAGGATCCGAACTGGGTCACCAATCAGATCGTTGAACAGTGTAAGTGGTCCGGTATGTTTGATGAAAAACAGCTGGACGCGATTCAGAAACAGGTAGCAGAAAATATACAGGTTCGTTTTGCCAATATCTCCATCAAAGCCAGTGATGAGTTTATGCAGGCTGTGGATGAGCAGAAAAAATATGGTGAAAACACATATATTGTATATAAAAAATTAAACCGCAATCTGATCAAGAATTCACCGCATTCCGAGGATAATCATTATTCTGCCGGCATCCCCTGTAAAAACATAAATGAATATGAGTTGCTCAGCACGTTTGATTCATTTGTGGAACTGAATAACCGGCTTTTCCAGGATTATGGCGTAACCCTTAAGCAGGGCTGTTTTCAGGATGCTGCAAAGCGGGATGTTTACGGCGACTGCGTATTCATGCTTCAGGATCAGGAGTTTGATCTGGCTGTTCGGCAGTCCGGTGACTTCATGCTGTATTTCAGCAGTGATCCCACAGGCGAGATTCGAAAGATGGTCAAAGCCCGTGAAATCTGGGATCAGTTTATAGAAGGCAATTACCGCACTGCAGAACCGGGTCTGATATTCTGGTCAACCATGAGCCGATATTCACCCTCCAACTATGTCGGACGCCCCATCATCAGCACCAATCCATGTGCGGAAGTTCCCTTGGAAAGCGGAGGTGCCTGTAATCTTGGTTCAGTCAACCTGTCGCGGTTTGTGGACAACGGCTATGAGCCTGATGCCCGGATCAACTGGGATCAGCTTGCAGAAACCACGCGGGTTCTGGTGCGCTTTCTTGACAATGTTGTCAAATGGAATGAAGATCTCAATGCATTGGAAAAACAGCGGCGCGCTGCAGCCGAAACCCGGCGACTGGGTTTGGGAATCATGGGCGTGGCAGACATGCTGAACCAGCTTTCGGTACCCTATGGATCTCCCGAAGGGCTGGAGATCATGAACGAGATTATGAGTTTCATCACCAATGCGGCGTATCAGGCTTCGGCCGGCCTGGCAGAGGAAAAGGGTGCATCCCCGATTTTCAGTCAGCGGGAATATATGCGCTGCCCGTTTATCAAAGAAGCTCTCAGCGATGAAACCAGAGCCCTTATTAAGAAAAACGGTTTGCGGAACATGGCCATCATGTCTATTGCTCCCACCGGTTCAATTTCCAATATCGTATTAGGATATCAGTCTTCTGAAAAAAACTATATTGGTGTTTCAGGGGGAATCGAACCCATTTTCGCCCTGTTTTATACGCGACGATCTGAGTCGTTCAACAACAAACTGTTCAAAGTATTTCATTCCACGGTGAAAGCCTATATTGATAAAAACGGCCTTCAGGAACAGGTGGATGAGAGAACCGACATCAATGACATTCTGCCGGAATATTTTCACAGTACTGCCCACAATATTGACCCTGAACACCGCGTCACAATTCAGAGTGTCTGTCAGAAATTTATCGATCACAGCATATCATCAACCGTTAATCTGGCTGAAGATATTGAACCAGAGGTTATCTCGGATATCTATTTGTCTGCCTGGAAGAAAAAGCTGAAGGGCATTACTGTATACCGGGACGGATCCCGCTCCGCAATACTGGCCACTGACGAAGTTAAAACGCCGTTTCAGGAAGCAAAAGACAGAATTTTTGAAATAACACGGGAAGATGGCAGCGCGGTATTTTGCAAAGGAGAGGAAATTCTCAAACTACCGGATGGCTCGCTGACCACGGTTTATCATTATTTGAACAGAAATTCAGCAGGCATTGATGATTTTTTACACAGCAGTAAAGATTTAGAGGAAGTTAAATAGTGATTAAACTAGATTCTGAAAGTAAAATTAAAGAGTATATGCCCCCTTCAAAGCCTGAACCTTCCGCGGGTCAGGCACCGTCGTCAGAATCGGGCCAAACGACTGCTGCCTATCCAAATGCTTCTCAGGAGCCGTTTGCCTTTGTCCGACCGGAGTGTGTGGACGCCAAAGTGTACAAATTAAAAAGCGCATTTGTGAAAAATTCTGTCTTCATCACACTGGGATATTATAACGAGCACGGCCGCAAACGCCCCATCGAGATATTTATCAATTCCAAAGACCTCTCACGAGCACCGGAGTATGTGGTGCTGACCCGTCTGATCTCTGCCATTTTCAGAAGATCTCCAAATCCCTACTTCATTCTGGAAGAACTCAGGGGAATATTTGATCCAAGCGGAGGATCATTCAAGGGCGGAAAATACTACCATTCCTTTTATGCGGAAATTGCAGATGTCATTGAACAGTTTTTCTATGACGTTGGAATCCTTGACCGGCCGGATCCCCGCCCGGTGGCAGATAACGGACCTCCGATGGCAGCCAGAACCACCGGTTCTGTCCAGAAAGTTTTCACAAGCGATGAAGGCAATGGCGGAATGACGCGGTTCAAAATATGTCCCGAATGCGGGAATAGAACACTGAAGCTTGAAAACGGCTGCGATATCTGCATGGATCCAAGCTGCGGTTACAGTAAATGTGACAAGTAGTTCTCGGTACAGTCATTTCCGCTGAGCATACCACGCTTGGCACAGTAAGACTCAAAACGCCCCGAAAGGGGCGTTTTCTGCATACATCAGGAATGTGACTGACATATCAAGAATTTCGGCCATCATCCTGTTTCCCTGTGGCGGCCTGAAAATGGAAGACTGCTTTTCGAGCCCCGGAAATTTGCAGGGCTCAAGGGCTATTCCATGTGATCCGTATAATTTCGGAAACAGTTTTTTCCAGCTTTTTTGGCCTCATACATGGCCTTATCCGCTCTGTTAACCAGTGTTGATACATCAATGGCATCTTCGGGGTATTTGCTGATTCCGATACTGGCGGTTACAAAATCGATGTGGTGTCCGCAAATGTCATAAGGCATTGACAGCGCATCATTCAATCGTCCTGCCACAATTTCGGGACAAATTTCATCGGGATTGCTGAGAATGATAACAAATTCATCTCCGCCCAGACGGTACAGGCTGTCACTTTCACGCAGGGACTCTTTCAGCCGCTGGGCAACTTCAATCAGGATTTTATCACCGGCATCGTGACCGTAGAGGTCGTTGACCTTTTTAAAACTGTCCACATCCAGAAACAGAACCGCCCGATCCACTTTATAACGTTTGGCATAGGAGAGCTCCTGTTCCAGGCGGTCGAAACAGCTGGGGCGGTTGTACAATCCGGTTAAGGAATCATTGCGGGCCCGGTATGCAAGTTCTGCCTCTGCATTTTTGCGTTCTGTGATATCCCGGTAGATGGCATACACGGCCACCTGACCCGTGGACAGCTGAATGGGAGCACCAATGATGGATACGTGTACGGGAGCTCCGTGCTTGCGGTACCGCATGGATTCTATTTTCCGACGATTGCCCTCACCAAACACTTTGGTCAGCTGTGTCGCTTCGTCCTTGACTTCCTCATTTGTCACAAGATCATCGATATTTTTGCCGATGACTTCCTCTTCAGTGTACCCAAAAATATTGGTGAATTCCGGATTAATCCGAATGATATTGCTCTGATTATCTACAAGTACAATGCCTTCGGGAACACTGAGAAACAGTTCATCCAGATATGCCCGTTCCACCTCCAGGGCGGCTTCTGCAAGTTTCTGCTCCGTGATGTCTCTTCCGAAACCCACAATTCCAAGCAGTTTGTTTTTTTCATACAATGGTGTACTGTTAACATCCAGATATATCACCTGGCCGTCTGAACCAAAAATTCGAGTTTCGTAGTTGGCGGTTTCACCGGTCTTAAGCCGTTTTAATGCGTCATTCACGGTGTCAATATCATCAGGATGAGAGACAATCGTCAAAGGTTTGCCCGAAAGTTTTTCCAACTTGTATCCGGTGATGGTCTCCGTCTGAGAATTAACAAATGTAAAGTTTCCGCGAGTATCGCAGGTGAAAATCATGTCGTTGGAATGTTCAATCAGGGTGCGGTACTGTTCTTCAGAACTCTGAAGCGCATCCAGAATTATTTTTTGCCGGATGGACATGGCTATCTGCTCAGAAACAAATACCAGAACCTGCTGATCATCCTCGCTGAAGCATACGCCTTCCGTATAGCTCTGAATGACCATGACGCCCATCACTTCATCATTGGCTGTAAGAGGTACTCCCAGCCAGTCAACCGCCGGTGTCCCCAGAATCTCTATGTCCCCGTTTCGCAGCAGTTCTTCAAACACGTCCGGGGGCGCCCAAAGGGGACTGCCGCTGTTCAGAACATACTCTGTCAGCCCTTTTTCCAAAGCCTGAGGATCGGGCGGGGGATCATTCTCATCCACAAAATAGGGAAAATTCAGCTTATTGTTTTCTTTATCGTGAAGGGCAATGAAGAAATTACTGGCCGGCATCAGCTCGGCAATGGCGTCGTGGATACTTTTGAACAGTTCCTCAGGACTGGTGGCCATATGGGCGGCCTGGGAGATTTTGTAGGTGGCTGACCTGATTTTGGATCCCTTAATCTGATCCGAAACGTCCAAAACCTGGGCGATGAGATGGGCTGTCCGGCCTGTGCTGTCATCTGAGCGGGACAGATGCACATTACACCATATCTCATGTTTGTCCGAGCAGATATATCTCGTCTGGTAACTGGCGCTGTCTTCTTCGCCGGCCATCAGTTTCGAGATGGTTTCTGACTCTTTTTCAATGCTGATGGGATTGGTAATATCCTCAATGGTTTTCTTCAGAAGTTCCTTTTCAGAATACCCCAGCATGCTGCAGACTGTCTGATTAACCTGAATAAACGGGTGGTGCGGTTTAAATATCATCATGCCCATCGGGGCAGACATAAAAGCATTCCGGAATTTTTGCTCGTTCGCCTCCAGCTGGTGCTTCAGGTTTGCTTTTTCTATCCCTTTCTGAATTGAAAAATGCAGTACTTCAAAAGAGACGGGTTTTTTGATATAATTCAGGGCACCGAGGCGCAGGGCTTCAATGGCATTGTCCAGATCACCATGACCTGTTATCACAATGGTCTGAAGAGCGGGGAAGAGCTCATTGGTTTTTTCCAGGAGTTCAATCCCGCTGATGCCGGGCATCCGGATATCCGTCACCATCACGTCAATGGCTGTTTTATCCAAAACCTCTAGTGCATCTTGTCCGTTGTGAGCGATATAAATCTGATAATTACTGGCCATATTTTCCAAACCCAGCTTTACCAGCTCACACAGATTAACTTCGTCTTCAACAATCAGTACTTTTATATCATTCATAATGGGGTGCAGATAGTTTATTTAGTTTGGAATTACAAAATCTGGTTTCTTAATTGCTTTTCGTCTTACTTCAATTCGGCAGCAGTCACAGGGTCAGTCCCGGCTCAGGTGTGCTTCCAATGTTCCTTCTATGGACGCTTTCACTTCCTGTAAATGTGCTTTGTTAATGGTTGAAATACCGGGACGATGGATAACACCGGGTATTTTTTCACCAAGTGCTAAAAGATCATAGCGCGCCAGAGCGACGGCATCCAGCGGATATTTGTCAGGTTTTTCCAAAATAATATCCTGAAGCAGTTTGAGATGCATCCGCTGCAGTTCCCGCCTGAAACTGATAATATTACTGCCGCTGTCCAGCTCGTTCCATATATTGTCTCTTAATGTTTCGAACAGTTCAGCCATGGTAAAAACTTCTTTTTCCCGGCGATACCGAATTTCATTGTCCAGCAGCCTTTCCAGGGTTGCCGCGGAATACAGGCGGACAAGCGCACCGGCCTGAATAACACGGATTTCACTGTGAATGGGCACATCCTGCCGACCGCTTCTCCACAGACCGCCGTAAAAATCACCACGATATTCGGGGGTCAGCATGCTTAACAATTCCGGGGAAAACTCAAATGCATCCGCACTGAACAAAACCTTATTTAGAAATGCCAGTGCCTCCCGCTGCTCAGCTGCCGGCACAGCTTCATATGGCCACTTTTCGGTATGGTCACCGATATGACCGCGATAGACATAGACACCGCCAATGTATTTCGGTACATTGCGTGATAAATTCCGATATTCCCGAATGCCCTGGAAAAAAACGTTGCGCACATCCTGATATTCACCACCAGGCTGCACAGAATTGTCAGGCAGCCCCTGCCATAGTTCATGTACCAGATCCACACGTGTCTGATAGTATTCCAACGGATTGCTGGTTAAATCATACAGACTGCAGGACGGATCCATGCCCCAGGCGGAATATCCCCGTGCATCTTCATCCGTGCAGTAATCCAGCATGGGTTCGGCAACCATCCCGGCAAGATGTTCAAGATATGTGTCTTCAGAGTCAAACCCACGGTATTCCGCATCCCCGTAGCCGTATTCAATAACCCAGTAATCCCATACTCCCAGTGCAGTCTGAAAATAAGACCCCTGGGAATCCCCGGGAAGGGAGATGTTCAGTGGTGCGTAATCCATAACCGACGATGTCAATCCGAAATTTTCAGTAAACTGCTTGTCCTGCAGCAGATCTTCCGGGTAGACGTGGCTGCCTTTAAAATTATGTCTCAGTCCAAGCGTATGCCCTACTTCGTGGACCACCAGATCAATCAGACCGTCATTAATAAACTGTTCCCGATTCATGTTGTCCGTGAGCCCTCTGGCGGCCAGCAGATCCCAGGCAAAGGACATCTGGTGGGCTTTTTCTGCGGCATACCGGCATTCATGTCTGCCGGTCCGATGTTCGGATTCCAACCGGGCTTCCGACAGAACTTCGGACAGGGACAGCGGGGCAATCATTTCAGCGACATCCGTATAAAAATGACGGACAAAATCTGCACTGATACGAATGTCCGCATCATATATTTCCCCCGTAAATGGGTTGGCCCGGGAAGGTCCCACTGCGTATCCGCCGCCGGGCTGTATGATCCAGCGTATGGTATTGTAGCGGACATCCGCCGGATCCCAGTCTGCATCGTCCGGCATTTGCTTCACGACCACCGCATCCTGATAACCGATTCGTTCAAAGGCGTCATTCCAGAGCAGAATGGCTTGTTCGATGGCTGGACGGTACTCGATCGGAATCGTGTTTTCGAGCCAGAATGTGATCGGCTTTACCGGCGGGGACAGGTCTGCATTCGGATCTTTCTTTTTCAGATTCCAGCGGTTGATCAGGTATTTATAGGGAGAATCCTGTTCCACAGTGGAATAATCCTGATACATGGTCAGGAAATATCCCACACGATCGTCCGCAGGCCGCGGTACATAATCTGATTCCGGCAGTGCTGACAGACTGAAATGATACCGATGCAGCATGGACCGGGAGTCGGGCAGAGTGACGGAACGATGCGGTTTATCTGATTTGAAATGAAGCAGGACATCGATTTCCGTATTCAGAGGAAATGATTTCAGAGAATTGAACCGGGAGTTGTCCTGATCAAACTGGTATTTACGTTTCCATTCTCCGGTAATGTAACCGATCTGGGTAAAACGGTCGTTCAGAAACAGTTTTTTCAGGTCAATGAGGATTTTCCCATGAAGGGTATCTGGTTCGGTCAGTATGTCGGTTGTCAGAATAATGGATGGATTAAGGGCATTGTCCAGAGCGCGTTCCATGGGAGGATTGTTTTCTGCCCGAAAACGGGTATTAATCCGTCGCAACTGTATTGATTTGTTAAATTTATGTAACACCATGGGAAGGCTTCCCATCATGGCGCCGCTGTCAAAACTCCCGGCATCACCTGTCTGACGGGTGATGCTGAGCAGATAAATCACTTCCAGCTGATCCGGGTGCAGGGCGAGAAAATATTCATCTTTTTCCGTATTGCGGTAAATGTCAAACAGCCCCGGGAAAAATTCAAAATCCTGAATATGTTCTTCAAAAAGCGGAAGCTCAGTTTCAGACTCCTTGTCATCTGCCTGTGCCGGTTCATCTGCCGCACCCGTAACCGGTTCCGCCAGAACGATGTCTTTTTCTGCAAACAGGGTTGAAAATGCAAAGACTGTCAGTACAGGGATAAGCAAAAATGACCGTAACATGGCAGAAATGTTCCTGTGAATATGGGTAAAAAAGGGTCCAGCCTGAATGAAAAATTAATAGGCTTTGACCATAAATAAGGAATTAAAATAAAAACGGCTCTGCAGGTGAACGGTTTTGTCCGTTGAACGGAATGATTTTTGGATGGGTGCGGGGGGGCATCCGGCATTGGAAATTGATGGTATTCCGCCTTTGCTGAGAGATATTTCCAACGAGAAATTTTCAATACACGGCAGTTCACACTTCGGGTTTTACAATAATCTGGTTGCGTTCAGGTCCTGTGGAAACAATTTTCACGGGGGTGTCTGTCAGCTCGGTGATGAATTGACAGTACTGTTTTGCTCTTTCCGGAAGGACATCGTAATGCTCAATATCGCTGGTGTTCTCTTTCCAGCCGGGCAGCGTTTCATAGACAGGAGTTACATCCTCCAGTCGGTACAGTACTTCAGACATCTTCTGCGTGATGGTGCCGTCCGGTTTTTTGTAGCCGGTGCAGACCTTTATTTCTTCAAACTCATCCAGAACATCGATTTTGGTGAGTGCAATTTCCGTAAGTCCGTTCACTTGTGAGGAGTATCTTGCAAGGACAGCATCAAACCATCCGCAGCGCCGTTCACGGCCGGTGGTTGCGCCAAATTCGTGTCCCAGATGCTGCAGTCTGGCTCCGTCCTCGTTTTTCAGTTCTGTGGGAAAGGGGCCATTCCCGACCCGTGTCGTATAGGCTTTAAAGATTCCGATGCGCCGATCAATGGCCGTGGTGGGCAGGCCCAGCCCGGTGGAAACACCGCCGATCGTCGGATTTGAGGAAGTCACAAAGGGATATGTGCCGTGATCCAGATCCAGCATAGCTCCCTGAGCACCTTCAATGAGGATATTCCGGCCGGTTTTGATATTTTCCTGAACGATGGAAAATACATCGTCCAGATAACCTGATGCCAGCTGGGCTGCAGAATAAAAGGCGGGCAGCTGGGATTCAATCACCGGCACTTCTTTCGGCGTAATATCTCCCGAATCCAGGGCGAGGCGGATGCGGTCGGCGATTTTGGTTTTCAGCAGACTGCTGTCCTGCAGATCATGTCCGCGAATACCGATCCGGTTGGTTTTATCGCTGTAAGTCGGTCCGATACCCCGGCCTGTTGTCCCGATCCGGTGTCCGGATGCAGCTTCCTGACAGCGGTCAATGGCCTTATGGATTGGTGTGACAATATGTGTATAATACGAAAGATGAAGCCGGCCGCCGGTATCAATGCTGTTTGATTTCAGGGAGTCCAGTTCATCCGAGAATCCAACCGGGTCGAATACCATCCCGTTCCCCAGAAGGCATTGGCAGTTGGACCGCAGAATGCCCGATGGAATCTGGTGGAGAATCAGTTTCTGTTCCCCGATGAAGACGGTATGGCCGGCATTGGCACCGCCCTGATACCGGGCCACTATCTCTACGTTACTGCTGAGGTAATCGACAATTTTGCCTTTGCCTTCATCTCCCCACTGACCGCCGACGATTGATGTAATTGCCATGAATATGCTTCCAATATAGGTTGAAACGGGTTGAACATCTTAAAAAAAATAAAAAGACCCCGAGTGAAGCGGAGTCTTTTTGAGTGGTACAAACTGATTGGGGCTCCGAAGCTATTTTTTCTTTTTCAGCTTACGATGCTGTTTGTTTTCAAAGAAAATCATCACGGGGCTGGCGACGAATATGGAGGAATACGTACCAATCAATATCCCGATGAAGAGTGCCGTGGCAAACAGCACGATGTGACCCAGACTGAAAATCAGCAGTGAAATAACAACCAGCAAGGTGGTCACACTGGTAATAACAGTACGGTTAAGGGTCGTATTGAGTGATATGTTTACGATATCTTCAAGGGATTTGCTGGCGTATGCCTTGATATTTTCGCGGATACGGTCGTAAACCACAATGGTGTCGTTCAGGGAGTATCCGACAATCGTCAGGAACGCAGCCACAATAATCAGATTAATTTCCAGATTGAAGATGGCGAAAATACCTACCGTAATAAGAATATCGTGAACCAGTGCGGCCACACTGCCAAGTGCGTAATAGAAATCAAAGCGGAACATGATATAAAACAGAATCAGCAGGAGAGCCATCATAATTGCCAGAAAGGCATCATTGCTGGTTTCCTTGCCGATCTTCGGTCCGACCTGCTCAATGCGCCGTGTTTCAAACTCCCGGTCGGCAAAAGCGGCCTGGACTTCTTCCTTGACTTCAGGACCGGACAGCTGGGTGTAGAGCAGAAGTTCCCGGTCGGAACCGATGGTAACCAGACTGGGATTTTCGATTCCCTGTGCTTCCAGTGCCTTTCGGGCATCTCCAATATCCATAGGCTGTTCAAACCGCAGCTGAACTTCCGTTCCGCCGGTAAAATCGATGGCAAGATTTAAACCGCCACGGACAACAATTGCCCCGATGCCAATGACAATCATAACGATTGAAAAAAGGCTGGCAGCCTTCCGCTTGCTGACAAAATCAATGCTTATGTTTTTAAATACTCTCATCCTATGCTCAAACTTTTAAGAGGTTTTTTATTGCCGAACATCATGAAGATGGTCCGTGTGATGAATACTGCCGTAAACATGGAGCTGATGATGCCCACACTGAGTGTGACGGCAAATCCTTTGATGGGACCGGAGCCGTTCCACGCCAGAACAAAGGCGGCGATCAATGTGGTGATATTGGCATCCAGAATGGTTGTGAATGCACGGGAATAACCGGCTTCAATGGAAGCCCTGACCGTTTTCCCTTTGTTGAGTTCTTCACGGATTCGTTCAAAAATGATGACATTGGCATCCACCGCCATACCGATCGTTAGAATCAGACCGGCAATACCCGGCAGTGTCAGAGTGGCTTTAAGCATCGCCAGAACCCCGATGACAATGAATAGATTCAGAATCAGGGAAAGATTGGCCAGCAGTCCGGATCCCTGATAATAGATTGCCATAAAAATGATAATGGCAATAAAGCCGTACAGCATGGCTTTTGAGCCGGCAATAATGGAGTCTTCACCAAGAGACGGACCGACAGTGTGTTCTTCGACAATGACCACCGGTGCCGGGAGTTTACCGGCTCGAAGCACATTGGCGATATCCATCGCTTCATCGATATTGTCCAAACCGCTTATCTGGGTTCGGCCGCCGGGAATTCGATCACGGATATTGGGTGCCATATACACTTTTTTGTCCAGGACGATGGCAACATTTCGGCCGATGTTTGCCCCGGTAAAACGGGCCCAGTCTTTGCTGCCCTCAGAATCCATTGCCAGGTTTACGACAGCTTTACCGGTTTGATCCGTGCCGACACCTCCGAAGGCTGCCCGGGCGTCAGTAACCACGCCGCCGGTCAGAACCGCCTCGGAACTGACGTAATACAGATTCTGGAATGCGATTGAAGTCCCTTCCTGAGTGGCACCTTCCAAAACCTTGCTGCCCCACAGAAAAACAGCATCACCGGGGATAACGTTCTGAACGGCCTCTGAATTCAGTAATTTGGTAAAGGCAGGAATATCACCAGCCAGGACACCCATGCCGCCCGGAAAGGATCTCAGATAACCGGAAAACGGTTTATCGATGAGAATATCATCCGTGGTTTTTAAAAGACTGGTTTCCGAGTCTTCCTCGAATGTGTCAAACAAATCATCCAGTTCATCCGCATCGGTCGAGTCCGCCGTCAGCGCATCTTCCTCAATCACAAGGTCTGAATCATCCGCCGGTTCAGTATTCACACTGTCAGCGGGTTCCTCTGCAGGACCTTCGGCAGCAAGAAGGGCATTGTCCAGTTTTTCAATCATGCCGGAAAGATCATCATTGGTTTTTACCAGCGTGAATTCCAGCAGCGCTGTTCTCTGGATCAAATTCCTGGCTCTTTCAGGGTCTTCTATACCGGCCAGTTCAACCACGATGCGGTCGTGCCCGCTTTTCTGGATATTGGGTTCCGACACACCAAATTCATCCACCCGGTTGCGGATAATCTCCAGCGCACTGCTGGTGGCATTTTCACCCTCTTCCTTCAATACGGATATCACATCGGTATTGCTTTTTCCGCGCAGACCTTCCATGGTGGAAAAATACCGGATCAGCCGCAAATCCATTCTGTTTGATGCACGTTCAAATTCTTCCCAGAAATCCCGGTTGGCATCCAGTGCCGTTTTCCGGGCTTCCGCCACAGCTTCACTCAGTTCCTCTGCCTTGTGATCTGCGAGATTTTCAACCAGTACCGGCAGGTCCACTTCCAGGACGACATGCATTCCGCCCTGCAGATCCAGTCCCAAATTCAAGGACTGATCGGTTAATTCCTGTAATGTCTCGGGTTCATCTGTCTTCATCTGTTCTTTGTCTTCGGCAGACATGGAAAAGAACTGGATGGAAGGGATCAACTGAAGTGCACTGACAAGGAGCACAACCCCGATTACTAACCATCTGAATCCAATGCTTTTGATCATAATGTATATCTGTTTAAAGTTAGGGTTATGTCAGGCAATATTGCGGTTAATTCTAAATCGGAAACTATTTCCGAACGCAATTCGCCAGCACCAAATCATCTAAAACGATTTGGAAAAGAGCCAGTCAATTTATTACGATCCGTTTTTGTATCAAAAGAGAGAATTGCAAAATATTTATATGGAATTCCATGACCAGAGAAAACCGTGCAGCAGGGTGTGCTGCTTCATCAAGTTTCGAGTATAAAACTATTGCTGTGGATCCCGATCGGGGATCAGAATGAGGGATGTCTGAAAGTGAATTTTCCTGCCGTCATCGTGGCCAGTATTTGAGTACCCAGTATTTCCGTGTGCGGTATTTCAAGTATGTTTCGGTCAAGAAATGTCAGATCGGCATCAAATCCGTCTCTGATCTGTCCTCGACGGTGTTCTGCGAATGCACCATATGCTGCCCAGACAGTCAGCATTCGAAGGGCATTGAGGGGAGAAAGCCGTTCCTCCGAATGCCATCCGCCCGGCGGATTCCCGCGGTGATCCTGGCGAGTGACCGCGGCATAGTATTCCCACAAAGGAATGCCGTCTTCAATGGGACAGTCCGATCCTCCGGGTATTTTCAAGCCGGCCTGAACCATTGTGTTCAGTCGAGAAACTGTCGCCGTTCTTTGAGCTCCCAGTCTGGTTTCCAGCCATTTCATATCGCTGGTGCAGTGACTGGGCTGAACGGACGGAAGGATTCCGTGTTCGGTAAACTTGGGAAGATCGGCGTCGGTGACCATTTGCGCATGTTCCACCCGCCAGCGGTGTTGTTTATCGGGAGCCACGGCGCTGATATACTGATCCAGCACAAACCGGTTTGCACGATCGCCAATGGCATGGGTGCACAGTTGAAATCCGGCATCACGGCATCTGCAGGCAAGATCCGCAAATACCGCTTCATCCACGATGATCAGACCGGTATTCCCGGGATCATCGCTGTAGTCTTCCAGAAGTGCCGCCCCGCGGCTTCCCAGTGCTCCGTCTGCAAAGGCTTTGACTGCGCGGATGGTGTAGAAATCGGAAATATAGGGACCTTCATCAAAAAACTGCTGCAGGAGAGCTGTGTTATTGTATGGCAGCATTCCATAGCAGCGAACGGGAAATTTATCCATGGCAATCAACTCGCGGATGATGCTGATTTCCTGCTGTGTCTGCCAGACATCGTGGATTTCCGTGATGCCCCGACTGGCAAAAGTTTCCGCTCCCCGCTGTATATAGCGCTTGACCGTCCGGCCGTCACTCTGCGGAATACAGTTCATAACCGGATCCATTGCGTTGTCCACCAGAATGCAGTTATTGATAATCTGACCTCCGTCAGGGGGAGAACCGGCAGGATCAATGCCGGCAGCCTGTAAGGCAGTCCGGTTTACCCACATTGCATGTCCGTCAACGCGAGTCAGAACAATGGGATGTTTGCCGGAAAGACTGTCCAGTATCGTCGACGGCGGGAAAATCCCGTCAGGCCAGCCTGTCTGGTCCCAGCCTCTTCCAAGTATCCATTCACCGGACAGTACCGATTGCTGCTTTTCTTTTATCAGCGGGATGACGTCTTTCGGACCGGTCAGCTGCTTCAGCTGCAGTTCTTCCAGAAATCGACCGAAATTGGATAAATGTACATGGGCATCCGTGAGACCCGGTACAATGAATGCGCCCCCGGCATCCACAACTTCTGAAGAAACCGGCGGTTGGAGACCCAGCCCAATTGATTCAATGCGGCCTTCACAAATATGAAGCGAATCCGCTCTGGGCAGCTGTGGGTTCAGGGTGATGATGTGTGCGTTTTGTATAAATATGTCATGTGTCATGAGTCCGTAATTTAATAATCCGCCGTGTGAATTGTGCGGTCCTAAATTGTGATTTGTAATTCATGATGCAGCATGGACTTAACTTGAATTTATCTCAGTTGTATTTTGAAAAACCCAACACATAATCCATCAGTCGGCGGACATGTGCGTCCGGTTGAATTCCCGCCGGCGCCGCACGGAACCCTGGACCCGGGATGTGTCCCGGGAGTCATAACATTTAAGCCTTATTGCATTCCCAAACCCCATTTTGATGAAGTTCTTTTCAATTGACTTGAGATTCCGAGGTTTTCCCGCATTTCGTTTTCAAAAAATGCATTGCGCTAATGAATTTCCCCGCCCGTCAGCTGATGGGACGGTGTATCAATAATCGATCGGGTCATTTACAATTTCGCCGCCACGCCAAATGGCGGATTTAAAATCACAGTATCCAAGGATTGATTCTGTTCGGGTTCCAGCGACAGCCTGGGTAATTTCCGGCTGAACGCACTGCGGTACACCGGTCATAGTAAACAGTGGTTGCCTGTTAAGGCGGAAAATACCCGAAGTCCTTTGTAATTTTGTGTGATCTCAAAACCGCAAAACAGATGAATTCGAACAGGTTTTCTGCAGAAAACGAGATATTCCCGCAAACGAAGCACTTGATTGAATTTGCGGATGGGGGGGGGCGAATCATCCTGAACAACGAGAAAAACAGGAATCATGATGGATAAGATAATTGATTTGAGAAGCGATACGGTAACACTGCCGTCTCCGGCAATGAAGGCTGCAATTCAATCGGCTGTGCTGGGAGATGATGTTTTTGAGGAAGATCCCACCATCAATGAACTGGAAAGAAAAGTGGCTGCCTTGCTGCAGTTTGACAAAGCGCTTTTTGTGCCCAGCGGAACGATGAGCAATCTCATTGCGGTGCTGGTTCATTGCGGACGCGGATCGGAAGCGATAGTGGGTGACCGCTCCCATACTTTTATTTACGAGGCCGGCGGAATTTCCACGATGGGCGGTGTCCATTCTTATCAGATTCCCAACCTGGATGACGGTTCAATGGATACCGACCGGATACGTGCGGCGATTCGGGATGATAATGTGCATTTCCCGGTGACACGTCTGATCTGTCTGGAAAACACCCATAATATGTGTTTTGGCACTCCCCTGAAACCAGGTTTCATTCGGGAGACCGTTGACATTGCCAGGGAAAACAATCTGCGTATTCATGTGGACGGAGCCCGGCTTTTCAATGCAGCGGCAGCCCAAAAAGTCCCGGCAGCGGAACTGGTGGATTCGGTGGATTCGGTCAGTGTCTGTCTTTCAAAAGGTCTGTCAGCACCTGTCGGCTCGCTGCTGTGCGGGTCTTCAGAATTTATTTATCATGCCCGCAGATACCGGAAAACCCTGGGCGGCGGTATGCGTCAGGCAGGCGTGCTGGCAGCAGCCGGCATTGTGGCTCTGGATGAAATGATACCAAGACTTGAAGAGGATCATAATAATGCTCGAATTCTGGCAGACGGGCTGGCTCAGATGAAGGGTATCCACATCCGTCTGGATCAGGTGCATACCAATCTGGTTTTCTTCAATCTGGACAGTGATCGGATTGAACCGCATGAACTGGTGATTCAGATGGAAAAGCGCGGAGTCCGGTTTCTTCAGACAGGACCCAACCGCTTTCGAATGGTGACCCATTACGGTATTGAGCAGGATGACATTGTCTACAGTCTGGAACAGCTAGCGCATCTGGTATAGGCCGTCTGCAGGTTTAGCCTGTATCTTGTCTTATTTTTCAATGTAAATTCCCGCCCGTTTTCAGAGTGGAAATTCCGCTGTCTGCGGCGGAATTATGCGGTTTTTACGGATACGATCTCAACTTATTTTGAAAGGTTCTCATGGCTAAAGGCGTTACACCCAAGAGCGAAGACTACTCACGCTGGTACACTGATGTAATTACAAAAGCGCAGCTGGCCGATTATGGTCCTGTAAAGGGGACTATGGTGGTTCGTCCGTATGGCTTCAGTATCTGGGAGGGTATCAAGTCTGCACTGGACAGCCGGTTCAGGGATACCGGTCATGTCAATGCCTACTTTCCGCTGTTTATTCCCAAATCTTTTCTTGCCAGGGAAGCGGAACATGTGGAAGGGTTTGCCAAAGAGTGTGCTGTCGTGACCCATTCCCGTCTGCGTGCCACTGCAGACGGCAGCGATCTGGAAGTGGATCCTTTGTCCAGGCTGGAGGAAGAAATCATCGTGCGTCCCACCAGCGAAACGGTTATTTGGGCCATGTACAAAAAATGGATCGGGTCTTACCGGGATCTTCCGCTTCTGATAAATCAATGGGCCAATGTGGTCCGCTGGGAAATGCGCACGCGGCTGTTCCTGAGGACAAGTGAATTTCTGTGGCAGGAAGGCCACACCGCCCATGCCACTGCCGAAGAAGCCCGCGAAGAAGCGTTGAAGATGCTGGAAGTGTATCGGGAAGTCGCTGAGGACGTGCTGGCAGTTCCTGTTTACACCGGTCTTAAATCAGAGTCGGAAAAATTCGCCGGCGCTGTGGACACATACTGCATTGAAGCAATGATGGGAGATAAAAAGGCTCTTCAGGCCGGCACCTCCCATTACCTCGGACAGAATTTCGCCAAGGCCTTCGATGTGAAATTCCAAAATGAAAATAACCGGGAAGAATTTGTGTATGCCACCAGTTGGGGAGTGAGTACCAGACTGGTGGGAGCGTTAATCATGAGTCATGGCGATGACAAGGGGCTGCGTCTTCCGCCGCGGGTTGCTCCCATTCAAACGGTGATTCTTCCAATTGTCCGGTCCAATCAGGACGATACAGCGGTCCGAGAATTCCTGCAGCCTGTTCTTGATGGTCTGTCGGCACGGAATATCCGCTGGAATCTTGATGACCGTAAAAAGGTTTCCCCGGGATATAAATTCAATGAATGGGAAATGAAGGGCGTTCCGGTTCGAGTGGAAGCCGGTCCCCGGGATATGGAAAAACAGCAGGTTTTCGTGGCGCGAAGAGATACCGGTGAAAAATTCGCGCTTGACCGGGATACGGCAGCAGAAAAAATCACTGCGCTCCTCGATGAAATCCAGCAGAATCTTTATCAGCAGGCACTTGACTTCAGGAATGAGCATACCTTTTCCGCCGAAACCTGGGATGAATTCAAATCCATCGTTGATAAAGGCGGGTTTGTACGCTGCGGCTGGGACGGCACAGCCGAAACGGAAGCCAGAATTCAGGAAGAGACCAAGGCCACAATCCGCTGTATTCCATTCGATGAAAACCCCGACGGCATGACATGTATTTATTCCGGAGTACCGGCCAGGCATCAGGTGATTTGCGCCAAATCCTATTAAAATCCGCCAATACCGGTCATACGGTATTCGGCTGAAGCTCCGGTTTTCCTCTATTGATATGGGAATCTGAAAACAAACTTCAGGTTGACTGCCATATCAGATCGATGATAAACATGCCCTGTTCCGCAGCAGGACAGCGCGACAAAAAAGCATGCAGCTAACCACGGAAGCCGTTGTGCTTCGCACCATTCAGTACAGCGATACCAGTCTGATCTGCCGACTGTTTACCCGGTCATTTGGCAAAGTGACAGTAATGGCCAAAGGAGCCAGACGACCCAAAAACCCCATGGGATCCATTCTGGAGCCGCTGACGATCCTGGAAATCATGTATTATCATAAATCCGGACGGGATATCCAGATTCTCTCTTCGGCGCAGCTGGCGGCAGGGTCTGATAATCTTCGGGAAAGCTATCAGAAACTGACAGCCGGATTAACAATGGTGGATATGCTGGACAGATGCACCCGAACAGAAGATCCGCACCCGGTGCTGTACCGTCTGATTACAGCGGTTTTGAAAAAACTGGGAGAACAGAACACTTCCATTTTCAGGGTGTTTGATTTCTTTCTGTATCAGCTGACGGTTCAGCTTGGCTTTCGTCCTGAGCTTGAGTTTTGTCCGCAGTGCCGCAAACCGCTGACCGAAGCCGTTTTCAGCAGTGAAACCGGTGAACTGTCCTGCAGGAACTGCAGCAGCGGAAGAAATGAAACCCTGCCGGTCAGGGAACTGCAATATCTGCAGCAGCTTTCATCCCTGCATCTGAAACAGATTGACCGATTATCTGCCGATACTTCCACGGAAAAACAGGCGGGACAATTTCTGGTCCGGTTTTTGTCCTATCATGTTGATGAACTCAATCAGTCCAAATCTATTAAAATTTTCCATGAACTGCTCAATCAGGTCCGGTGACAGGACTGTTTCCGCAGCAGGATTCTGTTGGAGTTGATTGAATTCAGGTGATAAAATACAGGCGGTACCGGCTGCCTATTCTCAAAAATGATCAGGGAACTATGAAAAAACGATTCCAGTCCGTACGGTTTGACCGACGCTACTTTGCAACAACGAAAGCAGTAAAAATGCTGGTAATGACCAATATTATTGTTTTTCTGTTGGTGGAGGTTTCCGGTCTGCGGATGGAAATTTTCCGGGTGTTCGGACTGGTTCCTTCAGATTCCTGGCGTGAGTTTCGCTTTTGGCAGCCCTTTACATATCTGTTTCTGCACGGCAGTTTTCTTCATGTGTTTATGAATATGTTTGTATTCTGGATGTTTGGCCGGGATTTGGAGAAGCGTTGGGGAGAAAAACGGTTTCTGCAGTATTTTTTTATTACCGGCATGGGCAGTGGACTGATCACTGTTTTATTCAACTACAACTCTTTAATTCCGGTGGTGGGAGCCAGCGGAGCGGTGTACGGCATTCTGCTTGCATACGGAATCCTTTTTCCAAACAAAATTGTTCTGGTGATGGCCGTCCTGCCGTTGAAAGTGAAATATTTTATCGGAATTTTGGCAGCTGTCAGCTTTTTCGCCACTCTCTCACCCGGTGAATCACCAGTCAGTCACCTGACCCATCTCTCCGGAATGGCAATCGGATATATTTATCTGCTGAGGCTGACAAAGATCAGATTGAAAAAGAAAACCAGGAAGATTCCAGTTGGAACTCCCAAAGTCCCTTCCCGGGACAAGCCACGTTCGGGTGCAAATATCGACACGACTTTGCTTAAGCGCAGGGTGGATGATGTGCTGGATAAGATGAAAAAGGTGGGTTGGGATGGCTTAAGTCATTCGGAACAGGATATCCTGTTTGATGCCAGCAAGCGCTCAGCACGGAAACAGCCGCCCAACTGACGACCCGTTTTCAGGTCCAATCCGAAGTTCTGTTTCTCCTTTCACGTATTCCATAAATATCCGTAAAATAATGCTATCAAATCGGGCATCCTCTCATCAAATCAAAATAACAAGTGAACAACATGGGTCCAATATTTCTGTGGTCAATAATATTCATTATCAGCCTGACATTTTTAATCAAAGCGTCTGATTATTTTACCATTGCTGCTGAAAAAATCGGAATTGTACTTGGAATCCCGCCGTTTGTTGTCGGGGTCACCATCGTATCCATCGGAACCTCCCTCCCTGAACTGATATCTTCCCTTTTTGCGGTCAGCCAGAACTCATCTGAAGTGGTTGCAGGCAATGTGATTGGGTCGAATATTACCAATATTTTTCTGGTGCTTGGGGTGACAGCCATCGTTGGAAAGAAAATCAGGATCAGTTTTGAATTGATTAATGTGGATCTGCCCCTGTTTATCGGCACAGCTTTTCTGCTGGGACTCATCATCTGGGACGGTACGGTGACAATCCCGGAAGCCCTGCTGCTGCTGATCATGCTGGTAATTTATTTTTTATATACGATAAAACAGGAAGAAGCACACGACGAAACCGATGTAATCAAAGACCTGGAAAAGGATTTGAAAACCAATCAGAAACTGGAGTTGAAAAACATCCTTATGCTGATTGGATCTTCTGTCGTGATCTATTTTAGCGCTGAATGGACCATCAAGGCCATCATTGAACTGTCAGAACTTCTCAATGTAGGAAAGGAAATCATTGCGATTACGGTGATGGCTTTGGGAACTTCCCTGCCTGAACTGGTGGTGAGCATGCAGGCAGCGCGAAAGGGCAAATCTGAGATCGCAGTGGGCAACGTACTGGGATCCAATATTTTTAATTCATGCGCCGTGATGGGTGTGCCGGCATTAATTGGTCCTCTGATCATATCAAGCTCCATTCTCACTTTCGGTCTGCCTACAATGATTATTGCCACGGTTTTGTACCTTTTCATCACCCAGGATAAGCAGATTACCCAATGGGAAGGCTGGTTGCTGGTCATCCTGTATGTGTTCTTTGTCGGTAAGGTGGTTGGAGTGATCTGATGGTTCACGCCGACTTTTATTGAATTGGATTGAACAGCATCTGCGAAAACCGACCGCCTCCAGTCATGCAAATACGTCAATAGTCCGAATATCTTATTATGATCCACGATTCAGCTCATGTACTTTTAACCGATGATGAAGTCAGTCTGTGCGGACTGGTAAAGAAAGGATTGCTGCACTATTCCGGCAATTACCAGATTGACATGGCGCATTCCGGTTCCGATGCCCTTGAATGTCTTCGGAAACAGCAGTATGATGTAATGGTGGCGGATATCCGCATGCCGGGAATGGATGGAATTGAACTGATCCGCAAGGCTAAGGAAATTCAGCCCAGCCTTCAGACCATTGTTGTCACCGGCCATGGAGATATCGATACCGCTATTCAAGCCGTCCGGCTGGGAGCATCGAACTATTTTAGAAAACCCGTTTCCTTTGAAATGCTGCATGAAAGCATTTCCGGCTGTCTCAGTAAACGGATTCAGGAAAACAAGCTTCAAAAAGCCGAAGATAAATACAGACAGATTTTTAATCAGTCAGATCGCCCGATGCTGCTTCTGGAAGGAGACAGTATTATTGAATGCAATCCTGCTGCTGTCAGCAGACTGGGGTTCCAGGATTGCCAGGATTTGATTCATCAGAAAATATCAGACCTGACTCCATTGCAGTTCATTCAGAATGATGATGACTCCCGCAACTTACAGAAACAGCTTGGGGTGGCCAGAAAAAAAGAGCAGCACGTTTTCAACTGGGTGTTGAAAACCGGACAGGGAGAAGACATTCCCATGGAGCTGACCGCCAGATCAGTGATTATTGACGGCGAACCGCTGCTGCTGATCTCTTTTCAGGATGCAACCGACCGCCAGTTTATTCGGAAAAATCTCCAGGCAAAAAGCCAAAATCACCAAAATCTGTTTGAAAACACCCCGACTCCCCTGTTTATCCATGATCTTGACGGTAACTTCGTGGATGCCAATCCTGCTGCACAGGCACTGTTTGAATATGACGGTGAAAAGTTCAAAAAACTCAGCTATCGGGATTTGATACATCCATCTGATCTATCCCGTTCGCTGGTGATGCTGACTCAAATACGGCAGACCGGTTTTCAGACCCGGGTGGAGCAGTATCGAATGATCACCGGGAGCAAAAGGTCCATTCTTGTGGAAATCTGGAGTACGATTATTTATGAAAATAATCAGCCGGCGGGAATTATGGGCATTGCAAGAGAAGTTCAGATATCACCGGAAGGCCAGTCTCAGTTTTGGCAGAAAATCCTTGGCGATGTCCTGGAAAATTTCAATCTGATGTTTTTATTGCTGGATGACGAATATCAGATCAAGATGCTGTCTGCTCAGCAGCCTTTCGGTTACGATCTGTTTTCCAAAAGTCCGGTGGAAGGACATCATCTGCTTGATTTTATCACTCAGGATTATCAGTCCTTCTGGCTGCAGCACCTGAAACGCTGCTTTGAAGGTGAATCATCCAGGGTACTGGTTCCGCTGCCTGCCGAATCGGAATTCATCGGACGTCTGGAATGCCGGTTTCAGCCGGCAGCCAATGATAAATCAACCGTTATCAATGCTGCGGTGGTTGTGTATTTGCTGACGCCGGAGCAGGAAGAGACATCCGCCAGGGGACTGCTGGATGCCTTGATGGAAAACATACCGGATACTATATATTTTAAAGACAAATACAGCCGGTTTACACTGATCAACAACGCGCAGGCACGGGTTCTTGGAGTGAAATCACCGCTGGAGGCTGTCGGCAAGTCTGATTTTGATTTTTTTGAAAACCAGACGGCTGAGGCGATGCTTACTGATGAACTGGAGCTGTTTAGGACCGGAAGACCCGTAATCAACAAGCTTGAGAAACTGAAGGGTCCCAGAAATCATGATTTGTGGGTTACGGCAACCAAAGTCCCGGTCAGAGACAGGAAGGGTCAAATTCAGGGGATGGTCGGCATTTCCCGAAATGTGACTGCTCAGAAACGTGCAGAGGAGGAACTGCAGCGGTATAAGCAGCAGCTGGAAGAAATGGTGATGCAGCGTACCGCTGAGCTGAATGAATCAAAGAAACTCATTGAAGCTGAACGGGATTTATTTCTTACCGGACCGGTTGCGGTGATCAACTGGGAGCTGAAGCCCGGCAAGCCGGTGAAAGCCACCTATGCCTCCCCCAACATTTTTCAGTTTGGTGTAATGCCGGAAGATGTGCTGCAGGCAAAATTCTCCTATGACACCCTGCTGTTTCCGGAAGACTATGAACGTCTGAAAAATGGCATCCGTGAACTGCAGGAGGGTCAGCTGTCAGTGCTGGAAAATGAAGTGAAAGTGATTCTTCCCAACTCCGATGAGCGCTGGATATATTTTCAGGTTCGTATCCACGAAGACGCCCAGCAGTCTGATGCTCAGGTGTTTAACAGTTTTTTCATGGATGTTTCGGAACTGAAGTATGCCCAAATGGAGCTCCAGAAGCAGGAAACCAAACTGGCTCATACCGGAAGACTGGCGCTGCTGGGTGAAATGGCAGCAGGGATTGCCCACGAACTGAATCAGCCTCTCTCAATTGTCCGTGGAGAGGCGGAATGTCTGAAATTAAATCTGAACAAAAATATTCCGCCGAAAACGGACATACTGGAAACCTGCCAGAACATTATGAAACAGGCTGACCGGGCACAGGAGATCATGGAACATGCCCGTACTTTTTCAACCATGGCAGCTGAACATCAGGATCCGATCAATATCGTCTTTCCTATTCGCGACAGCCTGATGTTTTTCCGTGAACAGTTCCGCAATCACGGCATTATTTTCAAAACAAGTCTTCCAAATGACATTCCGCTGATTCCCGTCAACCCTGTCCGGTTTGAGCAGATCGTCGTGAATTTCCTCTCCAACGCCCGGCATGCAGTGGAACAGCGAAAAAGCGTGGCTGAAAAAAGCTATCAGATGGAAATTGAAATTATTGCACGCTTTGATCCTGAATCCCGCTGCAGCTATCTTGAAATTTCAGATAATGGGATTGGCATGGATGAAAATGAACTCAAACACTGCCGGGATTCCTTTTTTACAACCAAAAGCCAATCCAAAGGTACCGGTTTGGGACTTACAATTGTTCAAAACCTCATGGCTGATTTTAACGGCAGCCTGAAAATTAAAAGTAAACCCATGTCCGGTACTTCGGTACAGCTCAAAATACCCATTCCGGAAAGCAGCTGAAACCGGATCACACCAGTCTGTCCAAAATACACCTGATCCGCTCTCGATCACAGACGGATTTCAACAATGGTTTACTGAATCTCACACATAGAAATAATGAATTTCCCCGCCCGTCAGCCGACGGGACGGGGTATCATTAGTGATATAATCATTTTTTATTTCGCCGCCACGCCAAATGGCGGATTTCAAACAAGCGGCGGGGAATGCACCCAGTTACACTTGTCCGTCAGGAGACGGATTAAAAATCCGCCCACTGACGGATTCAATCGAGATAAAATTGATCTGCAGCACGTATTACTCTGGTTCTTTTCCTGCAGCAGGGAAATTCATCGACATTGTACGGACAGTAAAATGAGAACAGATATCGAGCGTAATTGAAACAGAATCGACCAGATATACTATCGTCCGGAATATGCGAAGCATTTTACGCATGCATATTTTCGAGAAATATGCGGGGCAGCAATGGGTCGGCTGATTTATAAACGCTGCGGCCGAATGTGCGGATTTCAGGTTCGAGAAATCTTCTTGTGGTTTTAATAAATCGAATACCGTTAAATTAGGCTCCCCCCTTAATCCATAATACATCGTCACTGTTTTTACACGCTGATTTCCTGCTGCAGTGCAGTATGTAGGTTCTGCAGTTTTTGATTTTATAATTGCCTGTTTATGAATAAGACGTTTGGAATTGGGCTCATATTTTGCTTGTTATCTGTTGCTGCCGGGCAATACAGGGATATTGAATTTAAACATGTCAATATTGATGACGGCCTTTCCCAGAATACCATTTACGCCATAAATCAAGATTCCAGCGGCTTTCTCTGGTTTGGAACAGAGGAAGGTCTCAACCGCTATGACGGTCAGCAGTTCAAAGTGTTTACGCCGGAATACGGCGATTCAACAACACTCAGTCATCTGTCTGTGTTTCATATCTTTATGGACCGAAAATCCCGCATGTGGCTGGGAACTCAATGGGGAGGGATGAACCGATATGATCCTGAAAGGGAGTCATTCATCCGGTATTCCAGCGATTCCGACAGTCTCCAGGGACAAACCGGAAAATCGATCTGGTGGATGGCGGAGGATGAAGACGGTACACTGTGGATTGCTTCTGTTGACGGCGGTCTTGCATGTCTTGACACCAATCGGAACACCGCTCGAAGATTCCGGCACCGGGATGATGATCCGGGCAGCCTGATTTCAGACCTTGTCACAACCCTGAGTTTTGATTCTGCCGGAAACCTGTGGATCGGGACCAGTAATGGGCTGGACCGGTTCAATCCTGTTGACAGTACATTCATCCATTACCCGGCAGACCCGGGAAACCCCAATGCTGTTCAGGATAATTCCATCTATTGTGTGTATTCTGATCGTCAGAAGAATCTCTGGATTGGCACTGAAAATGGGGGAATCAGCCGCTATCTGCCTGAGACGGATGGATTTCAGAGTTATCTGAATGATCCCGGTGATGAGACATCGCTGAGCTGTAATTATGTTTATAATTTCTTTGAAGACAGCAGGGGAATATTCTGGATAGCGACCTCCGACGGTCTGAATATCCTGAACCGGGAGCAGGGAACCTTCACGCGTTTTTTTCATGATCCCTACGATGGTTCCACCATCTGCGGGGATGTCATACTGACCATTTTTGAAGATGCAGAGGGAATTGTCTGGTTTGGAACAATTGGATCCGGTCTCAGCTATTATGCCCCCCACGCCCGAAAATTCAAGGTATTTCACAACACACCTCGAAATCCCGATCTGCTTACTGACAAGCATGTTTACACCATGTTTGAGATGTCAGACGGGTCGCTTTGGGTCGGCACTTTCGGCGGTATCAATATTCTGGAATCTGGTACGGATGAGTTTAAAACCAAAACCCATATTCCGGAGGATTCCACCACCGTCAGTTCTGATGTAATCTGGTTTATTTACCAGAGTCGTGACCAATCCATATGGGTTGCAACTGACAACGGTTTAAATCGGTATCAGCCCGAGACGGATTCATTTCAGCGTTTTTTCCATCAGCCGAAAAATCCAAACAGTCTTCTGGATAACAGCGTGTATCATATTTTTGAGGATAATGAAAACACCTTGTGGATGTCCACAGGAAGGGGTATCTCGCGTTACCAGCCCGAGGCCGGGCTTTGGTGGAATTATCCCTCCGATCCGGGAACAGCTGATTCCCCGCTGAAATATGGCGTCACCTGCATGACCCAGGATCAGAACGGACATTATTGGATCGGCACCAACAGCCGTGGGGTTTTTGAAATGACTCCCGAACAGCCGGGCCATTTGATACACCATAACTTTCAGCGAAAATATCTCCGTGCAGAACGCAGTCATGATGTTCTTTCCCTCTACAATGACGGTACGATGCTGTGGATTGGCACGTATGGCGGAGGGCTGATCCGGCTGGACCCCATCAGCGGAATATTTGATACCTATACAACCTTTTCCGGGCTTCCCAGCGATGTTGTCTATGGTACAATTCGCGATGACAGCGGATGTTTGTGGATGAGTACCAACAACGGTCTCTGCCGAATGAATCCCGATGACGGACAGTTCAGGTATTTCAATAAATCAGATGGGCTGCAGAGCAACGAGTTCAACGCCGGTGCGTATCACAGAGGAGACAGCGGTACATTCTATTTTGGCGGGATTAACGGACTCAATGCTTTCAACCCGCTTGATGTGACGCTGAATCCGTTCAGCCCGCCTGTTAAAATCACGGGATTCAGCCTGTTTAATCAGCCGGTCCCCATTGGGGAAATGGATGACGGCAGGGAAATCCTGCATAAATCAATCCTTCATACGGATACAATTGAACTGAATTATGATGACTACGTGATTTCATTTGAGTTTTCGGCACTGTCTTTTAATCAGCCTGAAAGAAACCTGTATGCCTACTACCTGGAAGGGTTTGAAAAGGATTGGAATTACGTCGGGAACAGGCGTATTGCCACATATACCAGTCTGCCCGGAGGAAGCTACACATTTCGAGTGAAGGCCTCCAATGACGACGGTGTCTGGAACGATGAGGGGATTATGCTGAATGTGCTGATACACCCGCCGATCTGGAGAACCGCACCGTTCAGAATTTTTCTGGTCCTGGCAGTGATTCTGATAATCCTTGGCAGCATTAATTTCCGCACCCGGTATATCAACCGGCAAAAGCAGAATCTGAAAAATCTGGTACAGAAGCGGACGGAAGAACTGGATGTAATCAACAGGGAATTGGAGAGAGAACGGGATTTATTCATTGAAGGACCTATCATTGTATTCCAGTGGGACTGGAATCCGCCTGATCAGGCTCATTTGAGGTACGTGTCCCCGAATATTACTCAGCTTGAACTTGAACGCAATGCATTTCTTGAAGGCGGCCTGGATCTGCGCGAACTTGTATTCCCTGATGACTCCGCGGAGGTCCAGGGTAAACTGAAGGAATATCTTTCAAAGCCCCAGGGAGTGCTTGAACAGGAATACCGGATTCAGCATCACGACCGGATTTTCTGGATTTATGAATTAACCCGATATTATCCGGATGTCGAATCCGATCATGCCGAAATTCGCTCCTTCCTGATGGATATTACAGAGGCGAAAGAGATACAGAAAAAACTGAAAGAACATCAGGCTCAGCTGGTCCACAGCGGACGGCTGGTGGCTCTGGGTGAAATGGCTGCCGGTGTTGCCCATGAACTCAATCAGCCCCTGTCTATCATTCGAATGCAGGCAGAACTGCTGCGCCTGCAAAGTAAAAACCGAAATTTGATGAGTCCGGCTCAACTGAAGGATTTTGATAAAATTATGGATCAGGTGGACCGGGCTGCAAAAATTATCAGTGTAATGCGCAGTTTTTCCCGGAAAGAGGGACAGCCCGCCGATCCCTGCGATGTAAATTTCCTTCTCAATCAGACCCTCATTTTTTTCAAGGAACAGTTTCGGGCGCACGGAATCCAGCTTGAGCTGTCACTGGCAGACAACCTCCCTCAGATTTTGATAGATCCTCAGAAACTGGAACAGGTGATTGTAAACCTCATGTCCAATGCCCGGTACGCTGTGGAAAGCCGGGATACGAACCGAGCGGAAATGAAAATCTGTTTGACAACGATTGAAAATTCATTCACAAATTATGTGACCATAAAAGTGGTTGACAATGGAATTGGAATGAACCCGGAAGAAAAACAGAAATGCATGGAACCCTTTTTCACCACCAAAGAAGTGGGTGTCGGAACAGGATTGGGTCTGTCCATTTCTCACAGTATTGTTCGTGAATTCGGTGGTTCTATATATATCAGCAGTAAAAAAAACCAGGGCACAACAGTCAGTATCAGTTTCCCGGCCTGTCCTCCTGATTATTCATCCCATCTGATTCCAGAGGGTTCAGGGAAGGTATTATGAGCCGCACAGCAGTGATTTCAGGTGATTCTGAACTGATGGAACTGCTGTCGGATATTGTTCAGGAAGTGTCAGATTCGTCCTCTGAAACAGAATGGGTCACTTCACTGAACCAATTCCTGAATTCGACCGGTAAAGAAAAAACAAACCTGCTCTTTTATGATGTCCGCATTCATGCAGGAACAGAGGACGTCGTCAGGGACCTGCAGACGCTTTCTGAAAATCCAGTTTCAGAACTGATCCCTGTAACGGTGTTCATGCCCCGGGATGCGGATTCTGAACTTACAGAAGCAGTGGCGGGTGCAGAGCCAGAATTGATCTACCCGGTTCCAGTCCCGCGCAGCGCAGTGCGGTCTGGTATCAGGACCCTGATGCGGCTGTCTGTCATGCAGAATGAACACGAAAGCCAGCGGAACAGAAGTAACCAGCCTGATCCGGATTTTGAAGCCCTTTACCGAAAATATGTCGGTTTTTTCCAGAATGCCGGAGACGGTATCGTTTTGGTTTCACTTGCCGGAAAGGTTTTGGAGGTGAACAGGGCTTTCAGTGAAATGACCGGGCTTTCAGCGGAAGACGTCATCGATCAATCTGTATTTTCTCTCGTTCGCAGACATCTGTCCAAAGCCCAAATTCCCGGTATACTCAAAATGGTTCGACAGGGGCTCACAGGCACCGCCGTTCCCTGGTTTGCCCTGGAATACAATAACCGGCACCTGGAAATTCGCACTTCAATGCAGAATTATAAATTCGGTGTGATCGGTATTATTCGGGATGTGACAGATAGAATCGAATATCAGGAAATACTGGAGGAAAATGAAAAAAAATACCGTTGTCTGGTTGAAGCACTGCCGGATGCGGTGGGTATTCATATAGACGGCAAACTTGTTTACTGCAATCCGGCAGCTCTGAAACTGACCGGCGCTGACAATCCCGAGGACCTATACGGCCGGCCCATTACAGATTTTATCCAACAAAACAGTTATGAACAGGTCATGGACCGTATCCGCCGAACTCTGAACGAAGGAATAGTAATGCCCTCGATAGCGCAGAAGTTTATCAACATTCAGGGACAGGTTCTGGATGTTGAAACCTCTGCCGTTCCATTTACCTACCGGAATACACCCGCCGTTTTATCCATATGCCGTGATATTTCCGAGAAAGTTAATGCTTCAAAAGACCTGCGCTGGGAAAAGGAAAAATACCATAAGATGGTGGACTCTATGACTGATGGTATTTTCCTGATTGATCCGGAATTCAGAATTGTGGATATAAACCAGACACAGCTGAAACTGCATAAGAAACTGGAGCTGAATCTCAATCCCATCGGGGAGAATCTGTTCGAAACGTATCCGATGATTGACGAGAAAAGCCGGTCCGAGTATCAGAGCATATTCAGAACCGGGGAGAAAATCATCAAAACCGACCGGTTAAATTTTAACGGGGAAACATTGATTACTGAGATCAGGAAAATCCCGTTGTTTGAAGATGGCCGGGTATGCCATATTGTTACGGTCATTCAGGATATAACAGAGCAGTCTGAAACCCATAATGCCTTGCTGCGCAGCGAATACGAAAAAGCAGCGATACTGGCAAGCATCTACAAATACATTGTATTCCGGGACCGGAAACTGAATGTCGTCTGGACCAATCATCCATCTTCTGAACAGAAGCAGGCTTTTGACGAAATGCCGACCCGACCCTGCTATGATGAAATCATAAACAAGAATGCGATAAGCGGCGACTGCGATTTTCAACAGGTAATGGAAACTCGAACGCCCGTTGAAATAGAATCGATTTGTGAGAGTGACAGCAAACTGTACAGTGTTCGAATTCAGCCGGTAATTGGCAGGACGGGTGAAGTGATCGGAACAGTGGAACTGGTCATGGATGTCACAAAACAGCGTCAAACGGAAAACGAGCTTCGAAAAGAAAAAGAAAAAGTTCAGACTTATTTGGATATCGCCGGGGTTATCATCCTTATTTTGGACTGTACCGGTGCAGTGCTTCAGATCAATCGCAAAGGCCAGGAAATCCTGGAGCTTCCGCGAAATGAAATTGTTGGAAAAAACTGGTTTAACTGCTTCATAGAGGACTCAATCCGCGATAAAGTTCACAGGGATTTTCAGGAAATAGTAACCGGAAAGCGTGAACCGCGCCCGCAATACACCAATCCCATTACAACACGGGAGGGATTCGAGCGCATCATCGCGTGGAGAGACAGTATCATCAGAGATGAAAGCGGACAGATTACGGGCACCCTCAGTTCCGGTGAAGATATTACGGATAGATGGCAGGCTGAAAATCAGCTTCGAGTGCAAAAAACCTATTTTGAAAAACTGTTTGCCTCATCACCGGATGCTATTGTTCTGCTGGATATGAACAACTCCATCATTATGGCCAATATCCGTTTCATTGAGCTTTTTGGGTACAGCCGGGCAGAGCTCCACGGCAGATGCATCAATGATCTGATCATTCCCGAAGGCAGGGAAGCGGAAAGCCTGGAAACCACACAGGTTGTTTTGGACGGAAAGCTGGTGGAATTTGAGACAGTTCGGAAAAATAAAAATAATCAGCCGATAGATGTTTCCGTGACGGGAGCTCCAATTATTCTGGATAACAGTCAGCTGGCTGTTTACGGTATTTACCGGGATATCACGGATCGAAAGCAGAAAGAAAAGGAGCTGTCCAATTATCAGGAACATCTTCAGGATCTGGTAGAGCAGCGTACAAAGGAACTGCAGGAAAAACAGGCTCAGCTTGCTCATTCCGGAAGATTGGCTTCCCTGGGTGAAATGGCCACAGGGGTGGCTCATGAGCTAAACCAGCCTCTTTCCATCATTCGGGCTCAGGCGGAGCTTCTTAAAATGATATACTGCAAACAAGACCAGGGCAATGAGATGGATCGGGATCTTGACAACATCATCAACGAAGTCGAAAGAGCCACCCGGATAATCGATCATATGCGGGGGTTTGCGCGAAAAACAATGTCCTATCCAGAGCTTGTGGATATTGCCGATCCCGTAAACGGCAGCCTGGTATTTTTCCGTGAGCAGTTCCGGGTCAATGATATTGACCTGAAGGTTGAGCAGGAAGCCAATTTGCCCAAGGTTCGAATTAATCCGCAGAAACTGGAACAGGTGATTGTCAATTTCATGTCCAATGCCCGGTATGCCGTAGATAAAATGGCGGAAAATGCAGGACCGGGGTATCAGCGGATTGTGACGATCCGCAGCTTTTTCTCTGAATCTGAAGACTCCGTGGTCATTGAGGTTGCCGACAATGGAATCGGAATGTCTCCGGACGAGAAGGAACACTGCATTGAACCGTTTTTCACGACAAAGGAAGTTGGTGAAGGAACCGGACTGGGACTTTCCATTGTGCACAATATCATTCGCGAATTCCAGGGACAGCTGATGGTGGATTCCGCTCCGGGTAATGGGACGGAGTTTAGAATTGCCATCCCAGCGGGAATCGCACCGGAAACCAACTGAAACCAATGATTCCGAAAATACCCATTGGCGGCATCAGGCCGGACCTTGGCAGAATACCCAACGAAATCCGGATCAATCGATTGAAACGGTTGGATATGATCAAATTGGAGAGAGGATTCAATGCCTTTTAATAAAACCATTTTAAAAGAGATACCTGATCTGATTGATCATATTTACCAGTTATCCAAAGATGAGGAACCGGGGCAGATCATCCAGAATTTTATCAATCTGCTGGATCGTTACGGCGTCGATATGAAATTTCGTCAGGCTTCGGAACTTTTTTCTGATGCTGACACGAGCGGATGGATGCCAATTCAGACCCTTTTCAGAAAATACGGTTTTCTGACAATGGACAGCATGGCCCAGAAAGATCAGGGATTACTGGAAAAATATCTTGAACCGGCGGTCCAGGTTCTCAGGATTGCGTTGGAAAAGGCTGAACTCAGGCAGGAGCTGACACGGGTCAACCGGACGCTGGAAATGGATCAGCAGATATCCGGCAGCATTAAAGACGGGTACGAGGGCTTAATCCGCGTTGTGATCGAAAACTCACCCATCGGTATTTCCATCCGGGAGAAAAATGGACAGCTGCTGATCGTCAATCGAGCCTGGCGAGAGATATGGGCCATTCCGGATGAGGATCTGGCTCAGTATTTTGAACCCCGCGAACAGTTCCGTCTGGATCAACGGGATTCTTACCTGGGTGAGCATGCTGCCGGTGTTCGGGAAGTTTACGAGAATGGGGGTGAGTATCATATCCCTGAAATGAGGCTGCATAAAAACCGGCCGGGTAAAGCCACCTGGATATCACAGTATTTTTATGCTTTGTACGGCAGAGACGGCGAAGTATCCAAAATTGTCGTGCTGACCACAGATATTTCCAGACGGAAAAAATCAGAAAAAATTATCACTCATCATCTGATGCTGGAGGAAGCCATTGCCAGGGCATCCCGTCTGTTTGCTTCCGGCGATACTCCGGATTTCCCTCAACTGATGAAACTGATGGGAACCACAATGAAAGCCAGCAGGGTGACCATCGTATCTTTGGATGATAATGTGACTGATTTTCCCGGCGGTTCAACCTGGATGAATCCGGATCAGCCTATGGTGGATTCTATTTTTTTCCCGAGCCGTCAGAATGAACTGGGACACCGGATAATGGATCGATTCAGGCAGAGCGAGGCCGTTATTATCAGAAGCTCAAAAAATGTACCTGCTTCGGATACTGTCATGGTGGAGTGGTTCCGGAAAACCGAACTTCGTGCGCTTATGGCAGTACCAGTCCTTTTTCGTGAAAAACCGCACAGCTATCTGGTGGTGGAGGATCATCTGAGCTCCCGAAAGTGGTACGAACACGAACAGAGGGTACTGATTGTAATCAGTGAGCTGCTGTCTGTATTTCTGGAGCGTCAGGAAGCCAGCCGGGCACTGAGGGAAAATGAAGAGCGAATTCGGAAGGTTTTGAAAATTCTGCCTGTGGGTGTCTGGATCACCGATAAAAAAGGGAATGTGGTCAGCGACAATCTGGCAAGCCGGAGGATATGGGCAGTTCCGGAACTGAACAACAGCCTTGATGACTTTGAATATGACGGCTGGTTTCTTGACAGCGGTAAGAAAATTGAGCCTCATGAATGGGCATCCGCCAAAGCCTGTGAGTCAGGGATCACCACCTTAAATGAACCGGTCCAGATTCACAGTCAGGACGGGGAATCAAAGATTATTTTAAATTCTGCCGTTCCTCTGATGAATGACCGGAATGAGATCGAGGGCGCAGTCGTCATCGGGAATGATATCACACGGCAGAAAAGGAATGAATCCGAACTGGAAAAATACCGTGATCATTTGGAGGAAATGGTAAAGGAACGGTCATTGGAACTGCAGGAAAAACAGGCTCAGCTGGTGCATTCGAGCCGACTGGCTTCACTGGGTGAGATGGCGACCGGCGTGGCTCATGAACTGAATCAGCCCCTGGCCATCATTCAGGCTCAGGTAGAACTTCTCAAGCTTCAGTTTCGAAACATGAAGAATATCCCGGAAACAACCATGAACGATATGGATCTGATATTAAATCAGGTCCGAAGAGCGTCAGACATTATTACCCATATGCGTAATTTTTCCCGGAAATCCTCCAGTCCCACGGACCGGATCAATCTGATACAGCCTGTACGCGAAAGTCTTGTCTTTTTCCAGCAGCAGTTTAAAGTCCATAATATCAAATTAAACATTGAAATTCAGGATCACCTTCCGCTGGTTCTTGTCAATCCCCAGGAATTCCAGCAGATCGTTGTGAATTTCATGTCCAATGCCAGGTTTGCAGTGGAATCCAAAAGAAAACAGGGAAAAATCACTGCGTACAGCCCTGAAATTGGCCTGCATCTTTTTCATCATGAAGGATCACCATTTGCCGTGTTTGAGGTTACAGACAATGGGATTGGTATGTCTGAGTCTGCAAAACAGCGCTGCCTTGAACCTTTTTTCACAACCAAGGAAGTGGGTGAAGGTACCGGGCTGGGACTCTCAATTGTTCATGGAATTGTCAAGGAGTTCAACGGTGTGATTGAGGTGGAGAGTGAACTTGACAAAGGCACGACATTGAGGGTGAAAATACCCTCAGCAGAGACCGGGTAATCAGCGATTGGTAATCATCCGCAGAATATACACCGATTTTCAGCAAACGCTGTTTTACTCCGAACATTCTGTTGGCAAAAAAAAGGCTGCCGGTACCGGCAGCCCCTAAAACGAGTCAGCATCTGTCCTGTTGATGGTGGTCAGGACAAACTGGTCATGCGACTTCGACCGGCGTAGATCTCAGTCTTTGATGAGGTAATGTTGGCTAATTGTTGAGTGACTTGTTTTATTTGTTGGGCCGCAGAGGCGATGGAATCCAATGCGGAGGCCAATTTTTGATGATTACCGGATTTCAGCTCCAGATCAAGCAATTCAGTATTGCCGATAATGGCTGTAAGCGGGTTATTGATTTCATGGTTAACGGTTGTGATAATTTCGTGGATTGCAGTGATTCGTTCCTGTTCAATCATATTATTCAGGCTTTGTCCCGAACTGATTTGTTTCTGATCCATATTTGAGTATCTCCGACAAAGGAATTTTAATAGAAATGAAATTTGTCATTCTTTTCGCAACAACAATGCCAAAAAGTGCACCGTCCCTCAAAACGGATTCCTGAAAATCCGGAGAACAATAATCGCATTGGAAATAAAGGAATTACGATCCGGTTGAAATTCACACCTGCCGACGAATTCCCTTTTTGGGAAAATCTGAGCGGAAAAGTCCGCCGGAACACAGGGTTCTTTTTGCCGCACAGAGCCGTTTCTCTTTATTTCCCTGAAGGGGAATGGTTGTCCGTCAATTTAACGTCGTCCTTTCAGGACTGCGATATTGTACTTCCCGTACCGGTGGCTGAAGCCACCGGCTGCATACCCTGATCCCTGCCGGGATCATTTTTACGAGCCAGGCAGACAGATGAATCCCTGCGCAGAATGAATTTAACCTATGCTTCTGCGTCACTGAGTCCGTTGATGAGTATTACTTCGGAAATCCCATTGAAGATGTGGTTTGCTCTGCCGGAAAACCATCGAATTCTCTTTATTCCCCGAAGGGGAATGGTTGTCCAGCCGGTGGCTTCAGCCACCGGAGAGAAAGAGGGAAGGATTCAAGTCCTGAAGGGACGACGTTTTTAACCGGTGACAGCACCTCGGGGACAAAACATACAAAATTGTCACTAAAACCATCGTACTTTCTTTATTCCCCGAAGGGGAATGGTTGTCCGTCAATTTAACGTCGTCCTTTCAGGACTGCGATATTGTACTTCCCGTACCGGTGGCTGAAGCCACCGGCTGCATACCCTGATCCCTGCCGGGATCATTTTTACGAGCCAGGCAGACAGATGAATCCCTGCGCAGAATGAATTTAACCTATGCTTCTGCGTCACTGAGTCCGTTGATGAGTATTACTTCGGAAATCCCATTGAAGATGTGGTTTGCTCTGCCGGAAAACCATCGAATTCTCTTTATTCCCCGAAGGGGAATGGTTGTCCAGCCGGTGGCTTCAGCCACCGGAGAGAAAGAGGGAAGGATTCAAGTCCTGAAGGGACGACGTTTTTAACCGGTGACAGCACCTCGGGGACAAAACATACAAAATTGTCACTAAAACCATCGTACTTTCTTTATTCCCCGAAGGGGAATGGTTGTCCAGCCGGTGGCTTCAGCCACCGGAGAGAAAGAGGGAAGGATTCAAGTCCTGAAGGGACGACGTTTTTAACCGGTGACAGCACCTCGGGGACAAAACATACAAAATTGTCACTAAAACCATCGTACTTTCTTTATTCCCCGAAGGGGAATGGTTGTCCGTCAATTTAACGTCGTCCTTTCAGGACTGCGATATTGTACTTCCCGTACCGGTGGCTGAAGCCACCGGCTGCATACCCTGATCCCTGCCGGGATCATTTTTACGAGCCAGGCAGACAGATGAATCCCTGCGCAGAATGAATTTAACCTATGCTTCTGCGTCACTGAGTCCGTTGATGAGTATTACTTCGGAAATCCCATTGAAGATGTGGTTTGCTCTGCCGGAAAACCATCGAATTCTCTTTATTCCCCGAAGGGGAATGGTTGTCCAGCCGGTGGCTTCAGCCACCGGAGAGAAAGAGGGAAGGATTCAAGTCCTGAAGGGACGACGTTTTTGACCAGTGACAGCACCTCGGAGACAAAACATACAAAATTGTCAGCGCTCTGCCGGGGCAGCTGTACAAGAAAATTGTATCAGATAAGTACGAGTATTGTATAAACGTTTTGGTCAGATTTGACCTTTAACAAGGCCAGCGGAAAAGCATCCCAAAACTTGGATGGATATTGCTAATTTTGTCTGGTTAACGATGCAAAAATTTATTTACTTCATTTTTTGTCTGCTGTGTCTGACCCTGGTTTGGAATCAGGAACACCGGGCATCCTGGGAAATCCAGAAAGATATTGATCATCAGCACACCGATCTTATCAGCCTGAGAGCGGAAGTTCAGCAGCTTGAGCGGCAGATTCAGGAAAAGGAACGGGCCGCCTATTCTGTGGAAAGCATTATTCGTGATCTTGATCACAAAATCCAATTGACCGAGAAACTGGTCCGGTCTCTCAGTCGGGAGGAGAGACTGATTCGGGATCAGATAGAGATCACGCAGAATGCCATTGAGGAAAAAAACGGCAGCCTGTCCTCGCTGCAGCTGAAACTGCGTGATGTGGTTGTCTATCTCTATAAATCCGGTAAACCCACCTTTCTGGAAATTTTGCTCCTGTCAGAAAACTGGGATGATATGGTTTATCGGGTAAAATATCTTGAATCCATCAATCGCCATAAAGATACCCTGATGCATCACATTGAACAGACCGTTCAGGAGCTGGAGGCAGAAACGGAATCATACAATCAGGAATTGGTGAATGTTCAAAAGCTGCGGGATGAAAAAAACCGGGAAAACGAAAACATGGTTGCTGACAAAGCCCGGCGGGATACTTTTAAGAAACAACTGGAATCTGAAAAATCAGGCCTTGAAAAACAGCTGAACTCAAAAAAACAGATGGTTGCAGAGCTTGAAAACCTCATCAAACAGCTGTTGAAAGATAAATCCTCCGCTCAGGAATACGAGGCGGAACTGGTCCGAATCCGTGAAGCTCAGCAGATGGCCACGGAAGGAAATTTCAAGGACTTGCGCGGCAGACTGCCTTGGCCGGTATCCGGGCAAATTGTCAACCAATACGGTATTCAGTACAATGAAGCCCTGAAAACAAAAACCGAAAATCCCGGTATCGACCTGAAAGCTGCACCCGGTTCTGATATTGTCACCGTTTTGGATGGTATCGTATCCCGTGTCAGTTTTCTGCACGGATATAAGCAGGTGATCATCATTTCGCACGGTTCCGGCTATCATACCGTGTATGCCAATGTAGATCAGATTCAGGTTACAGAGAAGGAATATGTGAAATCAGGGATGCTCATCGCAAAAGTCAGCAAGACCGAAATCGCCAACGGCGGTGCTGCAAATTTCCATTTTGAAGTATGGGGTGAAAATGAAAAATTCAATCCAGAGCACTGGCTGAGTAAAAAATGATTTATTCAGACTTGATTCCGCAGACACGCATCTGGAAACTGCTATTGGCCAGCTGGCACAACCGTAAATTCAGCCATGCTCTGCTGTTTTACGGTCCTCATGGAACCGGTAAGGAGGCGTATGCTCTGGAGGTTGCAGCGCTGGTGAACTGTGACCAACCGGATGAGAACGGTGCTTGCGGGGTCTGCCCAGGATGCAGCAAGGTGAGCAGTTTTCAGCACGGCAACGTGGAACTGATTTTGCCTCTTCCGCGCAGTCGGAAGGAGCTGAGTCCGGAGGATTCCCCCCTCAAGGGACTCAGCAGCAAAGAGATACAGGCACTGCGCAGTAAGATGGAATCAATGAGCCAGAATCCCTATTATAAAATAGAGATGGAGAATGCCAATACCATTCTGATTCACTCCATAAGGGATCTTCGCCGTCGTATTTATATGTCTCATGCGGATCGGGGATGGAAAGCAATACTGATTTTCGATGCTGAAAAATTGTGTATCCCGCAGCCGGAAGCAGCCAATGCCCTTCTGAAAATACTTGAAGAACCGCCCCCCAACACTGTTTTTGTACTGGTTACATCGCGGATTGACCAAATCCTGGACACCATAAAATCCCGGTGCCTGCCGTTTTATTTTCCGCCCCTTAAGCAAAGTGAAATCACCGAGTATCTGATACGTCAGGGAAAAGACGCTGATCAGTCCCGCACCGCTGCCCACATTTCCGGAGGAGATATTCGAATGGCGCTGCGCATCGTGCAGGATCAGAAAAAAATGTTTACCGATGTCGAACTGTTCGCCCGAACAGTTTTCAGATCGGATCCAAAAGATTGGCAGAAATTGATCAGGGATATCGGGACGCGCAAGAAAAGCGGAATATATGAACTGGGTAATATTTTCAGGATTGCCGGTTTCTTTTTCCGGGACCTGATGGTTGCCGAACGAAATGCGGCAGAAGACCATCTGGTATTCAGGGATTTTGCACCCAGATATGAAAAACTGCTGGTCCGATTCCCCGATGCCTGCTGGAGCGAGTGTCTGGAAGTGGTGGAAAACACTCAGCGTGCCATTCAGGCAAACGGCTATGTTCCCCTGATGACGGTGACAATGCTGCTGGATCTGCGAAAGGCCATACATGGTGAAATCCGGGATACTGCTCCCGAAACACTCCTCAGTCCCTGAATCACCGCAGCTGCCCCTGATCCGAATATTTCATGAGAATTTCCATGCGTAAAATGCTTCGCATTTTCCGGACGATAATGGATCTGGTCAATTCTCCAGCATCGGTCAGCAGACGGATTTTCAATTACGCTCGATATTTGACCTCAAATTCGTACAAAACGTTTTATTGATAATCCGTTCATTAGCCCGAATATTTCATGAGAAATCTATTCCGATGATGGATCTGCTCAATTCTACAGCGTTATACTCGAAAAATGTTCTCAACGTACTGTCCAGTACGATTTCACTCATTTTTCTTCATATGCCTTGTAGAATCAATCATTTTCATCATCTCACTACGAAGTCTCATGAATTATCCGGGTTAGTAACCATACATGTATTGATCAGATGCAAACTGCACATCTGCCTTACTTGAGTCCATGAATTTGGAAGTCCTTTTCTTCGAAGAAAAGGACCAAAAGAACATGCGCGACAATACAGTTTTATCTCGATTGTACCTTTCACTGAACCCGTTAACTGGCGGATTTAAATCTCTTGGCAAGCCCTGCATAATCAACAGGTTTCGTCATCTCATTTCGATACTTTATGAAGTATCCGTGCTAAATATTCTGCAAATACTGGTTTGGGTATTTCGGATCAATGATTTACAGCAGTTTGCCCCAGACAAATGAACACCACAGCACGGTCAGAATGGGAGCAAGCAGGCCGATGATGATTCCGCCAATGACGAAATCCTTTGACTGCAGTTTCCCGGAAGTATATGCAATGGCATTGGGCGGTGTGGATATCGGCAGGCACATGGCGGCCGAGGCACCCAGGGCGATGGCAATAACCACCTGGGTCTGACATCCGGCACCGGCAGCCACACCGATCGGTATAAGAATATTGGCAGCGGCTGTATTGCTCATGAAATTTGACAGGATGGTTGCCAGATAGGTAAACGTAAATGCCAGGGCAATCAATCCCATTCCTGAAATAGGCAGAATCTGAACCAGCCAGTCTGCCACTCCGGTTTTGGCGACAGCCACTCCCAGTGACAGTCCTCCCGTCATCAGCAGCAGAACTTCCCAGCTCAGACCGCGAATATCATCCACACATGTGACCCGGGCGACGGAAAACACCGTAATGGGAATAAACGACACGACCGTTGTGGGAATTCCGTGCAGCGGACCGGTCATCCACAGAAGCACCGTTAAAATGAATACAAACATCACCAGCAGTTTTTTCCAGTTAGGCAGCTGAGCGCTCTGGTAGGACTGATCCTGAAGGGCCGTGATATCAATCGAGTCAGTAAAAGACGGATATTTTCGAAGCAGATAGAAATACGCGACGGCGGCAAGAACCAGGGCCGGCGGCAGACCGGACAGCATCCAGGTGGCAAAATTGACCTGAGTGCATGACAGTGAACCGGCCGCAATGGCATTGGGCGGACTGCCGATGATGGTTCCCATGCCCCCGATGTTGGCAGCAAACGGAACCCCAAGCAGTATGGCTTTTCCAAAAGGATCACGATTGTCCATGGATCCGACAATGGGTGCCAGAACCGCCATCATCATGGCAGCGGTGGCAGTATTGGACATAAACATGGAGAATGTGAACGTAATCATCATCAGACCCAGCAGTACATGACTGGGACGTCCGCCGAACCAGCCCAGAACATGACGTGCAAGCCAGCGGTCCAGCCGGGTTTTTGAAGCTGCAGAAGCCATAACAAATCCGCTGAAAAACAGCCAGATCAGCGGGCTGGCCCAAGGCTGAACAAACAGTTCCCAGTCCTTGGCGGATTCAGCAAATGGTCCGCCGGGCTTTCCGAGAATATATATTTCCATGGCAATCACCAGCAGTGCAACGGAAAATGCCGGAATTGCCTCGCTGATCCACAGGCCGGCAGCGGAAAGAAGAATGAAAAAAGTCATCTGACCGGCTTCCGACAACCCCTGATAATCCGGTACAAGGGCAATGAGGTAACTGATGAGAAGCGTCAGTGTGAATTTGATGAATGCCCGGACAGAGGAAAACTCCAGTTTTCCCCACAGCCGCCGGACCTCACGTCTGGTATCAAGCATAATTTATCCAAATATTTTTGGTTGTCAGTTTGGTTGCTTATCCTTTAAGCATATGTTTATGCATGATGGTGAAGTGGAATGACTGGCTCGTTCTGGTGTGTTGGTGTTTTTTCCGGAATGGTATGCAGTGTCCGGATCATCATTCAGTTTATTCGATAGTTTAGCTGAGAAAATTCCCGTATTCCTTCAGCATAATATTTCATGAGTACACTGCCGGGATACATGCGGTGAAACAGTTCCCGGTCCTTGATCCGGCGAATTTTCCGGATTCTCCGTCGTCTTCGGAATATGATACCGCATTTAATCACAATAAAGTAAACTGCTTTTATATGGGCGGCAGCATGGCGCGGCCGTCCGACTGCAAGTTCTTTTGCAAATGAAACCACTTCCATTGCCAACCGACCGATACCCAGGTACACCGCATTCATGAATTCATAATTTCCCAGCAGCAGGATCAGGCTGTTGCGGTGGTTCAGGTACGTTTTAAACGGGGACTGATACTGAAGAGTGGCACCGCCCAAATGGTAAACCACGCCGGCCGGAACTGCAGCGATACGGTATCCCTGGAGCTGAAGCCGCCAGCAGTAGTCGATTTCTTCCATATGGGCAAACAGGATTTCATCAAATCCGCCCTGGGACTGAAACAGCTCAGATCGTGTCAGGAAAGCTGTTCCGGATGCCCAGAATATATCGCAGCAGTCGTTGTACTGGCCCGTGTCAGGTTCCACGGAATCCATGATACGTCCTCTGGCAAACGGAATGACAAATACATCCAGCATCCCTCCGGACCCTCCGGCATAATCAAACCGACCCGGATGGTGGCGGTTCAGAATTTTCGGCTGCACCGCTGCCAGCGAGGAATCCTCTTCCAGGGCGGAAACCAGGGGCTGTATCCAGCCGGGTTCATGAATGGTGTCATTATTCAGGATGAGAAGATACGGTCCTGCTGCGGAGCGTGCCCCCAGATTGCAGCCGCCGGCAAATCCAAGATTTTCAGGTGCAGTGATGACCTTAACATCAGGAAAATCGTTTCTGACCTTCTCACCGCTGCCGTCGGTTGATGCGTTGTCCACCACAATGACCTCCAGTGCATCGTAGCCGGAACGTGCCAGCGACACCAGACAGTCGGAAAGGATGTCATATCCGTTAAAATGCGGAATGACAACAGATACCTGCGGTGCGGGATTCATGCAGAGCTCAAAAAGTTTACTCAGTTATTGGGATTGGTTTTGGTTCACTGGATGGGGTCATCGGACTGCGGATTCTGATCCAGCGACCCCCGTTCTCTCATCAGCAGATCCAGCATTTCCCGGGCTTCCTTGTCGTTGGGGTTCAGCATCAGCCAGTTTTCCAGAACTGTCTGAGCACTGTCCGCTTCACCGGCCTGGGCATAGGCATGGACCAGCGCAATCATAATTTCAAAGTAGCCGGCGTATTCCGGATTGGCATGCAGAGGTTTGAATACCTTGACAGCGGCAAGCGGATCGTTGAGATCGTTGATGAACATCTGACCGATATAGTACATGATATCAAGACCCAGACCCGGGTATTCAAGAATGCTCCAGAGCCGTTTTTCAAACTCCTCCAAATCACCGGCTTCCTTGTACATTCGGGCAATTTGAATTTCCAGATCAGGATTGTTGATTGGCAGTGTTTCAGTGGGGAAATAGCGGTCCATTTCCTTCAGAAGACGGTAGGTGGCTTCCTGCCGGTCCGGCCGCTGGGAATAGACATTGTCCAATGCCAGACGCAGAAATCCGGACCGGTAGTTCTGGATCAGCCGCAGAACATTATGACTGAAAAACACATCGCTGTTGTCCAGGTTCCGATATCGGTAAATTCCCCCGCCGTCGGCAACCTTTTGTTCCCAGTCTTCAGCGGTTTCAATGATCTCGGTTAAATCATCAGTCTGAGTGATCAGCTGCTTCATGCGGTCGTAATTGACCTCCGGCACCTGGGTGGGATTGACCCGGTACACAAGACCTTCCATCTGGAGATATTTATCCAGCCCGATCTGATTGTCTGGTGAGACAGTGACCGCAAAATAAATGGGGCGTTCCCATTTCACATCCTTGATGATCCGATAGATCATCAGATCCTGAACCCGAAGATATCTGCCCATGAAGGTAGGATCAAGACGCCACACCATTTTCTCGTCTTTTTTATTCACACCGAAAATGGAAATATCCTTGCTCTCCCAGGGAATGGGCATCAGCTGATCGATATCCTTATCGCTCATTTTCAACGGTATGCGGGGGGCGTCGTCCCGCAGCTGGTAGGCATACCATGTTGTGTTCAGCAGACTCAGGTTTACCACGCGCACATCCTTGCGAATACCGCGGACTTCCTGAAGATACCAGAGCGGAAAAGTATCATTGTCGCCATTGGTAAACAGAATGGCATTGGGTTCGCAGCTGTTCAGCATGTTGTATGCATAGTCCCAGGCGACGAAATTACCCTTTCGGTCATGTTCGTGGTGATCTTCGGCCAGCATTCGGACAGGCATCAGAATCAGCAGCAGCCCCACCACAGCCAGCGATGCAGCGCTTCGCAGCTGATCCGAACCGAATTTCAGTTTCTGAAGCCGTTGGAGGATGTCGGCAATGCCCACTCCGATCCAGAGCGAAAACGCAAAGAAACTGCCCACGTATGAATAATCCCGCTCCCGCGGCTGAGGATCATACTGGTTCAGATACACCACTATCAGAAGGCCCGTCATAATAAACAGGGCCAGAACGGCCAGCCCCCTTTTCCGGTCCAGAATTGCCAGGTGATTGATCATGCCGTACAGACCCAGTAAAAAGGCCAGCGGCAGTCCGTACCTCCAGAGATTGATACCCTCCTTGTATTTGATCAGAGTGCCTTTCAAATTCACCACCGGCCAGTTGAAATCTCCCCGGCCCACAAACTGCCAGGCAAAGTACCGCATGTACATTTCCTTGACCTGATATTCCCAGAAGAAATTGAATACTTCTTTTGAGGACGGATTGGCGCGGTTCAGCGTATAGCGCTTCCAGTAGGAGCATTCCGGACGCTGCAGGGTTGCGGACCGGTCAATGATGGACCACTCGCCGTACTGTTCACGGTTCATGTACTTTACGGCCCGTTCAAAGGTGTCAGGATTGTTTTCATTGATGGCCGGTCGCTGGTTGGCCCGGATAAATATGGTGGTGTAGGTTGAAAATCCCATCAGAATCAATACCAGTGATGCAAAGATGGTAGCGGTGAAAAATTTCTGCTGCCAGATAGACCAGGCCGCCCCAGCAAAAACCAGAACAATGGCCGCAATGGGTGCCCACAGACCGAACTGATCCGCCAGAAAGGGCAGACCCTTAATGATGCCCTGGTAGATTACCAGAAATACCAGACCGGTCAAACCCACCACATACAGAAAGGTGATGGGGGTGAATTTGTGTTTTTTGTAATAAATGATGAGTGCGATAAACGGCAGGGCCAGGAGATTCAGCAGGTGGATGCCGATGGCCAGACCGAAGATGTAGGCAATAATGAGAATGTAGCGCACATTGCCGGCTTTGCCTTCGTTCCGGGCCCAGCGCAGGATCAGCCAGACCACGATGGCCGTGAAGAAGGTTGAAAGAGAATACACTTCCGCTTCCACGGCATTGAACCAGTGAGAGTCGGTAACGGCAAACGTCATGGCGGCCAGAAAACCGGAACTGTAGGCAATGATGGCATCTGCACGGTTTTTCACCGGTCCGCGCCATTCTTCAACCAACATGACCACAATCAGGTAGGTCAACGCCACTGCCAGAGCACTGGCGATGGGGGATATCAGATTGACCCGGGCACCGATGTCGGCATAAGTGGGCAGATTCGAAAACAAATTCCCGATCAGCAGAAACAGCGGGGTTCCCGGCGGATGGGGAACACCCATTATCACTGAAGTGGCAATGAATTCTCCACAATCCCAGAAAGAGGTGGTGGGCGCCATGGTGGTGATGTAAATGATGAAGGACAGCAGAAATGCCAGTCCTGCCAGAACGCGGTTGATTTTGGTGTAATCTGAGAACAAGATAATTCCCCGGTTAATCCGCCGGCCTGACGAGGGATGATTTCATCCGGTCAGGCGGCGATAATTGAAATGTGTAAATCCTGATGGTGCTTCGGCTGACAAGTCATCCAATGTCTTTGCCGGTCGCGGTATCAGTCATACTTCCTGATACCGGATTGTTTCAATAAAAAACAACCGTAAATACAGACCTCAATTTTAATCAATATTTATGAATTCAAGCAGGTCTTTGTAATAGCGAATGAAATGAGTCCGGATACCCTTATTCCGGGATTTCCGAAGGTGGGGGTCGTCTGCGATCAGATCGAATGCGGATTTCCGGGCCAGTCGAATAATGGCGGTATCGTTGATCAGGTCCACCAGCCGGGATCGCGCGAAGCCGTGCTGCTGGGTGCCGAAGAATTCTCCGGGTCCCCTGATTTTCAAGTCTTCGTCGGATATCTCGAACCCGTTGGCGGTCCGGGCCATGATTTTCAAACGCCGGTCGGATTCTTCGGTTCTTTTGCGCTGGATGAGAATGCACCAGCTTTTATGCGTTCCCCGGCCGATGCGGCCCCGCAGCTGGTGCAGCTGTGCCAGTCCGAACCGCTCTGCATTTTCCACAATCATCACCGTGGCATTGGGGATGTCGATACCCACTTCCACCACCGTGGTGGAAACCAGCAGATGGATGTCGTTCCGGGAGAAGGCCTGCATCACTTCTTCGCGCTGCTCCGGTTTCATTCGGCCGTGGATGAAGCCGACAGAGAAATCGCCAAATTCCTTCTGCATCTGCTGATAACCGGATTCCGCCGCTTTCAAATCCAGATTTTCGGAATCATCAATCAGGGGGAATATCACGAAAACCTGTCTGCCCCGAGTCAGCTCCTTCCGGGCGAATTCCGTCACTTTCGGCAGCTGTTCCGGTTTCACCACCCGGGTGGTGACGGGCTGGCGGTTCCCGGGGAGTTCATCGATAACGGAGACATCCATATCACCGTGGTAGGTGATGGCCAGGGTGCGGGGGATGGGGGTGGCCGTCATGGCCAGCAGATCGGGGGTATTCCCTTTGCTGATGAGGGTTTTCCGCTGCCGGACCCCGAATCGGTGCTGTTCATCCACAATGATCAGTCCCAGATCGTGAAATTCCACATCCTCCTGAAGCAGGGCGTGGGTGCCCACAATCAGCTGGATTGCTCCTGTCCGCAGGTCACCCAGCAGCTGAGTTCTTTCTTTCTCCTTCATCCCGCCCTTGAGGATGGCGGTTCGAATATCCACAAGATCACAGTATTTCTTCATGCCTGCATAATGCTGTTCCGCCAGAATCTCGGTGGGAACCAGAACCGCGGTCTGGGCACCGTGACCGATGACGAGAGCGGCAGTGAGCATGGCGACCACGGTTTTCCCGGACCCCACATCCCCCTGCAGCAGGCGGTTCATCTGCCTGGGACGGCTGAGGTCTTTACGGATTTCGCGCATCACCCGTATCTGGGCTGCAGTCAGGGAAAAGGGCAGCTGATCGTAGATGCCTTTCACGTAAGGACCCTGCTCCGGAAACTGTCTTCCGGGGGTTTCCTCGATGTACTGACGGCGCAGCGCCATGAGCAGTTGGAAATAGAAATGCTCATCGAATTTCAGCCGGTGAATGGCCTGATTCAGGCGGGGCTGGGATTCAGGCTGGTGGATATTGCGGGTGGCGCTGTCCAGATCAACAAGTCCCAGCCGGTTCAGGAATTCGGGTGTGAAGGTGTCCGGTATTTCATGATCCAGACGCTGGAATACGGTTCGAATGATGCGGCGGAATGCCCGGCTTTCCAGCCCGACCTTTTTCAAGGCAGTGCTGCCGGAGTACTGGGCCAGGATTTTCCCTGTATTCACCGGATCTTCGCCGTCATCCAGAATGTCGAAATCGGGATGGGTGATCTGCAGTCCTTCAAAGAAGCCGACTTTCCCGAAGACGGCAACGAGATTGCCGGGCTGAAATTTATCCGATATCCAGGAGATGGCATTGAACCAGATGCACTGCAGGTATCCCGTGTCATCCCGGATGTTCAGTTGGAAATAGGTTCGGCGGCGGGTTCGCTTGATGCCGAATGATTCGACCCGGCCCACAACGCCGGTTTCCTCGCCAACACGCAGCGTATTGATCTTGCTGAAAGAGGTGCGGTCCAGATAGCGTCTGGGATAGTAGCGCAGCAGATCGCTGACGGATTCGATGCCGATTTCCGCCAGCACACCGGCCCGGTGCGGACCGACGCCCTTGATGTACATGACTTCCGAATCACCGGTGAAGGAATAATATTGACTGGACTGGTTTAAAATGAATCCGGACCTTTCGCGGCATCTGAACCGGCATGATCGTTATCCGCGGCAAATTGATGACGGGATAATTTAGTACTGTTTCAGGGTTTCACTTCAACAGCAACAGCTTCCGGGTTTGTGTGAATTTCGGTGAGATCAACTGGATAAAGTAACCTCCGGACGGATGAATCAAAGCATTCCAGCGAACCATATAGTACCCTGTGGGTGAAAGTTGATTATTAACCAATGATTCAACCAGTTTTCACTGAATATCCGGATTAGCCCGAATATTTCATGAGAATATCTATGCGTAAAATGCTTCGCATTT
>CAZGNZ010000016.1:0-90886 GCA_964527215.1 uncultured bacterium | reverse complement strand
CCCAACCTCGTTTTACTTTATTTTGTGCAATTTGACTTTTTGCGAAGCCATCAAACTTGAAACTTGAGAAGGATTGTCCAGATCCAGTCAATTTCCATAGTACATGCAAAGGAGAAAAAATATTATGGAATTACTTGAGGAACTGGAAAGAAGAGTTGTGCTGCAAAAATCTGAAATAGAAAAACTAAATGGAGTAACGGCTGAATTAGGCCCAAAACCAAATGGATTTATTAGAAGCACGGCCAATTACAATATCAGGAAATCATGAAATGAATAAGCGCAGGATTAAATACCGCTTCAATCGTTTTTCAATCTCCATGTTTCAAGTCCCGAGTCTCCAGTTTCAAGTCTCGAGTTTCAAGTTTCAAGTCTCAAGTTTCAATTTTCAATTTTCAAAAACTTGAGAAGGATTGTCCAGATGCCAGCCAATTTCCATAGTATATACAAAGGAGAAAAAATATTATGGAGATACTTGAGAAACTGGACGTTTACAATTTAGCACTACAGTTATCAGATAGAATTTGGGGGTTGTACAATGATTGGCCAGATAAAGTCAAACATACTATTGGAAAGCAGGTTATCCGATCTGCCGATAGTATTTCTGCCAATATCGCGGAAGGATTTGGTCGATACACTACAAAAGATCGACAGTTATTCTATCGTTATGCAAGAGGGTCATTTTATGAATCTGTTGATTGGATTTTAAAACTGGAAAGAAGAAATGTGCTGCAAAAATCTGAAATAGAAAAACTCAATGGAATTACGGCTGAATTAGGCCCAAAACCAAATGGATTTATTAGAAGCACGGCCAATTACAATATCAGGAAATCATGAAATGAATAAGCACAGGATTCAATACTGCTTCAATCGTTTTTCAATCTCCATGTCTCAAGTCCCGAGTCTCCAGTTTCAAGTCTCCAGTTTCAAATTTCAATTTTCAAATTTCAAAAACTTGAGAGGGATTGTCCAGATGCCAGCCAATTTCCATAGTACATGCAAAGGAGAAAAAATATTATGGAATTACTTGAGAAACTGGAAAGCAGAAATGTGCTGCAAAAATCTGAAATAGAAAAACTCAATGGAATTACGGCTGAATTAGGCCCAAAACCAAATGGATTTATTAGAAGCACGGCCAATTACAATATCAGGAAATCATGAAATGAATAAGCGCAGGATTCAATACTGCTTCAATTGTTTTTCAATCTCCATGTCTCAAGTCCCGAGTCTCCCGTTTCATGTCTCGAGTATCCAGTTTCAAGTCTCAAGTTTCAAATTTCAATTTTCAAATTTCAATTCCCTATGAACCTCGCCGTTAAACTCGCACTCAAAAATCTCCTCGGCGCAGGGATGCGAACCTGGCTGAATGTGACAGTTCTGTCAATGACATTTGTGACCATCATTGCCATGCAGGGTCTGTACCAGGGAATGAACGACCAGATTACGCACACTCTGATAGAAATGGAACTGGCAGGCGGCCAGATCTGGCATCACGGATATGATCCGTTTGATCCTTTTACACTGGATGACGCATGGGCCCGGATTCCTTCAGGGTTCGGAACGCCTCTCCAAAACGGTGACATGATTCCGCTGCTGTTCCGTTCCGCCACCCTGTTTCCATCCGGACGGGCGGTACCGGTGGTGATGAAAGGGATTCCCCAAAATCAGAAAATTCTGGGAATTCCCACAGAGGCACTGCAATCGGGAAGGTCCAATTTTATCCCGGCTCTGATCGGCAGCCGGATGGCAGCCGGTAATGGTCTTGAAAAGGGAGATACCGTTACCCTGCGCTGGCGGGATGTTCACGGCACCTTTGATGCTGCAGAAATTGAAATCGTCCATATCATGCATACGGATGCAGAGTCCGTGGATGCCGGTCAGATATGGCTGTCGCTGCCCCGTCTTCAAGCCATGCTGAGAGCTCCTGATGCTGCCACCATCTTTGTGCTTGCGCCTGACACAACACCGCCGGAGTCACCGGACGGCTGGACATACCATAACCTTTCTTTCCTTCTTCGGGATATTACGGAGATGATCCGGCAGAAATCCACCGGCGCCAGTATCATGTACTCCCTGCTGATGTTTATGGCAATGCTGGCCATTTTCGACACGCAGGTACTGGCCGTTTTCCGACGCCGGAAGGAAATGGGTACCCTGATTTCGCTTGGAATGACACGATCCGACCTGGTTGGAACTTTTACCCTGGAAGGCACCCTTCACGGTCTGCTGGCGCTGCTGCTTTCGGCCTGCTGGGGATGGCCGCTGCTGAGCTGGTTTGAGAAAACCGGCTGGACGATGCCTGAATACTTCGGTGATGTGGGTCTGTCGTTGGGAAAAACCCTTTTCCCGAAATACGGCATATCTCTGGTTGTACTGACATCCCTGCTGGTAATGACGACCGTGATCATTGTCAGCTGGTTTCCGGTTCGAAAAATTTCCAGGCTGAATCCGACAGAAGCGCTGAAGGGAAAGCTGACATGACCCGATTTCTGCTGAAAGGCCTGTTTCGGGACCGGTCCCGCAGTCTGTTTCCGATACTCATTGTCGCAACAGGGGTGTTCATTACCGTGACTGCCTACGGCTGGCTGAAAGGCGCTACCCGCAGTTTTGCTGATATCGGTGCCCGCTATGATGCCGGTCACCTTAAGGTGATGACCCGGGCCTATGCATCGGAAGCTGATCAAAGTCCCATCGAACTTGCCATACTGCACTGTTCAGATCTGACTTCAGATCTGCAGAACCGCTATCCCGGCATCAACTGGACCCCGCGCATTAAATTCGGAGGGCTGCTCGATATTGCTGACGATAAAGGCGAGACCTCGCAACAGGCCATGGTGGCCGGTCTTGCGCTGGATCTGCTGGATCCTGACGGTTTCGATGTCAAACTGCTTCAGATTGAAAAAGCGCTTGTTCGGGGAAACCTGCCGCAAACCTCCAATGACATACTGATCAGCGATGAACTCGCCGAGACCATGGACATCCAACCGGGAATGACCGTTTCCTTCTTAGGAGGTACCATGCACGGCGGAATGACAGTGGTAAATTTCACGGTGACCGGGACTGTCCAGTTTGGGATAAAGGCATTGGATCGCGGTGCGGTACTGACAGACATATCCGGCGCACAAAATGCATTGGACATGCAGGATGCCTGCAGTGAAATTCTCGGTTTTTTTCCTGAGAAGCAGTATCCTGAATCAGCCGCCGCAGCCCTGGCTCAGAATTTCAATACGACCGTTTCAGAATCGGATGAGTTTGCTCCGGTGATGGTGACACTGCTGCAGCAGAATGATCTGCAGTCCATGATGGACTATATGGATATAATGGGCGTGGCCATGAATTTTATCTTCATTTTTATCATGTCCCTCATATTGTGGAATGCTGGATTGATGGCCGGATTGCGCCGATATGGAGAACTGGGAGTCCGGCTGGCAATCGGTGAATCAAAAATCCGGATATATCGGTCGCTCCTTATGGAGGCCGGAATGATTGGACTGGCCGGCTCAATTTTGGGCACCCTGCTGGGGGTGATAATGACTCTCTACCTTCAGGAAACAGGTATTGACATCAGCGCATCCATGGACCGGTTCTCCCTGTTCATGCCCAATGTCATGCGCGGGAGACTGACGCCCATGAGTTTCTTTGTCGGCTTCATTCCCGGATGCATTGCCATGGTTCTGGGATCCGCCATTGCCGGCCTGGGCGTATTCCGAAGAGAAACCGCCGTACTGTTCAAGGAGCTGGAATCATGAAGTATTTCTCCGTTTTCTGGATTTGCATCAGCTTGATGATCGGCCAGACAGAAGCAGAAAAGAGCGGGATGCATCAAACGGAAATGACCGCCGGATACATACTGGAAAAAGTGGATGCAAACGCCGTCGCCCGAAATCGGCGGGTGGATGCGACCATGATTATCCACGGCCGAAGAATGTCACGCACCATCTCGATACGTTCCTGGGTTGAAGGTGATTCTAAAAGTTTTTCCGAGTATCTGGCTCCTCCGCGCGAGGCGGGTACCCGAATGCTGAAACTGGATGACCAGCTGTGGACATACTCGCCTCAGGCGGACAGGATTATAAAAATCGCGGGACATATGCTTCGGCAGTCCCTGAACGGCTCAGATATTTCCTATGAAGACATGCTGGAAGATACCAGGCTCAGCAGCAGTTACGATGCTGAAATCGCAGGCACCGATACATTAATCGGCCGTCCCTGTCACGTTTTGTTTCTTTCTTCCGTCACAGACGACGTTTCTTACCCTTCACGGAGAATTTGGATTGACAAAGAATACTATATCGTCTTGCAGGAAGAAAGGTATGCTCGAAGCGGAATGCTTCTGAAAACCACCGTTATCGAGGAAATATTTCAGGTGGATGAGCGGTGGTATCCCAAGAAAATCATCTTCAGGGATGCCCTGAAATCCGGAAAAGGCACCGAGTTCATTATTGACTCCATTGCATTCGACATTGATATACCCGAATATTTGTTCAGCAAGGCAAGTTTGAAATAATCAGCCCCGGTTGGAAGGGGCAGCACAAGTAAAAAGGAATTTTCATGAAGATATTTATTTCTGCAGATATCGAAGGCATTACGGGCGTCACTCACTGGGATGAGTGCATCATTGGAAAACCAGGGTACGAATCCGCCCGCATTCAGATGACAAAAGAAGTTTTTGCCGCCTGCCAGGGAGCATTGGAGGTCGGAGCAGAAGAAATCTGGGTGAAGGATGCCCACGACAGCGGACGCAATCTTTTCAGCAGCGACCTGCCGAGACAGGTAACATTGATTCGGGGATGGAGCGGTCATCCCTATTCCATGGTGCAGGAACTTGATCAAAGTTTCGATGCCTGTTTCATGATCGGATATCATTCGCGGGCCGCCTCCGGCGGCAGTCCCCTGGCGCATACCATGTCAGGATCACGGATATCCGAATTCAGGCTGAACGGTGTTCCTGTTTCCGAATATCATTTGTTTGCCTATGCCGCTGCCCTGGAAGGCGTCCCCGTTGCTCTTGTATCGGGAGATGAGGAGCTATGCAGGGCCGTTCGGCAAATGAATTCCCACACCGCCGCTGTTGCTGTCAAAAAAGGGTTCGGTGATTCAACCGTCAGCATGGCACCGGAACGTGCTGAAGACCGCATACGATCTGCCGCCGTTCAGTCATTGTCCGGCGATCTTTCAAAAGCCCTGATCCCGCTGCCGGACCATTTCAAGGTTCAAATCCGCTTTTCCAAAGGGCTGCTGGCATATCAGGCATCCTTCTATCCCGGTGCTGAACTGGAAGATGACCTCACCGTTCTTTTCGAAACAGACAATTATTTTGAAGTGCTGAGGATGATGTTATTCACCGTCTAGGTTTCGGCTGCATCAGCCGGATTTTCTGAAATGGGTCTCACTTCTGAGGATCAGTGTTTGTACAGATGCACATCCTGCTGCGGAAACGGAATACTGATGCCGGCAGCATCAAATTTCAGTTTGATTTTCTCAGTCGTGTCAAAATATACATCCCAGTAGTCAGGTGTATTCACCCAGACGCGAACAACAAAATCCACACTGCTGTCCGCCAATTGAGATACAGCAATCTGATGAACCGGATCTTTTAAAATCCGGCTGTCATTCGCCACAATATCTTCAAGTACGGCTCGTGCACCGGCAATCTCTTCACCATAACCGATTCCGACAGTGAGATCCACCCTGCGGGTATCTTTGGCGGAATAATTGATGATATTGTCGCTGCCTATTTTGGAATTGGGGACAATAACCATTTTATTGTCCGGTGTTTTCAGGGTGGTGGTGAAAATCAGTATTTCCTCGACAACTCCGGACACCCCTGCGCCCTCAATGAAATCTCCCACTCTGAACGGACGGAAAATCAGCAGAAGCACCCCCGCCGCAAAGTTGGACAATGATCCCTGCAGCGCCAGACCGACAGCCAGACCGGCAGCACCCAGAATGGCCACAAAACTGGCGGACTGGATACCCAGTTTATCCAGTGCGGCGATTACCACAAATGCCAGCAGACCGGTATAAACCAGATTGGAAATAAACGGTATCAGTGTTTTGTCCAGCTTGCTGCGGGCCATGAGTTTGGCCATCCCCTTTTTTATCCCTCTGGATACCCATAATCCGATAACCAAAATCAGCAATGCATATGCTGCCCGCAGACCGTAGGTCTCAATTATACGTTCCAGCTGATTCAATATGATATCAAACATTCTTTTGCCCCCCCGGTTTAAAAGAAAGAATACGAAACACCCACAGCCAGCACCTGCTGCATCTGCCGCTTCACGTGAATATCCTTATCATACAGAATTTTAACACTCAGACTGACATTGATATATTCGTTCACTTTGGCGGAAAACAGATTGTCCCAGTCCACATCCACTTCGTCAACACGGTTCAGATCAGAAAACATGCCCAGCTTGGAAGTAAACAAAATATTCTCTGCAAGCTTCAGGTTCAGGTCCGTGACGGATTCCGCACCGTACTCGACTTTCAGGTCTTCAATCTCGTCATCCGTATCAGGATCATCGCTGTAAACTTCTGCATATTCGTCGGCCGCTGTCTCTTTTACTGCACCGCCAAAACGGGTCTGGAAGATGTCACTGGGAGCATAGCCCAACCCAAAACTCTGAGTGAAATATCCGGGATCCAGAAAGTTGGAGATTTCTTCTTTCCCGGTATCCGAGTATTCATATCCGGATGTGAACTGGGTTTTGGCAGTGAACGAAACATATGGATTCAGAAACTCATTCAGTTTTCTGGTGAATACACTTTCTAAGAAAACCTCATCAACAGCCTTTCTGGCATTTTCAGATTCCACCTTGGTTTTTCCAAAAGCCAGTTTGCATGTATTGACCCAGCTGTGAGAATCGCTGTCACGACTCAGTTTGCCGTTCAGGTTAATGAGCCAGGACCAGGAGTCTTCCCCGCCCTGCGCCCAGTTATCAAAACTGTTCTGTGTGAAATTCAGATTGCTGACCAGCTCTTGATGCCAGGCGGTATTGACGGAACTCTCCTGTGCCGTCAGCCAGGTTGCCGAAAAAATCAGAATCGTCAGAACCACTGTTTTTTTCATAGATTCTCCTAATGTTATGGTTTTTTAGCTGAACATCCTGTGAGCGTCGAAACATGGATACGGATATCAAACCAAAGGGCGAACACAGCATCCAATATCCCAATCAACAATTGAGAAAAGTTTTATTGGACTAAAATAGTCCTATATTATAAATTACCGTGTGCTCTGTGAGAAAATATAGAGCATTCTGATGGGAGTCATCAATTTTTTCTTTCATCTGAATACATCATTCATTGAGCCGGTTTGATATTCCCACCGGAGGAAGTGAAACAAAACCGGATGAACCTGTTAACCCGATCAACTTGCTGAACCAAAAAAAACGGAGTATTAATAATGAAAAAGATAATCTTGATTCTGGCCATTCTCAGCATGGCAGTTCTGTCTGCTCAGTCCGGCGGCTGTGGGAAAAAAAGTCCCGATTGTTCTAAGTCCTGCTCAAAATCCAAAACAGCGGTGACTGTCCCCGGTGATCAGTCGACAACAGATGCCGAAGCAAAAGTTCTATGTCCAGCTGTTGCAGCCGGTGAAACCTGTGCACATCCGGAAAAATGCAGTTATTCCCATACAACCACTGATGTTAAATCCACTGAGTCTGCATCCTGCGATAAATGTACGGGTCATTCCAAATCCTGGTGGAAATTCTGGGGCAAGAGCTGCAGCAGCTGCGAAACTTCAAAAGGGTAGTTTCAGTATTCTGGCAGTCACATGCATGAATACCGTCGCGTACTCCGTGTTCGGAATTCCATGTCAGTCCGCGGAGAACTGACCGGGCACAAATGTCCGTCAGCCGACGGTTAGAATCTTATGGCATGTTCCGTCTGCTCCTCCCTGTTGAATACTGATTTTGCTGAATCCGGGATATCCTCCGGTCATTGCAAAAGTCACTTGAAACAGGGAACTCGATACCCTTTGCATTGATGAGTGAACAAACGACTTGATCTGGATTGAGTGGGAGCGTTTCGGCGCTCCTTTTTTTTATTTCTCATGATGTTCAGCCTTTTTCAGTCCTATTTTACATCATTCACCAGCCGAAAAATTTCTTAAAGAGGATAATAAATGAAGAAGCTGTTTTCTATTTTACTCAGTGCTGCACTGATGTTTACGGTTTCCTGGGGACAGATCAGTCATGGCGGTATTCCTGTCAGCTTAACAAGTAACCTGAGACTGGATCCTGCAGTACACCTGCTGCCTCCAGCGGATATTGACCGGCTGCTGGCGGAAGATGCCGCTCAGGGTAATGATGCACCTTTACGGTTCGGGACTGAAATCCCAATGAACATCAGTCCGGACACCATTGGCGACTGGGAAGCAACCGATGCCGGAGTTACCTGGAGGATCAGCATTTATGCTCCCGGTGCCGTTTCTCTGGCGTTTCGATATGACCGCTTCAATCTGCCCGCCGGTGCAAAATTGTTTCTGTACACTCCGGGATTTGAAACGATTCTGGGTTCATTTACCGATGCAAACAATAAACCTGACGGATATTTTGCTACAGGATCAGTTCCCGGAGACTACATTACCATTGAGCTGACAATGAACAGTCGGGATGATAATCTTGAATTTAATATCCATTCCGCCGTCTGGGGATACCGGGATGTTTTCAGTGCCGAATCGGACCGCAGCGGCTGGTGCAACAACAATATCAACTGCCCGGAAGGAGAACCGTGGCAGGATGATAAACGATCGGTGGTAAAACTGGAGTTGGGAATGTACCTTTGTTCCGGTGCGCTGATCAATAACGTCAATGAAGACGGAATGCCCTATCTCTACACGGCGTATCACTGCATTGAAGATTCCGGCAATCCCAGTTACTGGGTATTCCGATTCAACTACGAATCATCCACCTGCTACGGGAATTACGGACCTAACAATGAAACGACTGTCGGCAGCCTGGTTCGTGCAACATCTTCGGATATTTATAACAGTCCTGATTTTGCACTGCTGGAGCTTACCGATGACATCCCGGCCGATTACGAGGTCTATTATTCGGGATGGAGCCGTTCCACCTCTTATCCCCAGCAGCCGGTAGGGATTCATCATCCCGACGGAGACATCAAAAAAATATCGTTCGACTACGACAGCGCCAGCCATTACAATACCAATAAGTGGAATGTCTCATGGGATGACGGCGTGACGGAACCCGGTTCTTCCGGCTCTCCCCTTTTTGATGCTGATCACTTCATTATCGGTGATCTGTCCACGGGCTGTTCTTCCTGCGATGATCAGCAGTGCCCGGATCAGTACGGCAAGTTTTATCGGGCCTGGGATTACGGGAGTACTGCCGATATGCGCCTTCGGGACTGGCTGGATCCCGATAATACCGATTTGGATTATTTGAATGGATTTGATCCAAACAATCCGTCCGGGATCTTTCTGGGAGATGTCAATCTGGATGAAATCCTAAACGTGCAGGACATTATTCTGGTTGTGAATTTCATAATGGGAAATGCAGAACCGGATAATTATCAGACGCAGGCAGCGGATGTGAACGAGGACGGAGTGATCAATGTTCTGGATGTGATTGCAATGGTGGGTGTCATTCTCGGTAACAGCGACTGACCAATCCTGACAGATATAAAAATGGGCCGTTCAGAAGAGCGGCCCATTTTTTTACAGCAATTTTCAGTTCAGCTGAGGTCTGACTCAGATAAGTTATATTTGCGCATATATTTTTCAATACGCCCGGCGGTATCCACCAGGTTTTGCTTGCCGGTAAAATACGGGTGACATTTGCTGCAGATTTCCACATTCAGGCTGTCAACCGTCATGCGGATTTCAAATTCATTACCGCAGGCACAGCGTACTTTTCCGGTTTTATATTCAGGATGGATTCCTTTTCTCATGGCATTCTCCTTTATGCTAATTCTGACAGGGCTGACTCTATTCGATCCAGGCCTTTGATTAAATCCGCATCTGATGCGGCATAGGATAAACGGATATGATCCTGTGAGCCAAATCCTTCACCTGCAACGGTAACCACTGATGTTTCATTCAGCAGGTACATTGAGACATCTTCCGGACATTCGATGGTGATGCCATTGGCCTTTTTGCCGAAAAATGCAGTGACATCCGGAAAGGCATAAAACGCGCCACCGGGAGTCCGGCAGGACAACCCTTCAATGCTGTTCAGCCTGGGAATAACCATATCCCGTCTTTTCAGGAATGTGTTTCGCATCTCTGCAATCGATCCCTGATCGCCCTTCAATGCTTCGATAGCCGCATATTGGGCAATACTGTTGGGACAGGATGTGCTTTGCCCCTGCAGTTTGGACATGGCTTTGGTGATTTCTTTCGTGGTTGCAGTGTATCCAATCCGCCAGCCTGTCATGGCATATGTTTTTGAGCAGCTTTGAATCGTGATTACCTTTTCCGGATTTTCAGACAAATTTGCCAGACTGGTAAAGGGATGGTCATAGACAAACTGTTCGTAGCATTCATCTGCGATCACCCACAGATTGTGCTTGTCTGCCAGCGCCAAAACTTCCCTGATTGTATCATCACTCCAGACACCGCCGGTCGGGTTGGACGGAGTATTGATTATCATTCCCCGGGTGCGGTCATTGATTTTGCCGGCCAGTTCATCCATATTCGGTTCAAACTGCTGTTCAGGATTTGTATTCACAAAAACCGGGGCAGCTCCGGTGACACTTATGAACTCGGGGAACGACACCCAGTACGGTGTGAAAACGATGACTTCATCACCGCCCTGAAAGAGCACCTGACAGATGTTATACAGGGAATGTTTTCCGCCGCAGCTGACAATGATGTTCTGGGGAGAAAAATCCAGTTGATTGTCTCTTTGAAGTTTATCACAGACGGCCTGCCGCAGTTCCATCATACCAGGGCCGGGAGTATAGGTTGTAATACCATTATTAATGGCGTAGATACCGGCATTCCGAATGTTTTCCGGTGTACGAAAATCAGGTTCGCCTACGCTGAGATTGACGACGTCTTTCCCGGCAGCACGCAGTTCAGCGGCGCGGGCCGTCATCCGCAGGGTTGCAGAGGGTTTAATTCGGTCAATTCGATCTGTAAACATGTATTTTTCCAATAATTTTGAGCCCGCTATATTACGGGAATTATTAGAGCATGTCCAATCGAATTAACAGACGGATTCTGGACTTCAGGATCAGGAGTAGGGGTGATCCGGATGGTCTTCGATACGGTTGCCGATATTGTCTTCCAGTTCATCGTTCTGTTTTTTGTCCTCAGGCTCTTCATCATCTCTCCGGATGTCTTCCAGTTTGATGAGTGTTCCAAGTCCTTTGGAAATACTGTTTCCAAGCCCGAGATAATCCGGCAGAATCAGATTGGAAGTGAAATACCCTTTAAAGGAACCGTATTTACTGTATTCAATTGTTTTCGGAGTCAGTGAACTGGATGTAAAACGGACTTGTATTTCTTCACTGGGTGAGCGTCCCAGATTATCGGCAACAAATTCCAGATTTTTCACCAGCAGATTATTCAGGTACATTCTCCGTTCATTTGAAAAAAGAGGTTCATACTGAGCCAGCTGCCTCTCGTTCAGTGCTACCCAGGGAGTAATAAATTTGTATTTATGGTACTGATTGGGTGTGATTGTAAACAGATCTTTTTCCTGAAATTTCTCATCCCGGTCAATGATGGTGTAACGGTTGCCCTCTATCTCGAGGTATTCCAGCTTATCTAGCAGGGAACGAGTGGGTGAAATTCCTTCATTGACAGCAAAAACACACAACTGTTTGCGCAGCACTTTCACTTGTATCCGCGGGTAGAGGTACACACCGTGCAGCTCCCCGTTAATGAAGGACACAAATTTTTCATTGGGAAAAGTTCTCATGACCAGCCCTTTGATTACAAAGGGAGTTGCGTCAACCGGCTGGTCAAAAATCAGACGCACAAACAGCGATTTTAACGGCACAGAATAGTCACGATGTTGCATAGTATATTTATTGTTTTCTGGTTTAGTATTGCTTATGAACTCATTGAATCAAGAAACTCCCGATTGGATTTGGTCCGGGCCAGCTTCTCCAGTAAAAATTCCATGGCTTCTACTGTGGTCATTTCACTGAGCAGTTTCCGAAGCAGCCAGATTCGGGAAAGGTCTTTCCTGCCGATCAGCCTATCCTCACGCCGAGTTCCTGAGCGCAGGATATCAATGGAAGGAAAGATGCGCTTGTCACTGAGGTTCCGATCCAGAACCAGTTCCATGTTTCCAGTCCCCTTGAACTCTTCAAAGATCACTTCATCCATTCGGCTGCCTGTATCGATAAGGGCAGTGGAAATAATGGTTAAACTGCCTCCGCCTTCCACATTCCGGGCAGCGCCGAAAAAACGTTTGGGCTTGTGCAGTGCATTGGAGTCCACACCGCCGGAGAGTATTTTCCCACTGTGTGGAATGACGGCATTATGAGCACGGGCCAGCCGTGTAATGGAATCCAGCAGAATGACCACATCATCTCCGGCTTCAACCGACCGCTTTGCTTTTTCAAGTACCATTTCCGAAACATTGACATGCCGTTCGGAAGGTTCATCAAATGTGGATGCCACCACTTCCGCTTTTACATGACGGGCCATATCTGTGACCTCTTCCGGACGTTCATCAATAAGCAGAATAATCAGCTTGATTTCAGGATGATTGGTTGTAATGGCATTGGCAATCTTCTGCAGGAGTATGGTTTTCCCTGTTTTGGGCTGAGCGACGATCAGACCGCGCTGCCCCTTCCCTACAGGTGCAATCATGTCTATCAGGCGGGTTGAAAAATCACGCGCAGCCACTTCCAGCTTGATCTTTTCATCGGGAAACAAGGGCGTGAGATTATCAAAATGGATATTTTTCTTTGCCTGTTCAGGCGGCAGACCGTTGATGGTCTCAACCTTCAGCAAAGCAAAAAACCGCTCATTATCCTTAGGAGGACGAACCTGTCCGGACACCAGGGAGCCGGTGCGAAGACTGAATTTTTTTATTTGTGAATGGGATACGTAAATATCATCCGGACCCGGCAGGTAACTGTAATCCGGTGATCGCAAAAAACCATAGCCGTCAGGCAGAATTTCGAGAACCCCGGCAGCAAAAATATTTCCGTTGTTTTCTGCCTGGACTTCCAGAATACGTTTGATTAAATCCTGTTTGCGAAGCCCCGTATAGTCAGATGCTCCTATCTCGCTGGCAAACTTATGCAGTTCCTTGACTGTCAAAGCCTGAAGCTCATTGATCTCCATGGTAGTCGAATTTTTTAGCAATTTGATTACTTCGTTTGTGTTTATTGTGAAAGATTGAAATCTGGAATATTACGCAAATGGGTTAAATGAATAATTCCGGAAGAAAATGTGGCACGCTCCGTTAGTGAAATCTAAAACCGTTTTACAGTTTGGAAAAAGAGAATTTAAAATTCCGGCAGACCGCTTGCCCAAGATAGTGGCTGCCTACAATCGCCAACGCATCACTGGAGTGTAACTGAGTCAGCGTGTTCCGAATCGCAATTTCACAGTCCGGTTCAATTTCTCGCTGAATGGAATTGGAAAACTGACTGCATAACAAATCAGCATTCATTGTGTTCTGCGCATCTGTTTCTGTGCAGACAACTCGATGAAAAATCTGCTCAATTCGAGGTATAATATTAACAATCCTTTTACGATGTTGCAAGGCCAGTATGAGTACTGATGGCCTGTATTTTGATACTTTTTCAAATTCATCCAGGAAACTGGTGATGCCTGCTTCATTGTGTCCCACATCAAAAACAACCAGTGGTGACTTGTCCAGAATCTGAAACCGGCCCGGCCAGCGGGTGGCTGCAAGTCCTTTTCTGATATCCTTTTGCGAAATTTCAAGCTCTGACAGCTCCAAGGCGGCCGTCATTGCAAGTGCAGCGTTCTGACACTGATGAGACCCATGGAGACCCAGATCTATTCCCGTTGTTTTTTCCGGATTGATAAATCGTATATTTGTTCCCGCCTTTTGTGCCATCTGCTTCAGAATTTCCGCAGCCTCCGCCTGCTGGGGAACGGAGATACACGGCACATGCGCCTTGAAAGCTCCGGCCTTTTCTGCGGCAATTTCAGCCAGACTGCTTCCGAGAATCTCAGTATGATCCAGTGCAATCGAACTCACAAGCACCAGCTTCGGCTGACACACGGAAACACTGTCCAGACGTCCGCCCAAGCCGGTCTCCAGTACCGCAATATCAACCTGTTCAATATCAAAATACCAGAATGCCATCGCGGTTATGCACTCAAAAAAGGATGATCCGATCCGCTCAATGTCCTGCCGAAAAGAATCCACGAATTCAATTATTGCCTGATTTGGAATAACCGTGCCGTTGATTCGGATTCGCTCATTCACGTTCACCAGATGCGGGGATGTGGACAGCCCGGTTTTAATTCCGGCCGTCTGAAAAATCCTTGCCGCAAAGGCTGCCGTTGATCCCTTTCCGTTGGTTCCCACTATCTGAATGCAGGGCAGCCGAAGATGAGGACTGCCCACGGCCTCCATCAGTTCGACCGTTCGGCCCAGTCCGAGCTTGATTCCCATATTCTGACGGGAATAAAGAAAAGCAACAGAAGGATGAAGAGAATTCATGATCCTCGCAGACTCCAATTCAGATTACCGGCGGTGATGACGTTTTCTGGAACCATTGCCCTGTTCTCATTGAGTACCGCTCAATCACTGCCTTCATGCAAAAAAACAAAACAGACCGTTAGATGCCGGTCTGGTTCCGATTTCCAAATTGCGAAATGAAAAAACACGTTTTCAGTAGGCCCCCAAAATATTGCTCTCATACCGGTCTTTATATTCCACGACTGCTGCATAGATGGATTCCGCAATCTTCTGGCGATAGGACGCCGATCCAAGCTGCTTGCATTCCTTTTTATTGCTCAGAAATCCCACTTCCACCAGCACATTTGGCATGGATGCCCCCACCAGTACATAAAACTTTGCCTGCTTAACGCCCCGGTTATAGGTTTTCAGACTGCGGTCAAATTCATTCTGGATCAACGCGGCAAACTGCTCGCTTTCCTTCATATACATGCTCTGGGCCATGGTGGAAAGAATGACGTCTTCCGTGGAAAAATGCTCATAATCCGACTGATCATCCTCGAATCCGATGACAGAGTTCTCCCGCTGCGCCACCTCGATGGCATCCTTTGTTTTTGCCGGACTCAGGAAAAAAGTCTCTACCCCTTTTGCTCTCCTGGTGCCGGTGGAATTGGCATGAATGCTGATGAAAAGTTTTCCCCCTGCTTCATTCGCAATTCTCGTCCGGTCTTTCAACGGCACGAATACATCCTCTTCCCGAGTGTAAACCACTTTGATGCCCATGTTTTTGGAGATCAGTTTGCCCAGCCTGCGGGCAATGTCCAGGGTTACCGTTTTTTCCTGCAGATTATAGACACCCAGTGCGCCGGGATCTTTCCCGCCGTGTCCGGCATCAATGACCACTGTATCCAGCAGCCATCGATTTCTCATTTCCTTGATTTTTTCAGCATTCTCACGGAGATTGGTCCGCAGGGCCAGTACCAGTTCACCGGCTTGAACCGACATATCGTAATCATCCACTGAATACTGCAGAAGCAGGGACACTTGTGCCGACTGTCTTGACTGGACTGTCCGCACCCTTCGAACCGGAGGCTGGAGTACCGATTCGGCAATGCCGATGGAATCCACGAGACCATTCATGACTGTAATGCTCATCCAGCCGCCGCTGGTAAACGACACCCCGACATCCTCACTTGAAAAGAGACGGCTGGTCTTGATTCGGATCAGGGAGCCGTTGGCTTTGTTTTCAATATTTAAACCGCAGAGATTGTAATCGGGAGAGGTGGCAGTGGCTTTGTTTTTGCGGATGTCCAGTTCAATGGCCATCATGTTATTGGCATTCAAAATTCCGGAAAAACGGCGGGCAGGCACATAGAATTCATTATCCTGGAATAATACCGGATAGGGAAGCTGATATATGTCATCACCAATTTTAAGAAAAGAGCAGTGAGCAGACAGAACGGTTTTTTTTCCGGGAAATCTCAGAACCAGCTTGTTGTTGTTTTCATAGTATTCTGTACGGACATTATGCTGCTCAGCCAACGCGCGGGCTGCCAGATACTTGCGGTTCTGTATGGTGTAAATCTCTGCCGACTCACTGCTTTTTGCTCCGAAAGCAATGCACGGCAGCAGAAGAAAAAAACCCGCAGCCGCGGTAATCAGATCCCGGCCAGTCGGTGTTTTCAGCCAATTCCGTAATAAGGGTTTCATAAATTATCAGTTCCCGGCATACAGCAGTTCTGTTTCAATAAGCCAGTCCGCCACTTCATCCGCCGCAGCTGAGATATTGTTTCGGGACATGTCCAGTTCCAAAGTCGGCAGGATGGATTCATCGGCAAGACGGACCATGTCTTCCTGCTCCCGTACAAACAAATCGAGATCATCATACTGCCCGGGATTGCCCGACACCTTCAGACGTTCCTCCCTGGCTGCCCTGAATGAATCCGGCGTGCGCGTGCACAGCACCAGTCCAAATCCCAGTTCATTGAGGCCGTTTTCCAGCCAGCTGAAATCCATTTCGCGGTTGTAAAGCTTCCGCTGCACCATTCTGGTTGACAGATGAAAACGGTCAACAATCCAGCTGTAATACCGCTGAAGTTGAAACAGACGCAGCCATGTCGCATAGGTTTCCAGTGCTTTTTCGGTTTCCTCCTCATTGAAATTGATAAGTCCCCGTCCCCATGGATAATTGGTGAATCCGCACCACTCGGCACTGATAATGGGTGAATGATATCGGTATTTGCGCGGGCCAACCACCCGGGGATGCTCGTTCAGTGCAAATGCCAATTCCGTTTTGAATGTGAGTCTTGTGCCTTCGAGGATAATTTTCGGACAGAGTTTTCGGCCCATATGCAATCCGCGTTAAATGTGAAATTAAGGTGTCCTGAATCCAATTGAACTGTTAAGATCCGGAAATTGTAACCCGTCGAATCAATGAATTTCCCCGCCCGTCAGCTGACGGGACGGGGTATCATTAGTGATTTAATCATTTTTTATTTCGCCGCCACGCCAGCTGGCGGATTCAGCTGTTGATTGGAGAATTCATTTCCCGTCATCCCGCCTGCAGGTTCATGGGATAATGACCGTAATCCCGGAATATCAAACCCTGTAATTTAACTGCATTGCTCCGTTAAATTCCTGCTCGCAATCCGATTCGAGGTTCCAGTCCCAGCCGAAGCGAAAATCCAGGGAACAACCGGAATCAATTTTCCATCTGGTTTTCACATATCCTTCACAGCCGGTGCCGGCCAGCGGTCTGATCCGGAATTCCCCGGCGAAACCGCCCATCCCCCCGTAAAATCGGCTTTCCCAGTCACTGGTACGGTACAGATAGACGGCACTCTGCCAGTCCAGTCCCCATACCTTGCACCAGTTCTGACGTGCTCCTATCAGATATCCGGTCTGATTCCCGGAGTGTTCATGACGAATGACTGTCCCGCAGAATTTCAGTACCACTTCCGGCTTCCCGTGAACAGTTCCCGTCAGCTGAAAACTCATTTTTGTACGGGGATGCTGCTCAGAAAATTCCAAACCGGAAATTAAATTGGTCTGAAGTTCCGTCTGCCTGTGCATCCGGTAACTTATCAGCCATGCACCCTTCCGCCACAAAGGTCTTATTTCCAGGGACCATTCAGATTCCAGCTGAGCAAAAGACCCGGCTTCCGGCTCCCATTCTTTCGCTGTATGAAAGCTGGTGCTGATTTCAATAAACGGATTCCGATGGTTCAGTCCCCAGTAGACCGCACGTTCGCCGGTTCCGGTTCCCAGCGCGGCGGCCGGTGTTCCCCAGGCAGGCTGCCACCGGTCCGGAAGACAGCGAAGCTGCAGCGCCGTTTCACCACCGGGAATGTCTGCCCTCAGATTCAAAATCCAGCACCATCGTTCCAATGCGGTTTCACCGGACAGTGACCAGCGCGGCTGAATAACATTAAAACATAAGGTTCCGGTCCAGCGGGACTGTCCGGCTGTGCGCAGACCCGTTTCATACAAAACCTGCAGCTTGAGCTGTGCCGCTGCCTTTTTCCAAACTGAAACCGCACCGGTCTGCCAACAACCGTTCATGCCCTGGTTTGAATCTGAATCCGCTGGCAGGAGCAGCTCTGCAGCCGACTGGCTGACACCGCTGAACAAAATGACATTTTCAGTCCCGGACAATATACCTGTCAGGCAGCCGTAGTCTGCGCCGGGCAATGCTGCCCTGGCAGTCATTCGATCTTTCATGAAAGACCAGTGGCCTGCGGCTGACAGGGTTCGGCCGAACTGACTGCCAAACAGCAGTCCCTGACCGGTTTCAATTTTCAGACTGCCGGCTGTCAGTTCAATACTGCCTAACCGGAACGCCGCATACAGGGATGCCGGCACCAGACAGGTATCATCGGCAGCATGATCCAGCCGAATTCCCCACTGCCTGAGATCTGCGCCGGATTCATATCTGAAATGCCATTTGGCAGCACGTCCTTCCGGTACCAGTCTCAGACGGCAGTGACATAACCCGGTCTTTGAAATTTGCGATTCATGACTCTCAAACTCTGCCTGTGCGGATTCGATGATGTCTGTGTCCACGACCATCACGTCGCCGTCCGCCGAAGACAGCAGAAATATCAGGCATATGACAGCCGATTTAGCGCCCACAGCCGAACCTCAGACTTGTTGAAAAGCCCAGATTTCCGTGCCAGGCGAAACCAGCACTTCCGGACAGGCTGTTCCGGATTAGACTGGCGGATCCCATAAATTCTTGCGGGCTGGTTTGAAAGCCGCCCATCAGAATCAGGCTGCCTGCCAAACGGCATTCGATTTTTATTATGAGATTGGCCGGAACACCCGGGGACTGATTCACCCCCAGACAGACGGCATGGTCCGTATTCGGCAGAAACCGTACGGCTGCCCGAATCTGCGGCCGCAGGGAATCCCGAATCTGCGGATTCCCGAACCGGATCAGATTTGCAGAATGCACGGTCGTACGGACACTCTTTGACGGCAGGAAGCGAAAACCCATATCCAGCCCGTATGCCTGCCCGGAACCGTAATTCTGAATGCACAGCCGGTATCCGTTGATCGTCAGGCCAACATTCCCGCCCCCGAAGCGATGCCAAAGACCTGTTGCCGACAACTGCTGTTCCCGGTAAAGGGGATCACCGCTGGATATGAACCGCAGGATACCGCCGTATTCGCCGGTACGGTATCTCAGCTCAAAATCCGTCTGCGCCAGAAACGGCAGTCCAAAGGGGATTATGTAACCGCCTGAGAGAGACAGTGCAAAATGATCCTGAATCAGCCCGGGACGAAACCGATCCTGATTCAGATAGGTTTCAAAAGCACCCAGCAGTCGGGATGGGACGTATATAACAGTCAGAATAATCAGGATCGCAGCGGAAATCCGCCGTCGCAGCGAGGATATAACCATATTGACTCCGTAAAAAAATAGCAGCTGAACCAGAAACCGCTGCAGACTGTGTCCATCTGCAGCTGCCTCTGAATCTTGAATTATAATATATCGGTGATGTAAAAAATTGTTTGAATCAGACTGTCCACCCCGGTTGGCCTTAAACCTTGGACTGCCTTTCCCGCTGTCCGTGATTTCCGCCGTGCCCCGCAGTTTTTTTCTGTCGCAATTACCCCCAGGCACATCTTTATTACCATTGGCATCCCCTTAGGATGCAGGGTTTTATATACGGCTGTAAAACCGAATTGTTATTGCTGTTCGCCGGCTGGCTCTTCCACAACTTTAAATACTTTTTCCTGCGGTTTTACCATTCGGTATTTTTCACGCGCCAGCTGGGCGACATATTCCGGGTTTCTCAGCTGTTCAATGTCCTGATCAAGCTCTTCATACTCGGTCTGAAGCTTTCTGATTTCTTCCTCAAGCTGTTTTTTTTCTTTTTCCAGCCTGACAAGCTTCAGTACACCTGAATCACTGAACAGCAGAATCGCCAATGAGCACACCACGATACTTACCCAGAATACCAGGGATTTTTTGGATTTTCTCTGCCTGACTCTTTTTCGGGGCTTTACCGGCACCCAAGATATCCCTGACCGGCATATTTCGCAGCGGCCCCAAGACGTTCTTCAATTCGAAGCAGCTGATTGTACTTCGCAATTCGGTCAGTTCTGGAAGCGGAGCCGGTCTTGATCTGCCCCACGCCGGTGGCAACGGCAAAATCTGCAATGGTTGTGTCTTCAGTTTCACCGGACCGGTGGGAAATGACCGCACCGAAACCGGCTTTGCGGGCCATCGATACCGTATCAAGCGTTTCACTTACGGTACCGATCTGATTCAGCTTGATCAGAATGGCATTCATGCAGGATTCATCAATGGCTCGTTTCAGGCGGATGGGATTGGTTACTGTCAGATCATCTCCCACAAGCTGAACGTTTGCACCGAGCTGTTTCTGAAGCAGCTGCCATCCGTCCCAATCATCCTCTGCCAGTCCGTCTTCAATGGAGATGATGGGGTATTTGGATACCAGATCCTGGTAGTAATCGATCATTTCGGCCGATGTCAAACGTCTGTTTTCAGATGCCAGATTGTACTTGCCGGACTCGGCATCAAAGATTTCGGAGGATGCCACATCCAATGCGATGAAGAGCTGTTCACCGATCTTGTATCCCGTTTTTTCCGCTGCTTCCAATATGACTTCCACAGCTTCTTCGTTGGAGCGCAGATTGGGCGCAAATCCGCCTTCGTCGCCCACCGCTGTGTTCAGTCCCTTTTTCTTCAATACGGATTTCAGATGGTGAAAGGTTTCCGTTCCCATGCGGAGTGCATCTGAAAAGGAATCGGCACCCAGGGGGAAAATCATGAATTCCTGGATATCCACGTTGTTGTCGGCATGACTGCCTCCGTTAAGAATATTCATCATCGGTGCCGGCAGAACAAAGTCTCCGCCCTGATGGAGATATTCAAATACCGGCTTGCCGGCAGAGGCTGCAGCCGCATGAACCACGGCCATTGAAACACCCAGCAGTGCATTGGCACCCAGCCGTCCCTTGTTTTCGGTTCCGTCCAGGGCGATCATTCTCTCATCCAGACAGCGAAAATCATGGGCATCTTCACCTGTTACCAGACCGGCCAGTTCAGTATTGACGTTTTTTACCGCCTGGGTCACACCCTTGCCCATGTAGGCCTCACCGCCATCCCGCAGTTCAACAGCTTCATGGATTCCCGTAGAAGCTCCACTTGGAACTGCAGCACGTCCCACAGCACCGTCGTCAAGCAAAGCTTCAACCTCCAGCGTGGGATTTCCCCTGGAGTCAAGTATTTGTCTGCTGTGGATTTTTGTGATCTTCGTCATTTCATCATTCCTTAATTTTTTACGTTTGTAACTTCATCTGAATTTTGAAAAGAATCGTGGTAACTTATATGCTGTATGCGGCGTTAAAATAATTGGTTTTTATTCACTCCAGATTAGATAATTTACCGTTCCTGTGCCATTTTCCGTCAACAAATTTCAAGACCACGACCAGTCACGCTGGGACCGATTTATTGAATCATCACGCAACGGGACGATGTTTCACCTGCGCCCGTTTTTAGGCTATCATTTAAACCGGAAATTTGAAGATCATTCCCTCGTTTTTGAACAGCATGGAAATATCAGATGTGTGTTTCCGGCGGCGGTCGTTCAGGACGACGGGCAAAAAATCCTTTTTTCTCACCCCGGTGCCAGTTTCGGCGGTTTTGTTTATCAGCATCTGACCTATTCCGAGGCGGATGAAATTGCCGCCGGTTTCCAGCAATATCTGAAACTTCACGGTTTTGACAAGGCGTTTTATGTACCGACACCGGACTGCTATTTCACTGCACCCGATCAGACCCTGGAATATGCCCTGCTCTGGCGGGGACATGAAGTTATCGAAAACTACATATCCAGCATTATTGAACTGGACCGGTCCGCAGATGATATTATCCGTCAGATCTGCCGCAATAAAAACCGGACACCGGGATATTATGAAAAGCTGAAAAAAAAGCACCAAATACGCCTCATCTGGAAAAATGACTTCGAAACCTTTTATCCCATCCTGACAGAGAACAAGGCCCGTCATGATGCCCTCCCCACCCATTCTCTGGATGAGCTCTATCATATTGACGAACTGCTTCCCGGCCGGCTGAAACTCCTGCTCATGTTTGCCGGATCGGAACCCGTGGGCGGCACCCTGGCATTTCAGGCCAATTCAAGAAACCTGATCCTATTTTATAATATGATTTCATACGCCCATTCCGGATTGCAGCCTGCAACAATGCAAATTATGGAAACCATCAATAAAGCCAAAACTGCCGGATTTGACCGTCTCGACTTCGGGGTTTCACAGGACCCGAAATCCGGCGATCCGCTGACACCCAGTCCAAAACTGATTCGGTTCAAGGAAGAACTTACCGGACGGGGGATGATCCGCCGAGCGTTTGAATACAAGGTAATCTGATCTGCCGTCACATGTCTCATTCCAATCCAATGGTTTATTTATCTGAAAGCCCCGGTTCAATGCGGAAGAATCCACTCAGTTTGATCGTCCCGAATAACGTAACACCATGACCAGTTCACTGAAACAGTTTGGAAAAGAATCCCTGATCTATGGATTCGGGTATGTCATGATCCGTTTTGTGTCATTTCTGCTTATGCCGCTGTACACCAACTCGTTTTCTCAGGCAGATTACGGCACACTGACCCTTGTATTTACCTTTATTGGACTGGCACTGCTGTTTTATGTCAGCGGAATGGGACTGGCGCTGATGAAGTTTTATGTTCGTCCGGATCAGGACCGCCGGACGGTGGTCACCACCATTTTCATGACCTTGTTTGTCAGTTCCGTATTTCTGTCGTCCCTGCTTGTTCTCTTTGCACGGCCCCTTTCCAAAGTGCTGTTTGGTGAGCCGCAGCCTGTCTGGATGGCAATGACGGCATTGATTTTGGTGATGGACACCATATCTGTCCGGGGACAGGTTCTGCTCAGGATGAACAACAGAGCGGTCACCTACACCTTGTTTGCCCTGGCAAATGTGACGGTGGCAATGGTGGGCAATATCATTTTGGTTGCCCGATTGAACTATGGTGTTACCGGTGCCATTCTGGCTACACTGCTGGCAGCGCTGTGTTCTTTCCTGCTGATTCTGCCGACGGTCGTTCGGGAAATTCACCTGCCGTCTTTTGATCCGGCTTTGCTGAAAAAAATGCTGCTGTTCGGTCTTCCTTTTCTGCCAGGTGCTTTTTTCCAGTTTATTATGGATTTGGCCGACCGCTATCTCATCGACTGGCTGATGGGCCGCGACATGGTTGGCCTGTACAGTGCCGGATACAAGGTGGGCAGCCTGATGCTGATTCTCCAATCCGGGTTTAATCTGGGCTGGCAGCCGTATTTTCTTAAAAAGGAAAATGATCCGGAAGCTCCGCAGCTGTTTGCCAGGATTGCCACCTATTTTGCCCTTGGTCTGACGTTTATCTGGACAATAATGATTATGTTTGTGGACCGCCTGGTCCGGCTGGAAATATCAGGAATAACCTTGATCGGTTCTGAATTCTGGAGTTCAACCGCCATTGTGCCGCTGATAATGCTGGGATATATTTTTCTGGGATTCTATGATGTGCTCATGCCGGGAATTTTCTATCACAACAAATCGCATCTGGTGTCTGTTTACCGGGGAATCGGTGCGGCTTCAAATGTGATACTGAATCTGCTGCTGATCCCTCGATGGGGCATTATGGGGGCTGCCTGGGCCACCTGCATCAGCTTTGGACTGATGAGTACAGGCCTGTTTTTTCAAACCCAGAAATTGTTTTATATCCCGTTTCAATGGAGTAAAATTGCATTCCTGTTCGCCCTGGCGGGATCAATGCTGGTTCTCAAGATATGGCTAACTCCCGGATTGGGCATGCAAATTCTGCTGTTTGTTCTGTATACCGGCATTATCGCGTTCTCAGTTCGAAAGGATATTCGGAATTTTTTCCGCAGATAGTGACTGACTTTGTGCGGCCGCCTGTCCGTTCCGAATTGCAGATCAGAGTCATGAATTGGGTGGCAAACTTGAATTGTCAATAATGAACTGAATGAAAATACTGTACATTGCGCCGGAAAACGTGGTCGGCAACCTGAATCTGTGGCAGAAAATCCACCGCCACAGAGGACATGAATGCCGATACATCACCTATTTCAGATCCCGTTTCGGCTATCCGGAAGACATCTGTCTGAATTTGCCCCTGGTGGCCCCTCATCCATGGTTTATTCGGCTGAGGGAATCTGTTTACCGTTCCTGCGGCGGGCCGGATATCACCGTTGAACTGCCGGGATATCCTCCGATATGGGCACCTTCCAATCCTTTGATTGCGGCTTTCTTCCGATTCCGTGACTGGCTATGGAAATTCTGGGTTGAACCGGCAATTGACCAAAACGGATTTCTGGAATTTGATGTCTTTCATCTGGAAACCGGCTTGGAATTTTACCGCCATGGAGGATTTCTGAAACGTCTGGCGGCAGATAAACTGATTGTCAATACATTTCACGGTATCGAGCTTCGTCATCGCGGGGTGATTCCGGCGGTGGATCCGTACATTCAAATGAACTTCACCAGTGAACTGGATCTACTCACCCGCCATCCCAAAATGCAGTATCTGTTTCTCCCTTTTGATCTGGAGCCTTTTCATCCAGCGGGTTACGTGCACAGTCCGATCACCATCTGTCACGCAACCCGAAACCGGTATTTTAAGGGATCGGACATTATCATCGATACTTGTACCAAATTAGAGCGTGAATACGGTATCAGATTCATTTTGATTGAAAACCGTCCCCACGCGGAAACCATTCAGTTGAAAAAGCAGGCGGATATTTACATCGATCAGGTCACGAATGTGGCACCGGGATACGGTATGAACTCCATCGAGGCCATGGCCATGGGACAGGTTTGTGTTGCAAATATTGATGAAAATTATGAGCATTTCCTATCGGATCATCCGTTTGTCCATGCCGATCCGAATACATTGGAGAACGTTTTGATTTCACTGATCCGGACACCGGAAAAGCTGATGAAAATCGGTCAGGCCGGACGACGCTGGGCGGAAAAACATCACAGCTGCGATGCGGTTGGGGAATCTCTGTATCGATATTATCGCTCGATGGGGCTGGAATGCTGAAAATGACCGTATCCGACAGCACCCGGTTCAATGATGGTCCGGTTCCGGTGTCAGTAATTGTTCCCGTGTACAACGGCGGTGAAGCAGTACGACGCTGTGCGGCATCGCTTTTGAATCAGGAATATCCTGAAGACCTGCTGGAAATCATCATCGTTGATGACGGTTCTCAGGACGGAACCGCTGAATGGCTGCAGACCGCTGAATGGCCTGAACATGTGAAAATTGTCTGTCACAATGAAAACCGGGGCCGGGGTCAGGCACGAAACTCCGGAATTGGATCATCCACGGGAGATATTTTGATATTTTTAGATGCAGACATGGTGGTTCAGCCGAATTTTGTCAAGGCCCATGTGGCGGTTCTGGAATCGGATGACGTTGCAGCAGTTACCGGTGCAATGGAACTGGATTCCCGCCTGCCGGAATCCAAAATCAGCCGGTATTTTTACGGTTACAGAGGCCGGGGAGCCCGGCAGTTCGAGGAAAACCGTCCCATACCGTTTCAGTATCTGCTCACCGGAAATCTATCCGTAAAACGGACGGCTCTGGAAAATATCGGCGGATTTGATGAATCTTTTCATGTTTATGGGGGCGAAGATACGGTTTTTGCCTATCGTTTGGCTCAGGCGTATCCGCATGGATTTCGATTCAGCCGCAAACCGTTGGCGGCTGACCAGCATGTACCGGATCTGAATACCGTTTTGACAAAGCTGGAAACGTATGGTGCTGAGAACCTGCCCCGAATGCTTGCAGATACCCCTGAAATGATGATCCCTCTCCATGGTCACTGGGTTTTTGGATCCAGATGGCAGCGATTCTGCGGCCGTCTGTTGTTCCATCGTTTCGGCGAGGCAGCTGCCCGAATCAAACTGTCGATCCTCCCGCCGCCCTTTTCACACTGGATGATTCGGTACCTGATGGCGGCTGCACTGTTTCGGGGACTGAGGCGAAGCCGAAGACTGCATACCGGACATGAGGATATTCGGCAGTGAACAGGACGGCACTTCCCGATCTGCTGGTCATTCTTGGTCCCACTGCAACCGGCAAAACCCGCCTGGCGGTCCAGCTCGCTGATCATCTGGATGGCGAAGTGATTTCTGCAGACTCCCGTCAGGTGTACAAATCACTGACCATCGGAACTGGGAAAGATCTGGACGAATACTGCCTTCCTCATCAGAATATTCCCTATCACCTGATTGATATACTGAATCCGAATCAAGATTACAGCGTGTTTCAGTTTCAAAGGGATTTTTACCAGGCCTTTGGACACATTGCCGAGGTATCAAAACTGCCCATCCTGTGCGGCGGAACGGGTTTGTATATTGAGTCTGTTCTCCTCGGATACGAGATGTGTGAAGTGCCGGCAGATCCCGAACTGAGGGCAGAATTGGCCGGAAAACCGCTGAGTGAACTGCAGGACATATTGCTGAAACTGAATCCATCTCCCCACAACTCGTCAGATCTGACCAATCAAAAAAGACTCATCCGTGCCATTGAGATTGCCAAATCCAATGCCCGGCCGGTACCCCCGCCTGCTGAAATCAAATCACCGGTCGTCGTTGGTGTGCATTATCCCAGAAACGTGGTTCGCGACCGGATTTCAAAACGTCTCAGTGAGCGGCTGAATGAAGGACTGATTGAGGAAGTGGAAGGGTTGCTGCGAACCGGCCTTACCCATGACCGGCTGGAATACTTCGGTCTTGAGTATCGGTATATCAGCCGGTTTCTCAGCGGTCAGCTGTCATGGAACGACATGGTTCAGAAACTGACCACGGCCATCCGCCAATTCTCCAAAAGGCAAATGACGTTTTTCCGCCACATGGAAAGAAAGGGAATTAAAATACACTGGGTGCCGAACGGGTCTTTCGAAACAGTTCTTGAAATTCTGAGCGGCAGTCATTTCCATTCGGAAAAAAGCAGCGGCACACCGGAAGTTTGAGAGATCCTTCCCTTCCAGTGCAGTCAATAATGGAATTCTCAATCATTTCATCATACCGTCATCCAGTCTGACAGAATGAACCCGTCGATTATAAAGTATCTGAATAAAAGAGGGATCCAGGGAAACTGGAATCTGAATCCGCATCCCGCTTTATCCGGATATTCCTGCGGAATTGTTATTCCCGCATGCTGCGAGCGCGACTGGCTGCCTGCAACCCTGGACTGCCTGGCATTCCAAGACGGAAATTTACTGAAAGAAACTCTCGTAACCGTCGTTATCAATAATTCATCCGATGCCTCGGAATCGGTCCGGCAGGAAAACCGGGAAACCGCAGAACTCATTCTTGATGGGACTTTTAATTTTTATCTGACCGTGGTGGATGCATTTTCAGCCGGGCGGTCTCTTCCCCCGCGGCATGCCGGAGTCGGGAAGGCACGGAAAATCGGGATGGATTTGACCCTGCCGCACTTGATCCCAGGAGGTTTTTTCTGCTGTCTGGACGCGGATACACTCTGTGAACCGGAATATCTTGAAACCGTATTCACGTTTTTCCAAAACAAATCCAATGCAGCCGCTGTTGTGAATTTCCATCACCAGCTTCCTGAGAATCCCCGCTTGATCCCGCACATTGAAACCTATGAACATTTCCTGAAGTCCACCGCTGTTCGAATCAGACAGTGCGGTTCGCCATACGGATATCCGTCCGTCGGGTCAACGATCATTGTCAGAAGTGATGCATATGCCGCAGTGGGAGGTATGCCGGCAGAGAAAGCCGGAGAAGATTTTTACTTTCTGCAGGCGGCAGCGAAGTATACGGAAGTAAAATTGATTGAACGCGTACTGGTCCATCCGTCTTCACGCATTTCAGAACGGGTTCATCTGGGAACAGGTACCCGATTGAAACAGGCTCTGGACGGCTTCAGGCTCGATCAACTCTATTATTCAGACAGGGCATTTGCGGTTTTGAAGATTTGGCTTGAACTGGGACTGTCCAGCTGGAATAAACCAGCTGAGAGCCTGCTTGAAGACTGTATGAAACTGGATGCAAATCTGGTACCTTTTCTGGAACGGCACAAAATCAGACAAAGCTGGAAGGGGCTGTGCCGGTCTGCACCGTCCGAACAGCATTTCCAAAAGCAGTTTCACCGGTGGTTTGATGCGTTTAAAACCATGCGGCTGCTGAAGTACTTTTCGTAAAAGCAGCCGTGTCGCCGTCTTGTCTGATTAATTCCTCAGTTCCACCCCGCCAAACGCAACTGTGCAGTGACAGTTCAGACGAGCTGCTGTCTCAGAGGTTTCCGGAGATTCAGTATTGTTTTCAATACCCCCGAACAGCGGTGAGCCGGAGACCGAGGTTTGAACATTCGGAGATACTTTCACCTCGATTCCGCCAAACAGGGCTGTGAGACTCAGTTCGCCAACATTTTCCTGGAACTTTACCTGACGGATATCCAGATCCACGCCACCGAATAGAACAACAATGTCACCCCCTCTGAAGCTTTCAGATTTTACAACACGGTCAAGACCGCCGAAAATGGTGATTGTTCTCACAAAATCTTCCTGCGTGTTCTCATGTTTGTTTCTGGATTTTTGACCTTTGGCTCTCATTATGATTGATACACCAAATCCAATGAGTAGCAACGGCCAGAACCGCCAGATGCTGGCCCAATTCAGAATTCGCAGGGTAACAAGGAGCAGAACCACACCGATCACAAACAGAACCGCACCGCTGGTTTTATCTGTCCCTTTCAGTTTTGCAATCCCGATGAAGATCAGAATCAGAGGCCACCATTCGGCCAGAATCCTCCCGATGTTCATAATGTCAAATGTTTCCAACATTAATATCGCACCAATAATAATCAGAATCAGTCCGACAGCATAATTGTTGGTTGCACGGTTTTCTTTAGGAGACATAATGCTTCCCTTTTGATTGAGAATAATGGATGTACGGAAATTTACACACAAGAAACATAAATTACACTGATCAGAATGATGTAGGCTTGCCCTGCTTTCGGGCTGGAAAAATGGTATTGAATTCATCAATCCACCCTGATATGCCGGCAACGGGACGTCTGCCAGACACTTCTGATGAAGCGGCCTCGGGACTCAGTCTGCCGTTTGTACGGCGCTGTGTCCAACCCATTCATTCCTTGGCCTTTTTGCATCGTTTTGATTAATATTTCTCCTGTCCAAACAATTGCTTTCCCTTAAACTCCGGAGAAACTCATGCACATTAACCCCTGCATTTCGAGAATTGTCATCGCCGTTTCGATACTGATTACGGCGGTTTGTTCTCAAGATACACGAATAGTCGGAGGGAGCGAAGTAGATCCGCCTTTTCAGTATTCCTGGATGGCGGCCGTCCTTCCCGGTCCTAATCTGTGCGGCGGTACACTGATTCATGAAGAATGGGTACTCACTGCCGCCCACTGTACTGAAGGAATCGACCCTCAGGATATCGAGGTGATTCTGGGTGCTCACAATCTGTGGAATCCCTATGAAAATCCCGGCGTACGGGTGACCCTGGGGGTGGATGAGAAAATTGAACACAATTTCTACGACTCCTATTCATACAACAATGATATCGCACTGCTGCACCTGGCCGCTCCGGCACCCCCGGAATTGATTCCTGCAGCACTGATATCGAATTCGGCACTGGATGACGCCGGTCAGTTGGCCCGTGTGATGGGTTGGGGCGCGCTGTATTCTGACGGTCCCGTATCACCGGTACTCATGGAAGTGGATGTCCCCATTATTTCCAATACCGTCTGCAGCGATGATGCTCATTACGGCGGGGGAATTACGACCAACATGATTTGCGCCGGGGACATTGTGGACGGCGGAGAAGATTCCTGCCAGGGGGACAGCGGCGGTCCGCTGCTGGCATCCAATAACGGACAGTTTGAACTGACCGGTATCGTCAGCTGGGGCATCGGCTGCGCAGAACCGGCCCATCCCGGAGTATATACGCGCGTATTCAATTACCTTGACTGGATTGACCAGTTTGTTGGTTTCGAAACCGTCTGGGGCTGCACGGATCCCGATGCTCTGAATTATGACCCAAATGCGAACGAGGATGACGGAAGCTGCCTGTACAGCACCGAAGAGGCAACAATCACTTTTGGCAATATTGACGTGACTGATCCAACCCTGGGTTCGATGGAAATTCTTTATGACAGCAACACCGACATTTACGGGTTCCAGTTTCAGATTTCAGGCATCACCCTGATCTCCGGAGCCAGCGAGGTCTTTACCGTCAGCACAAACAGTGAATCCGGAATAGTGGTGGGATTCAGTCTCACGGCCGACTATCTCCCCGCCGGCAGCGGAATACTGACTATTCTCAATTTTGAACCCGGTCCGGAATCTCTGGCATGCCTGAATGATATGATTCTCAGTAATGTTGACGGCAGTCCCATTTCCGCGATTACTGGAGACTGCGTCACTGTTCCCGAGCCTTTGACGTCCGTCATCCTGACATTGGAGAACCTGGATCAGACGAACCCGAATTACGGCAGTCTGGACTTAATTTATGACTCTCCAGCGGAAATCTACGGCTTTCAGTTTAATATTGAAGGACTGTCGCTCATTGATGCGGTTAATGAAATATTCATAGTGAGTTTCAGCAGTGAAACCGGCAATGTAATCGGATTTTCACTGTCCGCCGATTACCTTCCATCCGGGTCCGGCACTTTGGCTACCCTGCTGTTTGAGCACGGCCCAGCCGTGGAGGCGTGCATCAGCGATGTAGTGCTTTCAGGTGCTGACGGTCTTTCCCTGACCGCTGGCGACAATCCTTGCATCTATATTCCCGAACCGCCGGCAGGATGTACCGATCCGGATGCCGTTAACTATGACCCCACTGCAGTATTGGATGACGGCAGCTGTATCTACGGAATCCCGGGAGATGTGAACCAGGACGGCGATGTCAATGTGGTGGATATCGTCCTTATGGTGGATTTTGTGTTTGGAACGCCCACTACGGAATATGAATTCTGGGCTGCTGATATCAATGCCGACGGAGTGATAAATGTCGTGGACATTGTGCTGACCGTGGACATCATTCTGGCACCTGATGTAACCCGCAAGACAGAATTAAAATATGCAGAAGTGATCAATAACGGGCATTCTTTATCTCTTGTAACCCAGGGACCTGCAGCAGGCATTCAAATCGACTACACCGGCCGGCTGGACACTGCCGAATCGCTTCTGACGGATGAATGGACACTTTATCATGATGAATCCCGAATCCTGTTGTTCAATCTGAACGGGTCTGCGGTCTCCGATGGTCCGCTCTTGGCCTTCAACGGGGAAATCAATATTCGCTCCGCCATAATCACGGACTGGCAGGGGAATTGGGTTTCTGCCGAAACGAACCTGAATGTGTCGGATGAATTCAATCTCTTATCCATCTATCCGAACCCGTTCAATCCCGAAACCACTATTTGTCTGTCACTGAATAAAACCAGTCCTGTAAAACTGCAAATTTTCGATCTTTCGGGGTGCAGGATTGCGGATTTGGCCGATGACGTCTATCCTCCGGGCCGCATCCAGTTCAACTGGAAGGCCGGGGAGTTCCCATCAGGACTTTATCTGGTTCGTCTGGTTACTCCCGAGGGAATCACCACGAGAAAGATACAGCTGATAAAATAAAACTGGCCTGTTCAGTCTGATAAGAAACTTCCCCTGTCAGGGACAGTATGCAGTTTTGCATTCGTCCTTGGGGACTCAACCCGCTTTTTCAGGCTGACCAAATGGAAGCAACATGCGAATCTATCAATTGACACTTTTGGCTGTGTGGATCACACTTCTGGGCCTTCTGGTAAAGAAAAATTATCTGGATGCCGAATCTCCGGTTTTTTATTCCGATTTAACCACCGGTATCTCAGATATATCATCAGATGCCCAGTGGATGGCCGTATATCATAACGGGGCCAGGATGGGGTATTCCATCTATAGCATCAGCAACAATGATACGGCCGGATACACTATTCGCAGCACGACCATCCTGAAGCTTGCCATTGCCGGCATGGAAGCCAATGTGACATTGATCAATGCCGCCCGACTGGACACCTCGTTTCAGATCCGCAGCTTTGACTACAGTCTGCAGTCAGATCAGTACACCACCCGGCTGAAAGGACGCCGGGAAGGCCGCAGAATCCGTCTAATCCAGATTCACGGCGGCGACAGCACCATTCAGTATATCGATGCCCCTGAAAAGGTGTATTCCTACATCGGTATCCAGCCAATGATTTCCTCCAGGGGAATCAGCGAAGGAGACCACATCAGGATCCCCGTATTCGATCCGCTGACTTCTGAATCCGGTATGGTGGACATCACCCATCAAGGCAGGGAAACCCTGAGCATCAGCGGTGAAGAACTGGAACTGAATAAAATCGGAATCGAATTTGACGGAATACCGGCGACGCTGTGGCTGGATGACAACGGGCTGACCTTCCGGGAGGAAACCGTTATGGGGCTGGTGATGGAGAAATCCTCTCCCGGGGAAGTGAACATGTGGGAACGGGAAACTGTAAGCCTGGATATGTTTGATGCCTATGCAGTTCCCGTTGACCGTTCCATCCGGAACCCCGGTTTGCTGAGCCGCCTGACACTTCAGATAAACGGGCTGGAGCCGGAACTTCTGACGGCACTGAATTCCCAGCGTCAGGAAGTAATCAGGAATGCGCCGCTGCAGCTTCGGTTGACAAAACAGCCTTTTCCCGATGAGTCAGCGGCCGCAGATCAGTTTCTCCAGGGTGACAATGTCATCCAGCCTTTCCATCCCAGAATACAGACAGTTATGAAAGAAGTGATCGGGGATGCCGGGAATGTCTGGGAAAAAGTGCTGCGGCTTCATGGATTTGTCTATCACCTGCTGAAAAAACAACCGGTAGTCAGTATGTCATCTGCTGTTGAAATTCTTCAGCAGCGCACCGGGGACTGCAGCGAACACACCATCCTGTTCTCTTCGTTGAGCAGAGCCGCCGGGATTCCCACCAAAATACATATTGGTCTTGTTTATATCAACGATCGCTTTGCCTATCACGCCTGGCCGGTAGTACTGGTGAACGGACAGTGGATATCTACCGATCCAACACTGGATCAGCCTGTTGCCGATGCCACGCATATCGCCTTTCTTGAGGGTGATTTTGTCAACCTGAATGCCCTTATTCCCATCATGGGAAACATTGACATTGATGTGATTGATCAACAATACGAAAGCAGAACTCAATGATACGACTTGAAAAAATCACCAAGTTTTTCGGTACCCTGAAAGCAGTAAACCAGGTTTCCCTGGAAATTGGACCCGGCGAGCTGTTCAGTTTTCTGGGTCCCAACGGAGCAGGGAAAACCACGACAATTAAAATGATAACGGGGCTGATGTCCCCTGATGAAGGCCGTATTCTTATCCATGGTACCGATATTGCCAAAAATCCGGTTGCCGCGAAGCAGATAATGGGTTATGTCCCGGATAATGCCTATCTGTACAATCGTTTATCCGGGATTGAATATTTCCATGTTGTGGGCAATCTGTACGGGATGTCTAACACCAGAATTGAGAAAAACCTTCGCATCTACAGCGAACGTCTCGGTATTGAATCCTGGCTGACTGACCGTATTGAGGGATATTCCCAGGGAATGAAGCAGCGACTGGTCTTTGCCGCCACTTTTTTCCATGAACCCGATATTCTGATTATTGACGAACCCATGGTGGGTCTGGATCCCAAATCGGCACGGATTGTCCGGGAGATGCTGAAAGAAAAACGAAGTGAAGGAAAAGCCATTTTCCTGTCCACGCACAATCTCAATGTGGCAGAAGAATTGTCAGACCGTATTTCCATTATTCACAAGGGCAACATTCTTCGAACAGGAAACATGGCTGAACTGCGTGAAAATTTTCAGAAAGATGTGACTCTGGAAGATTTTTTTCTCGAACTGCTGGATCAGCAGTCGTAAACAGGACAGCAAATGACTGCAAATCGTATATACAGTATATTCCAGACCCGGTTTATTGCTTTTCTGCACTATCTGCTGAGAACCTTTAAACGACGCTGGCTGGAAATCTCAGTTTCCATACTGATCATCATCGGCATTGTGCTCGGCGGATACTTCCTGTTTCTCAGGGGAGCCAGGTTTCTGTTAAATCAGGGTGACCTGGGCCGCATTCTCCTGGACCGCATATTTTATCTGGGCTGGTCCATTATTTTTTATCTTCTGATCCTATCCAATATCATCACATCCTTCTCCACCTTGTACCGCAGTCCGGAAGTGGCGTATCTGTTCACCGTACCATTATCATTTATTCGGATTTTCCGAATAAAGTATCTGGAAAATGCACTGTACAGCAGCTGGGCGATTCTGGTGCTGGGTCTGCCGATGACAATGGCATACGGGAAAATCTACAGCATCTCGCCACCGCAGATGCTCGCCATATTACTATTCGGTCTGGTCCCTTATCTGCTAATCGGAACTGCGTTCGGACTGATTATCATGATGGGGGTTGTTCGCCTTTCACAGTGGTTCAGGATGCGGTCTGTATTCATTGTATTGGGTCTGCTGTTTCTGGGTATTTTCTGGATTTACTTCAACACCAGCCAGAGAGGCATAAATATTGTGGGCGACATGGGCAGTTTCCGGGCTCTGGACCGATACATGTTCAATCTGTCTCAACCGCCATTTCCCCTGATTCCCAGCTACTGGTTTACCGAGCTTTTCAATTTTTCAGCAGACCGCTGGACCGACCTTTTTCTGAATGCCGGTCTGCTGATTACTACAGGTCTGATTGGATACGAAGCAGCGTCGGCAATATCCGCCGGCTGGTATCATAAAACGTACCAGATCATGGAAGGCTCTGCCAGCCGGTCTGAGAAAGAACCTGCAGATTCAACCGGTCTGATGAAGCGTCTTCCGGGATTTCAGCCGGGCATGCGGGGACTGATTTTTAAGGACATTCTTACATTTGTCCGTACCCCGCAGCAATGGTTTCAGTTTCTTATGTTCGGTTTTCTTATCAGTATTTATCTGCTGAATTTATCCCGCGCGGATGTACGGTTTGCCAACCTGACTCAATTCTGGCGGATACTGATTTATCTATTCAATTTCGGTTTCTGCGGGTTTGTCATGGTAGCGCTTACCACCCGTTTTGTTTTTCCGTTAATCAGTCTGGAGGGCAGGGGATTATGGATACTGAAAAGCGCCCCTATTGATATTACCCGGCTGTTCCGCGAGAAATTCTGGCTGTCTTTCGCCATCTTTTTCCCGCTGGCCGAAATCATCGCCCTGATCAGCAATCATTTTCTCAGCCAGAGCATATTCATTTCCTTTATAACCACCGTTTTCCTGATGCTCATCAGCGTTGCCCTTATCAGTCTTTCCCTGGGTCTGGGGGCTGTTTTCGCGCAGTATGACGAATCCAATCCCATGAAAATCAGCTCCAGTGCCGGAGGCATCATTACCATAGTAATCAGTCTGTTTTATGTATGTGTGATGGTGGGATCTCTGGTGGGTATTCTGTATCTTGCCGGTGCCGATCACAAGGGAATGCTGATTGCACTGCCTGTGTCATTGGTAGTGGTGATCAATATTCTGATCATCATGCTCCCGCTGAGATGGGGATATCGAGCAATTCAAAATTTTGAGATCTGAGCGGACTTCTGATCAACGGTTCAGTCTGGATTTCAAAACGGAATTGATCTGCCGGCTATTCCTTTTCCAGGATGAAATAAGCATTGATGCTGGTCTGCACATCGTTCCATAACCCAATATTGGATCCGGTTCCGAATATGACGGCTGCATCCTGATTATTGCTGTTGTCCGGATCGCCTTCATCCCAGTTTGTAAATACCACGGGCTCATTGGTCACCCAGACCCAGTTGCCTTCGGATTCGATGTCTGTAAATCCCATCCAGCAGTTGGCGTGGATACTTTCGGCCAGCTGTGCGGCAACATGATTCTCATCCGCACTGCCGATTGTAATTAGATGTCCGTTTTCCAATTCGCAGGCATTTCGAGCATCAACCCAGTTTCGAGCTTCCCGGGATACCCAGTAAGTATGATCATTATATGTGGTCCCGTAGTCAAACAGATCCGGATTCGGTGGAGCGGTAATGAACAGCGGTATGGTTCTGGAATGGTTGTTGGCAGTATCGGTAAGGATCAGGCTGGTCTGGTTGTTTCCGTCACCCAAAATAATCAGACGTGCCGTTTCATTGATTCCCGCCGGATGATCCAGCCAGGCAAGATCCGTATCCATTACGGTCCAGTCATACACCGGAGGGTTTTCGTAAAAATACGTAAGGGCTTCCAGATACAGGGTATCGTTTTCCATGACATGAAGTTCATCAATTACCTCATCATACTGTCCCTGACGGTACAGATACACATCCTGATTCACCGAATAGAAATCAGCGCTGTTGAAACTGCCCTCAATAAATGATTCAAGACCATGAAAATCATTTAAAACAATACTGACCCGCAGTATATGATTGCTGTCACCCTGTCGCGGACTAAGATAGTTCAGCCAGTAAAAACTGTTGGCATACAGGGCCATTTCCTCCTGTATCAGGGTGAATCGGTTGAGCAGTTCAGAGAGGTCTGAAATGAGATAACTGCCTGAATTCCCCAGCGTTTCAAGGGCAGCAGGTTCTATTTCATTACCCAAACCGATGGTGTACACCCGTTTACTGCCGCGGGCGGCCAGGGCTTCCGACAGCTGATGAGATCCCTGTGTATCACTCCCGTCCGTGAAAAGAACCAGAAATCCCTGCTCTATCTCAGGGATGGAGTAAAAATCCTCCCATCTGGAAACGCCTTCAATCACCGCACCATACAGGTTGGTGGAATTGTAACCGATTTGTATTTCATTGATGGCGAGGGTCAGCGCGGCCACATCGCTCGTAAAATCCTGACGCAGCACCGGTTCATCGGAAAACTCATATATGGCAAATTCCTGCTGATTCTCAATATTTTCCACCAGGGTAACGGCGGCGGCCTTGATCTCTGCCAGATTTCCACTCACACTCATGCTGTTGTCCAGCAGCAGAACCGTTTTAAGAGTGTAAGGCACGGTGTCCTTTTTTTGAACCTGCAGGAAAGATTCCGTCGGGGATACAGGAAGATTATCCTCAGTGACGATAAAATCTGCAGTAGTGAGATAATCCACCCCAATGTCATCCATGTCAGTGACCTGAAACATGATGTTCACATAACTGGGAAGCTGAGTATCGATGAGGTGTGATGTCATCTTATAGCGGTTGCCGCTGCTGCTTCCGGGGCCGGTAGAATCGCCGCATCCTGTCATCAGGAGAGCAAATGTAAGGGCTGTCGATATCAGCAGGGTAAACGGGCCGGATCTGTTCATATTACCTTCAGATTAAAATTGATTTCGTGCAGTATTCCCCTGATAATGAAACATCAGAACTGCATTGTGGAGACCGGACGAAAACAGAGGACCATCCAAGAAGGCAGACTGCAAAACGGGAGACGCTGCAGATCAGGCTCCGCCGACACGGTTTTTGAGTGCTTCCCAGATTTCAGTTCCCACCATGTCGTCCGCTTTTTCCAGGATGGCATTGACCAATTCCATGATACCGATTTCTGCCCGGACCCAGTGAGACTCCAATGTTGACAGAGATGCCTTTTCAGCCACGGAATTCATGACATAGGCTGCCAGCACAATATCATCCACAAATCCGGCAGCTCCTTCAGATTCTTCCGGTATCAAATCGACTGGTGCCGCAAAATATGCCACCACTGTGGCCAGTTTTGCCTTCTCTGAAACCGGCACCATGGGATTCACCATCAGCTTGCACAGCACCAGAAAAATATCCGGAGTGTATTTCAGCAGGCTGCGGTAAGGATGGGTTTGTCCTTCTTCTGTTTCAACCCAGCGGGTAAACAGTTCTTTCAAATTCTGATAATAATTCGGCTTTGCCATGAGATCCTCAAATCTGTTGCGGCTTCCTCAGAAAATCACACTGAGGACATACGATAGGGAATATGTTTCCTGCTGATTCATCTCAGAGGTTCAAATACTCCGATTTCACGGTTTTTCCGGACATTGTCCCAGGGAAAATAATGACCGTTCATGGTTACATACACACCGTGAGGAAGCAGTTTAACATAGGAAATGGCACTGCCCAGATTAAACAATCCATCAGAGCTTCCAAAGGTGTAGGGAATCATTGCACCGGTGAGTACAATGGTCTTGTCTGTAATATTCTGACCCAGAATTACCGCTGTGTCAGCCATCCGGTCTGTGCCGTGTGTGATTACAATGCGTTCATGATTTTCATTCTGGCAGCGGTTCAGCACGTAGTCTATGTGGTTCTGCGACATATCCAGGCTGTCCGTCATCATCAGTGTTTCCACCGATGTTTTGGTGCGGCATCTCCCCAGCTTCAGCATTTCAAAAACATGGGTTTCCTTGAAAAACAACTCGCCGGTAAGTTCATCATATTCTTTATCAAAGGTCCCGCCTGTAACAAAGATTTTAATCTCTGTTCCCATAATTCTCCAAAAATAACCAGCTGAAATTTAAGAGAGTTACTTTGTAAATTGTAGCCTATTAGATTCTGATAATTGACGTCTTCATCAACAGTCCATAATGACGGGTTCGGATTGACAGTCTCATTGAGGTCGATTCAGTCCATTTTCGGCATCGCTCTGAAATAGGGCGTCCAAATCATTATTTCGGAGGAAACTGCATGATCAAGCTTACCATTACTGTCTTTCAGCTCCCTTCCACAGATCCGGAGGTGCGAATTTCAATCCCGGTCGCTGTGGTGAAAATTGCCCGGAAACTTATTCCAAAAAAAGTACACGAAGAACTAAGTGCACAGGGAATCGACCTGTCAGAAATTATTACCGCACTGGACCAGTTGGAAGAGGCCGGAACCATTATGGAAGTGGAAACCGAGGATCGTCTGATTATTATTGCCCTTGAAGGCGGACCGAAAGCCCTTCCGGAACACTGATCGTGCCACTGTTCAGCCTTCTGCCGTTAAATGCGGAAGACCGCTCAGGAACGGGATTTTTTACTTAATCTCCAGCTGACCGACTTCAAATGATATTTCGTTGGAAAATCCAGCCCAGATATTTCATGAGGTGTTGAAATGAGATGGGGGAGCTGGTTGATTATGCAGGGCTTGCGAAGAGATTTGAATCCGCCATTTGGCGTGGCGGCGAAAAATACAATGACCCGATCGATTACTGAACCCCCCGTCCCTTCAGCTGACGGACGGGAAAATTCATCGACATTGTGCTGGACAGTGCAATGAGAACAAATGTCGAGCGTAACTGAAACAGAATCGACCGGATATATCATTGTCCGGAAAATGCGAAGCATTTTACGCACAGATATTCTCGTGAAATATGCGGGTTAATACAGCTTCATCATTTTAATACAGTGTCCCATGAACCAATCAGTCTAACAATGAAACAGGAGTCAGTATGCAGCCCGTGACCATTGGGTTTATCGTATATCTTTTGGTTGTTTTGGCGGTGGGGATTGTTACCTGCCGCATGACCCGAAATCTAAAGGATTTTGCCTTGGGCGGTCAACGTCTGGGACCATGGGTCATTGCATTTTCAGAACGGGCATCCGGTGAATCCGCCTGGCTGATCATTGGACTGCCCGGGGCTGCGCTGGCAGCAGGGCTGCTGGAACTCTGGACAGTAGTGGGCTGTATATCCGGCATTATCCTCAGCTGGTTCATCATTGCCCAGCGCCTGCGGGAAGCCACCGGGAAAACCCAGGCGCTGACTCTCCCGGAGTTGTTTGTCGCCCGTTTTGACGATCCTCATCAGGTGATCCGCATCACCGCATCCCTGATAATTACCTTTTTCTTTACCTTCTATGTTGCCGCTCAGTTTTCCGGGGCAGGCAAAGTACTGAATGTTACTTTCGGGCTTACTCAGATGCAGGGAATGCTGCTGGGGGTGCTGATCATCGTCGCCTATACGCTGGCCGGAGGATTCCTTGCCGTGGCTTGGACCGATTTGTTTCAGGGGATGATAATGTTCGGCACTCTGGTTATTCTGCCTTTTGTCGCCTGGCTGGAACTTGGGAATATTGAAGCCTCCGGACCGCTGCTGGACTGGAGCACACTGGTGGGCGGAAAAACAGGTATGGCTGCTGCTGCCGCTGCTGTCGGCGGTTTAAGCTGGGGGCTGGGCTACATGGGGCAGCCCCATCTGGTCACCCGCTTTATGGCGATCGACAAACCGGAAAATATTCCGATCGGTCGTCGAATTGCCATTGCGTGGGCCATCCCTGCCTTTTTCGGATCGATGTTCATCGGACTGCTGGGCATGCATCTGCTCAATGCCGGAGTCATGGAACTGGATGGGAAGATACTGTCCTCCCCCGCATCGCTGCCAGATCCGGAAAAACTAATGCCGGTAATGGCACATTATCTTCTGCATCCCTGGGCTGCCGGTATTTTCATCAGCGGAGCAATCGCCGCAATGATGTCCACTGCAGACTCCCAGCTGCTGGTCAGCACGACCGTTCTGACAGAAGACATTTTCAAACGGTATTGTCATTCAAAAATGAAGCACATCAGCCTTCTGGCAGTCAGCCGCGTCTTAACGGTAATCATCGGTATCATTGCATTCATACTGGCCTGGAAATCCACTGACCTGGTGTTTGAAACCGTCTCCTATGCCTGGGGCGGGCTGGGTGCATCCTTTGGCCCTGCTCTGCTTCTGACCCTCTGGTGGTCAAAAACTTCCCGCATCGGCATCATTGGCGGAATGGTGACAGGAACGTTTTTTACAGTATTTCCTTTGTTTTCCGCTTTGGTTACACCGAGATTTACGGCCTTTTTCCTGTCCCTGATCTGTATTATCGTCTTATCTGTTGCAATTCCGGACAGGAAAGAAAGTCATTAGTCATTCATATGGAGATATTGTGAATATACTGGTAGTAAACGGACCCAATTTAAATCTGCTGGGTGAAAGAGAACCGGAAATCTATGGAACCGACACCCTTGATTCACTCATGATGTGGTTGGAGCATGCACCGGAAGCATCTGGGCATTCCTTCAAGTTTTCCCAGTCAAATCATGAGGGTCAGATCATAAATACCATCCACGATGAACGTCACTGGGCAGAGGGCATCATTATAAATCCCGGTGCGCTGGCCCACTATTCCTACGCCCTCAGAGATGCCGTGTCGGCAGTCAGCATTCCCACCGTGGAAGTACATATGTCAGATACACGGAACCGCGAAGAATTCCGGCAGCTTTCGGTATTGTCGGCAGTCTGCATTGGATTTATCAGCGGAAGGGGCAAATACAGTTATCTGGAAGGTTTGAAACTGCTGACAAAGAATCGTTCGAAATAAATTATTCTATCTCGGAGGGATACAGCGCCCGTTGAATCAGGGTGAATTTTCCCGGGTTCACCGAGCAGGGTATCTGAATCACTCCGGCTCCGCCGTGAGCGACATCCACCGATTCCCCTCTTGCATTTTCGATGTGCACTACATGCAGTGTCTGACGCGTTCCCGGTGTGATTAACTCCACATCGGTATTTATTTCCAGCCGATTTCGGGCTTCAAACCGCAGCATGCCCCGGTTTTCATCGTATTCAATATCCAGTCCAACGGTTTTATGGCTGCGCTCGCGGCTCCTGGAATCGTTATAATTCTCACCGTACTCTCTGGGATTTCGGGTATAAAAACCGGTAGTGTATGACCGGTTTGACAGGGCCATCAAATCATTGAGGTTCTGGATGTCAAACGCTTTTCCGGCAGCCATGTCATCAACGGCTCTGCGATACGCCCGGGCTGTCATTGCAGCATAATATGCCGATTTGGTGCGCCCTTCAATTTTGAAACTCACCACCCCCGCATCCTGAATTTCCTTCAGAAGCTCCACCGCACAGAGATCCCTGGCATTGAAAAGGTAGGTCCCGTGTCCGTCTTCATCAATGGGAAACCTGGTTCCGGATCGCTGCGGTTCTTCCACCCACAAGCCATTCGGCGGCAGCTGATAATCATCCTCAGGAAACCGGCTGGGATGTGATTTCTCCCAGTCCGCCAATCCCGACTTGTCCTGTCCAAGTTTGTATTCCCAGCGACAGGAATTGGTACAGGTTCCCTGATTGGCATCGCGATGGGTAAGATAATTTGAAATGAGACAACGTCCCGAATAGGCAATACATATGGCCCCGTGAACAAAAGCCTCCAGCTCAATGTCCGGTACCTGTTGATGGATTTCTGCAATTTCCTGCAGTTTCAGTTCCCGGGAGAGAATAATTCGGGATATTCCGACTTCCTGCCAGAATTTTACAGCTGCCCAGTTGGTGACATTGGCCTGGGTGGACAGATGAATGGGAATGTCCGGATAACGCCGGACCGCCATACCAATCAGACCGGGATCAGACATGATCAGTGCATCGGGCTGCAGTTCTGCCACTTCATCCAGAACCTGCAGGAATCCATCCGCTTTGGCATTGTGGGCATAAATATTCAGGGTAAGATAGATTTTCCGACCCATTTGGTGGACATATCGAATTGCTCTTTCAACATTGTCAGACCGGAAATCGTTTTCCCGGGTTCGCAGGGAATACCGGGGAATGCCGGCATATACGGCATCTGCCCCGAATGCCAGAGCGTATTTCAGTTTCTGGAAGGTCCCGGCCGGTGCCAGCAATTCAGGTTTTTTGGAATGAATCATGATTAAAATTTACACAGGAATGCTCTGCCCCTCACAGCCCTGTAATGCCGTCTGGCCAAACAGAAATTTTCAATCCCCGCTAATCCATGAATATAATGCCGGTCGGTCCCTAATTTATCCGGTATGAACAAGGACCAATAATGAAAACTTCCTCAAAGCACGTACGGATATACACAGACGGCGCCTGCAAGGGCAATCCGGGTCCCGGAGGGTGGGGGGCTGTACTGAAATACGGCAGTCACATTCGGGAAATCAAGGGATATTCCCGACACACTACCAATAATATCATGGAGCTGACAGCCGTCATAGAGGCACTGGGTACGCTGAAGGAATCCTGCCGGGTTACTGTTACAACGGATTCGACTTATGTTAAAAACGGCATTACCAGCTGGATTGCCAAATGGAAAAAGAACGGTTGGAAAACCGCTGCTCGAAAACCGGTCAAGAACCAGCAGTTGTGGCAGAAACTGGACAATGCGGTTCAGCGTCACACTCTTCAGTGGCACTGGGTCAAAGGACACTCCGGTCATCCGGAGAATGAACGGGCCGATTCACTGGCCAACGAAGCCATACAAAATCGGCCGTAATCCCTGCTGTCCAAACATTGACTCTTTAGTTTTTCGGATTGTAGATCCGCCACATTGACTCGAGAATTTCCTCAATTCGAGGATATTTTGCCTGCCAGCCAATTTTCCTGAAGGCATTATTCGACACAGCTTCCAGTTCTGCCGGATCGCCTGGACGGCGGTCCACAATGCGGTACGCGATGGATTTCTGTACGATTTTTTCCGCTGCTTCAATCACCTCCAAAACGGAAAACCCTTTCCCTGTTCCCAAATTGAGAATCAAATCTTCCTGCTTGTCTTCAAGAAACTTCATTGCTCTGATATGTGCATCCGCCAGGTCATTCACGTGGATATAATCTCTGACACCTGTCCCGTCCGGTGTATCATAATCGTTTCCGAATACCAGCACTTCCCTGCGGGTACCGGCGGCGGCTTCCAGTACGATCGGAAGCAGATTGGCCGGATTGCGTTCCATTCCGGATATCCTGCCTGCCATATCATAGCCGGCAGCATTAAAATATCTCAGCGCAGCAAACCGCAGACCTTTCAGCTCTGAATACCATTTAAGAATCCGTTCGATTTCAAGCTTTGTAAATCCATAAAAATTAATGGGCTTAAGGGGATGTTTTTCATCAATAGGCAAATATTCAGGGTATCCGTAGACTGCCGAAGAAGATGAAAAGATGATGCGCGGTACTTGGAATTCGATCATTTTGTTCAGCAGGTTAATGGTACCGGTGATATTATGTGTGGCAAACTTTCCGGGATCGATCATGGATTCGCCCGCCGCCTTCAGGGCTGCGAAGTGAAACACAACATCGAAGTGCTGCGAAGCAAACAGCTTCTGCAGATCGTTTTCGTTGAGAATATCCCCTTTGACAAATTCAGCTTTGGAATGGAGGTTTTCTTCCAGACCGGTGGATAGATTATCAAAAACGGTGACCGAATATTCCTGATCACACAAATCGTGGGCAATGTGGCTGCCGATATATCCGGCTCCGCCAACTACAAGTATCCTGGACGGCATTTTAATCCTTTCATAATACAAATCGTTTATCACATTCTGAAATCAACAATCTCGCGGAGACAGTCTTCCGGACTGAGATTCCCGGTGTCGATGACTTGCCGGGGTATTCGGGATCTTTCAGCCAGTTCCAGCAGTTTTTCCTGCTGTCGGCTGTAATGGTCCGCCACGGCGTCTTCCGTTGCACCGAAACGGCGGATATATCTGTTCCAGTGCGGTTGATCCTGACGCTCTCTGATTATGCGGCTGATCATTTCCTGCCGCTTCAACCTCAAAATTACATGCCGGGCATTCAAATCTGCCAGCTGAGCGTCAATGCCGGATACATCTTCCCAGCTGATCGAGTCAAAATCGAGTACATGGGAGAGATGAAACCGCTCCCACATGAAGACCAGGCGGTGCGCCTCCATATCAGGATCGCACCACTGAATGCGCTGAAGGTAGTCCCGACGCTGCCGGATATAATCCGCATGTCCGCAAAGCAGCTTCAGTGCAGATCGGGGGGTGAGTTCACCGCGGTTATTCTGTTTTTCAAGCACCCGCTGGGTATGATGATCGCTCAATATGATTCGGGAAGGAAATTTGAGTGGGGAAAAATGAGGGTGACTGGAAAGTGCCTTCAGAAGCGTAGTTTTTCCGCTGGCGGGCACGCCTTCCAGAATCAGTCCACACATTGCCGGTTCAGATGCAGGCACAGTCTATCTTTCAGTTCTGGAATCCGGTATTCGGCAGGCGTTTAAGCTGAGCAAGGGAGTATCCGATTAAGGCTGCGGTGGTTCCGGTTACTTATCAGGGGCCTCGGAACCGGAGCTGTTCCGAAAGGTTTTTTTATTAAACTTGTTGTCATACATTCGTTTGTCGGCAAGTTTCAGTGTTTCTGCCAGCGTGTTTTTATTTTCCCATAATGCATGCCCGAAAGAGATTCGTACCGGTATTGCCTCATCCATTTCGGTGGTTTGAATCGTGAGTTTTGTCAGTTCATTTTCGATGTGCCTTATGGATCGCTCAGCCACTTCCAGCGGAGCTCCTGGCAGAAGAACGGTGAATTCATCCCCGCCTACCCTGCAAACGGCATCATCCGCACGAAATGACTGGCGAAGCACTTCAGCGGCCGTCCGGATATACTCATCGCCGGCGGCATGGCCATAGGTGTCATTGATGCCTTTTAAGCCGTCGAGATCAGCCATTACCACACTGATGACCTGATGCCGTCCTCTTTCCAGGCGGCTGACCTCAGCTTCAAAAAAGGTACGGTTGTATAATCCCGTCAGTGAATCATGGATGCTGAAAAACCGCAGCTTGTCTTCCATATTCTTGCGGTTGGTGATATCAAGCACCTGCATAACGACATAGACCGGAATATTGTCTTCCCGGACCGAACTGACATTCAGGTTTGTCCAAATCACATTGTCGTCCTGCCTGACAAACTGAACATCCATCTGGAACTGCTCTGCGCGGCCCATCACGAGATCATTCAGATTGTCAACAAACCTGGCCAGATCATTTTCGTGCACAAGATCCCGAATATTCCGGTTCAGCAGTTCATCCCGGCGAAACCGAAGCATCTGACAGAAGCTCTGATTTACATGCGTGATAATTCCGTTGGGCGGGACAATGACCATTCCTGTTGCCGCAATGAAGAATGAACTCCGATACCGCTCCTCACTCTCTCTCAGCTGACGGATCAGTTCCAGTTTTTCATATGCCTTTTCAATGGTATAATGCAGAACCTCAAATGAAACCGGCTTTTTGATATAGTTGGATGCCCCCAGTCGCAGAGCATCAATGGCATTGTTCAAGTCCCCGTGACCAGTCAATATGATTGTCTGCAGGTCTTCGCGAATTTCCTTGGCCTGCTTCAGCAGTTCAATCCCATCCATTCCCGGCATTCGAATATCGGTTACCAGAATATCAAATGATTCGTTCTTTAACTGCGTGAGGGCATTCTGTCCGGATGTTGCGATAAATATATTGTAGTTTTCATTTATGCGCTCCAGCCCATGTTTGATTTTTGAACAAATGCGTTCTTCATCATCCACAACCAGAATTGTGACGATATTGTTATCCATTTTAACACCCCGGATTATGTTACATCTGTTGAGATATTCACTGGAATATTAAGTGATCAAAATAATACTGAATCCCTATTCCCCTGAGAAACCGAAATGCACCGGGCAGATTTTCTGAAAACCATCTTTTTTGTGATTTTTTTGGAAGTAAATCCCCGGTGAAGAAGTCTGAAATCCCCGAAAAAATTAAGCAAATTTTCAGACTTCCCAAAATATCTTCTTCAATCAATTCTGATGGCAGAAACTGAACCCTGTTTCACCAGGCGTATCACCGGCGCATATCAAATTTCAGGAGAACATATCAGTTTGATATTCAAACGGGGGTTCTTTGAAGACATTCAATACAGCCGATGAGAGGAGATTTGTTTTTCGAAGAACACCGGCACATCGTTTGCTCGACGCGCAGCAACTTACCGGAAAGGATTCTGTTATGCTGAGAAACTGTCTTATATTTGGAATCGCCGCACTGGCCCTGATTTCCATAACTTCACACCATGGAATTCCGGCAGATTCTCTGGTGGAAAAATCCGGTGAAGACCTGAATGCACGCTGGATCCATAACGCTGACAGGGGTTGGATTCTGCTGCTGCCGGAAATTTGTGTATCTGCAGATATCGTACAGGAAACCGACAACAGAACGGGTCCGGATTTTTGCTGGCGATATGCTGCCGACCGGGGCTGGATGGTTCAGATGCCGCCCCTAACCGTCGTCGGACTGACAACAACAGACAAAGGAGACACTGCAATTGAAACACCTCTCAGTTTCAGCGAAACTGCCGGTCCTGATCATGCTGATCATTTTCACGGGATGCAATCTTATTGTGATTAAGGGATCCGGCAATATCCAAACCAGCGCACAGAATCTGCCTGCATTCACACAGGTGATGCTTCACGGTTCAGGTTCAGCCGTAATCCGGCAGGGTAACCAGCCCGGCATTGTTATCCAGGCAGATGACAATATCCTTCCTCTGATCATGGCCGATGTTCATGGAGAACGTCTTGACATCAGCATCAAACCGGGACTCATTCACTCAGCCCACATTGAATATGAGATTACCACACCCAGTCTGGAATCTGTTGACATTTCGGGCTCGGGGCAAATTCAACTGGAAAGTGTATTCGATAATCCATCGTTAAGCGTAAATGTCAGCGGATCCGGTCAAATGGAAGCAGAAGTGCAGAATGACACCGTGAGTGCTGATATCAGCGGGTCCGGACGCATTCGGATTGCCGGCAGTACAGAAGTTATGACTGCTTCAATCAGCGGGTCCGGACGGATTTCCGCAATGGAGCTGACAGCTGCGGATGCAAAGGTGGATATCAGCGGCTCCGGTCAATGTCAAGTCCATGCGGACCGCACGCTCAACGTATCCATCAGCGGCAGCGGTCAACTGATGTACTCGGGAAGCCCTGCGGTCACATCCAGTGTATCCGGTTCGGGATCCATTAAAGCAGTGGGGGGTTGATTTCAGTCCAACGCACCCTATTTGGCTGAAAAACCTCAGCGGTCGAATTGATGACACTCTGAATCCAGACTCATTACTGAAGGATTCCGCAGGATTATCAGAATCCTCCTTCGCCTGAGATGCGCGAATCTCAGTTCTGAGGACAGGGAGAGTGAGTATTCAATTTCCGGCCGGTTCAGAAAATTCAGAAAGCATATCAAGACATTTCTGATTCAGTCACCATCCGCACACTATCTTTTTCATGCAGCAATAAACCAATTATCCAACTGGGACAGCAGTCATTTAACCAATCCCTTGATGGCTGCGGTTCACTCTTATTCGCGATTTGCAGCAACGCGCAAACCTAAAATGGAAACAACCAATGAACACTTTGAAAAAAATTCTCATCACCCTGGGCATCATCATTTTTGGCATTGCCTGCATGCTTTTGCTGGGATCAACAAAGCCGGAAGCCAATAAACGAGATATCCCGCCCCCGGTCCGTCAGGTACAAACCGCTTCAGTCATCTTCTCTGATCAGCACATTGTAATCAAGGGCAGCGGCATCATCAATTCCCGAAATGAACTTGATATCCATTCGGAAGTGAACGGACAGGTAACGTATGCCAAAAACCATTTAAGAAACGGGACATATACTGAACAGGATGAAACACTACTGGAGGTAGACAGCCGGGAAACACGAAATGACCTGTATGCGCTCCGGGCCGGCTTTCTGAATGTTATCAGCAGTTTCCTGCCCCACATAAAGCTGGAGGATTCAGAGCTGTTCAACAAGTGGAACCAATATTATTCCAGCCTCTCCATTCAGGATGACATTCCCGAACTCCCTGCCATTACCTCACAGCGGGAAAAACTGCAGGTCAGTACGTATAACATTTTCAGTCAGTTCTACAAAGTAAAAAACGCAGAGCTGTACCTTGATAAACACCGTATAACCGCACCCTTCACCGGATTCATTACATCAGAAAGCATTGTTGAAGGCACTTTGATTTCACCGGGAACACCTTTACTCACTCTCCGTGATGTTCATCATCTTGAAATTGCGGTTCCGCTGCTGCTGGAGGATTATAACTGGATTGATTTTGATACTGATCCTTCTGCAAAAATCTACCTGGATGATCAGGAGAATCAATTCGTCACGGGAAAAATCATCAGAAGAGACACGCATTTGACACCGGACTCACAAACCTTGAATGTTTATATTTCATTTGAAAATCCAGAGCTGATTCCGCAGCTGTATCCCGGAAATTTTGTTCAAGTTGCCATTGAAGGAAGACTGCTGAGCGATGTGGCATCCATTCCCCGAAGCATTGTTTTTGATCAAAAATTCATCTATGTATACGATGAAGGAAAACTGGCCAGACAGGAAATCCGGATTCTGGCACTGCTTCAGGAGACGGCAATCATTGCGCATTCCATTCCCGATGAAACCATTCTGGTCACCACCGTTCTTCAGAAACCGCTGATTGGGATGCTCATCGAGCCCCTGAGTTCAGAATAACCGCCGAACAGGATCAGTCATGTCAAAATTTGTTCAGTATTTTATTGATCACCGAATCATCACCAACTGGATCATGCTCGTAATCTGCATTGCCGGAGTATTTGCGCTTACCCAGCTGAACCGCCGAATACAGCCCAGCTTTGAAATGCATGAAATCAATATTAACATTCCGTTCCCGGGAGCTTCCGCAGTTGAAGTGGAAGAAGGCATTGTCATCAAAGTTGAGGAAGCCCTTCGGGGTCTCGAGGGTATTGAAAAAGTAACATCAACCTCCACCGACGGCTTTGGCTCCGTTCAAGCTGAAATTCAAGAAGGCTATGATATGGACCGTGCAGTGGCAGAAATCAAAAATGCCGTGAACGGGATCAGCAGTTATCCGGTAGATGCTGAGAAGCCGGTGGTATCCAGACAGACAACCTGGAATCGGGCCATCATGCTCAGTGTATACGGTCCGGATAACCTGATGACAACCAAGATGATTGTGGAAGAATTTCGAGATGCATTGCTCCAGACCGGCAAGATTTCCCGAACAATTATTTGGGGTTTGCCGTCCCGTGAAATCGTTGTGGAAATTCCACCGGAGAACCTTCAGAAGTACAAACTCACAGTCAATGACATCGCCAATGCCATCCGGAACACCAATCTGAATATTTCCTCCGGATCCGTACTGACCGAGCAGGAAGAAATTTACATTCGCAGTTATGAGAAAAAATATCAGGCCCATGAGCTGGAAAACATTGAGATTACTTCATCCATCGACGGACGGAAAATCATGCTGTCGGACATTTGCCGAATTCAGGAACAGTGGCCGGACAACATCATGTATTCCGAGTTCAACGGCGAGCGTTCCGTGTCATTCAATGTTATGTACAATAATAATGAAGATGTTGTTGAAATTGTAGAGATCACTGAACAGGTTGCTGCTGAGTTTGAAGCAAAGTATGCCGGATTGATTCATTTCACAACATTCATTAAGGAAACAGACAATCTGGAAGAGCGGATGAATCTTCTGACCCTGAATGGTGCAATCGGTCTGGCCCTGGTGCTGGTGGCGCTGGGCACTTTCCTGAATATCCGTCTGGCATTCTGGGTTGCTCTGGGGATACCTATTTCCTTTCTGGGAATGTTTTTTGTCATGATGCTGCTGGGCATTTCCATAAATGAAATGTCACTCTTCGGGATGATTCTGGTAGTGGGCATTCTGGTGGATGATGGAATCATCATCGGTGAAAGCATCTACTCTCAGCATGAAAAGGGGAAAAAACCAATACGAGCTGCCATTGACGGCGCACTGGATGTAATCAAACCGGTTACCATATCCATCATGACCACAGTGATTGCCTTTATACCCTATTTTTATTTTTACGGAATACTCGGTGATTATGTATGGCAAATTGGTGCCGTGGTTATTATATGTCTTGGATTTTCCTTGATTGAGGCCATTATCATTCTTCCCGCACATATTGCCCACTCCAAGGCGCTGCATCATGATCCTACCAAACCCGGAAAATGGAGAGTCAGACGTTGGATTGATTCTGCTCTGACCAGACTGACAAATACCGGATACAGCCGGCTGCTGAAATTCTGTCTGGCTTATCGCTGGAGCGTGGTGGCATTCACATTTGCCATGCTGGCTATTATTGCCGGACTGTTTTGGGGCTCTCATGTAAAGTCGCAGTTTTTCCCGGAAATAGAGTTTCCCTATGCACGGGTTTCAGTTGATATGCCTGCCGGTACTGCAGCTGAAATCACGGATTCGGTGCGTGAATATGTCGTTCAGAAAGCAACGGAATTTGCAGCAGTCAAAGAGGCTGAAACAGGGATCAATCCAATTGAAAACACCTCTTCCTGGTATTACGGCAATCTCAACATTTTCATGGATCTGATTCCTGCAACACAGCGGGAGTATTCTGTGGGTGAATTTTCCAATGAACTGGCAGAATACATCGGTACGATTCCCGGTGCAGAGAACTGGAATGTCGGCAGCGGGTCATTTGGAGGCAGTCCGATCTCTGTTCGATTTGCCAGTTCGGATTATCAGCAGCTGATCAAGGCAAAGGGACTGCTTCGCGAAGAACTGCAGAAAATCGACGGTGTGAAAGATATTCAGGATAATACTCCTCTTGGGAACAACGAATTTGTGGTAACGCTTCGTCCAAAAGCTAAAGCCCTGGGATTTACTCTGCGGGATGTAACGACTCAGCTCCGTCAGGGATTTTACGGACAGGAAGTCATGCGTCTCCAGCGCGGTCGGGATGAAGTGAAAATCTGGGTTCGGTTCCCTCGGGAAGACCGAGTGTCGCTCAGCCAAGTTGAAAACCTCAAATTGAGAACACCTTCCGGTGAATACATTCCGTTCAAGGAACTGGCAACATACCGACAGGCCCGCAGCATGTCGGTAATCCGCCATGAAAGCGGGATGCGTTCCGTAAATGTTTATGCCGGCCTGGATTACAGCAAAAACGATCTCAGTGTTGTGCTTCAGGAGCTGAACCGGGAAGTTGTGCCCCGGGTTCTCTCTCAAGTGGACGGAGTGACTCGAAGCTACGGCGGTCAGTCAGAAATGGTTGGTAAAATGATGGATTCCATCAGATTCACCATGAGCATTGCGCTCGTAGCCATTTTTTCCGTGCTGGTGTTTCTGCTGAAATCCTACATTCAGACCATCCTGATAATTGGTCTTATCCCGCTGGGTGTGATTGGTGCGGTAATTGGCCACTATATCCTGGATATTCCAGTATCTATTCTATCCTTTCTGGGAATCGTTGCTCTGGCCGGAATTATCATCAATGATTCCGTTGTTCTGATGGATAAGTTCAATCAGTTTTTCCAGTCCGGAATTCCAATTTCCAAGGCTCTGTATAAAGCCGGAATGGTCCGTTTTCGTCCAATCGTTCTCACCACTTTCACAACCGCTCTGGGTCTGGCACCGCTTATTCTGCAGGAAAGTGCCCAGGGACAGTTCCTGGTTCCCATGGCGGCGTCTGTTGCATTCGGACTGGTATTCGGAACCGTTATAACGCTTCTGATGCTCCCCGCCACAATCTACTGCATTGATGACCTCAAAAATCTGGTGCGGAAGTTAAATCCCTGGCGCTCCCCTGATTTATCCGCTGAGGGTGCTGCTTATTCAGACAGCACATCCTGAGCTTTTTCTACTGGCATTCGAAAGCTGACTTGTTCTATGTCTCCAGGCATGCCTGGAGACATTGTCAGCCCTGTTTTTGCGAAAAGGGAATTCCTCGAAAGTAAATTTTTACGGCTGGTTTTGGACAGCGGCGCGTGTTCATATCATTCCAATATATCATTATATCATTAATGGCATTGGCCTATTTTGAATTTCCATCATGCCATTGCAGCCCAACTTCGGATAACTGAAATATGAAAAATTATTAATTAATATAATATCAGTATGTTATTTCGTTTTCGTCAATAATTCCCACACAGAATAACGTGTAATCAACCAAATTCATATTGTCCGGCATACCATTTGATACTCTTATGGCAGATTTTGAATCAGCCACTAACCTGGCGTTAATATAAAGGATTACAAAATGTTAGCGATACTCACTTTTCTTTCAACAATCTTTTTGGGAGTCACCGAAAATACTGACACCTACAACCAGACAATCGTGAATCGGTATATCCGCGCCGATGACACAGCGGTCCTGATGGACGTCCAGCAGAACATGGTTTATGAATCAGGATGGCAGTATGAGAAAAACATCGGCTGGGTGTATCTAGGCGATGAAATAACCGTTCATTCAAACGATGCCTGACAATCTGAATTCCTAAAAAATATCCTCCTTCATTGAGTTGATGACGCCCCCCGCATGAAAGTGCGGGGGTTTCTTTTTGTACACCATTCATTCTTATCAACAGAAACCGACTCGCTGCCAATCCGGATTTATGCCGCTTGAAGATTGATTCCCGGTTTCGTAAGAATATATTACAAGCCTTGTCTATCCCCGTTTATTAATAATATTTTTCGATCAGTTTATCCGACTTCTGGGAATAAGTTGAATGATTCTGTTCCCGGATACTGACAGCTGGATAAATGCTGACCAAGCAGGTCCCTGCTATACAGATCAAAACAGATTTCACACCTTTTCATTCTGGAGTATGTATGAAAAAAATGATATTTCTCTCCATAGTTTGTCTGATACAAACGATCCTGGCTGATCCACCGGAAACATATGATCTTCGCGATGTAGATGGTGAAAATTTCGTTACATCCGTCAAAAGTCAGCAGGGAGGAACCTGCTGGACACACGGTGCGATGGCTGCTATCGAAGGCAATCTGCTGATAACGGGAAATTGGAGCGCTTCCGGAGAGACGGGTGAACCAAATCTGGCGGAGTACCATCTGGACTGGTGGAACGGTTTCAATGAACACAACAATGATGATATTACACCCAGCTGGGGTTCAGGTCTGGAAGTACACATGGGTGGAGATTATCGGGTCACGTCCGCCTATCTGAGCCGTGGGGAAGGATCAGTCAGAGATATTGACGGACAGTCATATGACACGCCCCCTGTTCGCAGTCATGAATCGTACCATTATTTTTATATTCCGGACATTGAGTGGTACATGGCCGGGGACGATCTTGAAAACATTGATATGATCAAAGAGAAGATCATGGCTGAAGGGGTTATGGGAACCTGCATGTGTTATGATAATCAATTTATTAACAACAGCTACATTCATTATCAGCCGCCCACAAGTTTTCTGGACCCGAATCATGCCGTCGCCATTGTCGGGTGGGACGATAATCTTGATACTCAGGCACCCCAGCCCGGTGCATGGCTGTGCAAAAACAGCTGGGGCGACTGGGGTCTGGGCGGGTATTTCTGGATTTCCTACTATGACAAACATGCCGGCCATCACCCTGAAATGGGAGCCATTTCATTCCAGGAAGTTGAACCTATGGATTACGACAATATTTACTATCATGACTATCACGGCTGGCGGGATACATTCACCCAGTCCAATACTGCACTGAATGTTTTTACGGCTGAGGGCAGCGGACCCAATCTGGAATATCTTGAGGCAGTCAGTTTTTTCACCGCCCAGGACAGCATTCAGTATCAGCTGGATATATACGGAGGTTTCACCCCAGCCGGTCCTGAAGATCTGCTTCTGACCCAATCCGGATTCGTCCCCCATATTGGATTCCATACCGTTGATCTGGAATCCAGCCTGATGTTTCTGGAGGGAGAACAAATTGTCGTCTCACTTAATTTCGAGGCAGGCGGTCAACCTTTTGACTGTACTTCAGATGTTCCGGTTCTGCTGGGCGCAGATACCCGTACCACCGTTGAATCCAGTGCCGAAGCCGGGGAAAGCTACTACCTTGAAGGATCGGACTGGCATGACTTGACTGAATTCAACGAAACGGCCAATTTCTGCATAAAGGCCCTGACGCGCGGCTATCCATATGACATGCCGGGCGATGTGAACTTTGACCAAAATCTGGATGTTCTTGACATTGTTCGTATTGTTAATATTATTCTAAATTTACCGCCGGAGCCGTCCCAGTTCGAACAATGGTGTGCAGATGTCAGCGGAGACGAAATAATCAATGTACTTGATATTATTCAGCTGATTAATCTGATCATGTTCTAATCTGTCGGCAATCTGCCTGACCGGGCAGCACGGGTACACTGCGAGCGTCATGTCTATTAATAAGCGGGAACAGTACACATCTGACCTATTCCCTGTTTTATTCCCTATTGGAGCCCCCGCAGTCCCGGGTTATTCTCAGCTGACAGACTCACGGATAAAATCAATTGATTGACTGTTGATAACAGGAATTCCTGACATCTTCAGGCAGCGGTTGATTTCATAAATACTTTCAGGTCAAAATAACAATGGCCATCCCATAAACTCTGGATGTTCTGCCGGCGCACTGCTGCGTTCTGAATTAGAACTTTACCTGCACTGCGTTTTGCCGATCAACAGCAAATTTAATGTCTGATAAATATATCCTCGCTCATGACCTGGGAACCAGTTCCAATAAAGCGGTTCTGGTTTCAACCAATGGTGAAATCATTCAGATTGCCCGCCAGTCATACCCGGTTTATCATCCGCAGCCGCATTTTGCCGAGCAGAATCCCGAAGAGTGGTGGCAGGCAGTCTGCAACACCTCCAGGGAAGTTATTCAAGCCGCAGGTTGTGATGTCAATGACGTTGTAGGTCTGACCTTCTCCGTGCAGATGCAGTGTCTGATTCCCGTCAACCGGAACGGCCAGCCGCTTATGAATGCCATCAGCTGGCTGGACAATCGTGGAGCAGAGGTTATCAGTGACAATGTATGGATACCGCCGAGGCTGCTGGGTTATAACATTCCCAGACTGCTGAAATTTTTAAGAATTACCGGTGGAGCTCCCAGTCAAACCGGCAAAGATCAGATTGCAAAAATCCTGTGGCTGAAGGAGAACAAACCTGCGCTATTTCAGGCAACCTGGAAATTTATGGATGCCAAAGATTACATTTTATTTAAATTGACGGGAGAAACCGTGACATCCGTGGACCTTGCGGTCGTCTGGTGGATGCTGGATACCCGTAACAACACCAACAGCTGGAACCCTGAACTGGTGCGGCTGGGGGGGATTCATCCCGATCAGCTGCCGAAAGTCCGTGAAAGTGCCTCGATCATCGGACAGCTGACAGCCTCAACTGCAAAAAAACTGGGTCTGGCATCCGGTACGCCGGTTGTTAACGGCTGCGGTGACCTAAGTGCTGCTGCGGTGGGATCAGGCGCACTGAGGGAGGGTGAACTCCACATATCCCTGGGCACCAGCTCCTGGGTGGCCGGTCACTTCACCAAAAGAAAAACGGATATTCTGCATTACTGCGGCTGCATCGGCAGTGCCTATCCCGGAAAATATTTTCTGGCAATGGCGCATCAGGAAACAGCAGGTGCCTGTCTGGAATGGATTAAATCCAATTTGCTTCGTTTGACTGACATTCCGGATTCAGAAAACACCTCCAATGATATTTTTGTTAAAATGGACAACCTGGTGCAGCAGTCGAACCCCGGTGCAGCCGGCCTGATGTTTACACCCTGGATGTATGGCGAACGCTGCCCGGTGGATGATGATCAAATCCGGGCCGGTTTGGTCAATCTGAGCCTGAATCATACCACGGCTGATATTATCCGGGCAGTGTTTGAAGGAATAGCCATGAATACCCGCTGGGCGCTGGAAACCCTGGAGCATCTGTATCAACCCGTTGACAGACTGAATATGATCGGCGGAGGTGCCAAAAGTGAAGTCTGGTGTCAGATATTTGCCGATGTGCTGAACCGGACCATTTATCAGGTTCAGGATCCTCAACAGGCAGGGGCCAGAGGTGTAGCGCTTCTGGCAAGCCTGACGCTGGGATTTATTGATACCTTTGAAAATATTTCCAGCCATATCGACATTTCAGCGGCTTTCCAGCCAAACCCGCAAGTGACGAATCTTTATTCAGTTAAATTCAAAGCATTTAAAAAACTGTACAAAAACAGTCGTAAATGGCATCGACAGCAGAATCACAGGGAAATGAAATGACTGGATTTCAGGATTTCTGTGCTCCCGGTGTAAATGCATCAAGCCGGATGCTTCCAGTATCGGATCACGTACACCTTCGACTGATCAGATTCAGCCCCGAATCCCCCTGCGGAAATCCGCCTGTACTGTTTGTACCCGGCTGGATTTCTCTGATCACCGGATGGCGGGATACCCTGCGCGAACTGACAAAAGATCATGAAGTGCTGTATCTGGAAACCCGGGAGAAAAACTCATCGGTTGTCACCGGACCGGCATCCTACCGAGTGGAAGATTTGAGTGGGGATCTTGCTGCAGCTGCAGAATTATTGAATCTCAAAGATAAGGAATATATTCTGTTTGGCAGCTCACTGGGTGCCACCGTTATTCTGGATGCAGTGCATAAACTGACCCGAATGCCGCTGGCACTGGCGCTGGTAGGGCCCAATGCGGTGTTCAGAGTCCCCGGATGGGGAATCATTCTTGTTAAATTGTTTTATCCCGGATGGTATCAGATACTGAAACCGTTTGTGAAATGGTATCTGAAGCATTTCAGGCTGAACACCAAATCCGACCTCCCACAGTATCAAAAATACTGCAGGGCACTTGATGCGGCAGACCCCTGGAAACAGAAAGCGGCAGTCCTGGCTTTCGCGGATTATCAGGTCTGGCACCGGCTGAAAGACATCGAGATTCCTGCTCTGATTTTCAATGCTTCCAAAGATGTGATGCATGAACCGGCCAATCTGATGCGAATGTCGCAAATGATGACGCAGGTCAAAATAGTGGATATGAATACAAACTCAAAAACCCACAGCCGGGAAATGGTTCGAATACTGCGATCCTATCTGAAAACTTTGCACCGGTAAAAACGCTGAACCCCCGGCGGACAGTTCGAGAGTTTTCGACTTTTCCTCAGGCAGGCGTAAGCATGAACATCGGGGAAATCATCCCTTTCAGGTCCTTCGGCAGATTAAATTATCCCTCTTGCAGCCATTCTGTTTTAAATGCTTGATCCGGGAATTTTAACCTGAGCCGACATATCAAAATTCTATTCCTGTCAGATACCCATCTGGGCTTCGACTATCCTTTCAGACCACGCATCCAGCGCCGAAGGCGGGGACCTGATTTTTTTCATTCATTTCACACAGCGTTTCAAATTGCCCGGGAAATGACCGCAGACTGTGTTGTCCACGGCGGCGATCTTTTCTTTCGCAGTAAAATTCCGAAAGCACTTATTCCCCTGGTTTATGACCCGCTTATCGAACTGGCGGAATCCGGAATCCCCGTTATACTTGTCCCCGGTAATCATGAACGGGGAAGGTTTCCAGCACCTCTTCTTCTGGGACACCCCCGTCTGATGGTGTTTGATTCTCCCAGATGTTTTGAGCTCAGTCTGCAGGGCAGCCGGTTTCAGTTCACCGGATTTCCTTTCCGGCGCGGCGAAATTCGGTCCGCATTTGCACAGCTTTTAGAGGAAACCGGATACTTATCCCGGTCAGCTGACCAGAGAATTCTGTGTCTGCACCAGGCTGTGGACGGCTGCCGGGTTGCCAACCATGTTTTCAGGAATTCATCTGACGTCATTTGCCGGTCCGGCATTCCCCACCATTTTTCTGCAGTCCTCTGCGGACATATTCACCGATTCCAGGTGCTGCCGCGTTTTCAGCACAACAGCCGCGAATATCCGCCCGTGATATTTTCCGGATCAACGGAAAGAACCTCGTTCCAGGAGATGCATGAGGAAAAGGGGTGTGTGATGCTTCATTTTCACGACAGCAGTTCAGCATCGGTGCATCTTCAGCGCCTTCAGTTCATTCCCCTTCCAGCACGCCCCATGGTTGATCTGAAAGTCAATCAGCCAATCGTCAGCGCAGAATCCGGAGCGGCATTGCTTCGAAGGAAACTCAGCATCATTCCAAAAAACGCAGTCGTTCGAATCACAGCAGACAGTGAACAGATTTCAAAATTTCCGGAATTGTTTCGGGGTGTCAGACTGCGGGAACTGGCTCCGGATACCATGAATATCCAGCTGCATTCAAGAAATTCAGCCAGATACCCGCGCCTGTCGGAGACCAAAAAGCGCAGCGGCGGGGAAAGCGGACAGTCATGATCCCTGCAGCGCAGTCAGATATCGACCATAATCCGATCCTGCAGACTGCGGTTCGGGACCTTGTACAGTTTACTCATACCGGCGGAGATCTGGCCCAGGTATATTTTACAGATTCCACAGCAATGCTGGAGGGTCAGCGGCTGCACAGGTTTGTCCAGAAAAAAAGACCTGACGATTTCTACCGGTCTGAGGTCTCTGTTCAGCAGCGTCTGTCTGCGGAATGGTTTGATCTGATCATCGGCGGACGAATTGACGGTGTCTGGAATGACAGCGATACCTGCGTAATTGAAGAAATCAAATCAATCCGCAGTCATCCACAGGAAGGTCTGTCGGCCCATTGGGCTCAGGCAAAAATATATGCCTACCTTTTTGCACTGGAACACGAACTGCCGGCTCTTGCTGTTCAGCTCACATACATCAGCAGCACTCGTGAACCACCGTCCGAATTCAGAAAGCATTTTAATTTTCAGGAGCTGGAAGAATATTTCCTGACCCAGGTACAAATATACCTGGAATGGCTGGATCAAATTGAATCCTGGCACCGCCATCGGAACGATTCCATAGAAAGACTTGAATTTCCGTTCGGCAGCTACCGTCCGGGGCAGCGGGAAATGGCCGTCCAGGCCTACAGCGCGATTCGACTGCGGCACCGAATCCAGATCCAGGCACCAACAGGAATGGGAAAAACAATCGCAGCAATTTTCCCTGCCGTCAAGGCATTGGGAGAAGGTCACTGCAGCCGGATTTTTTTTCTCACCGCACGCTCCACCGGCAAGGAAATCGCCGAGTCCGGCCTGGCCCGGCTCCGCTCTGAAGGACTGAACCTGCGCAGCATTACACTCACTGCAAAAGAAAAGATCTGTTTCAAACCGGGATCAGTGTGTCATCCGGACGAATGCCGGTATGCAGACCGGTATTATGATAAACTGAAAAATGCCTTGACTGATTCCATGCAGCATCATAATCTGAACCGGGACCGGATTGAGGAGCTGGCTCGAAAGCATTCTGTCTGCCCGTTTGAGTTTTCGTTGGACTGTGCCCTTCTGGCGGACCTTATAATCGCGGACTATAATTATGTTTTTGACCTGCGGGTGTATCTGCGCCGCTTTTTTCAGACAGCAGTCATTTTCGGAAGAAGGCAGTCGTATACCCTGCTGATTGATGAGGCCCACAATCTGGTAAACCGAGCCCGCAGTATGTATTCGGAATCTCTTCAGAAAGCAGATTTTCTGCTCCTGCGCCGAAAAGTAAAGTCCGCTGCCGCGGAAATCTACAAAGAGCTGTCAAAAGCCAACCGGATTTTTCTGGAATACCGAAAGCTGGGGAACAATGAAAAAACATCCTGGTCCGATCCGTGCAAGCCTGAGAAGCTGATTCGATCACTGCAGAAACTGGTTCAGATCACGGAAAAATGGCTGATTCGTCATCCTGTTTCAGAAATTCGCTCCGATTTGATTGATGCCTATTTCCAATGGGTGGGATTCCTTCGAATATCCGAGGAGTTCGGCGGGAATTACTGCACGTGTTATGAAATGGCAGGTAGAAATCTTGAAATCACTCTTTACTGCCTGAATCCTGCACCTCAGCTGGAGGAAGCCTTATCCCGCACCGCATCTGCTGTTTTCTTCTCTGCGACACTCAGTCCCGGAAGTTACTACAGGGATATTCTTGGATGCCCGGCTGATACACAATGGCTGTCCTTTCCCAGTCCATTTCCGGCTGAAAACCGGAAGGTGGTTCTTTTCAGCAGTATCTCCACACGCTGGAAGGACCGCTCCGCCACTGTCCCGCAGGTGTGTCAGGTTCTGGAAGCAGCCTGCCGGTCCCGGCTCGGAAACTATCTTTTCTTCTTTCCTTCCTATCACTACATGAAGCAGGTTTGGCGACTGTTCGTGCAGTTGAACATTGATGCCGATCTGCACATCCAGAATGCCGAATGGAATGAAATCGAGCGGGGACAGTTTATCAGCCGTTTCCTGTCTCATACCAAACCGCAAATCGGATTTGCCGTGATGGGCGGCGTTTTTGGGGAAGGAATTGATCTGGCTGGGCAGGCCCTGTCCGGGGTGGTAATTGTCGGGGTGGGACTTCCGGCCGTATCACTGCAGCAGGAACTGATTCGAAAGCATTTCGACAGTATTCGAAGAGGATTTGAGTACGCTTATCAGTATCCCGGCATGACCCGGGTGCTTCAGGCTGCCGGACGTGTCATCCGTTCAGACCGGGACAGGGGAATCATTATTATTGTGGATGACCGCATTAAACGTTCCGGCTACCGAAAACTGCTCCCGGCGGACTGGCAGCAGGAGGTTGTGAATCATCTGTTTCAGCTCCGCAGGCAGCTGCGGAATTTCTGGAAAATTCAAGGTGAAGAAACCTTGTAATCGACCATTATTTTCACACAAATTTTGAATCCGTCAGGAACAGATTGATTGATTGATTCCCCGTTATCTGACTCCTGTCCCTGGGGCAGACAGGCACTCGGTTTCCTAACGTCTGAAAAAAATATAAAGTATATTTGGATTCAACTTTTTCCGGACAGGCCGTTTACAAATGACCGGGACGAATTTGAATGAAAATGCATTGTTATCCGACATCATCCGTTCAGAATGTTCTGTCCGCTTCACAGACAGGGATACCCCATGACCGATAATAAGGAGTTTTTTCTTGAGTGATATTCAAAAATTCGAAAAAAAGCTGAAAGATTCCTGCGGGCTGGAAAAAATAATCCTGCTGAACAAGCTTGCCATCGGATATTGGTACATCACACCGCAGAAAAGCATAGATTACGGCATGCAGGCCCTTCGTCTGGCTCGTGAACTCCATCACCTTGAGCAGGAAGCAATTTCACTGCGCTACATCGGAGCAGGATACGGCATTATGGGAAAATATCATAAAGCCATCGGTTATTATTCGAACAGCCTGAAAATTGAAACTGAACTGTCTAATCCGCAGGGAATTTCCGCCTGTCTCAACAACATGGCCGTGAACTATGCCCTGATGGGTAGAAAAGTACAGGCTTTGGATTTTCATTTCAAGGCACTGGCGATATTTGAGGAGATTGACTACAAAATCGGGCTTTCAGCCTCACTGGGCAATATCGGCGTGATTTATAAAGATTGGGGCAATTTTGAACGAGCATCGGAATATCTGAACCGGGCGCTGGGTATCAGCCGTGAGATTCATGATCTTGATACGATGTCGGAATGGGTTAATTATTTGGGAGAAATCGAATTAGAACAGCAGAAAATCGAAGCTGCAGCCGACAAGTTTGATGAAGCGCTCGAATGGGCCCGGAAATGCAGCAACCTGGAAACGGAGGCCCTCGTGCTTTCCAATATTGGAAAGGTGCATCTGAAAAAATCTGATTTTGAAAAAGCCCGCGAATGCTTTAACAATACCCTGAATGTCTCTGTCAAAATGGGAAAAAAAGATGGCCGTGCAAAAGCCCACACACATCTTGCCCACGTTCTGGTCTCCATGGAAAAGCATGATCTCGCACTGCTTGAACTGGAAAAAGGGTTGGAAATCGCGGAAGAGATTCATTCTCTCGAAATCAGCAGGGATATTTATGAACTGTACTCAAAAATCTATGAGGACACAAAGGATTATCAGGCAGCGCTGTCCAGCTATCAGATTTATTCAAAACTTAATGATCAGATATTCAATGCTGTAACCCAAACCCGGATCGCCGAACTTCAGACCAAATTCGAAGCCAGTAAAAAAGAACAGGAAGCAGAAATATTCCGTCTTAAAACGGTAGAACTTGAAAAACTGGTAGCAGACAGAACTGCTGAGCTGAATCAATCCAGACTGGAGCTGAAAACCGAACGTGACCTGTTCATAGATGGTCCGGTGGTCGTGGTGCGCTGGGTTCGGCGCAGTGGAGCATCCACACAAATTGAATATGTATCCCCGAATCTTGAACAGTTCGGATATTCTGCTCAGGAATTCAAGGAAAGCAGAATAACCATTAAGGAAATGATTCATCCGGATGACTTTAATGAAGCATATTCAGAAATGCGGCGGCATCTGGAATCCGAGGCGTCATCGTGGGATCAGGAGTTCAGGTTGCTGGACAGAGCTGAAAACGTGTACTGGATTTACAGCCTGAACCGGTTTACGAGAGATCCCGGTGAGCCAAGCAGAAAAATATATACCAGCTATATGATGAATATCTGCGAGCTGAAACAGATTCAGCAGGAACTGCAGCAAAAGCAGGTTCAGCTGGCTCATTCAGGAAGACTGGCATCACTGGGTGAAATGGCAACCGGTGTGGCGCATGAAATAAATCAGCCGCTTTCAATTATTCGAATGCAGGCAGAGCTGATGAAGCTGATTGCCAAGTCTGACAATATGACCACCCAGGAACTGAATAAAGAAATGGATGAAGTGATTCTGCAAGTGGACAGGGCTTCCGACATAATCAATCATATGAAAGGCTTTGCCCATCACCAGATTGATGCAGACAGTGCGGTGGACATCAACGAATTTGTGAACCGGGGACTGATTTTTTTCAGAGAGCAGTTCCGCATTCATGATATTGATTTTAAAATCAGTTTGGCCTCGGGATTGCCGAAACTGCTGGTGAATCCCCAGCACATCGAGCAGTTGGTGGTCAACTTCCTGTCAAATGCACGCTACGCAGTTGAAAAACAGTTAGAGAATGCTTCAAATGGTTTTGAAAAAAGAATCATGCTTCAAACGGCCCGCAGTGAGGATAATAAATGGATTCTGCTTATTGTGAGTGACAACGGCATCGGAATGACTGCAACGGAAAAGGACCGCTGTCTGGAACCGTTTTACACCACAAAGGAAATTGGCAAAGGGACCGGACTGGGCCTGTCTATTACCAACAGCATTATTCAGGAATTCAATGGAGAACTGGAAATAGACAGCCGCCGGAATCAGGGAACCACCTTTTCCGTTAAGATTCCGGTGCCATCATCAGCCGGGTCAGAAAGAGGACAATAATTATTTCACCACGCACCTCAACCTTTTTCACCGAATAACATCCATGATCAAGCCGCTGCGCAAAATAATCCACATTGATATGGACGCCTTTTATGCTTCTGTTGAGCAGCGTGATCATCCGGAGCTGCGAAACAAACCGGTGGCTGTTGGCGGATCGGGCCTGCGCGGCGTAGTGGCTGCGGCCAGTTATGAAGCTCGAAAGTTTGGTGTTCATTCCGCCATGCCTTCCAAAATCGCTCTGCGCAAATGCCCCAATTTGATATTTGTGAAATCCAGTTTTGACGTGTACCGGGCCGTATCCCGACAGATCATGGGTATTTTCAGGGATTACACCGATCTGGTGGAACCGCTGTCTCTGGATGAAGCCTATCTGGATGTCACTCTGAATAAATGCAGTATTCCCTGTGCCACAGCTATTGCCCGGGAGATTCGTTCCAGGATTCGGCTGGAAACAAACCTGACTGCCAGTGCCGGTGTGAGCTATAATAAATTTCTGGCCAAAGTGGCTTCGGATATGGATAAACCGGACGGACTGACTGTTATAACACCGGATCAGGCGGAAGCCTTCATCTGCAAACTGCCCGTCAAGAAGTTTCACGGCATTGGGAAAGTTACCGCGGCAAAGATGGAAAAAATGGGTATTCACACCGGTGCCGACCTGAAAGCCCGCACCGAAACCGAACTGGTGCATTTTTTTGGAAAATCAGGACACTATTTCTATAAAGTCGTTCAGGGGTTTGATGACCGCGAGGTGAAACCCCACCGTATCAGGAAATCCATTGGAGCCGAACGAACCTATGAATCAGACATCGATAATGAACAAACACTGATACTGAAGCTGAGTAAAATTGCCGAGATTCTTGAAGAACGCATAAAAAAAGTCGGGCGCGGCGGACGAACCATCACGTTAAAAATCAAATACAATGACTTTGTTGTCAACACCCGAAGCAAGTCCGTCAACCACTGTATCGGTTCCCGCAGTGAAATCATGCCGCTGGCGCTTGATTTGCTCAAAACACCGAACCTTCCTGACCGCCCGGTGCGTCTGCTGGGGCTGACGGTGTCCAATCTTGAACAGTCACGCAATGATGACTGCCACCAGCTGGGGCTGGAAATCCATTGACCGGCCAAGGGTCAAAAGCCCAAATCGACAGACTGATTGCCCATTTCATTTATCCGGAATATTCACAAATCCACCGTAAATTTACCGTTCTGATAAATCCGGATTTTCAACTATGACACCTCCTCAACGTTACGCCGCTATCGGTTCCGGGGCCATTATCCTCGCCGCCCTCTTATGGTCAGTAGATGCCATGATGCGGCAGAATCTTTACAGTCTGCCCACTACTGTGATTGTGTTTTCAGAACATTTTTTGGGATTCCTGGTCACTCTGCCGTGGCTGTTGAAGTCCTGGAATAAAATCACAGATCTGAATCGCAAAACCTGGATTTCCATCATCTGGATATCCATCTTCGGCGGCGTATTCGGTACGCTGCTTTATACACGGGCACTGGGGTATATTCAATATATTAATTTTTCAGTAGTGGTTCTGCTTCAGAAGCTCCAGCCTGTTTTTGCCATCCTGCTGGCACGTTTGATATTAAAAGAGCGCCCCACCCGGTATTTTTACCTGCTGGCTGCTGCTGCCATCATTGCCAGTTATTTTATTACATTTCCGACTGGCCGGTTCGAACTTGTGGATGGCGGAAAAAACCTGATTGCCGGCATTTTTGCCGTGGGGGCAGCGTTTGCCTGGGGTTCATCCACCGTCATGGGAAAATACAGCCTCCGTCAGTTGGATACCCGAATTGTCACTCCGCTGAGACTGGGACTGACCACATTGATTACACTGATTATGCTGATTGTTTCAGGCAGTCTGTCTGCCGTGGCAAATATCTCCGGAGAACAGTTTTTCTATCTGATCTGTATTGTATTTTCCTCCGGAACGGTGGCATTGTCCATTTATTATTACGGACTGAAGAGAGTGCCGGCCAGCCGGTCAACGCTTCTGGAATTGTTCTGGCCGCTGTCTGCCGTTTCCATTGACTGGCTGTTCTTCGGTCATCCGTTGACCTGGTCACAGATCGCAGGCGCTTTGGTACTGTTTGCAGTGATTCTCCAGCTGAGGAAATAACCGTACTGGGGAAACAACCCGAAATCAAGCCGTATGTACTCCGGGTAAGGTATGGATCTGGGATTGCGTCTGCTGCAGCGGGGAATTTTTCCGGGGTCGCATGTCCGTCAGCTGACGATTTAATATTATGCAAATACTGAAACAAAGGACAGATACGTGACAAACCTCATCTCAATTTCTCCTGAAAACCTGATAATTCAACCCCATCAGCTGTGGAATGACCAATGGCTGCTTCTGACATCCGGTGATTTCAGCCGCGGTCATTTTAATGCAATGACAGTAGGATGGGGCAGTATCGGCACCATGTGGAATAAGCCGTTCGCACAGATTGTGGTTCGCCCCACCCGGTATACATTTGAGTTTATGGAGCAGTACAGCACGTTTACTCTCTGTGCATTTCCCAGGGAATACCAGGATGACCTGCTCCTGCTGGGGACCCGTTCAGGAAGAGACGGCGACAAAATGAGCGCCACCGGATTAAAGCCAACCGCCGCGTCCAGCGTGGCTTCACCGGTGTATGAACAGGCGGAACTCTGCCTGGAATGCAAAAAAACATACTGGCAGGATTTCCGGAACGAACATTTTCTGGAGAAGGATACAGAAGCACATTATCCGGACAAGGATTATCACCGCAGTTATTTTGGTGAAATCATTGCCGTACAGGGGATCCCTCAGTACTCGAAACGCTGATCACCAGCTGTTTTCATTGTGGGGGTGTATTTTTTTCCGGTGCTCCGCCGCATTTTTTACCTGCTTCGCATAGGAAATTCGAGCCTTCCGGTTTCGTCGCTTTCCGGCTTTTCGATCTACTTTTTTCAACTCATCCTGAAGACGGTAGTAGTTATCCAGACGTTTCTGTTCCAGTTTGCCATCTTCAATGGCCATCAGTACCGCACACCCCGGTTCGGAGCGGTGGGTACAGGTGGAAAACCGACACTGAACCGCCAGTTCGTCAATATCACGAAAGGCATCGCCCACTGAGTCAAGCTCCGACCAAAGGTTAATCCGTCGAACACCGGGCGTATCAATGATGATTGCCCCGGTATCCAGAAAAATCATTTGACGGGCGGAGGTGGTATGCCTGCCCCTGTCCCGATAATCAGATATTTCCTGAACCGCAAAGCGCTCTTCCCCCAGAATCTCATTGATAATGGTGGTTTTCCCTGCCCCTGACGATCCGATGAAGATGGATGTTTCGTTTGTGGAAAGGTAGGGATTCAGCTGGGACAGCCCCGTTTTGTTCAGAGCACTCATCGCCAGAATGGGTATGTCGATGGCCACACGGCTTAATTCATCAATTCTGTTTTCCACATTCGAGCATAAGTCCGACTTATTCAGGATAATGACAGGTTTGATGTTGCTGACAAGCAAAATCGCCAAATAGCGTTCAACCCGCCGCAGATTATAGTCCATATTCAGTGCCATCACCAGAAAAACCTGATCCACATTGGCAGCCATGACCTGTTCTTCGGTGGCTTTCCCGGGATCATTTCGTGAAACAACAGTTCGTCTGGGCAGCACGCCCTGAACCAGTGCCTGCCCGTCCTGCTGCCGGTATTTGAACAGCGCCCAGTCCCCGACAGAGGGAAAACGGGCCACATCAGACATGAAATATCTGGATGATCCCGTGGATTCCGCCAAATTTTTATGCAGCTTTGGCGAAATAGCTGCTGCCAGTTCTCCGTCTGCCGTTATCAGCTGACATTGATTTTTATGAACTACCAGTACACGACCGACGGAAAATTTGTCTTTAAAAGACTGGAAAGCATTTGCGGCATGGGAATCCCAGCCAATTTGCTCCAGATTCATAATATTACTCCGGAATTGGGTTGGTTTGAATGCACCCGTTGTTAGAACATGATCCATTCGGAAATCTGATCATCCGATCCGGGATTTCACATGGAATGAATAATGGAGATATGGAATCCGCAACCCTGCCGCCGGACAGGGGTGCATAATCCGGGAGTAGATTAAGGCAGGAATGCGGAGTACTCGATATTTTCTTTCGCCATAATTCTTTCCTCCAGTATATCAGTTGTTTTAAATAACCGGGCAAGCCGTTGTCCTGCGATTCTGTCTCAACCTTTTGTGATCAGACTGAACCCTGTGACCTTTTCAACAAACCACACAGTCCTGAAATTTCAGGAGGTGAAGACAGGATATCAGATTATTGATATCACTGTCTGAGTAGCAATATTATTTCAATTTACCCACTTAAATCAATAACAAACAATGGGGATACGGGCGGGTCGGAATTACCAAGCTATCAGTATGGTCCGGCACGTCTCCGATATCCCCATCATCATTCTGCAGATACAGCAGAAAATTGTCTGCAGGGGTTCCGGGGTCAGTCTACCCAGTGTACATCAATGCTGCCCATTCCAATCGAAGCTTCAAACACCAGGGTGGGCCGACCTTTTCTGAAATTCATGCTGCGGTATTCATCGTCATCCAGTTTTTCAAAACCGCCCAGATCAAGATCAGCAAAAAAGGACCCTTCGTAATTAAAAATCACATTAGTTCCTTCCGGGATCATGATGTCCATTGCGCCCAGACCAATGGATATGTCAATCATAATATCACGCTTCAGATCACCGTGGAAATCCAGATCCATGGTCCCCAGCCCGCAGTCAAAGTTCATTTTTTCAGCACCGCTGTTTACCAGGTTTTTGACATCAATATCGCCCAGCCCGGATTCAATATCCACTTCCCGGCATCGGGTTTTGTTAGGACGGGAGCCGAATTCAATTTCCGCTTCTCCAAGGCCGCATTCCAATTCCAGCCCGCTGATTTTCAAATCCTGAAAATCAAAATGCCCTTCTCCCATGCCCAGATCCAGATTCATATCCAGCGGGACACGGGGAGTGAAAAACAGTTCCATGTCGATATTGTCATGATCGTCATGATCATCGTGATTATCCCAATCTGTATCCAGTTCAAACATGCCGGTATCGCCATGCTCCCGATAGCTGTAATTGACTTCAACATCCTCTGGATTGTATATGGCAAGACCACTGACAGCTGTTCCGCGGTCACCTGACCCGATTTTGAGTTCACCCATTCCAAAATCGATTTCCACTTTTATGTCTTCCACTTCACCCAGTCGTTCTTTAAGATTCAACTCCGTTGAACCGCCCCATAAACATGCTGTGACGGCAATAAGCAACAGAGTGGTGATCCACTTTTTCATGTCTGCTCCTTTGATTTGAGAATTTTGCAGTTGCTGCGGTATGTCCGAGACACAGCTGTGACTTGCCTGTTCAGGAGGTGGTTGTCAGTGATATGTGTTTGAAATATTCACGGGTGATAACCGTTTCGGGCAGAGGTTGATTGGGACAGGATTTCTGCCTGGCAAATGGATAAGAAAGGGTATTTTTCAGCCAGCGGAATTCAGTTGAATTCACTGAACATAGAAAAATAATCAAAAACCAAGCTGACCCGAATCAGGAATTCAGACGGGAGCGGCAAATCCGGTCCGCTTCCTGCCAGTGCCGGGGCTGAACTTTTCCCCTAAGCCAGGCAATTACCAATGCAATGATTCCGATATCGTCCAGCAGCCCAAAAAAGGGAAGAAAATCATACATCAAATCAAACGGATTCAAAAGATACAGCGCTGCGGCAACGATGCTGATTTTCTGCAGGGCAGAAGACTCGGGATCCTTGAATGAGAGCCACAGGGCAACCAAATCTCTGCAGAATGGAAAACGGGAGTTGTTATTCATCATGATACTGATCCTGACGGGATTATAATTCAGGCAATCGTTAAAACTGGAGACCGCTAAAATTACGCAATTTCGGAAACTCATTCTGATATCTATGTTACCGGCTGTTCTTGCCGGGTTTGAGCCGGGCTGGATGATGCCGGACCACCCGGACGATCTGGAATCCCCCATTTCTTATGAACAGCTCACGGATTTTCTCAATCAGGCGGGAAAATACCATCACATTGATGTACAGATCGTTGGACAATCCGCGGAACACAGAAATCTGATTCTGGTCAAACTCCAGCGCGGACAGCGGAAACATCCCGTTAAAATATTCCTTTTCGGTCAGCAGCACGGAAATGAGCCGGCAGGAAAAGATGCACTGCTGTATCTGATCCGTGATCTGGCGCTTCATCCCCGAAAACTGCCGAAGGATGTGATACTGTACATTATACCTCAGGTTAATCCGGATGGCGCTGAGAAAAATATCCGAAAAAATTCCCGCGGTGCGGATATCAACAGAGACCACATTCTTCTGAATGAACCTGAAACACGGACACTGCACGATACCTTCCGGAAAATCAGACCCCATATTTCAGTGGACTGTCACGAATTTACCCGGGATCATCATGATTATGCCAGAAACGGGTGGCAGAAGTGGCCCCTGATCATGATGGACTGCGCCAACAATCCCAGTTTTGATTCGGCATTCCGTCAGCTCGGATTGGACTTTATTCGCCAGATGGATAAGGAATTCGCCCGAAAGAACATTCCCTTTACGCAATACCATGTCGGCGGACCCCCGCCGGATTCCGAGCAGCGGACCAGTTCACCGGAGATCAATGATGCCCGAAACGGATTCGGAGGATATGGCTGTTTGTCTTTTATCATTGAATCCGGTATATTGCGCAGCACTTCGAATTCGAACAACGATCTTGGAAAGCGCATTGAAGCATATCTGAGCATATTTCATAAACTGATTCATGACCGGCAATTGAAAAAATCCGTCAAATTTACCACAGAGACAGCACAAGCCTCTGAACTGCCGGCATATATTCCGACAAATTATTTCTGGGGAAACTCCGGCTCCCGCATCACACACGTAAAAGTTACCGATCAGTATTCCGGAGAAACACAAAGTATTCCGACTGCCAATTTCATGCACGATCTGATAGTAAAATCGAGTGTGAGACGGCCGGATGCATACCTTATTCCGGAACGCTCAGCAGAAGTGTTCCAGGAGTTGCTGGACCGGCATGGATTTGAATATCAGATTCTTACCGCACATCAGGAGATGCTGGCAGAGACCTGCCGTCTTCACCGAATAGAATCAGAATGGGATCCTGTGTATTCAAGATACGGCGGACGGCAAATCGTGTCACGGGATTCTCTCAAGATCCATGAAACAGCACCAGGGGATATACTGGTGACGCTGGATCAGCCGGGTAGTCGAATATTGATCCTGATTCTGGAACCCTGCATGATGTACGGCCTGTATCAGACACCGGAGTTTCAATCGCATGTACGGCCTGAGGGGATTCTGCCGGTGCTGCGGGTGTTTCATCCAAGTCCGAAAAATCCACCCTGATATTCGCGATGACCGGACCGGATTGAATTCACAGAATAAAAGAAAGGAGACTGGAAACATGAAATCGTTCAGGTGGGGTATTCTGGGCTGCGGCAGTATCGCCGAATCTTTCGCAAAAGGCATTAAAACGCTTTTGGATGGATCAATCGACATGTGCGCCTCCCGGACTCCGGGCAGGGCTCGAAATTTTGCGCAGCAATATAAAATCCCGAATCATACTGAAAGCTATCAGGAACTTGTGGAGAATCCTCATTTGGATGCCGTGTACGTGGCCACCACTCATAATTTCCATTTTGAAAACGCCCTGCTGGCACTGAACCATGACAAGGCAGTACTGGTTGAAAAAGCATTTACCCTCAATGCCGGACAGGCAAAAATTCTCATCAGCACTGCACGGGCCCGAAAGCTGTTTCTGATGGAAGCCATGTGGACCCGATTCCTGCCGGCCGTGGAATTTTTAAGGGAGCAGCTGACTCAGGCGGTCATTGGAGATATCCGCCTGATCCGTGCAGATTTCGGAATCAAACCGCAAATGACGCCGGAACACCGTATTCTGAATCCGCTGCTCGGCGGCGGTGCAATGCTTGATCTGGGGGTGTATCCCATTTCATTTTCACAGATGATTTTCGGCGAAAAACCGTCAGCCATGTATTCTGCTGCCATAACGGGTGAGACGGGGGTGGATGAACAGTCGGTCTACACCCTTACATACAGTGGCGGCCGCACTGCAATGCTTTCCTCCAGCGCGAGAATGTCAATGCCCCACGATGCATGGCTTTTTGGAACGGAAGGGTATATTCATATCCCGGATTTTTTTCATCCATCCGGATTCCATATCAAACCCGATACCGGGTCAATCCGGAAAATCCGTCGGCCTTATACATCCACGGGACTGAATTATGAAACTGCAGAAGTGCATCGATGTCTGGCAGCCGGTGAACTTGAAAGCCCTGTCATGCCGCTGGACGAAACCCTGCAAATCATGGAAATCATGGATGAAATCAGGGCAGACTGGGGCCTGGAGTATCCGGGAGAATACGATTATGATTTGATGCGGTTTGAGAAATGAACAAACGAAATTAGCCCGGATATTTCATGAGACTTCGCAATGAGATGATGAAAATGATTGATTCTACAAGGCATATGAAGAAAAATGAGTGAAATCGTACTGGACAGTACGTTGAGAACATTTTTCGAGTATAACGCTGTAGAATTGAGCAGATCCATCATCGGAATAGATTTCTCATGAAATATTCGGGTTAGGCATTCGGTCCGTATTAACGAATATCCATTCGAATGATGAGAACTGCCGGAATACTGGTCCATTCAAACCGGTCAGATCGATCGTCCTGAAAAACGGGTTCGCAGATGCCGGTGACAGCCAGTCCGTGATTCAGAAAGATCTGCAGAAGTGCCGTCAGACTGCGATGAAAATAATACTGCGGTTCCGGCTGATGGCTGAGTGCCAGACCCAAAAAATATTCACTGTCTATATACCTTTTTACCCTCAGACCCTTTTCATGCCTGTAAACGCCGCCTTCATCCGTGGTTTCCACATACTGCCGGGCACCCGGGGACTGAAAGCAGGGATGCATGATTGAAAACACCCAATGTCCTGACGGTTTCAGCAGTCTTGGAATCTGGGCAGCCAAAACCGAAATATCGGAAATATCCATTAAAGCCATGTTGGATACAATGTGATGAAATTCCTGATCGCTGAAAGGGGTCAGGACTGCCGGATCGGTGAGGCTTCCGGAAACATATTCGATGGGAGGATTACAGTTCTCTGACCGTTTTCGGGCGGCCTTTATCAGATTGGAAGAAAAATCAATCCCGGTGACCATACATCCCTGCGATGCCAGTTTTCTCGAAAAATTGCCGTGTCCGCATGCCAAATCCAGTATTTTCTGTCCGGAGCAGGGCTGCAGCAGCGCCAGTACGTTGGGTTCGATTAATTCATTGTAGAACCGATTGTTTGATTCACCCATCGTCTTGTCCCAAACGGAGGCATTGGCTTCCCAAATTTGACGGTTATGTGTGTCCAGTTCCTTCCAGCTGCTCAATTTTACCCTGACTTTCTGAATATACCTACGGCTGCAGTGCGTGAACGATGATATTCCCCGATACCGTACCCAGAATGATGGATCCTTCGCCTGTCCCCAGAACCGCTTCCACAGATTCTCCGCCAATGGGGGAATCCTCAGTCACAGGATCAGTCAGCGTAAAATCTTCTATCGTAACAAATCCGAAAGCGCTGACGGCGGACAGCTGCGCCGACGTTTCCAATGGTAACCCCAGCTCAATATCACCGGTGGATGTTATAATCCGGCAGGATCCAAAATCCTGCAAAACCATTTGAACCTCCACCTGACCACCCTCTCCGATGATGCTGACTGATCCCAGAAACTGCTGTACCGATATATCTCCATGAACATTTTCCATGGACAATTCAGATTCCATTCCGGATATGAATACCCCGCCTTCAGCCTGAGCAATATGACAAGCAATGTCATATGGAAGATCCACCGAATACAAGCCGGAATACTCAAGTTCTTCAGTATCCGGCGGGGAAGAAAGCTGTATCAGAAGGCTGTCCTGCCGGGAAACAGTCTGCAGCATAATCTCGTCAAAATGTTCCTCAGCAGCGCTGAATGACACTGCCAGCAGAGTCCGGTCGATATAATAATCAATCAGCGTTTCGGCTGATGAGCCGTTAATCATGATTCCGCCCAGCGAATTGGTCAGCACGGCCTGGGATTCATTCTGATACCCAAATGTGCCAGTAAATGCGGAATGAAACTCAGAAAGATCGGGATCAGGTGAAGAATCATCCTCGCACCCTGAAATCAGCAGCAGGCATAACAGCACAGCCGCATATGGAATTTTACGGTTTTTTAGGCAGGTCATGATTCACATTCATTTTTAAGCATTCTAAGGCTTTATCCGGAGTGATACCATGAAAGGCTGTTAAGAACCTGTCTGGTAATTTTCACCCGGGCATCAGCGTCCTCCGGTTTTACAATATTGATATGGGCCGCAAAGAAACCGTTTCCATCGGGGCATGTCACAAAACCAACAAACCAGCCTGTCTGGGGGGTACTCCGCACCGCCCAGCCTGTTTTCCCCTGCAGTCGGAATTTTCCAGTCTCTTCCAGAATCATCCAGTCCCGCAGCATTTCCTGGTGCTCATGACTGAACGGAAGTTTTGAATCCGCCAGCTTTCTGAGCAATTCGATCTGTTGATAGGCGGTAATTCTCAAACCGCCGTCAAGCCAGAAACTGTCCGGTTTTCCACTGGTGTCCATGTTCCCATACTTCAGCAGATCAATATAGTACTGAACCGTTGGCAGTCCAATGTCCCGAATCAGCTGCTGATATGCCCACACAACTGAATTTCTGAAGGCTGTTTCAAGAGTATGGTCCCGGTTCCAGGCAGGAACGCTGTGTTGCCGGCCATCCCATTTCAGCGGCATCTCGGGTCCGGTGGCTGCACCGGTTTCCAATGCAATCAAGGTGGATATTATTTTGAAAGTGGAAGCCGGAAGATAGGGAACCGCGGCGTCATTTTGGTTGAATACCTGATACAGATCACGGACTTCATCATACACCAGAATGGAGCCGGTCACTCCTGCTGCCTCGAAGTAAGCATTCCATTCCGGATGCTCAACTGTATCTGATCCAAACACACAGCCTGCAAAAATCAGTACCGGCAGAGCAGTCTGAAACAACCTCAGCATACAGCAGTCACCTTAACTTTTTGATATTTGATGCCCCGATTTCATCCCTGTGAACGTCGGATTTCACGGAATGCTGTCACAATGATGATTCGAATATCAGATTTCCTCCGTCAGCTTCAAAAAGCGCTTATAAGGAATAGCAATCAGTGATTCCGCCTGGAATGCACCGTTTGACAGCGAAATCATGGACACTTTGGCGGCGGTATCCTCATCGGGAGCTTCGTAGATATCCAGGAAATCATATGATCCCAACAAGGCATAATGGGCAATAAAATGAACTTCCGGGCATTTTTTCTTGACATGTTCCAGCCAGGCCCGGCCCAACTCGGAACGCAGTTTCATTTTCTGAGTCAGCTCTGGTGTCAGTTTGGTGAGTAAAACATATGTCTGCAATGGTGTTCCTCCTGTGATGAAGTATCCTGCCGTCCGCCTGTCAGTCGCGCTGCTGACGGTCGTCAGGGGGCTTGATCTTATCCGGTATATATCAGCTGTAATTTAAAAATATTCAGTTTATATACGGCAACTCCGCCAGTGCCATTCAGCGGCATTTTTACGGAGTCAGCAGGGGCAGGGCAATGAAAAATGTGGTTCCGTCCTTTTCAGAGGTCTCAAAATCAACCTGGCCGTTCAGATATGTTTCGCCAAACAGTTTCATACTGTACGTACCCAATCCGCGTCCGGACTGCTGTTTGGTGGAAAATGTACGCTGAAAGATTTGCAAGGCAATATCCTGCGGGATGTACCCCGCGTTATGAACCAGGAATATATCCTTCCCGTTCCGCTGTTCATACCTGAGGTGGACGGTGTCGCCTGTTTGTGACGCTTCCAGAGCATTTTTTACCATATTGCTCAGGACAAGAGTCAACAGGGCCAAGTCAGTGTATACCAGTGATTGATTGCTTATTTTGGAAATAATCAATTTTTTTCCATGTGTCACTTCGTGATTACTGTATATGTTTCGTATGGAATTCATCGCATCGGATACCCTGACAAAATCCGGTTCTATGGTAATCTCACCCTGTTCGGCCATGAGAAGCAGCTGCTGATTGTTGATTTCCTGGGCCAGTTTCTGCGCCAGCGTGACAATGCTCTCAGCGATCTGTTCCGGTTTGGATGAACGCTGCAGTACCTGTGCCAATCCCAGCAATCCTCCAAGGGTGTTTCGCAGGTCATGAAAAAATATCCGTTCCAGGGTCTCCCGCCGCTTTTCGCTGCTGATATCCTGAAGAATAAAAACCTGTAGTTTATGAGAATTAACCGGAAGCGGCGTTACCTGGACTCGAAATTCCACACATTCCAGGCCGTGACCACCGTTCATCATCATGCTGCACTCACCGGTGATACCATCTTCACTCTGCTGGCTGGCCAGAATGGCAAGAACTGCACCGCAGTGCCTGCAGGCAGATCCTGTCCCACAGCCGGATGGAGCTGAAGAATGGTGAACGCAATTCAATACCTCGCCGGGACGAAAACCAATCAGTTCTTCATATTTCTGGATATCCAGGGCTTCATACAATTCAGGACTGGCTGCCATGATTTGCCGGTGTTCATTGAGAATCATTACAAACCCGCCAATGGATTTCAGAACCACTTGTACAACAGGATCATCTGAAACAGTGCGGCTCAGCCGAACCAGTTCTTCACCGTGGATTCGTTCTGGAGAGGCAAAATAGGTTTTGATGTTGCTAGCAGCAGTTTGAGGTTCTGAAATAGTGGCTTCCATTCAATTCTCCCGAATATTAGATCAGTCGTACTCTGTTCCAATCATTATCTGTCAATGAGTGATGAATCAACCCGCTTCAGGGGTGCCGATGCAGAGAACTGGTTCAGGAAATCCACGGTTCGCCAGCTTTAACGGGAAAATGGCGAGGGTATCAAATTACATAGGTCATAGGGGAATGTCGGTCGATCACAGTGAGTATCTTAAAAACTGCACAGGCTTTGCGCATCTGGAAATTACGCAACCTGCCATGTACAAAAAAAGAAGCTTCAGGATTTAGATTCCGGTTCGTTTCAGGTCATGCCCAGATGCCGTTTGAGCAGTTCAATCCCGGCAGCTTCCGCCTGACCGGCACGGAGGATGTAATTTGCTGTTTCCTCAAGCCCTGTCCCGGTATCCGTATCCGGCTGACTGAAAAACAGGAAAACATTTTTCAAATGCCGGGCGGCTTCTTCATAGGCTTCGGCAGCCGGTTCAAGATCAGAAAAATCCTCAGTGACTCGTTTCAAGTAATCTCGTGCATAACATCTGAATCCATAAAAATGAGCAGCATAGTATCGTGCAAAATCAAACGAGACTTCAGACGTTTCACCGTTTCGGACGAGTTTTGCCCACAAATCATATGCCGGGAGACCATCCTGGTATTTGGGACGATCCATCCATTCCTGCTGTTCAGCATGACGAACCGCTATTTCCAGAGATTCCCGAATGGCTGTCAGACGATCCAGATTATTTGGCTCACCAGGTATGATGACCGACAATACCGGAATCTGATTGTGTCCAAGCTTTGAATACGGAAGCGTCCCCGGTTCGCCGCTGCAGGCAAGAATATCATAAATCTGTTCATCATCATCGCAGCCTGTAATCAGTCCCCACTCGCACATGGCAACATCCCAGACAATTGCCGGGATGCCGCTGGAGACCGCTTCCCGAATTGCCTGACGGGCTTCCTCATCCCGTTCTTTTTCCCACTGCTGCTCGTGCCACAGCCGGTGGATATGCCTGCATTGGTATCCAACCTGTTCAACGGATTCAGGCAGGATTCGGGTCCAGTCGAAAACACTCATTGCGCTGGGGCACATGACCTTACTGACCATGATGCGAAAGGCAAACCCGGAAATACCCATGAACCAGACCGCATCCAATGGCGGATGTATATGATTCAGAACCGTTGCCAGGCCACCGGCAAATGAATGCTGAATCCCCGGTTCTTCGATGGATTGTGCATTTTCATCGCGATACCATCTCAGGGATGGAATATTTTGTTTTGTGGGCATAATAACTCCTGTCTGGCTGCAGGCTTTCAGGAAAATCCTGCTGAAGGTGATGGTGTGATTCAGTCGATGTGCGATACAGAAGAGGTCTGTGAACTGCGCACCTGGAAAATATCGATGAATATCGATTGCAGGAATTTAATTGATTTTTCATATATCGGCCCCTGACTTTCGCGATCACCCGCAATATTCAGTATCTCAACCTTGTTGCCGAATGCCCATTCCCGAAATTTCCGAGCGGATATTTTAGGCGAATTCGGCTGAAACGAGTGTATCAGCCAGGGTTTATTGTGATTGATGCAGCATTCAATGGTCAGGGCCGTTCCTTCGACAGGACAGCTGTTGGTGATCACCAGGGTGGCATCTGAAAACCGGACATTCTGTTCTGTCCGATAAGAATACTTAAATGAAGAACACTCGGTGAGTAAATACGCAGCGGGAATGATCCCGTCTTCAGCCCGGCGGTTCCTTGGGCAGTATCCGCCATGCGGGATATCTTCTGACAGGGCAAAATCCAGTGCCGCCCGGTCCACTCCGGTCTGCCCGCCGGATATGATGCGGGAGACCATGCCTAATCAATCCAGCAAAGCGCCGGCAACCGCCACAGAGCATTGTCCCAGAGCTTCAAGCGAATAACCGCCCTCCAGCCCCAGCAGAAGCTGGGGACAAATTTCCCGGCAGTGAGCAGTCATATGGGCAAAATCTTCAGGATCGAGATTCATGTCCCCAAGCGGATCCATGCGGGCAGCATCAAACCCGGCACTGATAATAAGAATATCTGGCTGAACTCGTTTCAAAAACGGCAGCACCTTTCCATGGAATGCATCCATGTATTCTTCGTGACCGGACCCGGCAGCCAGCGGGATGTTCAGCACGTTGTCATACTCCCCCTTTTCCAGATCGGAACCGGTACCGGGATAAAAGGGGTATTGATGGGTGGAGCAGTAGGCCATTCGCCGATCGGTTTCAAGAATGTGCTGACTGCCGTTGCCATGGTGCACATCCCAGTCAAATACCGCTACTTTTTGAATATCAAAATTTTTAAGGGCATAATGGGCAGACAAAGCACAGTTGGAGAACAGGCAAAAACCCATTGACTGATCCCGTTCGCAGTGATGTCCCGGAGGACGCGAGATCACATAGGCGGACCTTTTATGCATCAGCACTTCATCAACACCGGTCAGCCACGCACCTGCACTGAAAAGAGCTGCTTCATAGCTCCGTGACGATACTGGTGTATCGGGATCCATAAAGCCGCCGCCGGATTCAGCCACGGACTTTACCTGATCGATATGATGATCCGAATGAACCATCAGCAGTTCTTCCCGGGTGACAGATCTGGGTTCCAGCCAATTCAGCTGATCGTTAATGGAAGAATTCTGCAGAGCCTGCACACAGGCCTTCATGCGTTCCGGTCGTTCCGGATGACCATATCCTGTATCATGACTCAGGAAAACAGGATCATAAATAATTGATACCATGGATCTACTACTTGTTTTATTCATCAATATAACACCTGATTCAGCGGGCCAAAATTACGGGACAGAATATGATTCATACTATGAAATAGGTTGGGAATGCCGATGGTGGATTCGCCAATCAGATGGATAATATACATCTGAATCTTTGTATATTATAAAGTGTCAATATATAATGTGTGATATGTTGTTCGCTGACCAGCCCTGTCCCAGGATTCTTTGTCAAGCCATGGACAATTTACCCGGCACACCCGGCCGTTCTTTCTGGCAGACCGGCAAGCAGCTGAGAGATTAAATTGGTGGTAAATGGATTTTTCGCTTCAGAGCCGGAACTTCTAATTTTACATGTCGCTTGATACATCTGAAATACTGGTTACGATTGGGAAGTGATCCATATTCCCAAATCATGCTGCCGCTCGCATCAAACAGTTAATTTTATCAAAAGGAAATCACAGATGAAGATTAGAAATGTATTTATTATGCTTGTTCTTCCGGTGCTGGCATTTTCCAGTCAGAACCGCAGTGCTGAACCCGAGCGGTTCAGAAATCTGATAACGGTAGAGGGTTCCGTTTTGTCCGAAGTACCTGCGGACTTTGCCTCCTTTCATTTCACGGTATCCGGATCCGGAAAGGATTTAAGCGCAGCCGTGGCCGGTGTAAAACGGAAAGTACAGAAAATCACGGACGCCCTGTTTGAAATCGGACTGGATGAAAGGAGTTTATCCACCTCCCGGTTTTACAGCGGAGAAAACTTTGAGAACAAGGCCTTTTTTACTTCCAATCGGGATTTTATTGCTTCCATCAAAGTAAATGTGGGGGTGAAAGATTTTGATCTGCTGGAGCCGGCGGTACTGCTGGTAAGTGACAGCGGCGTGGATCAGCTGTCTGATATCCGTTTTCAGCTGAAGGGTATTGAAGAGATCAGGGCGGGTGCTTTTGAAGCGGCCATCAATAAGGCAAAGGAAAAGGCTCAGACCATCCAGAACAATCTGGATATCGAAAATATCAGAGTGGTAAGTGTGGAGGAAGTGAGTAACAGCGGGTATCCCAATCCGTTTAATTTGGTTCGCAGTTTTGGGGATGATTCTCAGGGACCGGGATCTCTGATATTTGCTGAAACCATACGGGTGGCTGTCAGGGTCCGGGTGGTCTATGAAATTACATTTTGAGAACTCCCGAATACTGCAATGAGCATTCATGTCAAATCAATTGAGCCTGCTGAAATGACAGGCATTGGCTCACTGAATGAAAAAGCGCTCCATTCAGCATTGAAAGACTGGGCTGCACGGCCCGGTGACCGAATTGAATTTCCGGTTGATGGTTATGTGATTGACATTGTGCGGGAAAATCTGCTTATCGAAATTCAGACCCGCAATTTTTCTGCTGTCAGACACAAACTCAACACTCTGGTACAAACCCATCCGATTCAACTGATTTTTCCCGTTGCCGGGCAGAAGTGGATTGTCAGGCTGCCGGCTGAGCCGGGACAAACACCCAGCTGCAGAAAGTCACCGAAACGCGGGTCCGTGCTGCAGGTATATGAAGAACTGGTGAGTTTTCCGGAACTGATGTGTCATCCCAATTTTTCTCTGCATGTCGTCATTATCAAGGAAGAGGAGGTTCGCCGTTTTGATCCGAAACGCGGCTGGCGGCGCAGGGGGTGGACTACTCATGAAAGACGGCTGCGTGAGGTTGATCAGGTATGGAAATTCAACGATCCGGACGATTTCAAATGTCTGATTCCGGATCAGCTCCCTGCAAAGTTTACCACATCAGATCTGGCGGAACGACTGAAAAGGCCGCGGGATTTTTCACAGAAGATGGCTTACTGTCTCAATAAAATGAATCTGATCCACCGAATCGGAAAACAGGGCAATGCATTTGAATATGCCCGGGTACAGGAATAACTCATCCTGACCGTGAGGGCTGAGTTCCGGTTCCCACAAACGGATTTTGTCTGGGTCTACAGTTCGGTGTGAAAGGTGGATAAATCCGTGCAATTTGAAAAAAACAAAGAACATTATTGCATTACTGCCTAAATTTGCTCCCGATTTTTCTGTGTATAAATGCCACCGTAGCTCAGTTGGTAGAGCAACGCATTCGTAATGCGTGGGTCGGAGGTTCGAGTCCTCTTGGTGGCTCTGGGGTTTTTAAGTGAATCCAATATTGTTTGTAGTCCTTTTTCGGATAATGTATGGATAAATCGATTTATCTGCTTATTGCAGCCATTCTCTCCGTCACCTTCAGTTTTTCTGATACGCTGCACCTTATCAATGATGATATTCTCAACGGCACCATTATTTCGGCTGACGATTCGACTGTCTGCATTCGGAATTCGAAACAAAGCATCATTGTTCGAAAATCAAACATCACTGCCTGCGAATTTTCCCGAATGGATATTATTCGGCTTCATGACGGTTCTGAAATTTCCGGTAAAGTTTTTCGCCGCGGCACTGAATCTATTGAGTATCTGACAAATGAGGGTATGCACATCATTTCAACGGATGATGTCCAAGAAGTAGATGTCAACTGCGGCGGATCCTTGAAAGTGGATGAACTTCCGACACTCGGATCGGAATTTGTCAATTATCCTGAGAATTTTCTCTACAGTTATCAATTCAAAAAATCCATGCTGCTGGGCCTTGCCGTCGGCGGTCATTATCCCAGGTCACGAAACCGAAGTCAATTCGGGACTGCTGACCCTGCGCTGCCGAAAGTGTCGATGGACGGGGTTCGAATCAGTGCGGTTCTGGGATATTCCTGTTCCCACTGGTTTGATGTCGGTGCGGGTATGGAATGGTTTCGCTCAGGGCAGGCCGATATGGACGGTACGACGGCAGCCAATCGGTTCCAGTATCGATTCCCGCATATTCAATTCAGATATAAATATGCACTTCATAACATCTCCAATCTGCACCAGTATCTCAGGACAGATGCCGGATGGCTGTCCGGAAAAGAGTACATCACACTGGATAATGGATTAAAGCATACTGCCGACGATGCTCAGCCGGCATTGCGGTTCAGCATCGGTGCATCTCTGCAGCCGAAAGCGGTGGAATACTCTCTTGAGTTCAGTTACCTTTTCTGCCAACCGCTTCAGTTCAATTATGATCTCATCGGGGTTGATAACCGCAGCTTTGATTTCAGCGGTCCGGGAATCACCTTCAGATTTGCCGTACTGCCGGCATATAATATCGAAAACCCGAATCAGGATTAAGTAAAATCTTCTTATTATAGCCGGAAGCCGAATAAATTTGACAGCAATTAAAGCTGAAGGGTTTGTTTAATGAACCGGAATTCCAATCCCCCATGCACACGCTGTGAATCGGTGGAAAACCAGCAATGAACTACACACTTACATTCAACAGGAAAGAAACATATCTCTACGTCCGGCTGGAGGGCAAACCAAGCTATGAGGACATTCTGACATTCTGGGAACAGGTTCGGGATGAAGCATCAAAACAGGATTGTCTTCGTACTTTGATCGATGCCCGGCTGGACAGTGATTTTCCATCCTTCTCAACAGCCCATAATTATTCCATATCGGCACGGCTGTCTGAACTGGGATTTGCCCAAGGGACAAAAGTTGCCATTGTGTATGCTGTCAGTCGCTTTTATACCAATGACCAGTTCGGAGAAACAGTAGCCCGGAACCGTGGATTTAACATCAGAATTTTTAAAAAAATCGAGGAGGCCGAAGACTGGCTCAATGAGTCATAGCCACCACCTGCGGCGGGATCATGAAATAGCAGGCTGAACCGAGTTTGATGCTTGGGTTGTGCTGCATATTCCGCTACCCGGCAGTACAATACCGAACAGACTTTTGCTTCATAACAAGCCGACTATTCTTCCACTTTCACAAACATTTTTCCATCCCAGCGAAATCCGTCATATTCAAATCCTGAAAATTCATCCAGTGCGGTAACATTGTTTTCCGCCATGTACCGAATGAACTCACCTTTGACGGCTTTGCCGTAATGGCCGGCAGTTTTCTTCCTGTTTTGCGCACCCTTGTATGATTTCCCTGTATCAATTTGATATCCCCATGAATAACAGTTACATAAGATTTTGATATTCGTTGATCCGGGTGTCCCGTTATTTTATAGATGTGTTTATCCGGAGAAAATTGAATAAAAGCGGTAGTACCAGTGTCCAGATTGTTGATAAATCATCTGGCAGGTATCGAGTAATCAAAACGATTGGTTCTTCAAAAGACTCTTCTCAAATAGAGTATCTGCTAGAAAACGCAGCCACCCAGCTCCATCACTTGTCAGGGCAACTATCACTAGACATGTTAACAGAGAAGGATAAGAGTATTATCCGATACTTGAATACTTCTGATTCTTTACGAGTGCGTGTAGTAGGACCGGAAATCGTATTTGGTAAAATATTTAACTCGATCGGTTTTGATCAAATCGATGATGAGATATTTCGTCATTTGGTTATCACCCGGATCGTCTACCCTGGAAGTAAGCTAAAGACAATTGATTATTTACGCAGATATAATGGAGTAGACCTATCAAAGGATGCAGTATACAGATTTTTGGATAAACTGAATACTAAGTATAAGGAAGATCTTGAAAGGATATCATTTGCCTATACAAAGCGCACGTTAAAAGGTTCTGTCAATGTTGTTTTCTATGATATGACAACCCTTTACTTTGAATCATCAGACGAGGATGATTTGCGAAGAACAGGTTTTTCAAAAGATGGCAAACATCAGCATCCACAGATATTTCTTGGTTTATTGGTTGGTAAGGAGGGCTATCCCATTGGATATGAGATATTTGAGGGGAATACCTATGAAGGGCACACCTTGATACCAGTACTAAAGCTATTTGAGGAAAAATTCAATCTTTCAAAGCCAGTGGTTGTGGCAGATGCGGGATTACTATCTAATGATAATATCAAGTACTTGATAAGTGAGGGATATACCTATATTCTAGGTGCCCGGATTAAAAATGAACAAATCAAGATAAAGGATCGCATTCTGGGTCTACGTCTATCAGACAATGAACACGCAGTGATTAAGAAGGATGAAGATACCCGGCTGATAATATCGTATTCGGATAAAAGAGCAGAGAAGGATAGGCATAATCGTGAGCGGGGCCTTGTGCGTCTGGAGAAGAAGCTTAAATCGGGAAAGTTTACCAAAAGCCATATCAATAATCGGGGGTACAACAAATATCTCAAGTTATCAGGTAATATTGACATTGAAATAGATTATCAGAAATATAAAAAAGATAGTGGCTGGGATGGTCTGAAGGGCTATCTGACAAATACAGATTTATCCCCTGAAGCCATTATCGACAACTATGCAAATTTGTGGCATATCGAAAAAGCATTCAGAATCTCGAAAACAGATTTGCAGATTCGCCCAATCTACCATCGGATAAGAGAAAGGATTGAAGCTCACATAAGTATATCATTTGCAGCTTATACAGTATTGCAGGAATTGGAGAGAAAACTCTATCAGGTAAATGTACCATTTAGTGCAAAGAGAGCTACCGAATTAACTCAAACAATATATGCTTTAGAATTTGAATTGCCTGACTCAAGGAGGAAAGAGTCTATAAATATTGGATTAAGCGATCAACAAAAACTATTAATGAAAATCTTTTCGTAATCAATAGATGCTAGGGTGTCCCGTTGCGCAAAACAGGAGTCATAGCCACCACCTGCGGCGGGATCATGAAATAGCAGGCTGAACCGAGTTTGATGCTTGGGTTGTGCTGCATATTCCGCTACCCGGCAGTACAATACCGAACAGACTTTTGCTTCATAACAAGCCGACTATTCTTCCACTTTCACAAACATTTTTCCATCCCAGCGAAATCCGTCATATTCAAATCCTGAAAATTCATCCAGTGCGGTAACATTGTTTTCCGCCATGTACCGAATGAACTCACCTTTGACGGCTTTGCCGTAATGGCCGGCAGTTTTCTTTTTTCCCTTTGTCATCACCACAAATTCCACTTCCACCACATTGCCGCTCTTGGAATACGCTTTACGGTGGACCTGGGGCAGCAGATCGATAATCATGTTTTCTTTGGCAAGAATTTCCGTCAGAATGGGATTCCAGTGATACTGCAGGGACATGACATTCATTTTCAGCTTGTAATCCGGAATCAGGGTTTTAGGTGATACGATTCCAAATAAACCGCTGAAAATTCGAACATATTTGTCCAGGTAGTCACGTGCGTTCTCCGGCAGCGTCGGCCAGTCTATATGTTCGTAAACAACCCCCGAATAGCGTTCAATAGCCGGCCAGACACGGCTGTTCATCACATCCTGATTCTGACGATGAAAATTCAGGGCTTTTTCCTTGCTGGTGCCGTAAATCGATCTGATGTCCTCTTCATTGATAAGGCTCAGCAGACGGATTACCTGGTGTACTTCCTTCATCAGCGGAAAATCAGTTTCTCCAAATTTGGTGTCCAGGGGCTTACGGATTTTTATCTTGCCTTCACTGGGCGGTATTAAGATAACCATTTACTACTTCTCCTCATCAATGTTGGACCAAAATGGCAGTTAAGACTGGATTTACTCGGATTTCGAGCTGTCTTCATTTTCCGTGGCCGGTGCTGCCGGTAACTCTATTGTGCCCATGGTTGAGTCGTTGTCACCAGGCAGCTTCAGTTCAACCGGCGATGTGCGGTCAGATTCATTCGAAATATTTTCTGCGGTGCGAGTGGAATCTTCCGGCTCATCGGATTTGGGTACTTCGCCCCAGAAGGTTTCAGAAGTACTCAGATGATAAATCACATTGGCAGTGGTCAGATAAACTTCCGGCTCATCCTGAATGCGGACATAATTATGTGCATAATCCGACTTACTGCGTCCAAAAACATAATATCCCAGGGTTTTCCCTCCGGCATCAATCAGTCCCAGATGAGTGCCGGCGGAATCATCCACAGAATAAACATTCCAGCGCTCGGGATTTTTGGAAACGAGCGATCCTTTTTCGACAGTTAACACGTTTTCAAACAGATTGGATATTCTGTTTTCTCTCATAACCAGGGTGTCATTACCCGAAATTCCCCAGGAGTCTGCAGATATTTTCACCAGCTCCAGCGCATCATTTCCACTCTGGATCAGAACCTTGTGGATGTTTTCCGGCTGACCGCTGAACAGTCTGGTTGACTTGGATTTAAACTGATTCTGCTGCAGCCGTGTGACCAGAAAAATACCGGCCAGAATAACCAGAATCAGAATTCCGTTTCGCGTCGCTTTATTCATACATTTCCTCCAGCATATTTGATCGGTTTTTCTCCCGGTTCCAGCGCATAATTCCAAATCCGATTATCAGCAGCGCCGGCAGCAGCCAGTTAATCCATTTCCATGTATTGCGGGCACCGTCTTCCAGTTCCTTCAGCGGCCGGGTGGTGATCTCTCTGGATCTGAGAGATACCAGTTCGCTGTCCCCCATCAGGTAATCCACCGCATTCAATACAAAAATGATATTTTCCGGAACCTTCCCTGCACCGTCATCAGCAAAAAAGCGGGTATCGGCAACCAGAATGATTTGACTGACTCCGCTGGTCGTGGTGTCAGCTTCTACGGAAGTCAGGGCTGCGACCACCTTGCCGGATTCAGTGAGAGTTCCAAAGGCGGGATTTTCTGTGGGATGCAGATTATAAAACTGCTGCACGGTTGTGGAATTATCCGATGTAACAAACAAGGGAAGAACTCCGGAAACCGAATCTGCATCCGTTTCAATTTCACTGGAAAACAGCATTCTGATCTGTTCCAATCCATTTACGGTGACATGATCACCAAAATTCTGAATCAGAGGAAAGAAGGGATAATCCACCGGATTATTCATTCTCAGAAAACCGATCTGCTGCGTAATGGTGACCTGTCCGCATTTCCGGTCCAAAACCAGGTTTTCATTGATATGCATTCCAAATTCATCCAACAGATCAAAAATATTGGAGTTGATGGGACTGGCGGTCTGCGTCTGGAGATTGGCAGTGATCCGGTTCTGGGCAACCAGCAGGTTTCCGCCGCCGGCCACATAATTCCTGAGATTGTCAATGACGGCAACATCCACGGTATCTTCCGTCCCGCTGATGATGAGCACTTCAATATCAGGTGCTACCGGGGAGGACAAATCAACAGGGCGAACGCGATAGGACTGTGACAGAATCTGCTGGATATTGTCGGTGACAACTTCATTGCTGCTGATATCCGCAATTCCAACATTCTTTTTATCAGTTGCAACCAGTTTTTTCAGATTGGTTGAAATTTCATATTCCAGTCCTGTGGTGGTCTGAATTACCGGAATGACTTCCCGGCTGTCGCCGTAAATGAAAACCATTCCCATGTAGACCTTCTTTATCTCCATTTTGTCATTTTCAATGACCTGAAGCTGTACCGGCTGAATCCCGTATTTCTGGGCTTCCTGTTCCAGTTTCTCGTCATCATCCGGTTGGAAAAATTCAAATTTGATATTGCCGCTCGAATAGGCTTCATATTCTTCCAGAATATCCTGAAGATAGCGCTGGGTATTGCCGTACTGTCCGGGCAGATTGGATGAAAAATAGATTTTCATCGTCAGCAGATCATCCACTTTACTCACTATCAGTTTACTAGATTTGGACAATGAGTACATTTTATTGTCTGTAAGATCCAGACGGAAAAACCAGTTGCGGGCAATGAGATTGATCAGGATCAGTCCGACAATCAATCCAAGAATGTATAGTGTGAAGGATTTCTTATTTGTAACAGACATCGTTGCTTACCTCCATTTCCGCATTTCAAGAACACGAACAGTGAGTGCCAGAAAAAAAGCGATCATCGTTCCGAAGTAAATGAGGTTGCGGGTGTCGATGACCCCTCTGGCGATATTGGAGAAATGGAAATCCACGCTCATATACTGGATCATACCCGTCATGCTCCCGGGGACAAACATCAGCATTTTATCCATGAGGAAAAAGACAATGACAATTGCGATACCGATGATGAAGGCCACAACCTGGTTTTCGGTCAGGCTGCTGCTGAAGGTTCCGATGGCGGCATAAAACGCACCAACCAGAATCAGGCCGATATAGCCGCATACGGCCGCGCCGACATCAATATTGGTCCCGACTGCCAGCAGGGTGATAAAGTGGACCAGTGAAAATACCAGCCCAACAACAATCAATGTCAGACCGGCCAGATATTTTCCCGTCACGAATTCAATATCCCGCACCGGCATGGATGAAATCACTTCCATTGTGCCGGTATTGCGTTCCCGTGAAATCAGACCCATGGTGATTGCGGGTATGAAAAAGAGAAATACAAGAGGGACAATCCCGAACAATGCCCGCATGTCGGACTGCCCGTAGAGGAAAAAGGTATTGGTAAAAAAATAGCCGTTAATGACGGAGAAGATCACCAGAAAAATGTAACCCATCGGACTGGTGAAAAATGTTTTCAGTTCCCGGGTATAGATCGCTTTGACATTATTCATTTTGTGCTCCTTTCACTGTCAGATTTCGGAATACATCTTCCAGCTGCACTCGGCTGGGGCTCATTTCCAGTATGGTCCATTTTTCAGCCAGGGCATGCATAAAGATGGCTTCACGTGGGTCTTCTTCCTTTTCATATTCGATATTCACAATCTGACTGCCGTTTTCCGATGACACACCGGTGATATCAATGGCTGATATCGAGCTGTTGAGGGCTTTGATGCTTTCTTCATTGGCATTTTTCAGTTCAAGGCGCAGCTGGGTTCGTCCGCGGAAACTGGACATCAGCTCAGCGCTGGTGCCATCCGCAACTATCAGTCCTTCGTCGATGATGATAATACGATCCACAGTGGCTTCAATTTCCTGCAGGATATGGCTGGAAATAATCACCATTTTTTCCCGGCCGAGTTCCTTGATCAAGGACCGGATTTCTCGAATCTGATTGGGGTCCAGCCCGGTCACCGGCTCATCCAGAATCAGAATATCCGGATCGTGAATGATGGCCATGGCCAGACCGATCCGCTGTTTGTATCCTTTTGAGCAGGCGGCCACCTGTTTGTGGATGACTCCGGTCAGGCCGCATAACTCCACAACCCGGCTCAGAGCCTTTTTAAAATTTTTGCCTTCGATCCCGCGAATTCTGGCAGTGAATTCAAGAAGATCAAATACGCGCATTTCAGTATAAAGCGGATTCAGTTCAGGCAAATATCCAATCTGCTGCCGGATCTCGAGAGAGTGATCCAAAATGTTTTTATCGTTCACATGAACATTCCCTGATGTCGGTGATAAAAAGCCAGTCATCACCTTCAGGGTTGTTGATTTGCCTGCACCGTTAGCTCCAAGGAATCCAAGAATTTCCCCATCACGAACATCAAAGTTGATTCCATCGACCGCTTTCACCGGTCCGTAATGTTTCACAAGGTTTTCAATCCTAATCAATGAACATCCCTCCTTATTTTAACACCGGGCATGCATTACGAATTTGATAAATAGTTTCTAAAAAATTGGCACGAATTTAAGAATATTCCAGATTTTTTTGCGGGATTAAATCAAAATGAAGAAAATTGAAAGTCAAATTTGGGGAAATGAAGTATTGTCTGATCCAGTATCTCTTCATCCGATAGCTGACTTCTGATGACTGCCAACTGGCAAATTTCCGTTCCTACTCAACCGCACCCTGCCAGGAATTGCGACTCGACAAATTACCTTCTCAACCTATTTCTTTCCGCTGCACCCCTTCAGGGTTGCGTGATCTGATTGCAACTTGCGATCGTGGAACCACAGTTTGAAAAAACCTCCTCGTATACAGCCATCCCAAACCCCCACCACTCCCAGGGGAAACACGCCTGGCATGGGATTCAGAATGCAGCAATCCCCAATCCCAAGGTGGTTATTCACCTGAGGCAATTCAATCTGTTTGAGCACTCACCTGTATTTATACTATGCATTCTGAACCGCAATCCGGACGGGCAATCGTGGGTAAATGGTCAACAGAATATTGGTAACCAATCATCAGGGACTGCATTCCCGGCTGACTATTGACCACCCCCAACTGACAAAATTCCGTTCCAACTCAACCGCACCCTGCCGGGAAGCACTGTTCACCCAATATACCAGTAAACTATTTCACCATCTCACTGATCAACGATACCCAGACGTGAAACCTTAATCGATCAATCAACCTATTTCTTTCCGCTGCACCCCTTCAGGGTTTTGCTGAAATTATATC
>CAZGNZ010000015.1:0-92710 GCA_964527215.1 uncultured bacterium | reverse complement strand
TCGACGACAGACCAGATCAACTTACGCCGTTTTCAAAACGTTTTGGACAGCTGTGTATGTATGGAGACTTGACGGATTTCAGCTATTTTCTAAATTGGGAAACTTGTAATTCCCTCTCTTTTCATGTACTTGATTTGCATATAACGGTGAATTTGTAAGCACTTTCCCCAGTTTGGTGTAAGAGTGGGATATACATATGAGTAAGGGGTTGCCCCCAAGTGATTGGGGGGTGGGGGAGTTTGAAAATTTCCACTTATTTTTTCCACTTTTTCCACTTTATTGAAGTTTACTGATGTTTATTGAAGAAAGTGGATTGGCATGAAATCAATCGCCTAAAACAACAATCCCCGTCGACAAAGTCTATTATCGACGGGGAACTTACATGTACCCTCGCCCCGACTCGAACGGGGGGCCTACGGATTAGAAGTCCGTTGCTCTATCCAACTGAGCTACGAGGGCTTGACTGCCGCGCTGCTTCAACTGCGGCTGACATCCAACTTGCGATTGGAATTAAAACCATTCCAGAATATTTCGAAACAGTCGTTGAAAACAGCCGGTAATATTACACATTCCTGACTTGGGCAGACAACCCGGCAGTCACTAATTTTCCGCAATGAATCAGGATGTTATTATTAAGTCATATTCGGACTGCACCCGGATCACCATGAATCATCACAAGGCCAATGCAGTGGATCGCGATCTGATTGATCAGCTGGCAAATACCTTGATAAAAATTCCACCGCTGCAGCCGGTAATTCTTCAGGGGAACGGACGTTTTTTCAGCAGCGGTCTGAATCTGCAGTTCTGCAATACTCTGTCGAAAGACGAATTTACACGGTTCCTTACTGCATTCCAGAATCTGCTTCTGTCTATTATTCAGCGACCCGGACTGAATATCGCCCTGATTAACGGTCATGCTGTCGCCGGAGGGTTCCTGCTGGCATCCGCGTTTGATATCCGGCTCGGGAAACCGGGGGAATACAAGCTTGGTATGAATGAAAAGCAGTTGGGTATCACGCTGCCGCCCGTCCCGCAGGCGCTGCTCAGAGCAGTTTTCAGGGACAGGATCGATTCCATCCTCGGAGCGGAAGATTTCTATCATGCCGATCAAATGATAAAATGGAATTGGCTGCACGCTATAAAAGATTCCGACGAAGGAATCAATATCAATAAAATTGAAGTACAGTATTCGGATTGGAAAAATGTTAAAGAAAACCGGCGGCTTGAGATGCTGCGGTTTATCGATCGGCATTATTGCAGGTTAATGGCGCAGTTTACGTCAGAGTGGTTTTCTGATAAGGCATATCGAAAGCGAATGGAAATCCTTGCAGGTGACCGCTGATACCGGCAATGATTTGCGGCAGTCCGAAAGATCAGAAACGGTAGCTCAAACTCCAGGTGAGAGTTGAATTGCCGGTTGGAATCAGACCAGACTGCAGCTGACCGGTTTTCCCTGAACGACTCAGGTACAGCACATCCATTACTGAAATCACTCGGTGCAGAACCATTCCGCCCACCATAAAGGCCGCAAATTTCTCAGCGGATATGGCATTGATTCGAATATCGTCAAACTTCTTTCGGTTTTCTTCGGTATCCCATGACCATTCATAACCCTGGTTCTCGGGGTAAATGCGGTCCATATTCCGGGTGCGGACCATGACGGCATTGTATTCTTCAAAGCTGTCGAAGTCACCGATATCAACGGCATACTCGCTGCTCCGTTTTGAGATATCCGTTCCGGCATGAAGACTGGCCAAACCTTCCATATCGCTGCGATACCAGTTTTCCAGTGATCGCCCGCTGAGATACGCCAGCCAGACGGCACCTTCCCGAAGCCAGAAACCCTGTGCCCGTTCAGTCTGTCCCAGGGCATATTCGCCCCATCCCGGCAAAACAGCCGATTTCAGCAATGCCGGTCCTGCTGATTCCTGTGCGCTGACAATTGATAATCCAATGAGCAGAATGGCGGATGCCACGTATCTACATTTCATTTTCGCTTTATAATCCCTTTTATGATTGCGGCTAAAATTACAACAATATTCATCCAGGAAAACAGGTCTCCAAACCGAGTGTAGAAAGTTTTATACGGATTGGTCTGAATGCTGGTTTGAATCACAGAGCGCGCGTTCAACGGAAGCTCTTCGACGATGTTCCCGTAGCTGTTCACCACCAGGGATATTCCGGTATTGGCACAGCGCACAATGGGCTTTCGGGTCTCCACCGCCCGAAAAACACACTGTCGGGCATGCTGCTGCGGTTCCGGCGCTGTCTCATACCAGCCGTCGTTTACAACATATATCAGAAAATCCGCCCCGCGATTCACATACTCACGGCTGAACTGGGCAAAGGTGGATTCAAAGCACACTCCGGTGCCAAACTGCAGACTGTCCGTATCAAACAGGGTGAATTCCGTTCCGTGGGTGAAATTGGCCTGACCCAGATTCAGCCTCTTCAGCTTTGGAAATATGTTTGACAGCGGAATGTATTCAGCCATGGGAACCAGAAGTATCTTATGATATATTTTTTCCAGCCCGTCTGAAGAGATCATGGCCACTGAATTGTAATTGAAACGTTCTCCGCCCAGCCATTCATAATGGGGCACTCCGGTCACGAGACGGGTTCCGCTGTCTGCCAGCCGACGACGGATTTCCAGCAGATATCTCCGGCTCCCTCTGAACAGATAGGAGGCTGGGGCTGTTTCCGGCCAGATTATCAGATTGTATTTTTCATCCACGGCCGGCATTCCCATATCCAGCATCAGGTTGATATTGCTTTCCTTCTTCTCCTTGTTCCACTTTTGGGACAGGTGGATATTGGGCTGGATAACAGCAACTGAAACCGGGTTGCCCTTCGGCTCCGGTGCCTGGCTGAGGATCAGCAGTCCCAGCAGCCAGGGAAGCATGATCACACCGGCAAAGTGCACCAGTGTCTGCCGATGCTGCAGCATCAGAAACCGATACAGACTGATATTGATCCACACGATGAGAAAACTCACGCCGTAGTATCCGGTATATTCAGCAATCTGGATGACGGGCAGATAATCAATTTGAGTATTGGCCACCGCACCCCAGGGAAAGGCCAGAGAAGTAAAAGAACGCAGATATTCAACGGCGGTCCAGATAAAAGGCAGTGTCCACAGCCTTCGTCTCACCAGCAGATACAATCCTGCAGCCAGCAGAAACTGGTGAGACAGAAAAACAACTGATGCCAGCATGGAAATCACCCTTGTTGGCGGTTCGGTACCAATGTTGAAAGCCAGCCAGTATACATCCACCAGATAATAGGTAAAACCGAATAAAAAAGAAGAACCCAATACCCCCGGTACGCTTCGGGTTTTCTGAAGCCGGAACAGCCAGGGTACGAGGGCAAACCATGCGAGGAAGCCCAGATGGATTGGATGCTGGGCCAGCCCAAGCAGGATACCGCTGGTAATATCCAACAGCAGCGGATGGACTTTTTCCATTCTTGAACGAAAATCAGACAGTATTTGAACAGGAGGATAAATCATATTTCAGATAACATTGATGATTCGGATTTGAATGAATTGATGTCCGGTATTCGGTAAATCGACAGGCACCGCCGTCAGGATGATTGAGAATCCAGATACTCCTGCAGAAAAACAGCGGCAGAGGTCCGGTCAACGGCGGATTTGTTGTGTCCGGTTTTGACACCTTTCTGAATCAGGGTCTGCTGAGCCGCAACCGAGCTGAGACGCTCATCAACCAGCACCACGGGGATCTGGATTTGCTTTTCCAGTTCAGCAGCAAATTCGCGAACCTTTTTTGTCTGTTCGGAGTCGGTACCTTTCATGGTCAGCGGAAGTCCCACCACCATTGCAGCAGCAGAAAATTTGTCCGACAGCTTACAGATCTCCTGCATATAATCCGGGGTTTTTCGACGGTCAATGGTAGAATGCGCCGTTGCGATCACCTGCAGCGGATCCGATACGGCAATTCCTATGCGGCGGTCACCAAAATCAACTGCCAGAATTCTGCCCAATCCTATGACGGCCACTCTTTCTTCAGGACATCCCTGAGCAGTTTTCCGGCCTTGAAGTGGACTTTCCGGCGGGGAGGGACGTAGACCTCCATATTGGCCCGCGGATTTCGAGCTCTCGGTTTTGCTTTGGTGGGCTTTACCTCGAATACCCCGAAATTCCGCAGTTCAATTCGAGTGTTGCTGCGTTCTTCGGTGAGCATGGTGGTCATGGTCTCAATCACAGATTCCACCATCATTTTGGCCCTGACTTCAGAGATGTTCATTTTTTCCGATACACTGCGGACAATATCCACTTTTGTATAGGTTTTCTCCATGCTACATCCTTTCGGTATATATTAATCCTGGAATCAATTGAATTTTTTTCATCAGACGTTCAAACTGCTTGTTATCCCTGACCTGAATAATAAAAATACCTGTGGCAATCCCTTCTTCTGCTGAGACATCCACACTGACAATATTGATATTCATATTTGAGATGGTTTCAGAGACATCTCTGAGAAACCGCTTCCGGTCTTCGGCCACAACTTTCAGCCGTGCTACAAAATCCTGAGTTTTTCGCGTATCCCATTCCACATCAATAAAACGTTCTTCGACTTTCAGAACGGGCAGATTGGTGCATGTGGTTCGATGAACAGTAACGCCGCGGCCCCGGGTAATGTAGCCTACAATTTCATCGCCGGGAATCGGATTGCAGCATTTCCCAAAATTAACCAGCGTGTTCGAAACCCCATCCACCTTAATGCCTTTGGCAGATCCGCGAGCCCGTGCCAGAAATCGCGAAGTCAGTGTCTCCTCAGACTTTATCTCATCAACGGACTGCTCCTTGGGTGAATATTTCCTCAGGATATCCCGTACGGTAATCTGTCCGTTGCCCACCGCAGAAAAAATCAGGTCTGATGAGCTGAATCCCATCGGGTTGGGATTGTGCTTCACCTGTCGCAGTACTTCGAGTCGTTTCAGCCGGCGGAGTGTCTTTTCAACAATTTCTTCACCCAGTTGAACGCTCTGCTCGAACTGCTCTTTCTTGATCCATTTTTTTATAAGTGTTTTGGCCTTTGCTGTTTTGACGAACTTAAGCCAGGCCTGATTGGGATTCTGGTTTTTACTGGTGATGGCTTCTACGGTGTCTCCGTTCGTCAGGATGGTGTTCAGCGGAACGATTCGCCCATTGATTTTCGCGCCAATACAGTGAAATCCCACCTCTGAATGCACTTCAAAGGCAAAATCCACCGGAGTGGATCCGGTCCGCAGTTTCACCACATCCCCGCGCGGTGTAAATACAAAAATCTCCTCCTGGAAAAGGTCCACCTTCAATGTGTCCAAAAACTCGTTCGGATTTCGGTCTGCATTCTGTAGATATCCAACCAGTTCCCTCAGCCAGCGTATCTGACGGTTCATGTTGGTGTCTTTTGCCAGCACACTGCCGTTTTTCTTGTATGCCCAGTGAGCGGCCACACCAATCTCCGCCGTGCGATCCATTTCCTGTGTCCGAATCTGGACCTCCACATGTCGACCGTTCTCACCAAATACCGTCGTATGCAGGGACTGATACCCGTTGATTTTGGGCATGGCAATGTAATCCTTGAAACAATCCTGCCGGGGGGTATATATGGAATGGATAATACCCAGAACCGAATAACATTCCTCAATCCGCTGGACAATAATGCGAATGGCCAGCAAGTCATAGATTTCTTCATACGGGACACTGCGCCGCTGCATCTTTCCGTATATGGAAAAATAGTGTTTCGGACGACCGAAAACTTCTGCTTTGATCCCCTGCATTTCCAGATCTTTCATGACCGGTTTGGTAAAATGCTGGATATATTTTTCCCGGGAAGTACGGGTGGCCTGCACTTTTTTCCGCAGTTTTTTGAATATCTTCGGGTCGAGAACTTCCAGACAGAGATCTTCAAGTTCCCACTTCAATGCTCCCATGCCCAGTCGATGCGCCAGCGGGGCATATACATCCCGGGTTTCGATGGCAATGCGCCTCTGCTTCAGCAGCGGAAGATGATGCAGGGTCCGCATATTATGCAGCCGGTCTGCGAATTTAATGATAATCACCCGGATGTCTTTGGCCACAGACACAAACATTTTCATAAAATTTTCTGCCTGCTTTTCCTGACGGCTCTGGAACTTGATGCCGGACAATTTTGATACTCCGTCCACCAGTTCAGATATCTCCTCACTGAATTCATTGGCGAGGTCTTCCTTGACCACATCCGTATCTTCAATGGTATCATGGAGCAATCCGGCAGAAATGGTGTCGGCATCCAGGTTCCACTGGGCCAGAATAGCGCCAACCGCCGCGCAGTGAGTATAATACGGCTCGCCGGATTTCCGGATTTGCCCCTGATGAGCGATAGAACCGAACTGATAGGCCCGCCAGAGCCGGGCAATGATGTCGGAATCAGGTGCAGATGCAAAGCATTCTATGATGTGGATGAATTCCCGGGGATAGTCAGTACCGGTGCGGCTGGTGAATTTCCTGAGACCGTGCATAACCATCAGACTGGCATGTCCTGGTCAAGATAAGGATCTCCAAAACGTTCAAGGCTTTCAAATCGGGCATATTTATCGATAAAGGCCACTTCCACTGACCCGGTAGGTCCGTTTCGATGCTTCGAGACAATCACTTCTCCAGTGCCGTATTCTTCTTCTTTTTTGGAATATACATAGCTGCGATACACAAACAGGACCACATCTGCATCCTGTTCAATGGATCCGCTTTCCCGAAGATCCGACATAAGGGGGCGGTGATCGGTTCGGGTTTCAGGGGCTCGTGAAAGCTGCGACAGAGCCACAACGGGGATCTTGAGTTCCTTTGCCAGCGCTTTCAGCGATCTTGAGATCATTGTTATTTCCTGCTGCCGGCTTTCCGTTCGGCCAATACCGCTGATGAGCTGCAGATAGTCCACGAACAAAATGTCAATGTTGTGCTCCGCTTTCAGACGACGGGCTTTGGCACGGATTTCCATGATGTTCAAACCTGCAGAGTCATCTATGAAAAACCGGGCCTCGGAAAGCTGTTGGGCTGCTTTAGGGAATTTTTTCCAGTCCTTGCGGGGGAGACGGCCCGTCCTGACCAGGTGGCTGTCCACTTTGGCCTCTGCAGTTATCAGCCGTTCAGTCAGCTGTATGTTGGACATTTCCAGACTGAAGAAGCCCACCGCATACCCGTAATCCACACAGATATTCCGGGCAATACTCAGTGCAAGGGCGGTTTTTCCCATACTGGGCCGACCGGCCAGGATGACAAGATCGGATTTCTGAAATCCGGACAGAATATTGTCCAGTTCGATAATACCGGAGGCCACGCCGGTTACTCCTGAATCCTTCCGCGTCCCAAATCCGTCCAGAACATCATGAAGCAGGGTTTCAACAGAGATAAACCGTCCTCGAAGGCTCTGTTCTGACAGAGCAAAAATGCGCTGCTCCACCTTATCGAGAATATCGGTAACATCTTCCCTGGCTTCATATGCCATGGATGAAAGCTCCACGGACGCTTCGATAATGGAGCGAAGCATAAATTTGGACTGGACGATCTGGGCATAGTATTCGACATTGGCTGCCGAGGGAGCTTCGGCGGCAAGACCGGTGATGAAATATGCTCCGCCAACATTTTCCAATTCATTGTTTTTCTGCAGCTGATCAATGAGACTGACTGCGTCAATCACGTCATTATTCCCAAAAAGGTCCTGCATGGCTTTAAAAATTACCCCGTGCGCAGACTTGTAGAAGCTTTCCGGTCTAAGAACCTGCAGGACTTTGGGTACGCTTTCGGCTTCGATGAGCATGCAGCCCAAAACGGCCTGTTCAGCTTCCAGAGCTTGAGGTGGAAGTCGCAGTTGGTTGGATTGTTCAGGAGGCATATCAGTCTTTCAGAAGGTATTCGTCTCGAATACGTTGAAAATCTTCCCAGGCAAATTTTTTGAGATTGGAATTTCTCAAAAGTGCAGCAGGGTGATAAGTGACCATCATATCGATATCGTGATAATGAAATAGTCGATTGCGCATTTTTCCCAGAGGTTCTTCAATCCGGAGCAGCGTTTTCGCGGCAACGCGTCCCAGAGCGACAATCAGCTTTGGCCGAATAATTTCCAGCTGTTTTTTTAGGTAGGGTTCGCACTGTTCAACTTCCCCGGCCAGCGGATCACGGTTTCGGGGCGGTCGGCATTTCAGAACGTTGCAGATGAAAATCTGTTGTCGATCCGTATTGATGGCTGCCAGGATTTTATCCAGCATTTTTCCGGCCCGTCCAACAAAAGGCACTCCCTGTAGGTCTTCCTGTTCTCCGGGTGCTTCGCCGACAAACACTATCTTTGCTTCTGGATTTCCATCACCAAAAACAAAATTGTGCCTGGATTGCCCAAGGGCACAATTCTGACAGTTTTTTATTTCAGACTTAAAGGCAGCCAGTTGTTCGCTGCGGGAAAATCCCGCTGTTTCTTCCGGTGGGGAAGGTGTCTGATCCGGCGGCAGGTATAGGGTGTTGCCGAATAATTCCTGCTGCTGCTGCAGATAATTTTCCAGCGCGTTGGAATCATCAGGCATGGGGCATACTCAGGCGTCGGATGGCTCTTCAGAATCCTGCCATTCCAATTGATTATCAAGAAATTCTTCCAAGGCTACTACAATGGCTTTTTCCGGTTCAACGTAATCTTCATCGATGATCTGCTCGCTGACACCGTATCCGTCATCCGCAACTTCTTCGATAGGCTGCCGGGCCATCACCCGCTCATCAATAATCTGCGTTGCACGTTTGGCGGATACAACAACATTCTTATACACATCAACAGACTGTTTGGCCAATTCACTGAATGGAATGGTCTGAATTTTCACTTAATTTTCTCCTTAATAATCTTTTCTACCTCTCCAACCACCGTCTCCAGATTGTCGTTGATCAGATGGTGATCGAATTTATCCTTGTATTCCAGTTCAAGCGCAAAACGTTTCAGACGCCGCTTGATAATGGTTGCTGAATCCTGCCCGCGTTTTGTTAAACGCTCTTCCAGTATTTCCAGCTGATCCGGCAGGGTTTCGCCGGGCGGCTCAATGAAAAAGGATATCGTATCTTCCGGGAATTCTTCCATAATGGTGGTTCCGCCCTTGACATCTATATCCAACAGAAAGATGTCGCCGTTGTCCAGGGCATCTTCCAGGGGGCCGATCAGGGTGCCGTACTTGTTCCCGTGGACCCACTCCCATTCAACAAAATCACCAAATTTGATATAGTGTTCGAATTTATCTACGTTCATAAAAATATAATCAACACCATCCACTTCGCTTTCCCGCTGGGGTCTGGTTGTGGCAGACACAGAGAACAGCCAGTCCGGATTGCGCTCACGAAGTTTTGCGCAAATGGTGCTTTTTCCGGTCCCGGACGGCGCAGCAAGAATTATCAATAAGCCCGTTTTCATAATATGTTTTGAACCTGTTCCCTCATTTTCTCTAATTCATCTTTAATCGAAACAACAGTATGACTGATTTTAACATTGTCGGTTTTTGAACCGATTGTGTTAACCTCCCGGCCCATTTCCTGCAGAAGGAAATTCAATTTCTTTCCAGAATAGTCGGCTTCGTCATAATATGACTGATATAATTTAATATGGCTTTTTAAACGGATCAACTCCTCAGTTATATCTCTTTTTTCAGCAAGGATGGCAATTTCCTGATACAGCCTGTTTTCATCCAACTCAAGATCTCCGCACATATCCTGAATCCTGGAGCGGTATTTTTCCAGCTCGTCGGATCTGCTGCGGACCGCATGCTGATTGATATCATCGACAAGTTGATCCACAAGTGCAAGACGCTTTTCAAAATCTTTCCGTATGGATGCGCCTTCGTCCCGGCGCATCGCAGTCAGTTCAGTAACGGCTGCAGTCAGTGCATCCAGAAACAAGGTGCGGATGATATCGTTTTCTGGTTCGCAGTCCGGTTGAAAAATATCCGGAAGCATAAGCAGATCCTGGAGACGAACTTCGTGATCCAGCCGGGTTTTCTGCTGGATTTTTTCAATCAGGTCCAGATAATGGGTCAGCAGGGATTCATTCAGCATCGGTCTGCCGTTGGCTGAACCGTCAAAACTGACAGAAGCGGTCAGGGTCATGCGGCCGCGTATGCATTTCTTTTTGACCAGTTTTTGGGCATCAAGGTCCAGATGTGTCAGCTGTCTGGCTAGTTTCGAGCTGTAATCCAGATAGCGGCTGTTCAGTGCTCGCAGTTCAAGACTGACAGTTATGCTGCCGTCTGTCATTTCCCCTCGTCCATATCCCGTCATGCTAACAATCATAATTCATCCCTGTAAACGGCCCAAAATATACTATAAATAAATTATCCATAAGATATATAATTTTCTGAGTATTACGGCTCCAGATATGAACCGGCTGCGGACCAAAGATCCGGATTGAAAATCAGGGTAATCCGGTGCAGATCGGGACCGTCTGACAATTCGTTTCGGCGGGACCAGGCATACTGGATATCCAGAGATTCCGTTTGCCATCTGAAGCCGCCGGAAAAAGGAGATGTACTGGCAGATCCAATCTGGATCGAAAATGGTGCGAAAAGCTTCAATTCCATTCCGCCGTGAAGCGTCAGATCCGTTCCCAGAATTCTCAACGCCCGACTGTCATCCTCAAGCCGGGTGCCGGGTTCGGCTGCAAAAGCGGTGAACAGGGTCAGCATACCGGTACGGTAATGACCGCCGACTTTAATTCGGGGCGGAAACAGTTCCCGGTCTCCGGAATCCCAAAAACGAGGAGCGCTTGGAAAATCTTCAAGCTTTACCGAATACGTCAGATGTTCACGCATGGTGCCCGTTAATGCGAGATCGGCACCCAGTCCCCACGCATGATGGTCTGCAACGGAAACAAATACGGGTTTTAGGACGAAGCCGAGACGGATATTGCGCCAAACCGTTGTTCCGGCCAGCAGGAGTCCCAGTTCATTGTGGGACAAATAGCGGACGGCATCTGCATTCAGGTGAGGTCCCTGGCTGTCCCAGTAGTACAGGGCATTCCGGGTGTCTGGTATATCTTCAATTCGACGCTGGATGACACCCAGCCCAAAACGAATTGGACCCTGCCCGGGCAGCAGGTATCCCAAGGTATTTCGCCGAACATCAAAGGTGGATAAATTGGTGAATGAAAGCAGAATTTCCGATTGTGATTCGCTGTCTGCCATTCCTGTCGGATTGATGAAAATCGCCGAAGCACCCGCTGCATCGCTGAAGCATGATGCTCCCAGAGCGAGATACCGGCTGTCGCCTGAGAATCGGAACAACTCCTGTCCGTTGGTGGACCATTTCACTGCACCTGCAGTCCCGAACATGATGCAGGCAAGTGCAGCTGCGCGAATGGTTCTCCGGTTCAATCCGATCATAGCCCGTGCTTCCTTTTTATTTCATCCAGCTTCAGCAGCGCTTCCATCGGTGTGAGCTGATTGACATCCAGGCTGTCCAGTTCTTCCCGCAGAGCAGAGTCATTCGTCCCGAAAAGACTCATCTGGGATGCAGTATTCACCTGAAGGGAAACATCCGGATGGTGTTCGTCCTGGCGATCCAGCTGATGAAGGATTTCGTGGGCTCGTTCCACTACCGGCCGGGGCAGTCCCGCCATTTCCGCCACATGAATCCCGTAACTGCGGTCCGCGCCGCCGGGTATGATTTTTCTCAGGAATACCACCCTGCTGCCGAATTCCTTAACTGCCACATTCAGATTGTATGCCCGGGGAAGTTGGTCGGCCAGTTCCACAAGCTCGTGATAATGCGTGGCAAAAAGGGTTTTTCCCGCCACTGAACTTTTATTGTGAAGATATTCCGTAACAGCCCAGGCTATGGAAAGACCGTCATAGGTGGAAGTCCCCCGTCCGATTTCATCCAGAATTATCAGACTGCGGGAAGTGGCATTGTTCAATATATTGGCTGTTTCGTTCATTTCCACCAGGAAAGTGGATTCTCCGCCGGCCAGATTGTCGCTGGCACCCACCCGGGTGAACAGCTTGTCCACAATCCCTATTCGGGCAGATGCGGCCGGTATGAAAGATCCGATCTGCGCCATGACCACCAGCAATCCGATCTGCCGCAGAAAGGTGCTTTTCCCGGCCATATTCGGACCTGTGATAATACCGATTTGAAATTTGTCGCAATCCGCTGAGAGATCATTGGGAATAAAATTTTCTCCAACCGGCAGTAACTTTTCAACAACCGGGTGACGGCTGTCAGTGACTTCCAGAATCGAGCTGTTTTCTACGACGGGACGGCAGTAGTTCTGTTTCCCTGCAGCTTCGGCGAGAGCGGCCGCAATATCCAGTCGGGCCAGAATTCGGGCATTGTGCTGAATGTCTCCGGCCTGCGACATGATTTGGTTTTGCAGCGCTGCGAAAATCCCTGCTTCAATGGTGACGATGCGCTCCTCGGCTGTCAGAATTTTATCCTCGTATTCTTTCAGCTCCGGCGTGAAATACCTTTCGGAGTTCACCAGGGTTTGCTTTCGAATATAGCTTTCAGGCACTTTTTCCTGATGGGTTTTGGTTACTTCAATATAGTATCCGAATACTTTATTGAACCCCACCTTCAGACTGGGTATCCCGGTTTTTTCCTGTTCTTCAAGCTGGTACCGTACAATCCATTGGGAGGCATCCCGCGAAAGTTCCCGCAGTTCATCCAGTTCCGGTGAAAATCCATCAGCAATATAGCCGCCTTTTGCTGTCTGGGCCGGCGGGTCCTCACGCAGGGTTCTCCGGATTTCCTCGGCTGAGCTGACTGTGTCCCTGAAGCGGCCGGTGAGTTCGTTCAGGGCTGGCTGATTTGAAGTAAACAAATTTTGATAAACCGGAATCTGTTCCAGAGAAAACCCCAGCTGAACCACATCGCGGGGAGTGGCACGACCGGCAGAAAGACGGCTGATTATTCGGTCCAGATCGGATATTCCCCGCATTCCGCGGCGGACATCATCACACAGGTCAGAATCGTTCAGCAACTCTTCCACCCGGTCCAGCCGTGTATTGATCTGATCCTGATCTGCCAGGGGACGCTTCAGCCACTGCTTCAGCATTCGGCTGCCCATGGAGGTTGTGGTTTGATCCAGAACACTGATCAGTGTACCGTGGACGCCCTGACTGGCCAGTGATTGAAAAAGCTCAAGATTCCGTACCGTATGGGAGTCCAGCCCCAGGATACCATCGTCCATCACCTTGGCAATGCGCGTAATATGCTGGGTGCGTCCTTTAAAATTTTCACTCACATATTCCAGTGCACCGCCGGCAGCGGAAATACCCAGATTCAGCTCTTCGATTCCAAATCCCTTCAGATTGGAAGTGCCGAACTGTTCTGTCAGTCGGGAATATGCACTGTGATGATCGAAAATCCACCCTGCCCAGGGGGTTACTAGAATTCCAGCGGTTTGCTGAAGGGTATTCAGCTGACTGCTATGATCTTCCGAAACCAGGATTTCCGCCGGTTTGAACTGACGGATAATGTTGGAAAGCATCGGGATAGGCCATTCTCCCGTCAGGAATTCTCCTGTGGAATGATCCAGAAGCGCGAGACCGAAATGTGATTTACCAAAATGAACACTGGCCAGAAAATTGTTTTCACGCTGATCGAGATACCTCTCAGAAAGGGCAGTACCCGGTGAGACCACTTCCACCACTTCACGCTTTACAATTCCTTTGGCCAGCTTTGGATCTTCAACTTGTTCGCAGATGGCAACACGGTGCCCCGCTTTCAGCAGTTTATGCAGATACTGATCCAGTGCATGGTGGGGGAATCCAGCCAGCGGGACCGAAGCTGCTGCTCCGTTTGCACGTTTGGTGAGGGTAATTCCGAGGATATTCGAAGCAGTGAGGGCATCTTTATCAAATGTTTCGTAAAAATCTCCCATACGGAACAGCATCAGTGTGTTGGGATGGGCTTTTTTTGCCTCCCAGAACTGACGCATGACGGGGGTCTGACCTTTACTGCTCATCCTGTTTTAAACCAGTTTCCGTACGTTGCCGGCCCGATAGGTAATTTTCTGTTTATCCAGATACTCCAGCAGCGGAACAGCATACTTTCGGGTGGTTTCAGCCAGATCTTTGAACACAGGTACGCTCAGTTCATCGTTCGTCTTGAAGTGATTCAATACTTTCTGTTTCAGTTTTTCAAAATTGCCGGCTGTGAACATCAGATTGCCTTCCACTCGAATCAGATCTCCTTTTTGCTCTGCTGTCTCAAGCAGGATTCTGATATTCGGGACGGTTTTGTGCATTCTGCGGCTGAGTTCATCCAGACTGGAGGATGAAAAGCCTTCCTTTTCAAGGATGTCCAGCAAGGAATCCAGAGTCTTTTGTTCTTCTTTGCTCAGCTGGACGGAGTGTCCGGGCAGTGACCAGAATTCACCGGTGCGCTGAATTCGGTTCAGTTTTTCCAGCTCAAGCAGCAGCGCTTCGATAAACCGGTCATTTCCCTGAATATGCTGCCGAATTTCTTCTCGCTGTACGCCTTGCCGAAAACGGTTTTTCTGATGAAATCCGCTGAGGTAATCCAGAATGCGTGTCTGCAGCTGCCGAATTTCCCGAACCGAAACGAGCCACTTTTCGCCTTTGTATTCCATCCACCTCAGATCGGGATCCCGGTTTTTCAGTTCTTCAATTTTTGACAGTGTCAGTCCCAGACGAATGGGAAGCTCCTGCTGACGCATCGGCTGTGCAGGAGAGTCATTGATGATAATTCCCAGCTGATCTTCGGGCGATCCTTGATAAAGCGTTCGGGTTTTCGCCCTGACAGTTTTCCATTTTCCTGAAATCCCGATATCCAGCACCTGACCGCCGCCGATGGTCAGTATCGGTGAGAAAGTGCGCAGAATGAAGCGGTCGTTCCAGGCGGCGACAATATCTTTTTCCAGCCTGAATACAGCCGAAGCTTCGCTACCGGGATGGATATATTTATCGTCCACAATTGAAATCCGGCCAATAACCTCCTGGGTTCCGACATGGATTCTCAGCCGCTGATTCTGCTTGATGGGTTTCTGGGTATTCGTGAGGAGATTCACCTTCGCGGCAAACTGGCTGACGGTGGTGAAATACCCCGGTGTTGACAATTGGCACCCGCGGACCAGCTCTGATTTTTCAATCCCCTGAAGATTCACCGCAGCCCGATCCCCCAGACTGATATGTTCCACTGAATTTCCGTGCGACTGCAAATTCCGTATTTTTGCGGTTTTATGTCCTGGAAGCAGTTCAATTTGATCACCGGTACCTGCAGAACCTCCGGCCACGGTACCTGTGGCAACCGTACCAAATCCCTTCATCGAGAATACTCGGTCGATGGACAGCCGGAACATTCCCCGATCGGATTTTTCCGGCACACGGCTGCACATATCCAGCACGGTTTCCCGCAGTTTATCAAACCCCTTATTCTGAACCGCACTGACCCGAACCACCGGTGCGTTCTCCAGAAACGAACCTTCCAGAAGATCATGGATGTCCATTTCAACCAGCTCGAGCCATTCCTCATCAGCCAGATCAATTTTGTTCAAGGCAACACAGCCCACTTTTACATCCAGCAGTTTGAGGATGTCAAAATGCTCCCGTGTCTGGGGCATGACCCCGTCGTCTGCAGCGATCACCAGAATGGCTGCATCCACGGAACTGACGCCGGTCATCATGTTCTTTACAAATTTTTCATGACCGGGTACATCAATGAGTGTAATTTCATCAGTCAGGAAGGCAAACCCGATATCGATGGTCATTCCCCGTCGAATTTCTTCATCCAGACGGTCCGTGTTGATACCGGTCAGTGCCTGAACCACAGCGGTTTTTCCATGATCGATATGTCCGGCCAGACCCACGACCACCTGACTCATGCCAGTACCTCTTTCATTGCCTGGATGAGATACGGAATATCAAAGTCGGGTACTGCTTTCAGGTCAATGCAGTAGGTGTTTTCATGGATGTAGCCGACCACCGGGATTGAAGCTTCCCGAAAACGGCGGGCCAGTTCATCGGCGGACTTAATACTGCCGCAGAACTGAATTGCCATGCTGGGAATGGTTTCTGTGGGGAGGGAACCGCTGCCGACCTGGACCTGGGAGTCCGTCAGGCAGAGATCATATACCGAGCAGATGTCCGGTCCCAGCTGATCCAGAATTGAATTCCCCAGGGTTCGCAGCCGGGCCTGGCTCCGCGTTAACAGCGTCAGGGCCAGATTTTTTTCCGAGAAGCGGCGCGCTGAATAGAAGGTTCGGATGGCTGCATCCAGCAGGGCAATCATGGTTTTGTCCAGCCGGAGTGCACGGTACAGGGCGTTTTTGTGGATTTTTCGAATCATTTCAGCAGATCCGCAGATTATGCCAGCCTGCGGTCCGCCCAGCAGTTTGTCACCGCTGAACGACACCACATCCGCACCGTCATCAAAAAACTTGTGCACCTGCGGTTCGTCCGGCAGTTGAAAACCGGGGAGGTCAGGGATGGCACCGCTGCCCAGATCCACAATGAGAGGAATGCCGGCACCGCGGCATAACTCAGAGAGTGCACTGATAGGAACCGACTGCGTGAAACCGGATATCCGGTAGTTGCTTGGGTGAGCCACCAAAACTGCTCCGGTAGATGCGTTCAGTGCCTGTTCGTAATCCTTGCGGTGGGTTTTGTTGGTGGTACCCACTTCCACCATCCGGCAGCCCGATTTCCGAATGACATCGGGTATGCGGAAGGATCCGCCGATTTCAACCTGCTGCCCACGACTGATAATGACATCCCGGTTTTCAGCCAGCGAATTGAGCATCAGAAGAACAGCAGCGGCGTTGTTGTTCACAGCCAGAGATGCTTCCGCTCCGGTCAAAGTATTCAGAACATCTGAAGTGTGATGATAGCGCTCACCGCGTTTTCCGTCTGAAAGGTTGAGTTCGATATTGGTATAACCGGTGACCTTCGGCAGCACTTCCGACCAGATTTCATTCCCCTGGGGCGCCCGTCCCAGTCCGGTGTGCAGAACAATACCGGTGCCGTTAATGACTTTGCGGACGGTTGATTTCGCAGATGAGGCTTTCGAATTTACCAGATTTATGGTATGAGTACGAATACCGGTTATCAGTTCGCCGTCGAGAATGGCTTGGCGCACTTCTTTCAGGCTCTCACGAATCAATCTCAGGAGCAGATTTCGCGGTATGGGGGGGGGCGTGCGGTCAAATTCCTGAATCAAATCATCCACTGAAGGAATTTGCTGGAATAAATGCTTTTGATCTTGTTTCATGATGATGGACAAAGGTTAAATGTAAATCATTGAAATGCTTTCATTCGCATCAACATAAAAGATAACAATACTGCCGGGAGCAGAACAATGGAAAGCAGGGGAAAGATAAGGTTCAAGTCCAGATATTCTCCGACGTAGCCGCCGGCAGTTGCCGCCAGAGAGCCGACACCAAATCCCAGTCCGGAGGAGATGCCGTACACCATCCCCCGGCTGCCGGAACGGGTAAAATCCGCGATGAGACTGTTGTTCACCGGCTGATAGGTAAAATTGACGGCACCCAGCAGCCCAACGATGAGAATGAGAGGAATACCGTCCGTGAATCCCATGACGATGAGCAGCGGAATATTCAGTCCCACAACCCATGGGAACAGCTTGACTCTCGGGACAGCCGCTCCCAGTCTTCCGCCTGCCATTTGTCCGGCGACACCCAGAATCAGGACAAATGCAGTCAGGAGGCCGCCCTTGGTGCCGGGGTCAATATCCCAGGCCACGGATTCCGTGAAGTAAAGCGGCAGAAAATTAAACAGGCCGTGATGGGCAAATCCCCACAGGGCGGACACGACGAAAATAATCCAGTGAGCGGAATTCAGGCGGAAGGGAGTATGGTGAGTGCCGGATTTCTGCGGGTGATCCGGTTCAATCTTGAAAAAGGTATAGAATGCACCAAAAACGGCCGCTGCTCCCGGAATCAGATAGGCCAGCCGCCAGTCCCACAGACCGGAGATGATGCCGCCCAGCAATGGTCCGGCAGTAAGTCCGATGCTTCCTGAAATGCCGTGATATCCCATATTCTGGCTTAGGCGGCGGGTGCGGCTGATCAGGTTCAGCCCGGAGGGATGATACAGCCCGGAGAACAATCCCAGCAGACCGAGGCCTATAGCCAGCTGGGTAAAACTGGCGGAAAGGGATATGACAGCGGAAGAAAATATCAGACCGATAAAATACAGCAGCATCACCCATCTTGATCCGATACGGTCCACCAGCCATCCGGCAGGAAATGCACCCAGCCCGAAAAAAGCGAACTGAATGGTTCCCAGCTCCCCGAGCTGTATCAGGTTCACCTCGAATTCGGACCGCAGAACCACCATAATTGCCGGATATACCAGGGTAATACTGTGGACCAGGGCATGGCCGATAACGGTAGTAATTAGTATACTTCGGTTTTGATTCAGTTTATCCTCGATTCATTGAAATTGAAGGGGGTGTCAAATATCCGGACTGGCGGTCTGTACCCGGAAACCGGATGGCCAAATACCAAAAAGGCTCCTGTCCGGGTGGAACAGGAGCCTGAATTGTATTGGAAACAGATTATCTTTGTTCTTTGATTCTGGCGGATTTTCCGCGGCGTTTCCTCAGATAATACAGTTTTGCACGACGGACTTTCCCGCGTCGGACGACTTTTACAAAATCGATGACGGGAGAGTGCATCGGGAAAATACGTTCGACACCAACCCCATTGGAGACTTTTCGTACAGTGAATGTTTTGTCGAGGGCATGACCGGCGGAAATGGCAATAACGACACCTTCAAAGGCCTGCACACGTGAGCGGTTTCCTTCAACGACTTTTACACCAACGGAGACCGTGTCACCGGACTTAAAGGCCGGAATGTCTTCCTTTAAATCATTTTGAGTTGTCATTGCAATTTTATCCATTGTTTCCTCCAATCTGTTTCTCTTTCTGTTTCTTAGCGATATATTTTTCCCAGAGATCCGGGCGCCGGCTTCTGGTTTTCGACTCCTGCTGTTCCAGACGCCACCGGGCAATATTTTTATGATGCCCGGACAGCAGTACATCAGGTGTACCCAGATCCTGGAATTTTTCAGGCCGCGTAAACTGCGGCCAGTCCAACAATCCTTCTGCATGGGAGTCCGTCCTGGCAGACTCGTAAGTATTAATGACACCTGGAATCAGCCTGACAACAGCATCCAGGATAACCAGTGACGGCAGTTCACCCCCCGTGAGAACATAATCTCCAATTGAGATTTCATCTGTCACCAAGGTATCCCGTACTCGTTGATCAATTCCCTTGTAATGGCCGTTGATAAAAATCAGATGCTCAGCCGTGCTCAGTTTCTGTGCGATTTCGTGATTCAGAACCTGACCATCCGGGGTTGGAAAAACCACGCGGGTGGTTCGTTCATCCGGCAGATGATCCATGCAGTGCTGAACAGCCTTGAAAATGGGTGCGGCCAGCATAACCATTCCGCTGCCGCCGCCGAATGGATAGTCGTCTATTCGGAAGTGGGGCGGGTCGGCAAAATCGAACAGGTCGTGAATCCGGTATTCAACCAGATCTTTTTGTGCCGCCCGGCCGAGGATGCTTTCTGAAACCACCGCATCCACCATTTTTGGAAACGGTGTGATGAGCTGATAAAGGTTCATAAATCCAGCAGTCCTTCCATGGGCTCAATGGTGACTTGTCTGTTCTCGATGTCAATAAGCTTGATAAACACATCAACCAAGGGAATCATAACATCCTTCCCTTGATAATCCACAATCAGCACTTCCTGTGCCGGCAGTTCCAACACGTCCTGGACTTCGCCGATAAACGTATTGTCTGTTGAAAAAACCCGACATCCGATAACCTCGAAAAGATAAAAACTCTCCCCTTCCGGTTCAGGCAGACTGCTGCGGGAAGCGAATATCTGAGCGCCCCTCAGTTTGTCTGCTTCATCCCGGTTGTTGATGCCGGTTAACGTAATAATGGGTTGGGAGGAACTGAATTGCCGGTGCTCCAATTGAAATTCTGTTATGGTTGACAATTCAGTTCCGTTATTGAGCCATATACAATCACCCACAGTTGGAAAATCATTCAAGGAATGAAAAAAATGAACCTTCAGGGCCCCTTTCAATCCATGTGATTTCCGGACTTCTCCAATTTGGACCAAGTCCGCTGGAGGCCGACTACTCAATGATCTCGAGGATGGCTCTCTTTCCGCCCTGCTTGGCAGTTGCAGCGGAGAGCAGAGTCCGGATCGCACTCACGTTGCGTCCACTTTTCCCTATAACCTTCCCAAGATCACCATCACCCACTTCCAACTCGAAGATCTGTGTGCTGTCGCTTTCAAGTACATTCACCTTCACTTCATCGGGTTTATCCACTATCGCCTTGACGATTTCAGCCAATAGTTCCTTCATGGGTCAACTCCTCTCTTTTTTGACTCATCCGGTTATTCAGCTGAAGAATCAGAGTCTTCAACTGAATTTTCGTCGTCCGTATCTGCAAATTCTTCTTCAGATGTATCAGTCGTCTTGGTGTCAAGCGGAGTGGCTGTTTCGGTTTCTTCCTGTTCTGCCGTTTTCTGTTCTTTTGGCTGTGCAGCAACTTTTGCTGCTTTTAGGGCATCCTGTGTACTTTGCCATTCAGTCATGGCGGATTCAATTTCTTCATCCGATTTGCCAAGCTGAATCATGTGCCACATGGTATTGATGCCGGCTTTCTTAAAAATATTATGGACAGTATCTGACGGTTCAGCACCTTCTTTCAGCCAGTGAATGATGCGATCCGTCTTAATTTCATATGAGTCGTCTGTCTGGACCGGGTCGTACCAGCCGACACGTTCAATTTCACGACCATCACGGCGGGTCCGTGAATCCATGACGACAATCCTGTAAAAGGGTCTTTTCCGACGTCCATGTCTTTGTAAGCGAATTCGAACTGCCAAAGAATTACCTTTCTTCTTTAAAACCTAAAGGGGATTTTGCCCATTTTCATTTTTCCCATACGACTCATCATTTTTTTCATTTGGGCAAATTGTTTCAGTAGCTGATTGACTTCGTACAGGTTTCGACCGCTTCCGGCCGCAATTCTTTTTCGACGGGATCCATTTATCATATCCGGCTTTTTTCTTTCTGCCGGAGTCATGGAACTGATGATGGCTTCCGTCCATTTCAGCTGGCGGTCATCCAGGTCATCAAGCTTCAGCTTTCCCGCGCCGGGTATCATTTTCATCAAGGATGAAATAGATCCCATTTTTTGTATCTGTTTGAGCTGCTCCTGAAAATCTTCAAGAGTAAAAGTGTTTTCGCGGATCCGTTTTTCCATTCGTTCCGCATATTTCTCATCCACCATGTCCTGGGCTTTTTCAACCAGTGACACCACATCGCCCATCCCCAGAATGCGCTGGGCCAGACGGCTGGGGTGAAAAACCTCCAGTGCATCCAGACCTTCGCCCACACCGATATATTTGATAGGCTTTCCGGTAACTTCCCGTACCGATACCGCTGCACCGCCCCGGGAATCACCATCCATTTTTGTCAGCACAATACCGGAGATTTCAATGGCCTCATTGAAGGCTTTGGATGAGTTTACGGCATCCTGCCCTGTCATTCCGTCGGCGACATATAATATCTCGTGCGGCTGGGCCACATCCACGACCTGCTGCAGTTCCTGCATCAGGACTTCGTCAACGTGAAGACGTCCTGCGGTATCCACGATAACCAGATTGGCTCCGGCTTCCTGTGCTGCGTTCAGGCCTTCGCGTACCACCTGCACCGGATTTTTATTTATAAGATCCGTATGCACCGGCACATCAATCTGACGGCCCAGTACTGACAGCTGTTCAATAGCAGCTGGCCGCTGAAGATCGGCTGCAATCAGAAACGGCTGCTTCTGATTTCGAGTCTTTGTCAGTTTTGCCAGCTTGGCGGCGGTGGTGGTTTTCCCGGATCCCTGCAGACCGGCCATCAGAATAATCGTGATTCCTCTGGGCTGGAATTCGATCTCGACAGCATTGGAACCCAGAAAAGCCGAAAGCTCATCCTGGATAATTTTGATAAACTGCTGCCCGGGTGTGACCGAGGTCAGTACGGTTCCGCCTTTGGCTTTCTCCGTGACCTGGCTGACAAACTTTCGGGCAACTTTGAAATTTACATCCGCCTCCAGCAAAGCGCGCCGTACATCCCGCATCGCATCCTGAATATTCGCGTCCGTAATTTTTCCGTGTCCGCGGATCGATTTCAGTATTCCGGCAAAACGATCTTGTAACTGCTCAAACATCTTATCTTAACTTTCAAAAAACACGTCCCAGAATAGCCAAAAAATTTAGAGATAACAAAGATTCATTAAAAAGTATTATATACTGATATGCAAATATTAAAGACCGGAACGGAGAAATTTTTGCAAAAATACTTAAAAAAACCCATTCCGTCAGCGTTCGGCAGCGGATTAAAGATTGTTATCAGACGCAAAACCATAAGTCGGATGATCATTCTATGTATTTCCCCGCCCATCAGCTGAGGCGAGGGGTATCAGTAACCGATTGGGTCATTAACTTTTTCGCCGACACGCCAACTGGCGGATTCAACCAGGCAGATGTTTTTTTGAAATAATCGATGTCCATGTCCTTGGCAAACGCTCGGATTTAAAAATCACCCAGGGTCCTGCGCAGCACAATTTCTTCCAGAACGACATTGCCTGGCCGGGTGAGGGCATGGACCACTGTTGAGGCCACCTCATCAACAGGCATCATCTCGCCTGAATCGTATGGATGATCCAGCTTATCCCAGAACGGTGAATTGAAAGCGCCTGGATACACGGAAATCACCTTAATATTGTCAGAGCGCACTTCCGCGCGCAGACATTCCGCAAATCCACGCAGACCAAATTTGGATGCGGTGTACGCCGCGGCACCGGGAAATCCTTTCTTCCCGGATACGGAATTGATGAAGGCAATCCGGGCATCGCCATTGCGCTTCAGTGACGGCAGAAGCGCCTTCACCTGCAGAAAAATGCTGCGCAGGTTCAGATTAATATGATGATCCCAATCCTCCAGACTCAGCTCCTCCATCGGTGCAAAATTGCCGACTGCAGCGTTGCAGACCAGAATTTCCAGACCACCCAACCTGTCAGCTTCCCGTTTCAGGGATTCTGCCGATTCCGGTTTCTCCAGATCCAGTGCGATTACCTGTCCCGATCCGCCGGCCTGTTCAATCAGCTCCAGTGTTTCATTCAGTCCCCGCAGATTTCTGGCCGCTGCCAGGATATGATATCCCTGATCCGCCAATCTGACCGAAATGTGCCGCCCCAATCCGCCGGATGCCCCGGTAATCAGTGCCAGTGGTTTGTTTTGCTTTTCTGCCATTTCATGCCTTTCCGGATGATATCAGATTCAGGGCACTGCCCGCTTTAAACCAGGCGATCTGCCGCTCGTTGAAAGTGTGACTCACCGTTATCATATCATGTGTTCCGTTATCATGACGCAGACGGACTGTCAGAGATTTTCCAGGTTGAAAATCCAGCAGGCCCAGGATGTCGATGCTGTCGTTTTCCCTGATCAGTTCATAATCGTCTTTTTTGTCAAATACCAGTGCCAGGATGCCCTGTTTTTTCAGATTGGTTTCATGAATGCGGGCAAAGGATTTCACCAGTACTGCCCGCACACCCATGTGGCGCGGTTCCATGGCGGCATGCTCTCGGCTGGAACCTTCACCATAATTTTCGTCACCTACCACGATTGTTCCCACACCGGCATTCTTCAGGTGTCGGGCCACTTCGGGAGTTTTCCCGTACACAGCGTCCAGAGGGTTCCGAACATGATTCACTTTGCCATTGAAGGCGTTCTCGGCACCCATGAGCAGATTGCCGGAAATATTGTCCAGGTGCCCCCTGTATTTCAGCCAGGGACCGGCCATGGAAATGTGATCCGTGGTGCATTTTCCCCGAGCTTTTATCAGCAGTTTCAGACCTTCAATTTCCTGTCCGTCCCAGGCAGGGAAAGGTGTCAGGAGCTGCAGCCTGTCTGAATCCGGACGAACGCTGATGCGGATATCCGACCCGTCTTCGGGCGGCAGCTGAAAACCGGGATCATCCACGCTGAACCCGTTCCGGGGCAGCTCATCGCCCGACGGAGGCGAGAGCTTGACTTTTTTACCGCTCCGGCTGATGAGAGTATCCGTTGCGGGATTATGCGTCAGCGTCCCGGCAATAGTGAAGGCTGTCACAATTTCCGGCGAAGCCACAAAGGCAAAGGTATTGGGATTGCCGTCATTGCGTTTGGCGAAATTCCGGTTAAACGAGGTGATGATGGAATTCTGTTCCGCCTTTTCCGCGCCGTGACGTGCCCACTGCCCGATGCACGGACCGCAGGCATTGGCCAGCACGGTGCCGCCGATATTTTCAAAGGCCTGAAGGATGCCGTCCCGTTCAATGGTCTGCCGGACCTGCTCCGATCCGGGCGTGATGATAAATTCAGACTTTACATCCAAGCCATTCTCCGCGGCCTGTTTTGCCACGGATGCTGCCCGATCCAGATCTTCGTAGGATGAATTTGTACAGGAACCGATGAGACCGACTTCCAGTTTTTCCGGATAATCATGTTTGCGGACCGCATCCGCAAATTCTGAAAGTTTCCAGGCTTTGTCGGGACTGAAGGGACCGTTGATGTGCGGTTCAAGTGTGCTCAGATCAATTTCAATGATTTGATCATAGCTCCGGTTCGAAGCTTCCAGTACTTTCGTATCCGCCCTGAGATGGTCCGCCGCCGCATCGGCCAGTTCTGCAACTTCTGCCCGTCCTGTGGCCCGCAGGTATTCGCTCATTTTGGTATCGTAGGGAAAGACGGAAGTGGTCGCGCCGATTTCAGCGCCCATGTTGCAGATGGTACCCTTGCCGGTACAGGAAATGGTCTGGGTGCCGGGACCGAAGTATTCCACGACAGCACCGGTCCCCCCTTTAACGGTAAGGATGCCGGCCAGGTGCAGAATGACATCCTTTGGAGAGGTCCAGGCCTGCAGCTTCCCCGTGAGTTTCACACCAATCAGTTTTGGGAATTTCAGTTCCCAGGGCATGCCCGTCATCACATCCACCGCATCCGCGCCGCCTACGCCGACAGCCAACATGCCCAGACCGCCGGCATTCACGGTGTGGGAGTCGGTACCGATCATCATTCCGCCGGGAAAAGCATAATTTTCCAGCACTACCTGATGGATGATTCCCGCACCGGGTTTCCAGAATCCGATGCCGTATTTCTGTGATACGGAAGAAAGAAAATCGTAAACCTCGCGGTTGCTGTCCAGCGCCTGCGATAAATCTTCCCGGGCCCCGGACCGGGCCTGGATCAGGTGATCGCAGTGCACCGTGGCGGGAACAGCAGTGCGGGACTTCCCGGCTGTGATGAACTGCAGCAGGGCCATCTGGGCGGTGGCATCCTGCATGGCCACCCGGTCGGGATTGAATTCCGCATAATCTTCTCCGCGTGTAAAACATTCCATCGGGTTTTCGACCAGATGGGAATACAGGATTTTCTCCGTCAATGTGAGCGGCTGTTGGATGACATCCCGAATTTTTTTCATTTTTTCCGGCAGCTGCTGATAAAACCGGCGAATCATTTCGATGTTATGGATCATGGTACCTCCAAGGTATTTCTGCGAAGAATTCCAACGGAACTCGGCGGCTGAAATCGAAAGCTTGAATTTGGATTTCTGCATTCAAACTTGATCAATCCAGCTATATTTAAGAATAAAAATATAATTTGGTGGGATAAGTGAATCCAATCGGTTTGAGAATGATTTTGGTTGACCAGGAGCACATGGTTTTGGATGGAAGGCAGGTTGGGCCGGCGTGGATCAGGATTGTTTACGAAAAATCGGGTGTTTCTCTTATTCGGTCTGCGAAAAACAGTGCCATTATTATCAGATGAAAAAATCTTCGAGACTTCCGCCCGCCCTCACCTCCGCACTGAAATAATCATCCTCACCATCCGGCCAATCATTCTAAATTTCAGACCATGGAGCAATCCCGATTCATCTTGCTGGTCGCATTTCTCGCTTTCCTGTCAGCGCAGACATCCGTTGTCACCATTTCCCGACTGCAGCCCGGTTTGGAATTCGAGCAGCTTTACCATTATCCCGAAGCCAATCGGCAGCTTTTTCTGGACGATGAATATGTCAGCTGTTTTCGCTTCATTCTTCGGTCTGAACCCGGACAAGTCCCCGGGTGGGAAACAGTATCACAAACCTGGCGCGAGACCGGACTTCCGCCGCTCAGTGAGTTTCCTGTCCAGATCAAAATGGAAGGTCCGGTGACTTACCGCGGGCACCGCACTGTTTTTCTGGATGTTTTTCCGTGGAGGCTCAATGACATCAGCGGAAAATGGGAAATTTTGGAGCACTGCGAAATCCGGCTGACAGGCGCTGAAATCCGGTCCGATTATTCCGAAGATGCCCTGAACCGGCAGGACGGCACCGAATCCTATCTGATCCTAACCACTTCCGAATTTTTAAGTACCGCCCAGGCCTTTGAAAATCTCCATGAAAATCTCCTGCCTTCGGACCGCCGGCTCGATGTGGAAATCGAACTGGCAGACCAGTTTGACATCAGCAACCGGGCCGCGCTGATGCGGGAATTCCTCTTGGACCGAATGAATGTCAATCCCGATTTACGCTATTTGCTCCTGCTGGGCAGTGAAGAAACCCTGCCGCCCATTTATCACAACAGTACGCCCTCGGATGATTATTACACCACACCCATTGAAAACGCCGCTCTGCCTCAGCTGGCCACCGGCCGCATTCCCTTTCCCGATCCCGATGACGCCGCCAGCTACTATGAGAAAGTGGAGCAGTATCTGTTGAATCCGGTTCCCGGCAGCTGGAAAAACAAACTGCTGCTTCTGGCAGATGACACCAATAAAAACGGCGGCAGTTTTTTCTCTGAACGGAAACATGTGGTTTACTCCGACTCTATTTTTACCCGGTTGAATACCCACCTTTCCGTAACCCCGCTGTACGGCACCGAATATACTCCTGTCCCCGGCATCGGCTGGCTGGTGCTGCCGGATATGACTGAGGATGTGCTGACCCAGCTGAACAGCGGCGTGGCCATGATGAACTACATCGGACACGGCAGTCCTACCACCCTGGCAGATGAAAAAATCCTAGATATGGACCGCGATCTGCAGCAGATCAGCGATCCGGTAGGAGCTATCTGGGTAGTGGGGACCTGCAAATTTGGCTGGTACGATTACAAGGAAGCCATGTCGGAGGCCGTGCTTGCCAAAGACGACGGGGCCGTTGCCCTTATCGCCACCACCCGCGATATACCGGCCAGCGGAAATTTCAGCTTTCTTGATAAACTGTTTTCCGGAATTCGGGACTATGTTACAGATGAAAACGATTATCGGCTGGCAGATTACCTGCTGGAACTGAAGATCGGCAGTTTCTACGAGGAGCTGTTTCACGTGTTAGGAGACCCGGCCCTGATTCTGCCTTTCCCGAAAACGGGAGACCTTGTAGACGAGTCCGTACTGCCGCCTGAAATCCGCCTGCTGGAAAGCAATACGGTGATGCTGAACCCCAATTATTCATCAGATTTGGCGCATCTTACGGTCCGGGGTCCCAATGTGCCGGTGGTGTTTTCTCCCTACAATGATGAGGATTTTGAGGCTGAGTATCATCTTCCGGGAGAACTTGTGTATCAGGGGGACTTTCAGGGAAACTGCCAGTTCATTGTACCTCTGGATTTCAGTCAGGATGAAATTCGACTGCGGTTGTATTCAGAAAATACCGGATTGGAAAACGACCTGATCAACAGGATCCAGCTGATCACGGGTATTCCCGTGTCACCGGATTTTGAGGATATTTCCGATTCCTCCGGGCCGGACATCACACTGATGCAGAATAACTCCGTTATTGCAGATGGGGGAGTCATTTTTCCGCCGTGGGAACTGACAGCGGTATTTGAGGACCCGTCAGGCATCAATCTGATGGGGGTTCCGGGTCACGAACTGCGATACTGGCTGGATGATGACCCGCCGGTGAATCTGATTGCTGATTTTATATTTGAAAATACGTCACTGGGGCAGGCAGCCGTGCATTTCGGCGAGCAGGAAGCCGGATTCCATATCCTGAATGTGGAAGCCTGGGACAATGTAAACAACCGCAGCCTGGTTCAGTATCAGCTGGAATTCAGTTCAGAAACTGGATTCAGGGTGCAGAATCTGCTGAATTATCCCAATCCTTTCTCCCGGGAGACCTGGTTTACGTTTCAGCTGAGTCATTCCTGCCGGGCGGAAATCAGTATTTTTACCGCTGAAGGCATCCCGGTTAAAACCCTGAAGCTGCCGAATGCCGCGGCCGGATACAACTCGGTTTACTGGGACGGTCTGGACGCTCACGGCCGTCAAATTGCCAACGGCACCTATTTGTATCGGCTGAAAGCAGACAGTCCTCATGCTGGATCACTGACGGAAACAAGCAAGCTGATCAAAATCATTGATGACTGAAAACATGCTGCAGGATTGATGTGGGTCGCTGTCAGCAGAGAAATAGAATATGGTTAATGGTAATTGGTTAATAGTGAATGGTGAATGGTGAATGGTAAATGGGAATCCTGTTGCTGCAATGCGATAACCGTCAATAGATCTTGGGAGTAGATTTGGACCGAAAACTGATACTGGCCTCACAGAGCCCCCGTCGCCGGGAACTGCTGCAGATGCTGCATTTGCCTTTTGATGTGCTGCTGCCGGAATTTGACGAGGAAGGCTTTGACGAAACCCATCCGCCGGCGGAATACTGCTGCATTCTTTCCCGGCTGAAAGCCCGGTCCGTGATGCGGCGGTTCCCGAATGATGTGGTGATCGGAGCAGATACCATCGTTGTGCTGGATTCAGAAATAATCGAAAAGCCGGCAGACAAATCCGAAGCGGTGGTCATGCTGGAAAAACTCAGCGGTAAAACCCACCAGGTAATCACGGGTGTTTCTCTGCAGTGCGCGGACGCCGGGATTGATCACACTTTTTTTGAGAAAACCGATGTAAGATTTGCCCTGCTGACCTCGTCTGAAATTCACTACTACATTGATCATCAGCCGCCGTATGATAAGGCCGGTTCATATGGAATCCAAGACTGGAGTGTGGTATTTGTAGAGGGAATTCAGGGGTGTTATAACAATGTGGTGGGCTTTCCGGTTTTCCGCTTCTATCAGGAATTGAAAAAACTCGGATTGTACAATACCGGTCAGTGAAACACCTTGTAGATCGGGTTTGTAAAGATTTAATTTGATGCTCACTAATTATAATATTTAAAGACAATTTATCTGAAAGAATATGAACACAACACGACCCTTTTTCAAAGAATTGAAAGAACTTCGGGAATCCCGCGGGATTTCCATAGAAGAAATCACCGAGCGCACCAAAATTAATCCGCGATATTTTGAAGCCATTGAAAATGGTGATTTTGCTGTTTTGCCCAATGTTTACATGCGGTTGTTTCTGCGTTCATACGCCATTGAAATCGGTGCGGAAGCGGAAAAGGCTCTGGAAGATTATGAAGTGTTTACCACCGGAAAGGTGCAGGAGAAGGCGGAAGTAAAACCGAAACCCGTACCCAGGGAAGAGACGTTGGATGATGAAAACTTCCTGAACAAACTTCTGACACCGGAATTTGGACGGCGGGCATTCTGGGGCGTTGTTATCATTATTGCGGCTTTCTTTGTGTTCAAACTGGCCGTGGGACTGCTGCAGGAGCAGCGGGCAGAAATTGAACCGGACGCTGTCGCTGTTGAACAGACCGAACCGAATGCCGACCAACCTGACCCGGAATCGGGGAATATGGATGCAGCCGGCAGCAGTGAAATCGCGGAATCCAACATGCCCGTTCCGCTGCCTACGAGCCAGGAAATGTCAGGGGGAGTTGTGTTTGCCTATGAAAAATATGAAGGCAGCAGCAGCTACCGTCTGCCCATCGATCCGCCCTTTTCGTTTGAAATTGAATCTCTGGACCGTACCCGGCTGAACATATCCACCCCCCAGTCAGTCCTGTTTCAGGGAATCATGGAAGCCAATACCCGCGAAGAATATGCATTTGAAGATACCCTGCAGTTTGATTTCTGGAGTGCCAGTCATGTAAAAGTCCGAATTAACGACATCGATCTCACCACGCAGCTGACACGCAGTGACAAAGCGGTGCGGGCATCGATTATTGAGGACGGTTCTCTCTCCATTCAGTTTTACAGTCACTGATCACACAGACAACACTTCACCGAATAACGGCTTCCGCCGCAGACAATGGAAGCGCTCCCGAATATTCTATCAATCCGGGCAGTTTTACCTATCTATATTTTTATCAGCACAATATCCTGATTCCATCATCCCTGACAGACCATAAATAATCCATCCGTGCAGTCAGCAGCGACCGCTTGACTTTTCATAATTCAGGTGTGTTTTTCCTGCCGTTCCGAGTGCGGAAAACATGCAGAATTCCAGAAATTGTATCAAAACTTTGCAAATTTTAGTTGCACTAAAGTGGGATGAAGTCATAACATTGTGGGGACATGTGGAGGTAAATCCCTGGATTTAATTCAGGAGTGGTTGACTTGTGGAACATTCGCATCAAATATTCTTCTCGCACGAATACACATATTCAGTCGATAATAAAAACCGTCTGAACATACCATCCCAATTTCGAAAGCAGCTGGAAATGATTGGGGAACGACAAATGGTTTTAGTGCAGGGGTTCTTTGAGCAGTGTTTACATTTGTATCCAGCGTATGAATGGTCCGATGTTCGGGCCAATCTTATTAAGCTTGGGTCAGTACAGTACGGCTATCGGGATTTTGTCCGGAAAATCGCCCGAAGCACAGTTTCGGTGCATTTTGACAATCAGGGACGCATTCTCATACCGGAAAAGTTATTAAACTATGCCAAAATCGATTCTCAGGCCGTGATCATCGGCATGTACAACTATATCGAAATTTGGTCTCCAGAAGATCTGGAAAAGAATCAATCCTCAATACCTCCCATAGATAAAGAACAGTTAAAACAGCTACCCTTTGATTTAAACTTCTAGAATGCCGGGAACAGCACCTCATACTCCGGTGCTTTGTGAATCAGTTCAGGAACTTCTGATCACTAGTCGGTCAGGACTATATATAGATGGAACGATTGGCTTTGGCGGACATGCCGGGGCCATTTTGGGTCAACTTGACGGGTCCGGCAGACTGATCGGGCTGGATTGGGATTCGCAGGCCATTGCTTTTTGTCAGAAACGATTCGACTCGGAGCTGCAGAATTCGAGGATAACCCTGTTCCACAGGAGTTACCGGGATTTCACGGATGTGCTGGAAATACTGCATGTCGAACAGATTGACGGATTTCTGCTGGACCTGGGGATTTCCTCATATGATATCGAGCAGTCCGGGCGCGGATTTTCCTACTCGAAAGACGAACCGCTGGACATGCGCTTCAATCCAGAAGAAGGGCTTCCGGCGCGGGAGTTTCTGAAAACTTTGAAGGAGCGGGACATCAGCCGAATCCTGGCGCGTCTCGGTGAAGAACCGGCTCACAAGAAAATCGCCGGTGAAATCGTTTCACAGCTGAACCGGGGCACCCTGGAAACCAGCATGGATCTCAGCCGGGCGGTGGAAGCGGTGATTCCGAATCGATTCCTGAAAAAAACGCTATCGAGGGTTTTTCAGGCGATTCGAATTGCGGTGAACCATGAACTTGAAAATGTTCAGGAAACCCTTGAAAAACTGATCCCGGTACTGAAACCGGGCGGACGACTGGCCGTGATCTCATTTCATTCACTGGAGGATCGGATCGTAAAGCGGTTTTTCAGGGACCAGGCTTTGGATTGTGTCTGTCCTCCGGAGCTGCCGGTATGCCAGTGCAGCCAGGTCGCAACCCTGAAACCAGTGACAAGACGGGCTGTACAGGCCGGAGAAGACGAAATTTCAAAAAACCCCAGAGCCCGCAGTGCCAGACTGAGGGTTGCAGAAAGAATCTGAATGGGAAAAAAACAAACCGGAAACAATCTTAAGATATTTCTGAATTTTGCCGCAGCGGTGATTTATGTCACTGTATTCTTTTTTGTTCTGCTGGTTGTGAAGAATCAGTGTCATGAAACTGCCTTCCAGATTGAATCACTTAAAATTGATATGGTGAAACTGAAAGACCAGGTTGCCCTTACCGAAACCGAATTTCAGCGACTCAGCCGTATAGACCGCATCAAGCGGGTGGCTCATCAGCAGTTTGGATATGTGGATCCGGTCCCGGAATCCTTGAGGGTCGTCATGAAAGAGGTGCAGGAATGACGGGTCTTTATCAATCCTGCCGTCCGCGGGTGGCCGTTATCTCTGTTTCCATTCTGATTCTGTTTCTGCTTCTGATAGGAAATCTGTTTAACATCCAGGTCATCCAGTACTCCCGGCTGGCATGCGATGCATCCAGAATGGCTGGCGGCTGGATGAATCTCACCGCCGCCCGGGGCAATATTCTGGATCGGAACGGTATTGAACTGACCAAAAATGTCACCTGTTACACGTTTTGGGTGGACACCCGGAAGGCGTTTGGGAAGGATGAAATTGTACGGCTGTTTTCTCAGACAATGGGCCGCCCCACAGCCCACTACCGGCAAAAACTTGGTCAGACAGGGAAATACATCGTTCTTGAAAAGGATGTGACCGAAGTGGATTGCGGACAAATCCTGATGCACTCAAATATCCAGGGACTCAATATAGATCGCATTACAAAACGGCTGTACCCATATGGGGATCTGGCGGCGCAGGTGATCGGGACCACCGATGTGGTATATGACCAAAATACGGAACGATACGATCGCTGCAACGGGGTGTCCGGTATTGAAAAGTCCTGCAACGGTCTGCTGGCAGCTGAGGCTGCCAGATGCAGGATCAGCCGCAACAACAGCGGGCAGCGTCATCCGACTTTCGGGGTAAGGGTGCCGGAAGTGGCATCCGGAGCGGATGTTCAGCTGACACTGGATATCAGTCTTCAGACCATCCTGCAGCGGGAATTGAAATGTGCCCTGGATTCCACCCAGGCACGTTCAGCACATGGTATTATCATTGATCCTTACACCGGGGCAGTGCTGGCGATGGGCAATGTACCCAGTTTTGATTTGAATCATTTCCAGGATTACCCGATCGAATATCAGGAAAATCTGACAGTGTCCAGGGAATACGAACCGGGGTCCACATTGAAGGTGATGGCGGTTGGAGCGGCTCTGGAGGAAGCACTGCTGCAGCCCTGGGACGAGTTTTACTGTGAAAGCGGTTCTTATAATTATCACAATCGCATGATTCATGACTACAAGCCCTATGAAACCCTGAATGTGGCCGGAATTCTGGTTCACAGCAGCAATATCGGCGTGGCGAAAATCGCTGATACTTTGGGAATGGATATACTGTACGAGCGATGTATCAATTATGGGCTGGGGGCACCCACCGGTATCCGTCTGCCGGTGGAGAATTCGGGATTTCTCCGGCCTTATACTGACTGGACCGTCCAGTCCGGGCCGTCTGTTGCCATGGGTCACGAAGTCTCAACCACCTCACTGCAGATGGCGATGATATATGCAGCTTATGCAAACGGCGGATATTTGTTAAAACCCAGGATTGTTGAATCCTATGTACTGCCCGACGGCAGCCGGATTGTTCATGAACCGGAAGTTATCCGTCAGATCGAGTCTGCAGGCGTGACGGAAATTATCACAACCATCCTTGAGGATGCCGTTACGCTGGGAACCGGGAGGGAAGCACACATTCCCGGTTATCGGATTGCCGGAAAAACCGGAACGGCCCAGATTTATACGGATGGAGAATACTCCCATAAAGAATTTATGTCATCGTTTGCCGCCTATTTTCCAGCAGACAATCCGAAATATGTCTGTGTGGTGGCTGTGGAACGTCCTCAGTACGGCAAACACTGGGGCAACCTGGCAGCCGCACCCGTGGTGCGCCGGGTATTTGAGCAGATCATTTCAATTGACAATGATATTCCAGGGACGGAAGGACTCTTCGGTAATTTTGCCGAATTGCATTCATCCGGTCAGTGAACCAGAACATATTTTTCAAAATGAATCATGCCTAAGAATCAAAAATATCTTAAAGATATTCTGGTAAATATTAAGTATTCCGGCGATCCAAAGGACTGCTGCATTCAAAATATTACCCATGATTCCCGGAAAGTTCGTCCCGGAACTCTTTTTGTGGCAATTAAAGGTCGGCGGTCTGACGGTCATGATTTCATTCTGGATGCCATTCAAAGTGGTGCCTCCGCAATCATGTCCAACGGTCGTTCTCTTTCGGGACTACCCGTCCCGGTCATCCAGGTGGAAAATCCGCGCCGCAGCCTGTCTGCAATTGCCGCAAATTTTTATGATCATCCTTCTGATGAAATGAACATCATCGGAATCACCGGTACCAATGGTAAAACCTCCACCACCATGCTGATCAATTCAGTGCTGAAATCGGCAGGAATTGCTTCCGGTACCCTGGGCACCCTGGGCTTCAGTACACCGTCCGGTCTGGTAAGTACCGGATTTACCACACCGGAATCGGTGGATATCCAGCAGCTTTTGCGGACTTTGCGAAATGGCGGAATAGATCATGTGATTATGGAGATTTCCAGCCATGCACTGGAACTGCATCGTGTCGATGATGTCCGTGTGAAAATTGCAGTATTTACCAACCTGACACCGGAGCATCTGGATTTTCACGGGGATATGGAATCGTATTACCGTGCCAAAGCATCACTGTTTAACTCGGATCGATATCGTCCGGCTGCAGTAGTGAATATTTCAAATGAGTATGGACGTCGTCTGGTTCAGGAGCTGAACGGACAGGCTGTCACCTACAGCTTTGGCGACCCTGCAGATGTATTTCCGATAGAGTCAAAAATGACCCTCTCCGGTTCCAGCGCCGTCATTTCCGCCATGGGTCGGAAAATCAACATCCGTTCCGACCTCATCGGCCGGTTCAATCTGGAAAACATCCTGGCGGCAGTGTCCGTCTGTACCTGGCTGGATGTACCTCCCGCTCAGATTCAGGACGGTATTCGACAGGTTCGAACCGTTCCCGGCAGGATGGAAGTGCTGAAAACCGCGAACAGCTGCCTGGCAGTGGTGGATTATGCCCATACGCCGGATGCCTACCGAAAGGTGATGACACTGGTGAAAGAGCTGTCTCCTCCCGAAACCGGGATATATACGGTTTTCGGAGCCGGAGGCAACCGGGACCGCACCAAACGTCCTGAAATGGCACGCATTGCGGAACAGTACTCCCGAAGGGTGTACGTTACCACCGACAATCCCCGCCATGAGAGTCAGGATCAGATTTGCCGGGATATCCTCGCGGGATTTTCATCCCTCTGCTACGATGTCATTCCGGATCGATCGGTAGCCATTCGGACTGCTGTCCGGCAGGCAGATCCCGGATCGGTAGTTTTGATACTGGGGAAAGGACGGGACGACTACCAGCAGATCGGCAGCGAAAAACAGTTTCACAGCGATATTCAAACCGTGGAGCAACTGAAGCAATGAGAAATCATATCCATGAATCTCAACTGTTTGCCCGTCTGCTGCAGGAACTGTTCCCGGACCGGGAGATTCCAGAAATCCATGGAATTACCATTGACAGCAGAAAGGTTCAGAGCCAGGATCTGTTTCTGCCCCTTGCGGGAGATCACGTCAACGGTCACGATTTTATTGAAAATGCGCTGGAAAACGGTGCGTCGCTGTGTCTTACGGAACACGAAACCGGCTCAGACCAGGTGTGGAAGGTTTCATCCGTGCGGCATTTTCTGACACAGCTGGCCGCAGAGTGGCGGACCCGTTTCAGTTGTCCCGTCATTGCCATTACAGGATCCAACGGGAAAACCACAACCAAGGAACTGCTGGCCCACACGCTACGCAATGCCAGAAAACTGTTTGTATCCCCTGGAAACTTTAACAGCACGCTTGGGATGCCGCTGTCTCTGTTTGGAATGACACAGGAAGATGACTTTGGAATTGTAGAACTCGGTTCGAGTTCGCCCGGTGAAATACAATCCATGTGTGATATACTGAAGCCGGACTGGGGACTGATCACAAATATTCAGCCGGTTCATATCGAATCCTTCAAATCCATTGATAATATTGTCGCTGAAAAGGGCAGTCTGTTCTCCGCCCTCCAGGCAGACGGGACAGCATTTGTGTTTAATGATGATCCCCGAATTCGTGCACTGCCCCTGTCATCCCGAAGTGTTTCATACGGTCTGCAGGAACCGTCAGATCTGAATGGCGAACTGTACGAATGCAGCCACCGGTTTTGCATCGGTATTGAAAATGTTGAACTTGAAGTGCCTTACGGTGGAATGGCAATGGCGGGAAATGCACTGGCGGTTTATTCCGTGGCCAGAGAGCTGCATATGGAGCCGGAAGAAATCGCAGACCGCATCAAAACGTTTACACCCCCTGGCGGCCGCGGCATGATCATTCGGAAAAACGGACTCACCATTGTAGATGACAGCTATAATGCCAACCTGTTCAGCGCTTTGGCCGGCATAAATTCTTTTATCAGACTGCCGGATCTGGAGCGGTACATACTGGTGCTTGGGGATATGTTCGAACTTGGGGAAATGGCTGAAGACCATCACCGCAAGCTGGGTGAATTCATTTACACGACCCCGGTCAAGGCAGTTTTTGGAATCGGCGAACTCACTTTCGGCACGCTTTCGGTGCTGAAAGGTTCTCATATTGAACGGTTTCATTTTGAGAATCTTGCGGATCTGATGCAGAACCTGAATAAGTACTGTCGTCCGGGAGATGGGATTTACATTAAGGGTTCACGGGGTATGAAATTGGAAAAGATCGTGACGGAAGGATTCGGCAGCTGATGTTTTATCATATATTATTTCCATTACGGGATTTCTTTTTCGGATTCAATGTCTTTAAATATATCTCCTTCAGAGCGGTGGGAGCAGCAATAACGGCGTTGATGATAATATTTATTTTAGGTCCAAAACTGATTCAGGTTCTCACCAGATATCAGATCGGGGAAGTGATTCGAACGACGGGACCCCCGTCTCATCATGCGAAACAGGGGACACCCACCATGGGCGGAATTATCGTCCTGGCTGCGATACTGATCCCAACCCTGCTCTGGGCTAAGCTCGACGACCGGTACACCTGGATCATGATTCTGGCAACCGGCTGGATGGGTGCGATCGGGTATCTGGATGACTGGCTGAAAGTGATAAAGAAATATCCCAAAGGTCTCATTGCCCGGTATAAAATGATCGGACAGATTTGTCTGGGCACCCTCATTGGGCTGCTGCTGTACTACTACCCTGAAAACACCCAGTTGAGGACGTCTATTTCACTGCCGTTTGTCGCCAACGGCACACTGGATGTTGGGTGGCTGTATATTCCGCTTGTGGTGGTGGTGATTACGGGGACGTCGAATGCCGTAAACCTTACCGATGGACTGGACGGTCTGGCGACAGGACTGACGGCCATCGCAGTGGTCACTTTCGGTGCCGTCAGCTATGCCACGGGGCGATTCGATTTCAGTGACTATCTGAATATTCTGTACCTGCCCGGTACCGGGGAGCTGTTTGTAATTGCACTGGCAATGGCCGGTGCCTGTATCGGATTTTTATGGTACAACGCCTACCCGGCCCGAATTTTCATGGGCGACACCGGGGCTCTGGCAATGGGTGCTGCGCTGGGATGCCTGGCGGTCCTGCTGAAAAAGGAAATTCTCCTGATACTGGTCGGCGGGGTTTTTGTCGCAGAGTCTCTCTCGGTTATGCTTCAGGTGAGTTATTATAAATACACACGGAAAAAATCCGGTCAGGGAAAACGTCTGCTGAGAATGGCTCCGCTGCATCATCATTTTGAGCTGTCCGGATGGCATGAGAGTCAGGTCGTTATACGGTTCTGGATAATCGGCATTTTGTTGTCCCTGCTGACATTGACAACATTCAAAATTCAATGATTGATCTGAAAAACATATCAGAAACAAATTGGAGACAGACCCGGATCACCATTCTGGGTGCTGCCCGCAGCGGTCTGGCGGCGGCGGAACTGGCGCTTCGTTCAGGCAGTACTGTTCTGGTCAGTGACAGTTCAGATTCCCATGACCTGAAATTGAATCTGGATCTCTGGCAGGAAAGTATTGGACGGAATACTGCGGCATCTTTTCGACTTACCGTTGAAACCGGCGGTCACACGGACGCCTGCCGGAAGGCGGATCTGATTGTTAAAAGTCCCGGAATACCCGGGGATGCCCCTGTGATTCAGAATCTGCAGCAATACGGGATTCCAATTGTCGGTGAACTGGAATTTGCCTTCTGGTTTTCCAGAGCCCTTGTGGTGGCTGTGACCGGATCCAACGGCAAAACCACCTCCGTTCATCTGCTGCGTGATATTGTGGCCAATGCCGGATACAATCCGCTGCTGGGCGGGAATACGGGGACTCCATTTTCCGCAAATGTTATAGAAGAAATGGAATATCCCCTGAAAAACCGGATTCATGTTTTGGAAGTCAGCAGTTTTCAACTGGATGACATCGTCCATTTCTCACCGTCAGTGGCCTGTATTCTTAATGTATCGCCGGATCATCTGGACCGATATTCTGATTATGACAGCTACATTGATTCAAAACTGAAGATCGCAGACAACTTGCCGGAAACAGGATGGCTGGTTTACGACGATGGAAACACGGACCTGAGATCCCGTCTCCAGAATGACCTGAGAGCGGTTTCCTATACCAGTTCAGTTTACGCCAGGCCCTGTTTTAAAATCGATGCAGACGGCCTGTCCAGCAATGTGGATGATTTCTCAATGACATGGAAGGAAATACCGCTGAAGGGCGAACACAATCAGAAAAACATCATCGCAATGATGACGGTTGCTCATGTGATGGGGATTTCCACCGCGCAGATGCTGGAGCCCATCCGGAATTTCAAATCCATTCCCCATCGACTGGAGCTGGTGAAGGTCCATCACGGAGTCAGGTATTACAATGATTCCAAAGCGACCAATATTGCATCTGCACTGGCCGGTATTACCAGCTTTCAGGACAGACTGCTGGTCATTTTGGGAGGGCAGGACAAGGGGAATAGTGACTTTACAGAACTGCTGCCGGCACTGATCAACCGGGCGGATCATGTCTTTGCGTACGGTCAGGCCGGGCATTCAATCAAAAACCAGCTGAATGACAGAATTCCCGTGACACTGATCACTGATTTCAGGGAATGCGTCCGTTTAGTTTGCCGACAGGCGGATCCGGGACAGATTGTGCTGCTTTCACCCGGCTGCGCCAGCTTTGACCAGTTTTCCAATTTTGAACAGCGCGGAGATGAGTTTCGCGCAATAGTACAAATTCAGAGTTCTGCAGATGAATGAACATTGGGCAGAGCAATACGATTTGCAGCTGATTGCCATTATCCTGTTTCTGGTGGCTTTTGGATCGGTCATTATGTACAGCGCCAGTTCTCCGTATGCCGTTCAGCTGAACCACGGGAATATGTATTTTCTGAAAAGACATATGGTTTTCCTTGGAATCGGATTGGCATGCATGTTGTTTTTCAGTCTGTTCCCATATAAAAATCTGAAACCGCTGACAGGGATTCTGGTGGGTTTGGCTTTTCTGATGCTGATTTTGGGATTTGTGCTCAACACGGATGGCGGTGCGTCCCGGTGGCTGATTTACGCCGGAGGACGTAAAATGATCACCGTGTCCGATTTTGTCCGCCTGGCCCTGATAGTCTATACCGCGCGATATATTGAAAAAGTCGGGGTTGAACTGAAAAATTTTAAATCGGGACTGCTTCCTTTTCTGGTAGTAACCAGCGGGATTATCCTGCTTATCGCCCGTCAGCCGGATATGAGTACGGCGCTGGTGACCGGCATGTTTGTCATGGTGATGCTGTTTATCGGCGGCGCGCGGATCTGGCACCTCGCCTTGATTGCTGCAGGAGCAGTACCGGCGGCAATTGGCTTCATCATGCGTAATTCCTATATGGTGGATCGCATCAGGGCCATGTTTATGGACGAACTGGATCCGGGCGGCGTGAATTACCAGGCCAATATTTCCAGAATAGCACTGGGAAACGGCGGTCTGCTGGGGAAGGGAATCGGTGACAGTTTCATGAAGCAGGGATTTCTGCCGGAGGCACACAACGATTATATTTTCTCGGTCATTGGAGAAGAACTGGGATTCATTTTTACGGCCGTGATTATGGTGGTTTTCATATGGCTGTTTTACCGTGGAATCCAGATTGCAAAGCAGGCACCGGATATGTTTGGACTTTACCTTGCACTGGGAATCACCCTCAGTGTTGTGATGTATTTTATTGTAAATGTAGCGTATGTCAGCGGTCTGCTGCCCAGCACCGGTCTGCCCATGCCGCTTATCAGTTATGGCGGCAGCAACATCATCTGTACTCTGGCTGCCCTGGGGATTCTGCTGAATATATCCAGAGCAGCAAATGATTCAACCCGCCGTTGGAGTGTGCGTGGCTGAGCCAGCCAGAATCCTGATTGCGGGCGGAGGGACCGGAGGGCATCTGTTTCCGGCGGTTGCTATTGGGTCTGCTTTGCGAAAATACGGAGCTGAAGTACGTTATGTGGGATCATCCTATGGAATAGAATCCCGTCTGCTTCCTGAAATGGGAGAGACTCCCTGTCTCCTCGATATCAGGGGTTTTCAGCGCGGATTTCAGCCGAATGCCCTGCTGACCAATCTCCTGCTGCCGTGGCGCATTATGAAATCATACCTGAAAGCCGACAGGCTGGTCCGGACTTACAAGCCGCAGGTTGTGGTGGGAACCGGCGGATATTCATCCGGAATACCCATGCTGGCTGCCCTGTTTCACCGCATCAAAACCGTGATTCAGGAACAGAATTCCGTCCCGGGACTGACCACACGGTTTCTGGCCAGGTATGCCCATCAGATTTACCTTGCATTCAGCGAGGCCAACAGCTATTTGAAGAAGAATGGGCAGGTAACAGGCAACCCCATTCGCAGCAGTATTCAGCTGATTGAGCGGGACCAGGCCTGCCGGCAGCTCAATCTTGATCCTGACAAAAACGTGGTCATGCTGACCGGCGGCAGTCAGGGAGCACGGCCGCTGAACCGTCATATGGCAGACACAATCCATTTCTATGCTGAAAATGAAATTCAGGTGATCTGGCAGTGCGGAAAATGGGATTACGGCGAACTTCAGAAAATCGAGCTGCCGCCCAATGTTCAATTGGTCAAGTTTATAGACGATATGGGAACCGCTTTGTCTGCGGCCGATGTGGTAGTGTCCCGGGCCGGGGCAGTGGCCATCTCGGAACTTCTGATGTGCGGCAGGGCAATGATTCTGGTTCCCTTTCCGGGAGCCGCGGCGGATCACCAGACCGTCAATGCCCGTTCTCTGGCGGATCGGGGCGCGGCTGTTTTGGTCCGTCAGGCCGAGCTTGAAACGGGGAAGCTGGAAGAAAAAACAATTGAACTGCTGAATGATGAAAACCTGCGCCGGTCACTGACTCAAAATGCCCTGAAGCTGGCCCGTCCGGATGCCGCTGAAAAGATTGCAAAAGCTGTTCTGGAGCTTGTCTGATGTTTGGAAAAACAAATCGAATTCACTTTATTGGAATTGGCGGTATCGGCATGAGCGGCATGGCCGAGCTTCTGCACAATCTTGGTTTTGTTATTACTGGATCTGACCGCCTGCTGTCTGAACGGACGGCCTATCTTGCCAATATGGGAATGGCCATTCGGGAGGGTCATCATTCAGACAAGCTGCCTGACTGTGATGTCGTGGTGTATTCCTCCGCGGTTCATATGGACAATCCGGAAATCACGGAAGCCCTGAACCGGAAAATACCCGTTATCCGGCGTGCGGAAATGCTGGGCGAACTCCTGAAACTCAAACCGGTCAGTATCGGTGTTGCCGGAACCCACGGGAAAACCACCACATCTTCCATGCTGGGCAGCATACTGACAGCTGCAGACCTGAATCCCACGCTGGTGATCGGGGGGATCGTGAACAGCCTGGCATCCAATGCGGTTTCCGGGTCCGGTGATATTATTGTGGTGGAGGCGGATGAATACGACCGGACGTTCCTGTCGCTGCAGTCCACTATGGCAGCCATAACCAATCTTGAACTTGAGCATCTTGACTGCTATGAAAACCTGGAGGATCTGCAGTCAGCATTTGCGCAGTTTGCCAACGGAGTGCCGTTTTACGGGCGCGTGGCATTGTGTATTGATCATCCCAATGTGCAGATGATTCTCCCCCGTATCAAACGCCCGGTTATCACTTATGGATTTTCCAACCAGGCGGATATCCAGGCCCGCGAGATGGAATACAATGAGATGAGTACGGAGTTCGATCTGATTGTCCAGCGGGAGCGCGTAAGCCGGCTGTCACTGAATGTCCCCGGTGCGTTTAATGTCCGGAATGCCCTCGCGGCCGTCAGCCTTGCGCTGGAACTGGATGTGGATATGGAACAGATAAAAACTGGTTTAATGCGATACTCCGGGGTGCGGCGACGATTTGATATCCATTCCATTACCCCCCAGGATATCATGCTGGTGGACGATTATGCCCATCACCCGTCCGAGGTAAAGGCAACTTTACAGGCCGCACGAACTGGCTGGGACCGGCGCATCATCGCCGTGTTCCAGCCACACCTTTACTCCCGTACGCGGGACTTTCATCAGGATTTTGCACAGGCATTCATGTTTTCGGATGTATTGATCGGAACGGAAATCTATCCGGCCCGGGAAGAACCGATTCCGGGGATCAGCGGTGAAATGATCTGCAGCGATGCCCGTGAATTTGGACATAAACAGATTATATTCGAACCTGATAAATCCAAACTGCCGGAAAGAGTGGCGGAAACGGCAAGACCCGGAGATTTGGTGATAACCATGGGTGCCGGTGACATATGGAGGCAGATGAAAGAAATAAGACGGCTTCTTGAAAATGGATAAGTCATTCCTGGAGTTGATTTTGTCCCATGAAAATTTGTCAGTACTCCCTGATGAACCCATGGGGCGGCATACCACATTCGGCGTGGGCGGACCGGTTTCCGCATTTGCAGTGCCCGAAGACCTGGACAGTCTGAAATTTCTGCTTGAAAAAACCGCCGAACGCGGGATATCACTGTTTTACGCCGGATCGGGATCAAACCTGCTTGTCAGCGACCGGGGCTTTGACGGTGTTGTCGTCAGTCTCAGGGGATCATTCAAGAATATGCGGATTGATGATGATCTTACAATTACCGCGGAAAGCGGTGTCATGCTGGGAACCCTGGTGAAGGAGGCGGTACTGGCAGGGGCAGCAGGGTTTGAAAATCTGAACGGTGTACCGGGCACGGTGGGCGGCGCACTGGCCATGAATGCCGGTGCATTCGGCTGTGAAATATCCAGGTATCTTTATTCCGTAAACACCTTGGATAAAGCGGGAGTTGAACATCGGTATCTTTCGAACGAAGTCCAGTTTTCCTATCGATCAACCACCATTCCTGCGGATGAGATAATCGTGGCAGCCGTATTCAAATGCCCCGCTGATGATCCGTCGCGATTAAAGCAGAGCAGCCGGACCACATCGCGAAAACGCAGAGAGTCCCAGCCGTTGAATATGCGGTCGGCAGGGTCCGTGTTTAAAAATCCTGATGTGCATCTTGCAGCGGGTTTTCTGATTGAGAAAGCAGGCTTGAAGGGCCTGAAAGTGGGGGGCGCTGAAGTATCCCGGAAACATGCCAATTTTATTGTCAACACCGGCTCAGCAACGGCCTCAGACATCATGGCACTGATAAACCGGGTCAGAAATGAAATCGCCCGCCAGTTTCACGTGAATCTTGAACTGGAAGTCAAACTACTGGGATTTGATTGATGAAAAAACATTTCAAAGATCTGATCCAATGGTTCAGAACCGCATTGGCGAATCTGCTGTTCTGGACAGTGATTGGCGGACTCCTTACGGCCTTTATGCTGGGGGCGTTCAGGTATGCTGCCCACACTTCCATGTTTCAGTTTGAAAAGGCCGAAGTCCGGGGCGGAAATTTTCTGACTTCGGATGCCATTCACGATGTACTTGACAATGCATTGGATCATACCCTGTTTTCGGTGAACATCTCTCAGCTTCAGGCCAATCTGAGCGCGCTGGAATATGTCCGGTCGGCGCGGGTCAGCCGGACTTTTCCCTCAACCCTGGTGGTTGAAATTCAGGAACGGGCTCCGCTGGCGTATCTGAAATGCGAAGACGGAAGGGTGGTGCTGGATGCGTCAGACACCCTGCTGCATGTGATTGACGGAGTCCGCTCACATTATTCACTGCCGCTGGTGAGAGGTGCATTTGAGGAGTTCAGCACTGAAAGACTGATCGCAAATCCGGGTGTTCAGGAAGTGTGCCGTGCAGGAAGTTTCCTGAGAACGCTTCAGAAGGATTATCCGGAATATTTCAGACAATTGACAGAGGTCAGTTTGAATGCAGATACACTGGCACTGATTCTGGATCCCGGAAACACAAAACTGTTTTTGAGCCGGGACCGCTATCAGCGTCAGCTGCAGATACTGGAAACATTTGAAAATACTGTCCGGGGAATCCGCACTCTGTCGGATTATGCAACCATTGATCTGAGAGTTCGCGGACAAGTTGTTGTAAGGGAAAAAAGATGAGTCAGATCTCATGAAGGATGAGCATCAGAAAATCATTGCAGCCGTTGACATCGGCGCCACGAAAATCTGCGTTCTGATTGCGGCCTGGGCCGAAGGTCAGCCCCTGGAAATTTTAGGGATCGGCCGCACTGCATCCAGGGGAATGAAAAAGGGCGTGGTAATCAATATTAATGATACGGTGACAGCTGTTAACACGGCGGTGGAAGAGGCCGAAAACCAGGCCGGCATCCGCATCACTGAAGCATATGTGGGGATTTCAGGCGAGCAGATCAAGGGTTTGAATAATCACGGTGTTATCACGGTTACAAAATCAGGCAGTCAGTTTCCGTCTGATCAGGAAATCACTGCGGCGGACCGGCAGCGGGTTCTTGATCATGCAAAATCCATCACACTGCCGCTTGAACGCAGAATACTCCATGTGCTGCCGCAGGAATTCAAAGTGGATGACTATTCCGGCATCAAGGATCCGGAAGGAATGACCGGGCATCGCCTGGAAGCGCGCGTGCATCTGGTAACCTCTGTGATCAATGCGGAGAAAAACCTGAGAAACTGCTGTGAAAAAGCCGGAATTGAAGTGCAGAAATTTGTGGTGCAGCCTCTGGCTTCAAGTTTGGGAGTCAGTATTCCCAACGAGAGAAAACAAGGGGTTGCCATTCTGGATATCGGCGGTGGAACGACGGACGTAATCGTGTATCATGATGGCGGAGTGTACCATACGGGTGTAATTCCCTATGGCGGAGATGCCATTACGTCCGACATCGCCCACGGAGTTCAGACGACCTTGGAGCAGGCAGAGAAGCTGAAAGTGAAATGCGGCGTTGCCAAAGAAGCACTGGCATCTGCGGATCCCACTATCACGGTTCCGGGAACTGCCGGAAGGAAATCCTCAAAACTGTCACCCAAAGAGTTGGCAGGATATATTGAACCCAGGATGAAGGAAATACTGCATTTCGCAGCGGCAGAAATCCGGAAAAGTGATCATCCCAAAGATCTGAACTTCGGGATTGTGCTGACTGGCGGTGGAGCCAAGCTGTTGAATGTGGGGGACCTGGCACAGGAAATTTTCCACATGCCTGTGAAAATCGGACTGCCGCTTCTGCCCGGAACCGGGCTGGAAGAAAGCCTGCAGGATCCTCGATTTGCCACCGCGGTCGGATTGATATGCTTCGGGATAGAAGATCCGGAGGACCGTGGACGGCCAATAGGCAGGAATGTGGATAAAGTATTGAGTAAAGTTAAAAAAGTCATTCAGAACTGGTTTTAAAAAGAACGGTTATGACCAGAAAACATAACATACTGAGAGGGGTTAATTATGTTATTTGAACCGAATGAGTTGAAAGATCAAAAAGCAAGAATAATGGTTGTTGGAATTGGGGGTGCCGGAGGAAATGCCCTGAATCGGATGATTGAAGACAATCTTACGGGTGTCGAATTTGTGGCCATTAATACCGACGCGCAGGATCTGGATGCAAACAATGCCCAGTGCACGCTGCAGATTGGAAAAGAATTGACCAAAGGGCTGGGTGCAGGCGCAGACTCTGATGTCGGACGCCGGGCAGCGGAAGAAAGCAAAGATGCCGTTTCCAAACTGATCGGCGGGGCAGACATGGTGTTTATTACCGCCGGGATGGGCGGCGGTACCGGGACGGGCGCGGCTCCGGTGGTGGCAAAAATCGCCCGGGACTGCGGAGCGCTGACAGTTGGCGTTATCACACGCCCGTTTATTTTTGAAGGTCCCAGACGGATCAAGCGGGCAGCGGACGGTATCAAAGAAATGAAAAAATACTGCGATACCACGCTGGTAATTCCCAACGAAACGCTGCTGAATATCACTGAACCCGGGACATCGGTTATTGAATCCTTTAAAATTGCCGACAGCATTCTCCATCAGGCTACCCGAGGTATATCGGACCTCATCAATGTTCCCGGACTGATCAATCTGGACTTTGCGGATGTCCGGACGGTGATGGAAAACATGGGTGATGCAATTATGGGAACCGGGATTGCCCACGGCGAGGAACGGGCCATTCTGGCTGCCCAGCAGGCCATCAATTCCCCGCTGCTTCACGATGTCTGCATCAAAGGCGCCAGCGGACTTCTGGTGAATATTACCGGTCCGGAAAATATGACCATTCACGAACTCAGCGATGCATCAAATATTATTTATGAAGAAGCGGGAGATGAAGCAAACATTATTCTGGGCTGCGTGATAGATAAAAGTCTGTCGGACGAATTCCGCGTTACCGTGATCGCCACGGGGATAAACAAGGAAAAGCCTCTGGAAATTGATCGGGAAAACCGGTTGAATGAGCTGGAACTTGAGAAACCTCATGTATATGCCAGCAGTCTGGATGATGAATACAAAGATGCTCTGCCGACCTACAAACGCAAACAGCATGAGGAAAAAGTGCTGGAACCAGCCAAGAACAAAGAACTGGTTCAGCAGCCGATCCATGTTTTTGGTGATGATGATTATGAGGTCCCGGCCTATCTAAGAAGCCGTCGTCAGGGATGATTTGAAAACAAACCGAGAAAATACACCATACGGCGGTCTGGAGAAATCTGACTGCCGGATTGGGAGATAAGTCTGCACCATTTCCGGTCGGAAAAAGAATTAACCCCAAAAAGAAAAGCCCCGGGTCAGTTTTGAACTGGTCCGGGGCTTAATTTTGTTTCAGCAGAAGTGTCAGACGGCTTTTTTAACCCTGCCTGAACGAATACATGATGTACAAACCTTTATTTTTTTTCTGGACCCGTTCACAATCGCATTGACAGCCTGCAGATTGGGCAGCCAGCGGCGCTTTGTACGGTTATGAGCATGACTGACATGATAACCGACCGTGGGTCCTTTGCCGCAAATTTCACAAACTTTTGACATTATACCAATTCTCCATTCATTTCGAGTCAGTAATATTAATACATATGACATATCTTTAAAAATTAAAAATGAAAAGTTAAAGATGAAAATACGCACCCGTGCAAAAGGAACTAACCACGACCTTTTTTTTGACAAACCCCTGGCTTCTGTACCTGGTTCACTTCCCCGGGCTGACGATTTCAGCCCCTTCAGGGCTGTGATTAAGAAAACTGACGACTACACCAATATACCATTTCACCAAGTCCCCACGTCCATCCATCCCAAACCCCCACCACACCCTTCAGGGGAAATGCCCCTGGTATGGGATTCAGGATGCAGCAGTCCCAAGTCCCTGGTCGGATATTCACCTGAGGTCATTCAATCTGTTGGAGCACGCACCTGTATTATTACTATGCATTCTGAACCAAAAACCGGATGGCCACCTTCGGTAAATGGTAAATATTATATTGGGTACTCTTCGTCAGAAACTGTATTCCCGTTTGATGGCTGACCCTTGCAAGACAACGACTAAATCCCACCCTGTAATAAAACAGACTCTACAAATCACCTACTCGACCAAATGACAACACCCGGTCATCCATATCTTTACCTGCACCCCTTCAGGGTTCGATCATTCTTATAACTGAAACCCGGGGCTCCGCCCCGGGCTGACGATTTCAGCCCCTTCAGGGCTGGAGAATCTGATTTCTGCAGGTGATCAGTGGAACCTCGGATTGAAAAACACCCCAAGATCACCCATCCCAAACCCCCACCACTCCCGGGGAAATAGCGCCTGGCATGGGATTCAGGATGCAGCAGTCCCAAGTCCCTGGTCGGATATTCACCTGAGGTCATTCAATCTGTTCGAACACTCATCTGTATTATTACTATGCATTCTGAACCGCAATTCGGATAGCAATTGACGGGGAGTTGGAACAGGAAATCCGAAATTTGAAATTGGAAAAGCACACTCAAGGGCTGACGACTGCCAACTGACGACTTTCCGTCCCACTCAGCAGCATTATGTGAGAAAGTCCAATTCAGCCATTATACCATTACACTATTTCACCAATACACTGCTGGAAAGCACCCAGCCTGGAAGCCCAACTCACCTGCTCGATCAAATGACAACACCCAGTCCTCCAGATCTTTACCTGCACCCCTTCAGGGTTCGATCATTCTTTTAACTGAAACCCGGGGCTCCGCCCCGGGCTGACGATTTCAGCCCTTTCAGGGCTGTGATTAAGAATACTGACAACTGCCCCTGTTTCATTCAGTATCACCATGCAAAGGAGTGCTGCTTGATAATTCACCCTCTCAACCAATCACCCTCTCAACCAATCAACCAATCAACCATTATACCATTTCACCATTAGCTAGCACCCCGCCGGGAAGGCTCCCGCAGCGGTACCTGCGATTCAGAAACGTAACCATGTAAACATTGATCATTGCTTCCGGAATTCATGGTTGTGTTTCTGCAGCAGGTGAATCTAACATTTCCTGCATCTCGACAATTAAATTATAAGGATTTCACCAATGCATAAAAAACCCACCGCTCTTATCACGGGTGCTTCCCGCGGAATCGGACGGGCCGCAGCTTCTGAACTGGATAAGGCCGGATTCCGGCTGGCACTGCACTACAACCGTAACCGGGCTGCCGCCGAATCCCTGCAGGCTGAATTAACCGACGAGACACACATCCTTGTCAGTGCTGATCTCTCAAATGCATCTGAAACTCAAACACTGTGGCAGGAATCTGTTGATCAATTGGGAAAGATTTCCGTACTGGTGAACAATGCCGGAATTTACGAGCTGCATGATCCGGTGATGACTGCCCCCGAAGTCTGGTCAGACTGCTGGAACCGTACGATACAGGTAGATTTGAATGCCCCCGCAATGCTCTCGATTGAAGCAGCCCGTCACATGAAATCAGCCGGATCAGGACGGATTATAAATGTTACTTCCCGCGGAGCTTTCCGGGGGGAACCTGCTGCACCAGCATACGGTGCCGCAAAATCCGGACTGAACAGCTTCAGCCAGTCGCTGGCCCAGGCTTTAGCGGCAGCCGGTGTGCTGGTATTTGCGGTGGCTCCGGGATTTGTGGAAACCGATATGGCAGCGGAAATTCTCAGCGGTCCGCAGGGGACCGGTATCAAAAAACAAAGTCCGCTGAACCGGGCAGCCACTGCCGAAGAAATCGGCGGCGTAATCAAATACCTCGCCACAGATGCTCCCGCCTATATGACCGGGGCAATACTGGATGTGAATGGGGCATCCTACCTTCGCAATTGATCCGGTTTATAATCATATCGAAACGATACACTAATATTCCGATAATAACTGAACCATAATTGCCGACCGAAACCGGCTGTGCTATGATGTCGAATGCTCGAAGGTATGCCGAACCCGGCGGCCAGCGACATGGGGCTGAGCGATCCTGATTCGCATTCTCCAGCTTCGAAATTGAACGAAATCAGTCTCAGTGTCACGGTGCAAGGATTCGCATCGAGTCGGGAGATATTTTAAGTATAATATATACAATATATAACAGTAATACTATTTCCAGATAACCCACCCATCAACTCAGCCAGGTATTATTTCTGCATCCGCCGTAATCCGATCAATCCCCCTCATTCTGCTGGCTGACACAGCACTTCGATAAAAAAGCAAAGAATTTTAATTGACAAAGAAATCCAGAAATCCTTAATATATCTTATCATAAATAATATCGAAACGGTTCGATACAATCTATGGAGCAGGTATCAGTCTAATGGGATAACTATAAAAGATATTGCAAAAATTGCCGGCGTTTCCACCTCAACGGTTTCACTGGTTATTTCCGGTAAGGGCTACATCAGCGATGCCACCCGGACAAAAGTCAACAGAGTGATTGAGGAGTATAATTATCGTCCGTTCCGGGCTGCCAGGCAGCTGGGAGCCAACCGGACCGGAAATATTGGCTTTATCATTTCTGACGTCCATCTGTCGAGATCGGAAGCATTTTACTCACGGATCATGCTGGGAGCAGAGCTTGAAGCCAGAAACCACGGTATGTATCTGCTTCTGTCTTCGGTCGCGGTAAATCTCACCCTTCCGGAAGATGTCCCGCGATTCCTGAGAGGGCGGGACGTGGACGGCGTCATAATCGCCGGCAGCGTATCGGATGAATTGATCCAGTATATTTCAGCTGAAAATATTCCCATGGTGCTCATCGACTACCGGGTACCGGATCTCAAGATTGATGCGGTGGTCATGGACAACCGCAACGGGGTTCAGCAGGCTGTCGAGCACCTGCATCGTCAGGGATACCGGCACATTGGTTTCCTGGGCGGTTCGTATTATCATATTTCCATCAAGGAGCGGGAAGAGGGCTATCGCCTTGCGCTCGAGAGGATAGGACTGTCTGAAGTTGCCCGAAACCACAATTATACCCATCTGAAAACGGAAGAAACCACAGCCAATATCGGCGCTGAAGGCATTCGGAAAATCCTGGAGCAGGTGCCCAAACTGGATGCAGTGATTTGCGTAAACGACACCACTGCAATCGGTGCACTGAACGAGCTGTACACCATTGGACGAAAAGTCCCCGAAGAAATCGGTGTGGTCGGATTTGACGATATCAATTCCGCCGCGGTTACCCATCCGTCTCTCACAACCCTGCATGTGCCGAAAATCGAAATGGGTGTGGAAGCCATGAAGCTACTTGTTGATCGAATTGAAAACCCCAAAAAATTATTTCATACCAGATTGGTTCCTGTGGAGATCGTTGTCAGGGAATCCAGTCTTCGACATAATGACTGACGCAGGGAAAAAGCCATGGTTTTTTGTGGACTCGGAAGGTAAGTCAGCCTTTTGGACCGGATCAAATTACTGGCCGGGAAAAACAGCCATTCGAATGTGGCGGGACTGGCAGCCCGACGCTGTTCAGGAAGAACTTCAGAAAATGCGGGAATTGGGATTCAATATCTGCCGCTCTTTTCTGTTCATGCCTGATTTCATCCCGAGCGGTCTGCGGGTTGAACCCGGTGCTCTGCGGAAACTGGATCATTTTCTCGATTTGTGTGAATCTGCCGGCATAGGTACAATTCTGTCCTTTTTCGTGGGACACATGTCCGGAGAAGACTGGAATGTGGTCTGGCGCGGAGACAGAAGTTTTTTTTCGGATATTGAAATCCGGCAGAAACAGAAAATGTATGTTCGCACTGTCGTGGAGCAGGTTCGTCTGCACCCGGCTCTGGAAGGCTGGATACTGTCGAATGAAATACCCAATTTTGAAAATCGGGGATCGGCCGCTGAAGTTGCAAACTGGGCTGCCGACATTATCCAGACAATTCGGGATCTGGATGAAGTACACCCGGTCTCGATTGGCGATGGATGCTGGAGTCCGGAAGTCAGCCGCAGGCTGAAAAATTTCCAGCTGCGGAAACTGGCACCGCTCCAGGACTTCCTGGGACTGCACTTTTACCCCCGCCATGAGGATGTCTGGATGCAGTCTTTCACCGCCGCATTTCGGCTGAACCTGGCACAATTCTGGGGGAAACCGGTCATTATCGAGGAATTTGGGTTGTCCACTGCAATGACTTCCGAAAATAATCAGGCGGATTACTACCGAAATGTCGCTTACAGCAGTCTCATCAACGGAGCGCAGGGAATTCTTAACTGGTGTTTTTCAGATTTTGAATGTGCCGATATTCGGCCGTACAGCCATCACCCTCATGAACTGCGGTTCGGAATCCTGGATTCAAACCACCGTCTGAAACCGGCTGCTGAAGAAATGAAAAATATTGCCGTCCTGGCAAATCAGCTGGCATCCGAAGCCTGGATTCCTGTAAAAACGGTCGAACCAGGGCTTCTGATACCGTCAGTGTACTGGACGGATTACCCATACGATTGGGACAATGATTTTGAGGAGTGGTATCCGCTGTATCTCAATGTATTTGCCCTGATAAAACGGTCCGGTTTTTCACCGCGCTCTATCCTGGAACCCGGGATTGATCTTGACGCGGACACCGCAACCCATGAACTGCCTCGTCCTCTGAGCGATTTTCCAGTCCTGTTTGCCCCGAGGCTCAAGCGTCTTACGGCACCGTTCTGGAACGAACTGCGTGATTACGTTCAAGGCGGGGGAGCCCTGTACTGCAGTTTTGCGCATGACGCATGGCTGCCGGACTGGGAAGATTTCCTAGGCATTCAGTCGAATGTCCGTTTTGGAGAACCCTGCTATCCTTCTTCGCAGCAGCTCAGACTGACATCCCGATCGGATTGGGGCGGGTTCACCGCTGGAGAGGAATTTCAGACCGGTCCGATTCCTCAAACCGTAGAGACGGCTGTCTGTCCCGTGAAGGAATGTCGCGGGGAAGTATTGGTGACGGATCAGGATAATCGACCCGTGTTGATTTCAGGCAGCTTTGGCGACGGCCGGATTTTCTGGTCAGCGCTGCCGGTTGAAATGATGCTGCTGCACAGCCGGGACATGATTTTGGAAAAGTATATTTTGAAACTGTATCAGAGCATCTGCCGGATTGAGGGCGGAAAACCGCCTGTTGAATTCCATGCATCGGACATGGAATACGGACTCTGGCATCATCCTTCCGAACATAAACTGAAACTGGCAGTCCAGAATCATGCCTGGAAGGAAAGAACCGGAAGACTGGATTTTACCGACAGAGTCAGCATTCGGGAAAAAACGGTCGGTGCAAAGCAGATTTCAGAACATAGTATAGAGCTATGTTTGCCGTCCAAGGGGGCGGTTGTTACAGAACTGGATATTATCAGGTAAGACGAAATTGCAAAAACGTCATGGACAGCCAAAACCGGATGTGCATTTGTATTTCAGTGGATGAAATTAACAGTTCCAGGTTTTTGCGAATTCGCAGGATAAGGAAACCAAGTTGCCAGACAGTCTGGATTGGTTCATTTTAGTCGTCATCCGGCTCAGGTTCGCCGGACGGATGGCAGAGGAAACCCCGAATGATTGGAATCAGAGATAATGAAGGCAGATTTCAAACCGGGGGCCATTCCCGCAGATTGGAGTAAGTTAAACTAAAGGAGAAAACCAATGAGAATCGTTCGAGGAGTCGCTCTTGTGATGCTCGCAACATCCGCATTCCTGTTTGCCAACCTTGCAGGCGGCGGATTTGAAAGCGCAGAGCCAAACTACTTTAACAGCGGCGGATCTTCCGCCACGGCAGTATTAAACTGGGATACCGGTCAATATCGGACCGGTATGCATTCCATTGCCATTATGAAACCCGATGCAGACGGAGATGCCTACTGGATGAGTGAGGATCTGTCCCGGTACTGGGCAGTATTTTCAGGTCCGGATGTAGCCACCTATTACGGTGCCTGGGTGAAACTGGATGGTGTAAATATCGATCCGATGGATGACACGGAAAAAATACAGCTGATCTTCACTTTCATGGATGATGACGGTACGGATCTGCTGGGTGCCCCGCTGATTCTGGATATTCCGCAGGACGCCGCCACCACCGAATGGATGGAAATTATTGCACCCTTCCCGCTGTCCTTCCCGGTAAATGTGGCCGATATCTTTGTTGAGTTCCGGATGGGTGACAACGCCACCGGTAATGCCTATCTTGATGATCTTTTCCTGCGTCCCGCCGTGGAAGGCGAATGGGCCGGGGATATGTTCAACTGCAACCTGGACCTGCCTGACGGCTGGTTCACCTGGTTTGATTCCTTCGGCGCAGGAAAAGCCGAATGGTCCGACGAAATGCCGCAGTCCGGCTGGCAGTGCGGTGCCTATGCCCACAGCGGAGATTATTCACTGCGGATGGATAAATATGTGGAAGAAACCGAACTGGTGATCATTTCCGATCCCGTTGATTTTATCAATGACGGTTCACCTCTGATTTTCTCCGCATATGTTAAAACCATGCTTCCCGAAGGGATGGCTGAGATGGCCAACGCTGACGGCAGCTATGCCATGGGATTTACCGTCACCTGGCATGACGGTACCTGCGGCGCCGACGGCTGGGGCGAAGTGGGCGGAACCGACTATCGTTTCACGGTGGCAGGCGACTCCACGGACTGGACACTGTACCAGGCTGTCATGACACCGCCTGAAAATGCCACTCAGTTCAGTCTGCGGACCCGCTATTGGCATTATTTCATGGGTACCACCTTCTGGGATGATATTACAGTGGTAAAAGCCGAAGCGGCTGCCACGGAACTGGAAGGCGGAGATTTCGAAAGCGCGCTGCCCAACTACTTCATGACCGGCGGAACCTCGCCTACAGCTGAAACCGCGTGGTCAAGCGCAGAATTCCGTACCGGCATGCACTCCCTTCTGATCAACAAACCTACCGCCGATGGGACTGCCTACTGGACCAGTGATGACCTTTCACGCTACTGGGCTGTTTTCTCAGGTCCGGATGTGGCCACCTACTACGGTGCCTGGGTAAAACTTGCCGGGGTTAACACCATGCCTGCCGACGACAGTGAGAAAATACAGATTTCCTTCACATTTACGGATGATGACGGTGTTGACCTGCTGGGAGGACCGCTGGTTCTGGATATCCCGCAGGATGCTGCTGACACGGACTGGATGGAAATCATTGCTCCCTTCCCGCTTTCCTTCCCTGTCAACGTGGCTGATATTTATGCCGAATTCATTATGAATGACAATGCAACGGGAATGGCCTATCTGGATGACTATTTTCTCCGTCCCGCCGTTGAAGGCGAATGGGCAGGAGATATGTTTAACTGCAATGTTGACCTGCCCCACGGCTGGTTTACATGGTTTGATTCATTTGGTGCCGGTAAGGCTGAATGGTCCGATGAAATGCCCCAGTCCGGCTGGCAGTGCAGTGAATTCTCCTACACCGGTGACTACTCGCTGAGAATGGATAAATATGTAGAGGAAACAGAACTGGTCGTGATCTCCGATCCCGTAACCTTCAACAATACCGGCAATCCGCTGCTGATATCCGCATATGTAAAAACCGATCTGCCTGAAGGAATGGCTGACATGGCAAATGCTGACGGCAGTTATGCAATGGGATTGACGCTTACCTGGCATGACGGCACCTGTGGTGCGGACGGCTGGGGCGAAGTGGGCGGAACCGATTACCGCTTTACTGTGGCAGGCGACGAGACCGACTGGACCCTCTATCAGGCCGTAATGACTCCGCCGGAAAATGCCACGCAGTACAGTCTGAGAACCCGCTACTGGCATTACTTCACAGGCACAACATATTGGGACAACATCACCGTTCAGCAAACCACCTCGGATCTGGAATTCGAAGACTATGGTCTGCCCAATGCCGGTTTTGAAGGAGATGAACCGAACTATTTCGACATCGAAAGCACATCTCCAACCGCGGAACTGGCCTGGTGCACTGAACAGTATCGTACAGGAATGCACTCCGTTGCCATCATGAAGCCGGAAGCGGACGGAACCGCTGCCTGGATCAGTGAAGACCTTTCACGCTATTGGGCAGTTTTCTCCGGACCGGACGTGGCCACCTACTACGGCGGCTGGGTGAAACTGGCCGGGGTCAACACCATGCCCGCAGACGACAGCGAGAAAATCCAGCTTTCGTTCACCTTCATGGATGATGACGGCACGGATCTTCTGGGTGCTCCTCTGGTTCTGGATGTTCCGCAGGATGCCGCCGATACCGAATGGATGGAAATCATTGCACCCTTCCCGCTGTCATTCCCGGTGAATGTGGCCGATATCTTTGTGGAATTCACAATGGGTGAAAATGCCACCGGCAACGCCTATCTGGACGACCTTTTCCTCCGTCCCGCCGTGGAAGGCGAGTGGGCTGGAGACATGTTCAACTGCAATCTGGATCTCCCCGACGGCTGGTTTACCTGGTGGGACAGCTTCGGCGCCGGAAAACCTGAATGGTCCGATGCCATGCCGCAGTCCGGATTCCAGACCCACGATTTCGCACACAGCGGTGAATCATCACTTCAGATTGAAAAATATGTGGAAGAAACCGAAGTCGTTGTGAACTCCGATCCCTATACATTCGTCAATGACGGCACTCCGCTGGCTTTCTCAGCCTGGGTCAAATTCGATCTGCCGGAAGGCATGGCGGACATGGCCAACACCGACGGAAGCTATGCAGCCGGATTCACGGTAACCTGGCATGACGGCACCTGCGGTGCAGACGGCTGGGGTGAATTGGGCGGCACCGATTACCGCTTCACGGACATTCCCGGTGACCAGACCGACTGGGTCCATTTCAGAGCAGTGATGGAACCGCCGGAGGGTGCAACGCAGTATTCACTCCGCGCCCGGAACTGGCATTACTTCCAGGGTACCTCCTACTGGGATGACTTCATGGTGGAATACTACGAAGCCGTTATGGGTGACATCAACATGGATGATGCCCTTGATATTCTGGATGTTGTTGTGGCGGTCGCTGTCATTCTGGGAACCCAGGAAGTGGACAATGTGGCCTACAACAATGCCGATCTGAACGATGACGGTTCCCTGGATATTCTGGATGTTGTCTGGATGGTTGACATCATCCTGAACGGCAGAGGAGAGCCTGCAACCACGGCAGAGATTGTCCACGCTGACAATACTGTCACTCTCTCAGCAGACGGAATGGTGGGCGCAGTTCAGATTACACTGAGCCATACACCTGATTTCTCTCTGAACCTGACGGAAAATGCACTGGTAAGAGACTATCATACTTCAGGAATGACCACCACACTGATTGTTGTTGCACCTGAAGCAGGCACTCTCTTCACCGCAACAGGTGAATTCGAAATCACCGAAGCCGTTGCCGCCAGCTCGAACGGGTACATTGATGTGGGATACGGATCTCCGCTGCCTGAAAGTTTCCAGATAGGAGCCGCCTATCCCAATCCGTTCAACCCTGCTGTAAATCTGGATTTCTCCATCCCGGATCAGGGCATGGTGAATATCACCGTATATGATCTGATGGGACGGGAAATTACCACACTGATGAACCAGAACCTGTCCACGGGATCATATCAGGTTACCTGGGATGCCGCCGACAACGTGGCTTCAGGTGTGTACTTCATACGCGTACTCATGGACAATCAGGAAGTCAGTATCCAGAAAGTCATGTTCCTTAAATAACAGATTGTTTTTTGGGGGCGGGCAACCGCCCCCTTTACTCCTCTCGCCTATTTAACAAGATCAATGCCGCATCAGTCATTCGGAACGTTCCCAGGATGGACTGCGGCAATTCCAGAATACAGGGTTCTATGAAAGTAAAATCAAACTCTTTGTCATATCCGGTTATTCCCGGGAAAGGAAAGATGAGACACTGCATTATTGCGGGTTTGGCGGTTTTCTGCTGGCTGACCCTGCTGTCCGGTGCCACCACCGGGAAGATATCAGGTCGGATTACGGATGAGCAAACCGGAGATCCTCTGGTTGGAGCCAATGTTTTTATTGAAGACTCCTATCTGGGTGCCGCCACGGATGCAGCAGGGTATTACATGATGATTAATGTTTCTCCGGGAAGCTGGAATGTCAGAATAAACATGATTGGCTACACGGGATATCGTGTCCAGAATGTAAATGTGCGCTCAGATCATACGACCACCGTCAATGCGCAATTGCAAAAAACCGTACTGGAAACCGAGGAAGCGGTAACGGTTACCGCCTCCAGGCCGGTTATTGAAGTGGACCGGACATCCACAGAGGCGTCCGTTTCTGCCGATCAGCTGGAGCTGATGCCCGTTCAGACCATTGATGATGTGCTGAATCTGCAGGCAGGTGTGGTGGACGGCCATTTTCGCGGCGGCCGCTCCGGGGAAGTCTCATACATTATTGACGGTGTTCCAATCAATGACGTTTTCACCAATAAGGCCGCTATCACCGTTGAAAACGATGTTATCCAGGAACTCAAAGTGATCAGCGGAACATTCAACGCGGAATACGGGCAGGCACAGAGCGGCATTGTTGAAATCATCACAAAGGAAGGCATTCGGTCATTTGAGGGTGATTTCAGTGTCTCCATGGGGGATTATTTTTCAGGAAATGAGGATGAATTCCGAAACATCGATGAGATTTCCGCAGCAGATTATGTGGAATATTCCTTGACCCTGCGCGGACCTCTGTCCAGGCAGGCCGACTACATCGTGAACTATCGAACCACAGCCGGTGACGGATACCTTTACGGAAAATCATTGTATGAACGGACTGTCTATGACGGTGACTGGCTGTTTGCTGACAGTTCCGGGGTCATAATGGAAAACAGCCATTACCTCTATGATCCCGATGCACCCGCACCGGATACCAGTCGGTTTGTCCCGATGGCGGATTTTCATCGTGAAACCCTGTTCGGGAAAATTTCATACCGTCCGAATTCCGTTAATAAAATCGCCCTAAACATTACCCGGCAGACTGGTGAAAGCGGAAAATTCGAACATCAATACACCTTCATACCGGACGGCAACAGCCGAACCTATGAGACCAGCACCATTTCCTACCTGACCTGGAACTTCATGCCGGCCGAAAATATCTACTTGAACTCATCGATTTCACTGAACGAAAAAAAATACGACCGCTATTTATTTGAAGATAAATATGATGAGCGATACGCCACCGACTCACGTCTCAGGGATCTGAATTGGGGCGACACATTTTATACCGGCGGAACCGATATGCGCTACTTCCAGCGTTCCACCCAGTCAATGATGACAAAATCCGATCTGACATGGCAGGCAAGCCGCAATCTGGAGTTGAAACTGGGCGGGTCGGCCAAATGGCACGAGCTGGAACTGGACAGTCTGCGGCTGAAAAAGAATTCCACCACGCAGTTTGTAATCGAGCTTCCGCCCGAGGGCAGCCCGGATTATCAGACCTACGTGCGCAAACCGGTTGAATATGCCCTGTATGCCCAGACCAAGATAGAATCTAATACGCTGACGCTGAATGCCGGTCTGCGGTTCGACTATTTTCGAGCGGAAGGAGAAATACTGGATGATCTGACCCGGCCGTACACCACAACCCGCTCGGAATCGGGTGACGTGTGGCAGCTCAGTCCCCGTTTTGGAATGGCATATCCCATTTCAGACAAGGGGGTGATGCATGTGTCCTACGGGCATTTTTTCCAGATTCCGCCCTTCGCCGCGCTCTATGCCAATCCGGATTTTCAAATCAATGCTGAAGCTGGACGGAATGAAATACTCAACAATCCGTTTGGCAATGCTGATCTCAAACCGCAGAAAACCGTGGCCTACGAAGTTGGACTGCAGCAGCAGATCAGCCGTGATATCTCACTGGAGGCCACCGCATACTACAAGGATATTCGGAATCTTCTCGGAACGGAGATTATTACGGTTGCCTCACTTGAACCGAACTGGGCCGGATTGGACTACGGCCGGTATGTCAACCGTGATTACGGGCAGGTAAAGGGTTTTACCCTGATGCTGGAGAAACGAATGCTTAACGGGGCAGCTGCCAGTATCGATTATACGTACCAGGTAGCCCGGGGCAATGCGTCTGATCCAAAATCAACCCTGCTGGATGCCCAGGGTGATCCACCCAACGAAACCGAAAAGCAGATGCTCAGCCTGGACTGGGATCAGACTCATTCTCTTAATACTCAGATTTCCCTTCAGCTGGCAGGGGCGTCTGTGCTGACGGTGGTGGGAAAACTCAATGGCGGAATGCCGTATTCGCTTCCGCTTGATCAGGAAAGCATCCGGATAAAAAACAGTGAGCGCAAACCGGTCCGGTTTCAAATCGATTTGTTCCTCATGAAGGATTTCAAGATTTACGGAAATTCCGCCAGAGTATCGCTGAAGGTGTATAATGTATTTGACCGGCTGAATGAAAAAGACGTGTTTGCGGATTCCGGAAGAGCTTCCTACACGGAAGATTATGATAATTACATGGAACAGTATGGGACATATCTGGCGGATGAAATAACCGGTCATCCGGACTGGTATGATGCCCCCAGACAAATAATCGCAGGTCTGTCAATTGGATTTTAATATGAAAACAATGAAACCACTGAAGGGCATTGTATCTGGCGCAAAATGCATTCTTTCCGCTGTGCTGCTGGCTGCGGTATGCTACAATTTGTATGCCGGCGGTGATCCTGAACGGGGAGATGTGCGTTACACCCAATGGGGAATCATGGATGGAAATGCCGTTCGAACCCTGTACTCGAATCATGCCGAGGTGGCCCGCTGGCCGGATCAGCCGTCCGGTGAGTGGCCCAAAGGGACAGGACATTCCTATGTGGACGGTGTTGCGACCATCATTGCCGCATCGGCATTCGATACACTGGGCAACCGGGTGCATCCAATGTCCACCAATTACCGGGAGTTCATTGATACCGATCCCATTACCAAAATTCCCTGGGGCTGGGCACCGCTTCAGGGCTATTCGAATCCCAATCAGCAGTATCCGTCCCGCAGCGATGATGTCTTTACCTGGCCTGTGACCTGGCCTGACCAGCCGGACTGGACCGGGGAATGGAACGGATATTTCGGCCGCGGCATCATGAATGCCGATCTGGAAACCTATTTCGTCTGTGATGACTCCCCGGACCAGGAATGGTTTTTTGCCCATGACGAAGACACCGGCGCCGGCGTGTTTTACCCGGTGAACAGTGATCTGGAGATCATCTCGGAAGGAAATTTTGACGGGGACACTCCCGGATATTTCACCCCGGAAGGCACATCGCCAACTGCAGAGTATCTGTGGACAAACGGGGAACAGCGCAGCGGCAGTCATTCTATAAGCATTGAAAAAGAGAATCCGGACGGTATCGCCGCCTGGTATGCGAATTTCCTCTATTACACGGAACCCGAAGAGATTGAATTCGACGGTCTCGAGGCGGAACTGGGTGCCTGGATCAAACTGGAAAACGTGAATATCAATCCTGCAGACAATACTGAAAACATCCGTCTGGTGTTTACGGCCTGGTATGAAAACGGTGAGTCCCTGTCTTCAACCGAGTATTCAACCGCTGTTCCCCAGACCCAAAGCATTGCGGACTGGATGGAAGTGGGAATGGATGCGGAACTGCCCGCCTATATGGTTCGTCTTGGTGTTCGCCTGATATGCGGTGAAAACATGACAGGGACGATTTACGCAGATGATTTCTTTGCCCGGCTGAATTCCGGCGAAGCCCTGCCGCTGTTCAATCCCAATGTGGATCTGCCCGACGGCTGGACCGGTGCCTGGCCGGAGTACAGTATGGGGCTTCCGGAATGGCAGGATAGCCCACCGCCATTTGTCGGAATCACCAGTGAAGATTATTACAATGACGGTCATGCCCTCAAAATGGTGAAAGAATTCGATGACGGAATGATGACCGTCCGCAGCGATCCGATGGACTTTGTCAATGACGGTTCCGCGCTGGTGATTTCCGCCTGGTCACGGATGGATCTGCCCGTGGGAATGTGGGAGCTGGCACAGATGGATACCCTCTCTGCTCCGGGACTGTCCATTGCATGGTATGAGTATTCTGACAATGCCGCCGGCTATGAAATTCTGGAAGAAGTCACTTTTTACTTCGAACTGGAGGATGATCCTGCCGACTGGCACGCCTACGAAGCACTAGTGATGCCCCATGAGGATGCCTCAATGGTCAGCATTCAGCCCACGCTCCAGACCGGATTTCTCGGTACCGTGTACTGGGACAAAATCAAAATGGTGAAATCCAATCCCCGCGGCGGACTGGGAATGGAAATCAATGCCCGCGGATTCCAGTGGTCTCATGTGCTGGCACAGGATGTGATTTTCTGGCACTATGAAATCATCAACGAATCTGAAACCGACTACGATTCGGTGTATTTCTCCCAGTATATCGACTGGGGGATCGGCGGCACAGCCGATTCCGGAGACGACGAAGGCGGATACAATACGTATCTTGATATTGCATTTGCCTGGGATTATAACGGCCTCGGTCAGCCGGGCGAATGGGGACCCACCGGTGTGGCTGCCTATGCATTTCTGGAAAGCCCCGGCAACGGACTGGTATATGATGAAAACGGCAGCTACATTCCCGGCACCGGAGACGGGCTGGACAATGATATGGATGGTTTGTTGGATGAGAGCCGAAATAATCCGGCCGGTCAGTGGCTGGATACCTATCCGTACGGTGTGGATGATGTGGACGCCTTCATTGAGTTTTTCAATCGGGAACCCCGCCCGCATTTCGAAGGGGACGAAGATCAGGACTGGGAAGGTTTTGACGATTTGAATGATGATGGAATCTGGAATACGGGGGAACCGCTCAATGACGATGTGGGGAAGGACGGTCTGGCACCGTATCACATCAACTACCCCGGTCCGGATGAGGGTGAAGGTGACGGTCTGCCGACGGATGGAGAAACCAATTTCAATCAAACGGACAAGGATGAATCGGACCAGCTGGGTCTGACGGGATTCTCGGTTTTTGACGTCCATAACTACGAACTGCTCAATGATGAGGAAAACTGGCGGGAGCTGTTTGTACCAACACCGCCGCCCACATCCGATATTTATCTGGAAGGCGGTCGGAATCTTGGTATGTTTTTCTCCTCGGGTCCGTTTCCAATGAAAGCCGGGCAGACGGAGCGCTTTTCAATGGCACTGGTATTTGCTGAAAAAGATTTTCCCGACGCACCCAATGAATTTGAAATCCGGAACTCCTCCCTGGCCCGGAAAAAGGAAACGGTGCAGCAGATATACAATGCTGACTACCGGTTTGCTCAGCCCCCGCTGAAACCCAATCTTACCGCCATTGCGGGTGACGGTCAGGTGATTCTGTACTGGGATGACCGGTCCGAGGATTCCTTTGACCCCTTCACCAAGGAATTTGATTTCGAAGGTTATAAAATATACCGCAGCACGGAACCCTTCTTTTTCGAAAACCGAACCATAACCAATACCTACGGCGAAGAAATGCTTCGGGAATCCATCGCACAGTGGGATCTGGCCAACGATATTGAGGGTCTGCATCCGGTGGATATTGAAGGCGTGAAATATTATCTGGGGAATGACAGCGGACTTCGGCATTACTATATTGATCAGGATGTTCTGAACGGTGTGACATACTACTATGCCGTGGTGGCCTATGACCGCGGACTGGTCGGTGTGGATTCTGACGGGAATTTTCAGATAGATTACCAGGGGCATGCGCGGGGATTGTCCCCCAGTGAATGTGCTTCCATTATTCAGATGGATCTCTCCGGTAACGTTGAAACCGATATCAATACGGCTGTGGCGACACCCCGATCCGATGCCGCCGGCTATATTCCGGGATCAATCCTGGATGTCGAAGCCGCCTGGGATACCCTGACAAGTCCTGCGACGGGTTTTATAGACCTGTTTGTGATCGAACCGGATTCACTCCGCAGCGGTCACGAATACGAAATACGGTTTTCAGAAGATACTAACCACTACAACGAGCCGGTTCCCAGACTGAAACTCACGGATTTGACATCGGGGGAAATTCTTGCTGACTCAATTCAGATTTCGCTTTACGGTCAGGAACTGGAAGTGATGGACGGATTGGGAATTGTCGTGTACAACGACAGCTCGGTGGCAGTGGTGGATACAGCCTGCGGCTGGGCTGCGGGTCATCAGTCCAACTTTGATGTGACCGTCAATGAACTGATCCTGGGGGATGATCTGTGGGGAGAATTCGGTGATAACAAACTGCCGTATCCGGCGGATTATCTCATTACATTTGAAAGCGATACAGCTGCCTGGGACACCTCCATGGGACTGACTCCCTTCATAAACGGCATGAGTGCCCGGGTGGCACTTCCGGTCCCATTCCAGATATGGAACCTCACTGAAAACAAAAAAGCCAAATTTGCCGTCATCGAGCGCGAAGCGGTGCAGGGTGAAGGATATGACCGAATATGGCAGCCCAATGAATCCATTCTGATCTGTGTGGGTGAGGACGGCGGTGACCCGGTGCTTGAAAACTTTATGGGTGTTGACTATTACAATCCCGCCAATTTCGGAGTTGCCTGGGCCGTGCGGCTGTTTGCACCTTCCGATCCCACCATCGAACCTGTGCATCCCCAGGCTGGTGATGTGATTCGAATCAGTTCTCATAAACCGTTTCGACAGGATGAAACACTGTGGTTCCGGGTACAAGGTGCCGTGATCGATGAAGATCAGGCTGAAGATGACATGGAGGATGTGTATGTTGTTCCCAATCCGTATGTGGCAACCAGCATCTTCGAACCTTCCAATGTTTATCGCTCCGGACGCGGAGAGCGCAGGATTTATTTCATGAATCTGCCGGAGGAATGCCAGATTCGGATTTATACCAAAACCGGCAAACTGGTGGATACCATTGAACACAACGGGATGGGAGGTGACGGTCAGGAATCCTGGGATCTGGTCAGCAAGGACGGAATGAATATCGCATACGGAGTGTATTTTTATACCGTTGAGGCGTATGATAAGATTTCAACAGGTAAATTTGCGGTGATCAAGTAATTATGAAGTACTTTATTTTAGTTCTCCTGTTTACATGTGGTGCATTTGCCCAGAGCTTTGTCAGCGATGTTTCCAAAGTCGGAACCACGGCGGGTGAGGTACTGGCCATGCCGGCCAGCGCCCGGGGACTGGCTCTGGGAAATGCAGTGGGTGGGATGTCTGCCGATGCATCGGTTTTCTTCTGGAATCCCGCATTGGCGACATCCGTCACGCAGACACTGGTGTCTGCCAGCTATCTGCCGTGGCTGGTGGATACCGATTTTCAGCATTTCTCGGCCGTTATCCCGATTCGCCCCGGATGGGTAATAGGCGGATTTGTTGCAGCATGGTCGATGGATGACATGAAAGTCCGGACTGAGGATTATCAGCAGGGCACAGGTCAGTATTTTGATGCCGGTGATCTGGTGCTGGCCCTGTCCACTGCCGGTGCGCTGACAAAACGGTTCTCTATCGGACTTAATGTGAAATATATTCAGGAACGCATCTGGCACTGCAGTGCCAAAGGATTTGCTCTGGATTTCGGAACCGTGTACCAGACCGATTTTCTGAACGGCATGAAAATTATTACCACCCTGAACAACTACGGAACGGATATGCAGCTTGACGGCCGTGATCTGAATATCCTGAAAGATCCCTGGGAAACAGCGGACGGAAACAATGGTGAAATCCCGGGCCAGTACACCACCGACCCCTGGTCCCTGCCTCTGAATTTCCGCTTTGGTCTGGCTGCCGACGTTCTGAAAAGCGATAATTACTGCCTGACCATGGAAGTGGATGCCCATCATCCCAGCAACAATTATGAAGCAGTGGATATCGGCATTGAGATGAACCTGCGGGAATATTTTTTCCTGAGGTCAGGAATCAGCAGTCTGGCCCAGGAGGACAGCATTGAAGGATTCAGCTTCGGTGCCGGACTGGCGGTTCCTCTGGCATCTGCCAGATTCTATGCGGATTACGGGTATCGTGACTACGGCGATCTGGGATACATTCAGGCCATGACCATCGGTATCGGACTGTAATCAATGAACTGTCTTTCGGAAGTGCTGTTTAGCCGGATAAAAGAATGTCGGCTGTTCCTGTCTCTCATCACGGCTGCTGCGTTTTTCCCGGGGTGCAGCCAGGGATATGCCGACAGGGATCCTAACACGCTTGTCTTCTGGTCCTCCAACAATACCCATGAAATTCGGCACGCCGAAGACGTTGTGGCGGAATGGAATCGGCTGTATCCCGAAACACCGGTTTCCTTTCAGCCCATCCCTGAAGGCCGATCCAGCGAAGAGGTGATTCTGGCCGCCATCGTCAGCAAGAGTACGCCGGATGTGTATTCCAATGTCTGGCCAGGCGTGGTTCAGCAGTATGTGGAAGCGGATATTCTGGTCCGGCTGGACGAATTTGCCGACTTTGACAGTGTGCTGCACAGCCGAATTCCTGTATCGCTGCATGATCAGTTCCGGTCAAAAAACCAGGGAATCTATCAATTTCCCTGGAAAGCCAATCCCATCGTCATTTACTACAATAAACGGATGCTGCGGGAAGCCGGTATCGAAGTTCCGTTGAAAACGTACTCCCAGTTCATGGATGCCGCATCAAAAATGACCGTCGATCTTAACGGCAACGGCTATGCCGACCGCTGGATGATGGACGTGGATATCAATACGGAATGGTGGCACCGATTTTTTGATTTCTACACATTGTTCATTGCCGCCAGCGGCGGTAATACCTTTTTGAATCCGGATGGATCTGTTGCATTTGACAGCCCGGAAGGTGTGGGGGTGTTCGAGTTTCTCAGAACGGGATTCGAAAAGGGGTATTTCCCCAATGCATTTTTCCAGGGGGATGTTTTCCTGCAGGAAAAGGTGGCTGTTCACATCAGCGGACCCTGGAATATCGCCCATCTGGAAAGCTATAAATCTCCTGATTTCGAGTACGGGTTTATGCCAATGCCGGTCCCCGATCATTATTCCGGAGACGTGTTTACCTATGGGGATCCAAAATCCCTGGCCATTTTTAAAACAGCGAAAAACCCTGAACTGGCATGGAAATTCATTAAATTCATGACAGACAAGAAATATGACAGAAAACTGCTGGAACTGACCAATCAGATTCCGGTGCGCCAGGATTTGTCTGAAGATCCTTTTTTCCGGAGTTATTTTGAAGCCCGGCCCAATTATGTCTTTTTTGCGGACATGATTCCCAACATCGTCGGAGTGGACCGTTCAATCTATCTTCAGGAGATGTTTGATATTGTATCACAGGAATTTGATGCGGCCTGTGTTCAGCAGCTGAAAAGCAGTTCAAAGGGTATCCATGATGCCGCTGTCCGCTGCCGCAATCTTGTTCTCCACGAGGAGAAATGATGAAGCACCAGACGCGACTTGGATGGCTGCTGTCATCCCCCTACATTCTGTTTTTTCTTCTGTTTTCCGCCTATCCGGTAATTTTCTCCCTGACACTGGTTTTCCACCGCTGGAATATTATCAGTCCCATGCATTTTGTGGGGATGGAGAACATCCAGTATCTGGCACATGACCCGCTGTTCTGGAAATCCATTGGGAATACGGTGTATTTTCTTTTGATACACATCCCTCTGCAGGTGTTTGTTGCACTGATACTGGCAAATGCACTGAATGAAAAACTGCGGGGACTGACCTTTTTCAGGGCATCGTTTTTTCTGCCTGTGGTGATTTCCGGAGTGGTGGTAACTATCCTGTGGAAAAACCTTTATTCCACTGAAACGGGACTGCTGAATGCGTTTCTGATTCGGTTCGGGATGGGGAAAATCCCTTGGCTCACGGATATTCACTGGGCCATGCCGTCTATTGCTGTCATGGCCACCTGGAAAAATGTGGGGCTGTACACTATTTTCTTTCTGGCCGGACTTCAGAATATTCCCCGCAGTTTGTATGAAGTGGCGGAACTGGACGGCGCCACGAAGATCCAGCAGTTTTTTTACATCACGGTGCCCATGCTGAATCCAGTACTGATAATGGTGGTGATACTGTCCACTATCAACGGATTCAACCTGTTTATTGAACCCTATGTCATGACGGGAGGAGGACCAGTGAACAGCACCCTTTCTGTGGTCCTGTACATTTACCGTCAGGCGTTCAGTTTCTACAAGATGGGATATGCGGCGACCCTTGGCTTCACGCTGGCACTGATTATATTTGCGGTAACCCTGATCCAGAAAAAATTAATCGAGAGGGATTTCTGATGTCCCGAAAACAAATGGGAAAATTCCTGCATTATTCGGTGCTGATTCTGGGTGCCCTGTCCTTCCTGTATCCGTTTATTTGGATGCTGTTTGCCACCCTTAAGCCGGAAAATGAAATTACCGGACTGGCGCTGCTGCCATCGGAATTTACCCTGGACAGCTACCGGGCAGTATTCTCCAAAATTCCCATCGTCCGTGCATTTTTCAACAGCCTGCTGGTGTCATCCTCAATTACGGCTTCTGTACTGGTATTCAGTTCAATGGTGGGATATGCCCTGTGTCATTTGAATTTCAAAGGCAAAAACGTCCTATTTTATATTATGCTGTTTACCATGATGATCCCGTTTCAGATAACACTGATACCAACCTATGTTCTGATAGTCCGGCTGGGGTGGGCAGACACATACTGGGCGCTGATTGTGCCGTTCATGGTGAGTGCATTCGGGATTTTCCTGTTCCGGCAGTATTTCCAGTCGATTCCGCGGGATCTCATCGACGCTGCCCGAATCGACGGCTCCGGAGAACTGACCATTCTGTTTCGAATTATCTGGCCCAATGCGTTTCCGGCCATGGTAACCGTGGGGATTATCACCTTTCTGACCACCTGGAACGAGGTGCTGTGGCCGATGATTGTGATCCGTCAGCAGCCGCTGATGACAATGCCTCAAATGGTTACCCTGTTTGCCATTGGCGGTGCAGCGGAATCGCAGCAGGGGGTGATACTGGCGTCCGCCATGCTCCTGGCGGTACCGGTTATTCTTGTCTATGCATTTTTCCAGCGCTATTTCATTGAAAGTATGGCAACTTCAGGAGTGAAAGGATAAAATTTTGAAGCTACACAGATTAACATACGATCCGGTATTAAAGCCCGTTCCGGAACATCCCTGGGAAAGAACCGCTGTTTTCAATGCTGCCGCCGTCTGGCATAATCAGAAATTTCACCTGGTTTACAGGGCCTCGGATATTGGGCCCCATGAGTCATTTGGACCTTATATAAATACACTCGGCTATGGCACCAGTTCTGATCTGCTTCGCTGGGATCGCCTTGCAGAGCCTGTTTTAATGAACGATGTCCCTCAGGAAGCAAGGGGCCCTGAAGATCCTCGAATCGTTCGGCTGGAGGACTGGTTTTATATGACTTACACGGGATTCGGTAATCGATTTGATGGCGACTTCCGAATCTGCATGGCCCGCAGCAAAGACCTGATTCACTGGGAACGAATGGGTGTGGTACTGGATGAACCCAACAAGAATTCAGCATTGTTTCCTGAGAAAATCAACGGCCGGTACTGCCTGTTTCATCGGCGGCATCCCCATATCTGGATTTGCTGGTCCGAGGATCTGAAAACATGGACCGATCATGAGATCATCCTGTCGCCGGTGAAGGATTCCTGGAACAATGACCGGGTTGGCATCGCCGGTCCTGCCGTGAAGCTGGAGCAGGGATGGTTCCTGATTTTTCACGGCGTGGATAAGCACAACCACTATCGACTGGGCGCTGCGCTGCTGGATCATCATAATCCGGCAAAAGTGCTGGCCCGACAGGAGGACCCGATCATAGAACCTCTGCTGGACTGGGAAATCCACGGATATATTCCCAATGTGATTTTTTCCTGTGCAACCATATTGAAGGATGACAGGATCTACTGCATTTACGGCGGTGCGGACACGGCCATTGGTGCGGCGTATATCGATGTGAAGGATGTTGTATTCTAATCCGTCAGCTGCCTGTATGCACGCCGGAGGCGCATAAACACGTCGGAGACGCATAAACACGCCGGAGGCGCATAAACATACCAAAGGTGCATACATACACCAATGGTGCATAAATCTGCATACAGGATTGGTGAATGTGTCCGAAAATATTCCCGGGGCTTAATACGGAATCAAGGGTTCGGGACCTGCGCTGGGATTCAAACCGATTGATTCGGTCTGCATGACGTATCTGTTTCCTGAATCTGTCGGAGTACAGCATAACACTGTTTCAGTGAAAACGGAAGCGGCGTATGAAAGGAAAATGGTTCTGAAAATGACACGATTTATTACCCTGATGACTGTATTCCTGTTGGTGGGCTGCCGCAGCGGAAAGACTCCGGATATCCAGGCCGGAGAGGTACCCGCCGACGCCGGAATCAATCTGACTCATGCACTTTCGCTGGTGGACAGTGTGCAGATCAGAGACGCAATGGTGCAGTATATCAGCATTTATGCAGATGCTCCGGACTATTCGCCGGTGATCGCAAAGGGTGAAGGAATCACCTGTGTGGATGATGTGGGTCGTTTCCTGGAAGTTCTGGAATTTGAGATTAACCGCAGCGGCCGGGAGGAGCTGGTCCCTCTGGCTGAGGGAATGGTGTTGTTTCTCATGTTTATGAGCCGCCCTGACGGGCTCTGGTACAACTTCATGTTCCCGGACGGAACCATCAACACGGATCATGTCAACAGCAGGGCTCAGTTCGGCTGGTGGGCGGTTCGCGGTTTAAGAGGACTGACTGCCGGTTTCAAGATTTTTGAAAACAGAGATTTTGATGCTGCCGTGCGAATCCATCAGCGGATGAGGGCCGCTGCACCTCATCTTGCAATGCTGAATCATTTGCTGAAATCCGGTGAGACCGAGAATGATATTCCTCATGAGACCATTCGATACGGACCTGACCTGGGTTCGGAACTGCTGCTGGTTCTGACCGACTGGCTGCAGTTTGATGGATTGGAATATCCCGGAATGACCCGCCTGGAATTCCCGGAAACGGTCCGTCTGATCAGTGAGAACATTATGCGGCGACAGATTTCGGACCCGAATCATGACCTCTGCGGGATGTATTTCTGCTGGCAGGATATTTGGCATAACTGGGGCAATAATCAGGTGCTGGCACTGGTCCGGGCCTGGCAGGCCACCGGGAATGATGAATACCTGAAAAGCGCACAGTTGTGGGCTGATCATTTTCTGAACTATCTGATTGAAAACCGTTTCCCCAGAAGAATAGTAGTTCATGAAAAAGATTACATCGTCGAACAGACACCGCAGATTGCATATGGGCAGAATTCGCTGTATCGGGGAATATCTGCCCTTGCAGAGGTCACCCGGGATGAGAAGTACCGGAAACAGGCTGAGTCTGTATTCCAATGGTTTACCGGAGACAATATTGCCGAAGCGGTCATGTATGATATCAAGAGCGGACGCGGATATGACGGTATCAATGCGCCGGAAGATGTAAACCGGAATAGCGGTGCGGAGTCCACCATCGAAAGTCTCTTGGCTTTTCAGGCCCGGAGCATGGCGGATTGAACGGCAGACTGTACTGAATAGATTATTTTCATGCAACAGAAATCAGGAGAATGAATGTCAGCCATCACAGTGCATCAGCTGTATAAATCCTATACAGAAGACAAGGAAGTACTGAAGAATATCAGTCTGGAAATCCGGGATGGAGAATTCATGGTTCTGGTTGGTCCGTCCGGATGCGGAAAATCAACCCTCCTGAGAACCATTGCCGGTCTGGAGGAAATCTCAAAGGGAGATATTCATATTGGCGACCGGATTGTCAATGATCTGCCGGCAAAGGACCGCAATATTGCAATGGTGTTTCAGAACTATGCCCTTTACCCCCATATGAATGTTTTTCAAAATCTGGCTTTTGGTCTGAAGCTTCGAAAGATGGATAAGAAAGCCATTGATTCAGTAGTGGCAGAGGCAGCGGAGATTCTGGAAATTGAGGATCTTCTGAAAAGAAAGCCGAAAGAACTTTCCGGCGGGCAGAGGCAGCGGGTTGCCCTGGGCAGGGCCATTGTGCGCAAACCGGATGTCTTTCTGTTTGACGAACCGCTGTCAAATCTGGATGCCAAGCTCAGAGTGCAAATGCGGGCAGAGATCAAGAAACTGCACCGTCGGCTGGGGACCACAATGATATATGTCACGCACGATCAGGTGGAAGCGATGACGATGGGTGATCGTATTGTGGTGCTGAAGGATGGGGTGGTTCAGCAGGTGGGGACACCGGTAGATGTATACGAAGAGCCGTCTAACAGGTTTGTCGGCAGTTTTATCGGATCACCGCCAATGAATTTCCTGTCCGGAACGGTTCGGCAGCGGCACTTTCATTCTGAAACCATTGAATTTGACTTGCCCCGGCAATACACAGAAAAAGGTATTGAGCGGTCTGTTACAGTTGGAGTCCGACCGTCAGACCTCACCCTGGATGACAGTGGCCAGGCGTTCAGCCTGCTGGTGGCAGAGCCGCTGGGCGATGAAACCGTTCTGCATTTGGAAACGGATTCAGAAAATCTGGTGGTAAAAGTGAATACCAGAGAACTGGGTACGGTTCCCGATACGGTTCGGCTGAGTGTGAAAACCGAAAACATTCATGTATTTGACCAGGAATCCGGGAAACGGATAAGTTAGGAAGGTCTGCGGCCGGCTTTGGGCGGTAAAAATCAGTCCTGAACCGGCAGCGTCAGATCAGCAATCACGGGAAAGTGGTCGGAAGGGAAAAGTCCCTCAGTGGAAATATTCAGAATTGCGTGACGTGCAACTCCAATATTATCAGAAATAAATATGTAATCGATGCGTGCTGTCGGGAGTTCATGATAGCTGAAGCTGTTCCATGTTCCGCGGGCGCCGAGGCTGCCTGATTCAGATTTGTCAAAGGCATCTGCCAATGCCGGTTTTAACTGGGTGTCGGTCAAAATCCGTATCGGTCCGGAATCCGGAAGGCAGTTGAAATCCCCCATCACGATAACGGGAAATTTTTGCGTATACTTACTGAGAAATTCACGAATCAGGCGGGCACTTTCCAGTCTGGCGTTGCTGCCGATATGATCGAAATGAGTATTCAGGCATATCACCTCAAGTCCGGTTTCAGTGGATTTCAACCGTGCCCATGTCGCGATTCGGGGCAGTGCCGCATCCCACCCCCTGCTTCCGACGATGTTGGGAGTTTCTGAGAGCCAGACAGTTCCCCATTCCGCAGCAGACAGGGCCGTCGTGTCATACAGGATGGGAGCAAATTCACCTTCAGAGCTGCCGTCATCCCGACCCACACCCAGCAGCCGGCAGCGCGGAAGGCAGCTGCGCAGGTCTTCCATTTGAGATGCCACAACCTCCTGAAGTCCCGCCAGCTGGATTCGGTTGAATTCAATCAGCCGACAGACATTTTCACGGCGGTGAGGCCAGGCATTGACACCGTCATTCGGATTGTTCCACCGGATGTTATAGGTCATTACACGCAGCTCGGGAGAAGGATTCATATCGGATTGACCGGCATTCTCACACTGTGCCGATATCAGGCACAGAACAGTGATCAAGCACAGCTGGATTGTTGAGGACTGCACTATATAATTAATTGGGTTTGGATCAACACTGACTGGACGAAACAAGCCGTTCGATCATCAGGGAGTTTTTTCCTGATTCAGAAGCTTTTCGATGACTTTATACAAGCGCGAAGTGCGTGTGGATTCCCGTTTTGCTGAAGATATCCAGTTTGTAAATGCCTGCTGTTCTTCCGAAGAAAGGCTGTTGAAGAACGCCTTCGCACTGGGATGATTCCCCAACGCCGTCTGGAAATCCGGGGGGACTGCACCGGTTCGGGGTTCCATATCAAACTCAAGTTTTACGTGAACCGTATCGCCCACATCTTTGTCCAGCCGTTCCTGCATATCGGGATTGACTCCAACAACATGCAAGTTGTCCCCCAGAGGGACTACATATCCGGCATATGCGTTGTTGTCCAGGGATATCTTGGCTTTCAGATGTCCGCGTTCGCCATAGGTTTCATATAAATTAAACGGGATTGGCAAGTACATCGCCCGATTGTATTTTTCCGACTGTTCAAGTATTGCATCAAACTCCTGGAAACTCATCTTGTACCTCAAATAGGACTACTGGGTCATCAAAATGTATCAATATGTTAAAATGGATTCGCAGGTAATTTATATCACACCATAATTATTTACAACTATTTGGTAGATATGGAGATTGAAACCGCATCACAGTAGAAGGACTGCAGTGCTGACGCCTCACGCCGGAAAGGTCTGGATCGGACTAACCCGAATATTTCATGAGAAATCTATTCCGATGATGGATCTGCTCAATTCTACAGCGTTATACTCGAAAAATGTTCTCAACGTACTGTCCAGTACGATTTCACTCATTTTTCTTCATATGCCTTGTAGAATCAATCATTTTCATCATCTCATTGCGAAGTCTCATGGAATATCCGGGCTAAAGCAGATTGCTGGCCAGATCTGCCAGTTCAGACCGTTCGCCTTTCTCTAGATTCAGGTGCGCATACAGGGACTGGCCGGTCATCCTTTCGATAAGATAACTCAGGCCGTTGGACTGACTGTCAAGGTAGGGGTGATCTATCTGGAACACATCTCCTGTCAGGATGATTTTGGTTCCTTCCCCGGCCCGGGATACAATGGTTTTCACCTCGTGCGGAGTCAGGTTCTGGGCTTCATCCACGATAAAGAATATTTTTACGAGGGAACGGCCGCGAATATAGGAGAGCGGTTCAATTTTCAGTTTGTTGTCTTCCAGCATGCGGTTGATAAGCTGGTATTCCTTGCTCTGTTCTTCGAACTGGTTTTTTATCACTCCCAGATTATCATAGAGCGGCTGGATATAGGGGGTCAGTTTTTCATCAATCGTTCCCGGAAGGTATCCGATTTCCCGGTTGCTGAGCTGAATAACGGGTCTTGCCAGGAATATCTGGACAAAATGCCGCCGCTGCTGCAGGGCCGCGGCAACGGACAGCAGTGTTTTCCCCGTACCGGCTTTTCCGGTCAGTGTTACCAGCTTGATCTGATCGTTCATCATCGCGGCCAGAGCAAATGACTGTTCCGCATTGCGCGGCCTGATGCCGTATGCGTTGAACTTCGGGACCAGCTCAATCTTAGCGGATCCGGGATTGTAATAGGCAAGCGCTGATTTCTGACCGCTCCGCAGTATCAGATATTCATTGGCCTGGAGGGGTTCTTGAGGATTCAAACGTTCTGAAGGAAATTCATGAGGAGACTGAAAAAGACGATCGATCAGCTCTGAATCCACAGGTTCCAGACGCCTTTTCCCTTTATACAGGGTCGAAATATCCTGCACTTTATCAGATCTGTAATCCTGTGCCAGCAGGCCGGTGGATTTTGCCTTCATCCTCAGATTAACGTCTTTTGAGACCAGAATTACCGGCTGGCCCGGATTGTTTTGTTTAAGATTATATGCGGAATTCAAAATAAGGTGATCCGGAACCGAAGGACCGAAACTGGTTCGGAGATCTTTGTGAATTTCCTGCTCAAGACAGATCGTCATTTTACCCAGGTCCGGTGCAATTCTCAGTCCGCCGTTGAACAGGCGGTCTCCGGTGAGTTTGTCCAGAAACCGCACAAACTGCCGGGCGTGGTAGTTAATGCTTTGATTCCCTTTTTTAAACTGATCCAGCTCAGCCAGAACCGTAATCGGTATGACAACATCATTTTCCTCAAACTGCATAATGCATTCATGGTCATGCAGTATCACATTGGTATCCAGAACGAATATCTTCTTTTTTTTCCGCGGCATAATAATCCTGTGTTTAAGGGTATTGGTGGCTGTGGCCCAATCTTCAGATGCTGTTTACAATATTAGCGGTTCGGGTTAACTCAGATTTCCGGCATCTCTCAATTTTCGGTATTTCCGAATAATAAAAGAGTACAGAAACACGCCGAATGCGTAAAGCGCTGCCGTGATCAGGAAAATTTGATAGTATGGCAGGTCCGCAGAGCGGAAGAACTGGAACACCTTTGCACTGATAAACCATGATGAGCTCCAAATGCTGGAGTGCAGAGCACTGACCAGTTCCTGATACCGGGTTCCCACGTATTTCATCACCAGCTCATTGGTGATCGGTCCTGCCATATTCATCAGGGGCTGGCGCATCATGTAGAAAAAAACAGCGGCTGTGAGTATACCGGGAACATGGGATACCAGTTCCGTCAATGCCATCAGGATCAGAAACAGGATTGCAAGACCCTGGGTAAGGGTAATGGCAATCATGTAGCCGAACCGGCGCTTTATGTGCGGGACTGCCAGAGCAGAGACGAACACCAGTGCTGCGGTGGCGCTGCCGAGTATGCTGAACTGATCAGAATCCATCCCGAAGACGGAGAAAAAAAACAAATTGATAAACGGTATGGTAAGTCCTGCACCAACGGCAATGATCATTGTCGGAAGACCGACTTCAAGGATCAGCGGCCAATCATAATCCAGAACCAAAGATTTCAGATGTTTTTGAAATTCCACCGGATTTGAGCGCGGTGCACCTTCCTTGAGCCGTATCAGCAAAAACACGCTCAGAGCGCAGATAATGGAAATCAGCTGCAGGATGCGGTATTCATCCCAGACGATCCAGCCTGCGGCTTCACTCCAGTCACTCACACGGGTCAGGATGCCGATCACGATGCCGCACAGGATCATGGCCAGGGACCAGGTGGCATAATTCAGGGATATGGCTTCGGACAGTAGTTCTTTCGGTGCAGAGCGCATGATAAAGGGAAGTGAGCATACATGTATCTGCATAATGCCGATGCCCCACAGCAGAAACATTGCCTTTGTGAACAGAGGGAGGTGAAGCCGGATTCCTTCCAGTACAGCCAGGCTGCTCAGGGGAATAATAATGGTGGCAGCGATAAAAAAGGGTTTGAGCCGACGGCCTTTAATGAAGAGCCCCAGTGGGAAGGCAAGCATCAGAATGCCCAGAAAACGATAGGACAGATAGCTGCCGATTTCCTCATCCCCGTACCCTGATTTGCGCATATAGATGTTTAAAATCAGAAGGAAACCGGCATTGATGAGGTTCAGAAGCAGCTCAGCCGCAATCAGCCGGATGATGGGGGCCGGAAGTTGTGTATATCGAAACAGTAAACGGCGGACGGCTGACATAGAACGTATTTGAATTCCAATGAATTGATGAGTGAAAATTACACCGTATGATTCAGGAAATCCTATATGAGAACCTTGACCGGGTGAAATCGGGTCGTCCCCGGCAGCTGAACACATTCGGGTATGAGCCGGAAATTTATGGGTTAACTGAGATAAATTCTTCGGCGGGGTCATCTCAGACGGTTTAATTTTAACCGCTAAAACCAGTCGGATATTCAGAGACGCCGCAATGCAAAACCGCATCTTCGGCCGGACTCAGAGGAATTTTTATCAGTCTAACCTGGATTATTCATAAGAATTCAACACCGATGATGGATTCGGTCAATACTGGTTCGGTTCGTCATAAGACGGGATTCCAATATACTTGAAAAATGTTCCGGATGCACTGTTCGGTGCGATTTTGCTCATTTTGCTTTGTTTGCCACGCAGACCGGGAATCCCACTGATTCCTGCAACGGAAAATATGTTTCTGGATTTCACCGGAAACAGTGTGGTCTTATTGCTTTTTCCGCATTGACACATCACCATCATCTCATCATCAAGTCATGAGTCAAAGAGGGATACCCATTCGCTTGCACGGAAAACCGCACGGTATGCCGGACGAATTATAGGACAATTTAAATTATTGAGGAAATTATGAAATCAAGCTGGACACGTCGCGAATTTCTGAAAAGGAGTTCACAGGGTCTGATAGGCACCGCCGTGATGCCGATGATGCTGAGTTCCAAATTATACGGTGCTCCAGAAAATCAGGGACAGAAAATGAATTCTATATCGGACTATTACCATCATTTCGGTGTCGATCCCGATGTCATTCGAAGAGTAATGGAAGCTGCGCTGGATAAAGGGGGGGATTACTGCGATCTGTACTTTCAGCATAAAATTTCCAATTCCGTTCGTCTGGAAGACAATCAGGTAAATAATGCATCCGGGAATATTGATTTCGGTGTCGGCATCCGGGTCTTGAAAGGAGATCAGACCGGGTATTCATTCACGGAAGAAATATCAGAGAAGACCATGATCCAGGCTGCAGGAACGGCTGCCGCCATCGCTGAAACTTCCCGGAAAATCGCACCGGTTCAGCTGTCGGCTGTCAAAATTCCGAATTATTATCCGATTCAGACACCCTGGGAGACGGTATCCATCGATACAAAAATCCCAATTTTGCAGTTGCTGAATGACAAGGCCTTCGAACTGGAATCGCGCATAATCAAATCCAATATCAGGTTCAGCAATGAATCCAGCTATATCCTCCTCGCAACATCCGAAGGGCGGGCTGCATACGACTATCAGCCCATGGGGCAGATTTCCATATCATGCACTGCGGAGAGCAAATCCGGGCGTGAATCGAGCCGGTTCAGCTTAAGCGGGCGCCGGGGGATCGAATTTATGAACGAGGCCAATCTGGACAAATTGGCGCGCAAGGCAGTGACGCAGGCAACCGATCTGCTGGATGCCGGCAGACCGCCGGCGGGTGAAATGGAGGTGGTGCTGGCGGCCGGCAGTTCCGGGATTTTGCTGCACGAAGCCATTGGGCATGGAATGGAGGCGGATTTCAACCGGAAAAATGTTTCCATCTACAGCGATCTGATGAATCAGAAAGTCGGGGAACAGTTTGTGACGATTGTGGATGACGGGACCAATCCCAATGTTCGGGGATCCATCAATATCGATGATGAAGGCAACGAGTCAGAGCAGACGGTTCTGGTCGAAAACGGTGTGCTTCGCAGTTATCTGCACGACCGGATCAGTGCCCGGCACTATGGTGTGAAACCGACAGGCAGCGGGCGGCGGCAGTCATTCAGACACAATCCCATGCCCCGAATGCGCAATACGTATATGCTCCCCGGACCGCACAGCCGGGAGGAAATCATTCGCAGTGTGAAAAAAGGCATCTACGCAGACACGTTTTATAACGGCGAGGTCTGGATTGGCGCAGGTGATTTCACGTTTTATGTTAAATCCGGAACCCTCATTGAGGACGGCCGTCTGACCCAGCCGATCAAGGATATCAATATTATCGGCAACGGTCCGGAAGTCCTGCGACGCGTAAACATGGTTGGGGATGATCTGAAAATGGCAGAAGGCGGTTGGACCTGCGGCAAAAACGGGCAGAGTGTGCCGGTGAGTCAGGGAATGCCGACCGTTAAGGTGTCCAGCATTACTGTTGGCGGAACAGAATCATAATTATACAAGAACCAGGAATCAGAAGCATGAAAAAAGATATTGCAAGATGGGCGCTTGACTACGCGGTTCGAAACGGTGCTTCGGCAGCGGCGGTCCGGTTATTCAGAAACAGATCTGTCGGAGTGTCATTTCGGGAGGGTTTGGTTGAAAATCTTCATGAAAGCACACAGAATTCATTGACTATTGACTTGTATGCGGACCATAAGTACTCTTCGCATTCCACATCGGATCTGAAAACGGAATCTCTCGAAACATTCATCAGCGAAGCCATTGCCGGCACCCGGTATCTCAGTCCGGATACGTTTCGCAGCCTTCCGGATCCGATGTATTACCCGAATCCCGACGAGCATGCGGATTTGCAGCTGAGAGACAGTTCCTACGAATCCATTCAGGCGTCTCAGCGGAAGGATGCAGCTGAAGAACTGGAGCAGTATACCCGCGGTCTGCATCCTGCACTGATCTCCGTCACGGCGGGGTATTACGACAGTCTGGGTCAGATCTACCAGATTCACAGCAACGGATTTGAAGGTGAGTCGGAATGGACCCATTTCAGCATCGGTGCGGATGTGGCTCTGCAGGATGACAAAGGCGGCAAGCCGGAAGACGGCTACTGGGCTTCGGTTGCTAACAGAAACGATCTGCCGAATTTTCAAACGCTGGGAGACAGGGCGGTATCACGGGCGGTGCGGAAACTGGGGCAGCAGAAGCTGGATTCAGGCAGCTACGAGATGATCCTGGAAAACCAGGCCGGCGGACGGCTGCTGTGGGGATTGAAAAATGCCATGAGCGGTGAAACATTATACAGGAAAGCCTCATGGCTGGAAGGAAAACAGGGACAGCAGATTGCTTCCGATGCACTGACGCTGATTGACGATCCGCATATTCCACGCAGTCAGGGATCCCGGAATTTTGACGGAGAGGGTCTGGCCGCAAAACGGCGAGTGATGATCGAAAAAGGTGTGCTGAAAAATTACTTTATTGATACGTATTACGGACGCAAACTGGAAATGCCGCCGACATCCGGTTCTACATCCAATCTGATTTTCGAATACGGGCAGCGCGGACCGGAAGACATGATCAGGGATGTGAAAAAGGGGATTTTGATAACGGGCTTTATCGGGGGCAACTCGAATTCCACCACCGGTGATTTTTCTGTGGGTGTGGTGGGACAGCTGATTGAAAACGGACGCATTATCCAGCCGGTCAATGAAATGAATCTCTCAGGAAACACATTGTCCTTCTGGCAGAATCTGGTGGAAACCGGCAATGATCCCCGACCCTATTCCGGGTGGAAAACCCCCTCGTTCAGGTTCTCGGAGATGCATTTCAGCGGGAAGTAGTTTAACCTGTTTCCGGTACGAAAGCAGACGCAATCGATTCCGGTATGAACAGGGCGGAACTGATTGGTTTTGCGTCCCTGTCAAAGAGCTGAGTCGAAACGCGTGTATCAATAGTACTCATATCTGTAAACCGTTTTATCCATCGGAATTCGGGTAACATGACCGCTGTCCGAGCGCAGTTTCCTGCCTTTTCCCAATCCATTTCCGACAAGAACGCTGTCCGGATAACAGTAATATTTCATTTTCAGGATCGGTCTGTTTTCAGAATTATATTCAGATATCTCAAAGTGGGTCATACTGCCGCCGGGATATTCAAGCATTGCGTATTCAATGAGTGAGTCTGCGTTATTGTATTTATAGATTTGCTGAATCAGCTGAAGGCTGTCCTTCAGAATGTGTTTCGATGTCCTGTTGCCTCTGTCATCATAACTGTATTCATGTTGGAAAATTCCGTTTCCGGTTGAATCATGCCTGGTTTTTCGGATAAGAACCCCATTCACATCGTATTGGTATTCATCATGATACATTCTGCTGGATAGCGAGTCAGCATCAGGATTTGAAATCCGTTCCGTACTGCTGATCAATTGGCCGGCTGAATCATACTCGGCTGTATATTTATATCTTTCCGAACCATCGGTTCGAAATCTGGTTTCAGATAATATTCTTCCGGCAGAATCGTACTCGTACTCGAATTCCTGCGTTCGGTCAGAAATTGAATCGGAGGTAAAATCAATAAACTGTCTGCTGATCACATTGCCGTTTACATCAAGGTGATTCAGGATTTGTTTCGTGACACCACCGTCCGAATCAAGCGATATTTTCTCCAGAAGCACGTCATCGGTATTGAATTTTCTTACGCGTTGATATGTACTGCCATCTACTCGGTAATTGATTGTTTTGACTGTTTTTCCTTCGGCAGTATAGGAGTACAGGTCCAGACGAACCGTATCACCTTCTGAGGATAATTCCGTAACGTGCAGCTGCAGTCCGGAACTGTTGAATTCTGTCATTTCAACGGTCCTTTTTGCCCCGGATTTTTTTACGGCGAACGTGGTTTTTTTTGTTGGCCGGCCGCATGTATCAAAATGCGTTTCTTCAACTGAAACCAACACCCCTTCATCACTATTGTAACAATTTTCGAAACTGTAGTGCTCCGCAATCTGCCTTCTGATTTTTCTTAACGGATTTTTCTCCTCCATCCTGTTTTCACAAGAAAACAGCAGAAGAACACAAATCCCCATGCAGCTGATTGGGTGAATCAAATTGGTTCTATATTGATGTTGATAAGGCATATGCAGTTGCTGTTTGTAAAAAAAATTGGAACCGGCGTGCGTATCCTGACAGCAGCGGCTGCAGCGATTATGTGAGTGCCTGTATTACGGGAAAAATTTTTGAAACTTAATCAGACGCGGTCACCCGATAATCATATTTACGATCAGTACGATATCCAATACATCCAGTTGACTGTCCATGTTGATATCCGCCAGCAGAAAATGAAGCTCCATCTGCAGGTCCGGCTGCAGGATCAGATCCACCAGCTGTACGAGATCGAGTACATTCAGAATCCCGTCCTGATTCAGGTCGCCGGATACACTGGGTCCGGAAAACAGCGCATGGGCATAGACATAGCTTTCGTCTTCGGGAATAATCACGGGCAGATCATACGCCTCAGCGGTGATTTGGTCAGGGAGATGTTCCACCGTAAATTCGTCGATGACACCTTCTGTCCTGTTTCGATTGGCATCATCGAAGTATATCTCGGTTCCGCCGGAAAGCACCATGATATTGTCTACCGCCAGACCAAAATAATCCGTGTCATCCAGTGAACACCAGCCGCCGTCGCTGATAAACTTGATGCGGATCAGCACTTCCGAACCGGCGAAGGGATCAAGGTCGAAGATGACCTCCTGCCAGTCCGGGGCATATCCCGCCCATCCTCTGTGTCCGGTACCCAGATCATGCCAGTCGAAAGCCCAGGAATTATTCACATTGTATGGAAGACTGCCGATTATTTCATTCCATTCGATCCCGCCGTTGACAGACACGGCGACATTTGCCACATCCCAGCCGTCGAACTGTCCGTAGTCAGAAGGCTCCTCAATGGCATAACTCATCATAAAGGAAAGCAGATTGTCTGATTCGGAGAGCTGCAGCGGCGGCAGAATCAGGTCCATGTTCCAGCCGTTGCCGTAGCCGGGAATATCCGGATTGGCGCACCACCAGGCTTCCCCTTCGAACGCATGTTCCCCGCTGATCTGCCAGAAGTACCGTTCATCTTTTGCCCGAAGATAAAAAGAATTGTCCTGACCGGGAATGAAGTGATCAAGGCCGTCGCTGAGATCAAACGCGATATTGGTGGCCGGAAACGGCACCGGCTGAATGCCTTTCAGTCCCCAGTTCAGGGCCGGAACGGACCAGAGGGGATCGGTATCGGAACCAATTCCGAACTGCAGTCCGACAGCTCCGCGAGTATCGTGATCAATATGGAAGCGCGTAATCAGCTGCGGTTCGTAATCGATGCGGTCTGAAGCATAGTAGGCGTACGGACCGGTAATGGCGGCATTTTGGAGAGCTTCGTATGACACCCAGAAATAGCCGTTGTCCCCCCAGCCTTCTCCCCAGGAATTTGCGAATTTCACGGCACCGCTGCCGTCCGGAGTGGGTTTGTTGTCATCAAATCCGCAGGCGCAGATGGAATGTCCGCCGGAAATGCCGCCGTCCAGCGTATTTTCAGCGTACACGTAATCATGATCGTCAATTGAATAGAAGCTTTGATATATTGTGATGGAAAAAACGGCTGCATCGCCGTTCAGAAGCAGATTTCGAATGCTTTCAAAATCCTCCGCGATTTCAATGGCGTAGGTATCCTGGGTACGGTAGGGCATACCCGAGAGGTAATTTTCTTCGGTTGGATACTGGGTGCAGACATCATCGTCGTAGGGCATATCTTCCAGGGACGCGCAGCCCATTGACGAAAAAACCAGAAAGGCATCTGAGATGTTGGAACCGCCGTCCACTCCGCCGTTGATCTGATTGTACACGAAGGCCGGACTGAAACGGTGTGCCAGTTCGGTCAGATCCCACTGATGTTCCTGCCATTCCTGATATGTTTTGTAGTAATAGGCGGATGCCCAGGCGGTGCAGGAACCCTGTCCTCCCTGACTGAGAATGGGGGGGAAATTACCCGAAAGATCTGCTGAATCTCGGTAATCCGTGCGAAGTGAAACAGACGGGCTGGGGCTGATCCACTCCGGCAATTCGGTTTCTATGATGCAGCCGAGGCCATATTCCGATTCGGCTGAAAGGGTCGAAGAAAGAAGCAGGATAATCAGAAGCGAATTCAAATGTTTCAGCATGGGTGAAGTCCTTAAATCATTTATGATGGTCAGGTTCGAGTGTTTTGATTGGGCTGCCAGAGCACTTCAGGCAGCTGCATGACATTCATGGCCCAACGGCTCCAGACAAATAACGCATCCGACAGCCGGTTAAGATACATCAGGGATTTATGATCGATTCCGTCAGTTTGTGCCAGGGTGACAACCTTGCGTTCAGCTCTGCGGCAGATCGTCCTTGCCAGATGCAGCCGTGCGTTCAATTCGCTGCCGCCGGGAAGTACGAACGATTTCAGGGTGGGCAGATTCTCGTTCATGTCATCAATTTCCTGTTCCAGCTGGAAAATTTCCGAACGTGTGATACGGGGCATCTGAGGATTCATGTCTTCCGGCAGTGTGGCCAGCTGAGAGCCCAGATTAAACAGTTCATGCTGGACCCGCAGGAGTATTTCTTCCAGTATCTGCAGTACTGGATAGTCGTCCAGGAATCGCTCCAGTTCAGCCCGTGCCAGCCCGACGACGGCGTTGAGTTCATCAACGACGCCGTATGCGGAGATTCGAAGATCATCCTTCGGAAGCATTTGTCCCCCCACCAGACGGGTTTGGCCCGTGTCTCCGGTGCGCGTATATACTTTGTTGATTGTAAGGTTGGGTTCTTTAAACCTGATTTCAGAACTCAAAACATACTCCTGACATTTCATTAACGTATCATCAGTGTGAAAATCAACCAAAAAGTTATAACGATTTCCAAATTCATTAAAAGCGGTATGATTGCAGAGTTTTGAGCTGCCTTTATCCATTTGCTTATTCGAATGCGGAATCGATCAAAGGGCTGTATTCGGGTCAACAGGTGATATAAAAATTCATTGTGCCGGAGAAACCAGGCCTGAAGCCAAACGAATCGGCAGCTGTCAGTCGGGTTTCAGCAAATTGTCAGCTTTCGGTCGGGAGCAGTACGCAGTTTAATCCGCCGGCCAAGGGACAAGTGGAAAAGGGGGAGTTCCCCGTCGCCTGTGTCAGGGATTTTCATTCATGTGTGCCGATTAATTGCCGGTCAGACGGCAATGTGTCAACCGGTCCTGCAGGACCGGCTCAGGGTTCCAGTTTCAGAAGTCCGGAGGATCGGCGGCGGATTTCGGATTCATCCCAGTACAGATTCACCGAATTGCCTTTCAGCCAGCTTGAGAGGAGGTCGTCGTAATGGCGGCTGCCCAGAACTCCGCTTTGCCCCGGTGCGGTGATGATGCGGGTTTTGTTCCAGTTGCCGGTATCAATCATCATGCGGTGTGCCGGACTCCAGGCAGTTGGGTGAAAGGGGGCTGATGGAATATACGCCGCCTGGAAAACAGTATCCGTGTCTCCGCCGACCGGAATCGGTCCCACGTTGAAGACGGCGCCCAGCGGTTTTCGGGAAGAAAGGCTGTGATGAAAAGTGAGCTGATGAAGGCGACCCCATTCCCAATCAGATGTTTCAAATCCCAGATGGGTTTCCAGCCACTTGCATGTATCCACCAGGGACGCATCCACCAGATCAATGATTTCCTTTTCGTTTGTCAGCCATTTTGAATCCCTGTTTTGAATAATCTGGAGAAATCCGGGCAGGGCATGTCCAAGGCATTCATTGGTGGGGACGAGCACGGGATGTTCACCGCTGCCCATGTACCGGTCGGTCAGTTCTTTACCGAGCTGAGGTTCCACCAGTTTGCGTATCATGGTATAAACCAGTACCTGGTAAGCGGCACCTCCGGCACTGTGCGCATCCAGAATTCCATCCCATTTCATTAGGATATCGATGACTTTTTTTGCTTTCGGACGCGCGGTACGCAGTCCTCGAATGAGGCCGGCAACCAGTTCGCGACCGGGAATGGACAGCTGATCCATCTGGATTCGGGCGCACTCGTCCATTGATATGGAGTCTGATGAGGTGAGCATCTCAAGAATGCGCCGGGCTCTGTAGCCGTTTGCGAAGGAGTTTCCCAGAAAATGCGGATAATCATCCCCGATGATTTTATTGTTGGCGGAGACAATCAGTCCAGATTCGGGATTCAGTAAATAGGGCATTTCTTCAAACGGAATTTCATCAACCCAGTCGTACTCGCCGGTCCACCCGATTACGGGGAGCTGGCCGTTGCCCTTGCTGCGAACGGGAACCCGGCCGGAGACTGCCAGTCCCGTATTTCCCTGAGTGTCAGCATATACGAAATTGAGATGGGGAGCATCGATACAGCGCAGTGCATCCAGAAATTCATTCCAGTCCGCTGCCCGGCAGACATCCAGAAATCCCTTGATCATCATGTTGGGCTGCAATGCCATCGAGGCCAGTGCTAGCGGCTGTTCACAATCGGCAATTGTACGGTTGAGAAGCGGTCCGTGGATGGTGGAATATACCGACTCGATGTGATCATCCTGATCCTTAACCTTGATGGTTTCTTTTCGCACCTTGTATGGTCTGCTTTCGAAATTGTATTTATAATGGTCAGGATGCTCAGGATCGGATTTCTCAATAAAGATATCTTCACAGTCGATGTAGGAAAGAGTAATTCCCCAGGCTATATGATCATTATGACCAATAATGACCCCCGGGATGCCGGGAAGGGATATCCCTGCAACATGAAGGCGTTTTCCGGCCTTGAGATGGACAATATAGTATGTTGAAGGCTGATTCAGGACCAAATGCGTATCATTGCAAAGCAGGGGGGATCCGCTGGCGGTACGCTGCCCGGCCACCGCCCAGGCGTTGGAACCCCGGCCTCCCCCTTCCAGGTCCTTGCCAAGGAAAGGCCCGGTGACGGCCTGGAGCATGCCTTCTGCCGAAATGCTGTTGAATTCCAATCCGTCCGGAAGTTCAACGGGATGTTTATCCGGATAAAATATATTCAGCTCGGACGCGATATCCGTTCCTACCCTGGCCACGATATCCGCCCGTGTCAGCGCTCCCATCCAGCCGTGAGACAGTGTCCAGGCCATCACTCGGCCCCATATAAGACTGTCCAGAGGTTCCCATAAGCGTGGTTTGATACGGGTCAGTTTAAATTCAACGGGAAAACGCTTCTGCCGAATAAAGGCATTCACTCCCTCGGCATAGGCGACCAGGCAGGACTGATACTCATCATCCAGCAGCTTCCAGTCTTTTTGAGCCAGACAGGAAAATCCCAGGGTTCGGGTCAGACGGTCTGTGTCCAGCGCCACTTCTCCAAAAGCTTCTGCCAGTTCACCTTTTCCGAGTCTTCGGTTCATTTCCATCTGCCAAAGCCGATCCTGGGCATGAACAAACCCCTGGGCCCTGAACAGGTCTGCCCGACCGGCGGCGAAAATATGGGGGATATGCCAGTGATCCCGGTAAACTGAGACTGGACGGTCCAGAATGTCCATTGTCAGATTACCGTCGAAATTTCGCTGACGCAGAACGCTTCTGTTGGATTGAACAAACAACCATTTTAATAAGGAAGTAATCATGTACTCGTTCCTGTCACTTGTTACATTGGACAGCCGATCCGGTCAATTTCCCGAATGATGGCCGAGTGACTTTCCGCAGCGGCACCGCGAAGGCGGATTATCCCCTGAAAATCACCTGTTCTTTTTCAAACCAGATCCGCGCCCAGAAAATGGTTAGCAGTGCAAAGAAAATAAGGCTGGCATATACCTCGATCAGAAGCCCCATGGATATTGTACCTGCCAGAATGTCTTTTGTGACCAGCGAGATATTCAGCACAGGGATAAACGCTGTCACTGGATCCAGTTCAATTCCCGGTACCATACCAATCAGGGCCGGAAAAATAACCAGAATGTTCAGCGGGGTTACAATGCTCTGCGCCTCCTTGTAGGTTCTGGCATAGACTGACAGTCCCAGCAGCAGCGCTGCAAAGAATATGGACACCGGCAGTATCAGCGAAATGATGATCAGAATATTCTGAAGACTGAGAATGCTGGTAAGAACCGATATCAGCTCCGGGGGCATTTCATTACTGAATTTCAGTCCGATCAGCATGCCGAGGACGCCCATAACGGCAGACATCAGCGAAAAAAAGGCGATGACGCCAAATTTTCCAAAAAGTATTTCGAGTCGCGTGGCAGGGGAAACAAGGATGGTTTCCAGTGTCCGCCGTTCCTTTTCTCCGGCTCCCAGATCCAGTGCCGGGTACACAGCACCCATGAAGCAGTAAAGAATGAAGATGTACGGCAGCCAGCCACCGGCCATTTTTCCAATCATTTCCTGTTCTGAGGCGATGTTGAAATGGCTGATGTTCAGCGGTTCAAAAATGGAGGATTCAATATTCAGTTTTTCATACCTCAATTTTCGGATTGTACTGCTGTACTTGTCAAGAACCGAGCTCAGCCGTTTGTTTGCTGCGTCCATATCCTGGGAAGACCGGTAATACAGATCCACATCCGCATTTTCCAGAGCATCCAGTTTCTCCTGAAAACCGGTGTGAAATACCATGGCCGCGTTAATGGCCTCGCTTCGAATGGAATCCTCAATGACTGATTCCGGCAGGTCGAACCTCAGCTGGAGTCCGCCGGTTTCCGCAAACAGAGCGGTCAGGTCAGGGGCATGTTCAGCACCTACGACTGCAATGGTGAGCTCTTCGGTCATTTTCTTTTCTGATATATTTCCCACCAGATATGGGAATCCGCCGATAACGAGCGGCAGGAACAGGAGCGGGAAAACAATCATGAAGAATACAGTGCGCCGGTCGCGCAGCATGTCTTTCAGTTCTTTCTGAAAAATAATCAATGCCCGGTTCATGCGGATACTCCTGTTAAGCGGATAAATTCATCTTCCAGATTGTCAGCCTGCATCTGAGCCCGGAAGTCTTCATACGTTCCTGAAAAATAAATACGTCCCTTGTGGATGATGGCCAGATCGTCGCAGAGGCTGTGAATTTCACCCATGCGGTGTGAGGAAAAGATGACTGTTTTTCCCTGGTCGCGGCAATTTCGGATCAACGTGATGATGGCCCGGGAGGTCATGACATCCAGCCCGGAAGTGGGTTCATCAAACACCACGACATCCGGATTGTGGATAATGGTTCTGGCGATGGAGACTTTCTGTTTCATGCCGGTGCTGAGTTTGGCGATGCGGCGGCCGGCGAATTCCTCCATATCAAGCAGCTTGAACAGCTCGCCGCGGCGGGTGTCGTACTGGTTGGAATCCATGCCGTACAGATCGGCATAGTACTTTACCATTTCTTCTGCTGTCAGTCGATCGTATAATCCTGTGTTGCCGGTCAGAAACCCGAGTCTCTGCCGGATTTCCTGAGCCTGATCGTCAGCATTCAGATGATTGATAATAATTTTCCCTGAAGTGGGTTTGAGCATGGTGGCAATCAGGCGCAGTGTGGTGGTTTTCCCGGCACCGTTGGGTCCGATCAGACCGAAAATCCTGCCGGGCTGACAGGAGAGGTCAACCTTGTCAACTGCCACGATTTCATGACCTGAAAAGTCCTTTCCCATATCCCGCCGCTGCTTTTTATTCAGTGTAAAAATCTTGGTGACGCCGGACAGCTGTATCATAATGGTTGCTCCTGTGTGACGGATGATCGTTTAAATTCCACCGTTCCGGTGATTCGAATGATAATGGTTACTGCCTTCTGCAGCCAGTTTTTGAACTTTCATAAAAAAAATACAATTCCTGATTCATAAATAACCGTAATCCGGTTTGATATTATGAAAGGTTTCATCATATGCAAACAAGATATCCAGCCGGTATCGGGATCAATCCGAATCTCATTGAAATCGTCGGGTCAATTTCAACGGACCAGCGATGTATCCCGATTAACTGAAATATACGAATTGAACAGCGCAGGGAAATGATGCGTTACTTATGGTCTGGGCGCCGGCATATTTTACAACATCCCGGATATGCGGGACGTAAAAATACTGAGTCACAGCTTTAGTTTCAGCTGTCCGTTCGCCTTGAAGCCGTCTTTGAATCGATAAATGCTGCTGCTGCCGATTTTTCTCAACAGGGTTTTTGCGCTTTCCATATTCGGCAATTCAATTTCGAATATCTCGTCGCAGCTGTTCATACCGACTCCGACACTGCGCATTCCCTGAATTCTTCGAAGTTTACCGGCGATATCACGGGCATCGGTCTGGAAACGATAGCGATTCCGGCGGGGTTCAACTTTCCACATAAAGAGTGTCATGATCGGAGACTGCCTGAAAAAGATTAACCGTCTGAACGTCTGCTGTCACGGAAGGACCTGCCAAACAGGAGCGGCAGCAGGAAACCTGCCCGACCGAGGAAAGTCTGGTGAAAGAGATGAGACAGATCGGTGGGCTCCAGATTGATTTCGATGCATCGGGCACCGCTGGCAGCTGCCAGTCCCGGAAAACCGGCTGCCGGCCACACCACACCGGATGTCCCGACACTTACAAAAAGATCGCAGTCCTGTACGGATGCAGCGGCACTATTCAGTACTGTTTCATTCAGACAGTCGCCAAACCAAACGATATCCGGCCGGTAGCGACGACCGCAGCGGCAGCTTTCAGTTAAAAGCGAACCGTCCGGATCGTCCAAGGTGATTCCGCAGTCATCACAGCGGACACGCCACAGACTGCCGTGCAGCTCTATTACGTTCCCAAAGCCGGCTTTTTGATGCAGGCCATCGATATTCTGAGTGATCACAGTCACTCTGGGATGCGAACGGCCGATATCCGCAATGATCCGATGCCCCCGGTTGGGTTGACAGGACCGAATGGAATCCCTTCGAATATGGTGAAATTCCAGTACTTTCTCCGGATCATTCTCAAATGCGCTTTGACACGCAAAATCCTCCCATCGGTACTCCTTCCAAATACCGCCGGAGCCGCGATAGGTGGGAATTCCGCTTTCCGCGGACATTCCGGCACCTGTGAAAAAAACGATGTGTCGGTAGTCACTTTCATTCAGACAGGAAATATCTGCACGATCAGCCGTCATTGTGAGCAGCCATTCCTGCAGGGCATCCCTGGCGGTGTTGTAGGCACTTTGTTTTTTTTCGCTGCTCCCCTGTACTTCGTAGGGATCAAAGATCGGATGATGCAGAAACTCCCCCACGGACCCGCTGAATTCAGGTCGGTACTTTTTGGCCGCGTCACCCAGTGTCACCACAAGATCAAAAGAGTCAGAGTGATAATCCGCCGCACTGCGGGGAATATGTTCAGAAATGTCAATATTGATATCCGCCATTGCCTGCACCGCAAACCTGCTAACGGATTCTGACGGATTGATCCCGCCGCTGACGGCCTTCCATCCCAGTTCCCGGGCTATTCCTTCCGCCATTGGGGATCTGCAGGAATTCCCTGTACAGAGAAACAGAATGGTGCCCGGTTTAATTGCAATATTGTTCATTGTGTATAATTTGAAATGTTATTGTGCGGTAAATTTACATTCTGCCGCTTGTCAAAAGCCAAATTCAACCGATGGAATTCAGTCCGGGAAACCTGCCTCCGTCACAGCTGTCCAAAATAAATTTATCCGGTACGAGACCGACTGACGTCTCCACGATCAAAGATGGATTTTTTTACTTGAATCCGCCAGTTGGCGGGTTTATAATCCGTCTCCTGACGGATAAGTGTAACTGGGTGCATTCCCCGCCGCTTGTTGAAAATCCGCCTTTTGGCGTGGCGGCGAAATGAAAAATGATTATATCACTAATGATATCCCGTCTCGTCAGCTGACGGGCGGGGAAATTCATTTCAAACCTGCCTTCATTTGAGAATGTACTCATTTTTGTTTATTGTAATTGGGGACTTGATCCTCTGGTCGTTTATTGGTTTTGATTTGGATATATTGTTATCGCGCATTCAGAGAATTTCATTTCACTGCAACTACGTTTGGACTTGGCAGAATGGTATTGGTTGAGTGGTTTCGTCAGGTTACCTGCAGGGTGTTGTTGAGTAGTGAAATGGTGAAATAGTGTAATGGTTAACTGGTTGATTTGTCAGTGGTCAGTCATAAGCCGTGAATGCACTCCCAGATGACCAGTTTCCAACATAAAATATAACAATTGCCAATGATTCCCGTCCGGATCACGGTTCAGGATGCATAGTAATAATACACGTGAGTGCTCGAATAATCATATTTTGGTCCGGTAGATGTTAACTGCCGGGATTGGGATTGCTGCATCCTGAATGGCCCGTAACTGGTGTTCCCCGGGAGTGGTGGGGGTTTGGGATGGATGAACTTAGTGGGATTTTCTATCTGAGGTTCCACAGATCGATTGCAAAATTCAGATCTTCCAGCCCTGAAGGGACTGAATATGTCAGCCCGGGGCGCAGCCCCGGATTGCCAGTTGCCAACAGTTTCCATCCGGAATCCAGTTCAGGATGCATAGTAATAACACACGTGAGTGCTCGAATAATCATATTTTGGTCCGGCAGATGTTAGCTGCCGGGATTGGGATTGCTGCATCCTGAATGGCCCGTAACTGGTGTTCCCCGGGAGTGGTGGGGGTTTGGGATGGGTGAACACGGGGCATGGTGAAATGGTATAATGGTGTAATAGTTGATTGGTTGAATCAGGTTTCGCAGGCAGGGTGCGGTAAAGCTGGTTGATGAACTAAGTTGTCGAGTAGCACTACCTGCTAGGGAGCAGTTGGGTTGTCAGTGGTCAGTCGTCAGAGCAATGACAGAGGGGTGCATATGTTACCGCGCATTCAGTACAATTTCAGTCAGTCTGAGCGGAGAGCAGACTGTCGAGATTGGATGTTTCATGGTGCGAATGAGATGTTGTAGTTCGAGTCCCGTATGATTTTCGACGGGACGAGTCTATGTTGAAAATTGAAAAAATATGACTTACTAACATTTCTCAGTTCAAATCTGCAAAAGCGGGTTCACAAAGATTTTCA